>NZ_JBHZAF010000001.1:0-114830 GCF_042754085.1 Nocardia sp. NPDC059236
ACCCACTGATCCCAGCTCAGCGGGTATTACTTCCGCTACCAGTGATCATTTCTGAAAAGTGCTGGCAGTCAGGTAATTTGACGAACCGTGATTACGCATGATTGACCCCACCTAAGCTACAGCTAAGCTACAGACAATCGAAGGGGGTTCCCATGCCAGCCAAGAAGAGACGCGGCCGACGCGGCGAAGGCGCTTTCTACAAACGCAAGTCCGACAACCTCTGGATCGGCGCGGCCTCGTACGAGGACGAGTACGGCGAGTCACGCCGGGCCACCGTGTCCTCGGCGGACAAGGTGATCGCCATGGAGAAGTTCCGCGAGCTGAAGGCAGAGATCGCCCGAGGTACGTACTCGCCGCGCAAGAAAATGACCGTGGCGCAATGGATGACGTATTGGCTTGAGGAGATGGTCAAGCCGCACAAGGCACCGCGGACGTACAAGAGCTACAGCGACACGGTCAAGAACCAGATCGTTCCGTTCGTCGGTGACAAGCAACTTCCCGTCCAGCCGGCCACCATCCGCGGCAATCTCAAACGCGTAGGCGACCAGTGGAGCCCGCGCACAGCTGAACTCACTCACAGTGTGTGGAACATGGCGATGAAGGCGGCGAAGGCCGAAGGCGTGATTCTGACCAATCCTGTCGAGAACGTCACGAAGCCCATGAACAAGGCAGCCGTCGGTACGGCGCTCACCTCGGAGCAGGCTCGCGGCGTGCTGCTCTCGGCGATGGAGTCCAAGGACCCCATGGTGACTCGCTGGGCCACAGCGCTTTTGCTCGGCACGCGACAGGGCGAGGCCCTCGGCCTGGAGCGTGACCGCATCAACCTGGAGCACCGAACGGTAGATCTGTCGTGGCAGATTCAGGCGCTGCCGACGAAGGATGGATACGACCTGGAGGACCCGGACCGCTTCGACGTGCCGAACGGCTACGAGATTCGTCCGCTGTATCGCCGCTTCGCCCTCACCCGGCCGAAGTCGGACCGGTCGAAACGCCTTATCCCCCTACCGGATCCGCTGGCGGCCATCTTCGAGACCTACATGGACGCGACGCCGCCGAACCGATTCGGCCTGATGTGGGTCACGGACGCGGGTACGCCGATTCCGCATCGGTACGACTCGCAGGCGTGGCATGCCGCCCTGGTCCGCGCTGGGGTTCCTGACGTGCGCCTGCACGACGCTCGGCACACCACGGCAACTCTGTTGCTGGAGATGGGTGTGGAGGAGTCCGTGCGCATGGCGATCATGGGGCAGAACACGGTGGCGTCGCACCGCATTTACACCCATGTGGACCTCGACACGCAGCGCAAGGCGCTCGGCAATCTGGGCGGGCTGCTGTCGCTGGAGTAGACGACCGGCGCTATTGGTGCCACGACCGCCGGAGGACTTTTTAACCGATCGGCTAAAATTGCTGGTCAGGTCGTGGCACATGAACTACGGCGCGGGCACTGCGACCACCGTTTACGCTGGTGCCGAACGTCGTTGGGACTTACCGGATTACGGGCGGAAGTCCCAAGTTGCGTGAGACCGCAGAGCAGGGGCGGTCCAGGTGATGCGCACGCCTGTTCCCTTCACCCGGCAGTCGAAGCTCGCGCCTTCATCGACCGGTGTGGCGACCGCGTGTGCGTCCATCCCGTTGCTCGGGACGACCGCTACGGTGGTTGTGCCGATCGGTTGCAGAGTGATCATCACTGCTTTGGTGCCGCTGGAGTTCTCGAACCGGTATGTGTCTGCGTCGAGATGCGACACAGTCCATGGAACGCTCATGACTTCTCCTTCATCGGTTGGTGGCACAACCACGGTAGGAGAGCCCCGGTCGTCGGACCGTTACGACACACTTCGGCGAGACCAGATGTGTGCACCGTCTCAGCGTTAGAAAACGTCCACTATGGCCGACTCCCCGACTCGGACCTCGTCGTCCTTGGTGCCGATCGCGATCAGGTCCGACGAGATCATGGTGATCAGGTCCTGGAGGCCGTCGCGTTGGAATGGGTCCTCTACGTAAACGGGTAACCACGGACCCATGGCCATAAGTCGGCGGGTCCGTTTGCTGACCCAGTCCAGGTACTGGCTGGCCACCTTCGGCGCTTTGTCGCGCTCGCTTGCGAGCTCGGGCACGAGCTCGGGGTTTTCACTGAGTATGCCTGCCACGTGGAGAAATGCCTTCGCTGTGTCGTGCAACGACTGCCGGGCGGACTCCATCGCCATGTCGGCGCTTCTGCGGCCGCGCTGAAGATGGGATGACGCAGGCTGGAGTTCAAAGATCAATTCGGCCATGTCGATGTTCAGCACGTCGGCGATCATGGCAGCTTCGCCGAGTCCGATTCGCCTCGCGCCGGCCTCCATGCGCGTGATCGCGGTGGGGTCGAGTCGAAGGCTGCGTTCCCCGAGTATCTCGGCGAGCTTCTTCTGAGACCAACCCAGTGCGAGGCGCTTGTTCCGCATTGCTCCAGCGAACGCTGCCTCGAATAACTCGACGTTGCTCTCCTGTCCCTGCATATTTCGCAGAGTACTGCTTGACTCGCAGTGTTGCAAAGGGTAGATATTGGTTGTGTGCAGATCGCAGGCATCTGCGCAATTCACAGATCTGGAGGTTAGGCTGTGCGTAGCTCGCGAGTGCTCGATGACATCGAGCAGCTGCTCACTTACATCGAAGTGGCCGAGATGACCCGCTTGACCGTTGGGACTCTTCGGTATCTGCGGCACGAGGGACGAGGTCCGCGCTCGTTCAAGCTCGGCCGACAGGTGCGCTACTCCCGGCAGGACGTCCTCGACTGGATTGCGGCACAACGGGATGCCGAGGAGCACCGGTTCGTAGGTGGCAAGGCGTGAGAACGCCGTCGCCGAACAAGATTCGATTTCTGACAGTTACACACCAGCGCCCGGCCTTTCTGCCAGGTCCGACCGGGCACTGGTGCTCGCAAGACAACAACCCACGAAAGGGCTGAGTCAGTGCCTGACTCTACGTCATCGTCATCTACCAGCACGAACACCCATTCACATGGTGTCCCGTACACGTCCCTGGATGTCCTGAAGTACATGAACGCGCACATGCGTCGCACGATCGAGTGGACCATCGATTCGCTCGGTGACCGCTTCGACTGCTGGGACACCGACGAGATCGACGCCCTCGCAGAGCTCCCCGCTGGATTCGACACCCTCCTCGCCCCACTGGCCGAGGCGTGGAATCAGTACTCAGACGGCCGACCGGTCATGACTCGGGTGGAGATCGAGGAGGGCTGCACCTTCGAGCATCTGTGGCACCCGGATCCTTCGCAAGACTCTGCCCAGACCGTCACGGGACGACTCATGGCGGACCCCGGTCAGGACAACGGCGGCTATGTGATCACGATCCTGCCGCCATCGGCGCTGGTGCTGGAGCTGACACCTCCCAAGGCCGAGCGGTTGCAGATCGTTCCGGGCGGTGTTGTATGAGCGGCCCGAACATCGTTGCGAGCAGCCCGGACGGGTTCTTCAGCCAGGACGATAACGGTGAGTTCTATCTGTCGCCGAAGGCGCTGGCGCTGATCTTCGGCGTGTCGGAAGACCAGGTCCGTGAGGTCGGCAACCGCTACAAGCCGCAGGGTTTGAGCGATGGCGAGATCTACACGGCACACATGCCGCATTTGTGGATGCAGAACGGTCGCCGGCGGATTCGGGAGGCGTTCGCGGCGATCGGCGATGACGATTTCAGCGAGGCCGTCGCTTATCTGGCGCGACTGGAGGGCCGGTCGTGACCACTGGTTCTCTCGCCCGCCGCCTGGTGCGTGAGGTCGAGCCGAAGCCGCGCATCCGCTACGCGAAAGCCGAAGCGGCGCACATGTTGTCGATCTCCATTTCCACGTTCGACCGGCTTCGCCGAGCGGGCAAGATCATCGGCCGCCAGGACGGCGGGCGAGTGTTCTTCGACCACACCGAGCTGGAGAGCTACGCCCGGTCCTGCCCTGCTGAGTAGTTAGGTCTACCGACCCGGCTTGTGGTCGGTCCCAATCCATTTCACCCGAACGCCCCGCCGAGTCGTGCGCCTCGGCGGGGCCCAGGGACCCATTGTAAGGGGAATTCTTTCCATGGCCAATCAGGCCCATCCTGTCCGTGCCGAGAAGCTGTACGCGCCCATGCATCTCGGCTCCGATGCGACGGTCATTATCGCGATGTATTCGATCGTGATCCAGCCTGCGACCGCGCCTCAGGCGACGGATACTGTTGACGGTGTCGCCGGGACCCGTCTCGGTTACGTCACCTTCGACGACTGTGACCGGCCAGTCCTCACCCCGTGTGAGCACGCTACGGCGCGCACCCTGGAGCGGCTCATCGCCGCCACCACTGACATCGTCGAGTTCGAACAGCCTTCCGCTGGTGCGGAATTCGACGTCTGGGCGCGCGAAGAAATGGCCGACCGGGGCCAAGGCGGTGCGCGATGAGCATCTTCTCGAAGGTTGGAACCTGCGACCAGTTGGCGACGCGCTCGGTTGAGGGTTTCAGCCCGCGCGACGGCCGCGCCCACGGCAGCCTCGACGCCTACGTGTACGTGTGCGACGACCACATTCAGACCGCGGGGGATGAGTGGCTGGGCGACCTGCCCACGACGTTCGTCAACGTTACCCGCCCGTCGGACGGCACGGTGTGCGGTCGGATGGTTGATTTCCGTCGCGGGCTCGGTGTGGGCGGTGCGGAATGAGCCTTCGAGACATAGCAGACCAGCTGGAATCGGAATTGGCGACCTTCGCAGCGGGCGCGCTGAAGCATGGGACCGACCCCGCTTGGAACGCTTTCGAGGTCCGCTATCTGCGCTGGTCGATTGAGCAAACCGCGAAGGAACTGCGCATTCTCGCCGACCAGGCCGACGGCGGTGCGCCGTGATCATCCTCGGCCACATCATCCAAGTCGGTTACAGCGCTGTCCTGCTGTGGGTCGGCGCGAGCATCTGCGCCCACCACTGGCGCACTCGCGGACGACGAGAAGGCGCTGGCAGCCTTTTCGACTTTGGGGTCGAAATGGCTGGTCAAGCGGTACTCGGAAATGAGTACCCCCACAGCGGAAGTCACCGACAAGACGTCCACGACTTCCCTGACTCCCGCCCGCCGGCCACTCGCCGCCCGGTGCACCACATGCCCGCGGCTGGGTGACGGCTCGTCTCCGCGGAATCGATCTCGTCAGGACTGGCCCGGTGTGCGCGCCGGGCCGCGTCCGACATCCCCTGTTCGACCTGGAGGTAACTCGATGGGTTCTTCTGATCTACCCGCCGGTCTCACGCTGGACGAGACCCGCACCTACATCACGGCGATGCTCGACGCGATCCGCAAAGCCGAGCAGGCCGCCGCGCTGCACAAGACGCGTTACATGACCCTGGGCCGTCGCTACGGCCTGTCGTGCGCGGAGATCGCCGAATACCTCGGTATGTCGGAATCCGGTGTGCGACAGGCCATCCTGCGGGCTGAAGCGTCCATCGGCGAAGACGACCAGGTCCTCGGAGGTGCGGCGTAGTGATTCACGCCATCGACGAAAAGATGCACAGCCATCCGAAGACGCTGCGAATCCAGCGCAATGCGCGGTGCGCGGCCATCGGACTGTGGACGCTGGCGATGTCGTGGTGCGACGACCACGACACCGGCGGCCTGGTGCCGGCCTACGTGGTGGAGGAGTTCGGGGCCACCAAGCAAGTCGCTGAATGGCTGGTCACGGTGGGGTACTGGGAGTCCGCCGAGGACGGCTATCGGATCCCCGATTGGCCGGTGGATGACTGATGACTTGGTTCAAGGTCGATGACGGTTTCTGGTCGCACCCGAAGGTCGCGGCCCTGTCCGACGCGGCAGTCGCTCTGTGGGTGCGTGCTGGCTCGTATTCGTGCCAGCACCTCACCGACGGGCACGTCGCCCGGTCGGTGCTGCGGATGCTCGGCGAGGCGTCGGCGGTGGCCGAGCTCGTCGAGTGCGGGCTGTGGATGGAAGTGGCCGGCGGGTATGAGTTTCACGACTGGGCTGAGTACCAGGAGACCGGCGAGGCGGTGAAGCGTCGCCGGGAGCAGGCGCGGGACAGGCAGCGTAAGGCTCGGCAAGCTCGTGAGGAGAAGCGTTCCGGCAAGGGCAAATCCGCACCGAAGGTCACGCCGCATGTCACGCGTGACAGTTTCCGAACCGACGCGGAACCTGACAACACCGCCGCCCGGTCGAACGACGCGTTCAAATCGCCGAAATCCGGGCCCGATGGGAATTCGCAGGTCAGCGGCTCGGAGGGGTCTTATGTCACGGACCCTGTCACGCGTGACAACACGCGTGAGTTTTCTACCCCCGACCCGACCGTAGGGAGGGTCGGGACTACGTCCCTCCCCTCCCTACCTCTATCTCCTAACGGAGATAGAGAGGGGCCACGCAAGCGCGGCACCCGCCTCTCCGAGAACTGGATGCCCCGCCAGGACACCATCGACTGGGCCAAGCGTGAACGCCCAAACGTCGACCTACGCCTCGAACACGAGAAGTTTGTTAACCACTGGATGGCGAAGTCCGGCCGCGACGCGGTGAAGGTCGACTGGGATCGCACCTGGCGGAACTGGATCCTCCGCGCCGACGAGTACGCACCGCGCAAGGGTTCGCCCGTGCCCGGTGTGACCCGCCGCGAACTGAAGGCTGCGGCCGCCGAGCGGTTCAAGACCAATCCCCATCCTGGCGTTCTGCGGTACATCGAGTCCTCTGACGTCACTCCCACCTTCGGTGGGCCCAAAAACGCGCCCAGAGCGCTTCCAGGCGGCAGTGCGCACGCCTCCAATTCGCCTGCCGCATACCAACCCCCACTCCTTGGAGAAGTTTCATGACCGAAATCGCCTTGCCCACCTCGGCGTTCGGCCCGGACCACACAGGCATCACCAATGACGAGGTCGTAACGCTGCTGCAGAAAGCGGTCATCTACGACAACCGTGATGTCGACCAGTTGCTTGTGGACGCCTGGCTCGACGCCGGCCGCCGCCAGCACTGGACCTTCGACGAAGCCGAAGAAGCCATCCAACAGCACTACTCGGCCAGCACCGCCTGGATCATGCCCGGCCACATCACGCAGATCATCAAAAACGAAAACCGAAGGTGGTACGAGCAGTGAGCTACGAGGAAGAAACCCCCACCTACGACGACTCCGCTGAACGCGCACTCCTCGGCGCGGCAATGCAGGCGCCGGAACAGATGCGCACACACCTCCAAGCCATCACACCCGACTCCTGGCATCACACTCGTTCGCGGACCCTCGCAGGCGTCATCACCGCCATGATGAACAACGGTGACCCCATCGACCCCTACGCCGTCCTCGTTGCCGCACAAAACCGCGGACTCGTGCCCACCCGCATCACACCCGACTACGTGTTCGAATGCGCGCAGGTTGCAGTCCAACCCGTCTCAGCCGGCCTGCTCGTCGACCGCATCCTCAACCTCGCGGCCTGCCGCAAACTCTGGGATGTCACCACCCGCACAGCCCAACGCGTCGAATCCTCCTGGACCACAGGCGTCGACCGGCTCGACACCCTCGACCACATCGCCTACCTCAAAACAGCGATGGGCGATGTCGAAAAGGTGCTCACCAACAGCATCACCGCGCCGAAACCCGCAGGCGTCTTCCTCTCCGAGGAAAGCGACGAGAACCCGTGGCTCGTACCAGACCTGTTCCAGCGCATGGATCGGCTCGTACTCACCGGAGAGGAAGGGCTCGGAAAAAGTGAGATGTGCTGCCAAATGGCGGTAGCGATGGCCGCACACCTCCACCCGCTCAGCGGCAAACCTCTCGGCGACAACCTGCCGCCCATCCGGGTACTCGTGGTCGACGTCGAAAACAGCGCCGCCCAGATTCGAGACCGCTACAACCGAGTCGTCGCCATCGTCGACCAACGGCGCCAGATGTGCGGCCTACCCCAGATCGACTGGGACAACCCTGGCGTCAACCTGCGGTTCTCCGATCCGCGGCCAGGCGGCATCGACCTGCTCGACAGTCGAGACGCCGCCTGGGTCGAAACCCAACTCAGCCAGACCTCGCCCGACGTCCTTGTCATGGGGCCGCTCTACCGCCTCCACAACGAGAACCCAAGCGACGAACAGCCCGCTCGCAAACTCACCCGGATCATCGACCAGTGGCGTGAACAGTACGGTTTCGCGCTCATCACCGAAGCTCACGCCGGCAAAGCGCTCAACAGCACCGGAACCCGCAGCATGGCGCCCATCGGGTCCAGCGTGTGGCTGCGTTGGCCCGAATACGGGTTCGGCATGCGGCGGGCGAAGGAAGACCCCGGCGGCAAAAACGTGGAGATCGCTGACTTCGTGGCGTGGCGTGGCGCGCGCTCGAAAGGTGTGTGGCCGCGGCAATTCAACCGCAGCACATCAATGCTGCCGTGGATGCCCGCCGACCCCGCCTATTACGAGGAACTCGACCGACAGAGCCGCAGCGCTGCCTGATCCCAACCGGATGCCATCGACATCCCATCCGAAAGGCATCGACATGCCACGAGATCACACCGACATGTTGCGCAAGCTGTGGGCCCGCAAGGGCTTCCGCGCCCTACCCCGCACCGCCCAAGCCCTCTACGCACAGATGCTCACTGAACCGACACTGACCGCCGCCGGCGTGCTGCCGCTCATGGTCGACAAGTGGGCCGCCGCCTGCGACGACACCACCGTCGCCGATATCCAGGCCGACCTGAAAGCGCTCCATACCGCCGGATTCGCTGCCATCGACGCCGAGAACTTCGAGGTGCTGCTGCGCTGGTATGTCGACCTGGCCGGACTCGCCCGCCATCCCAACCACCTCAAGGGCGCGCTCCGTAGCGCCGAGGCAGTCGAAAGCCTGCTGCTGCGTAAGGCGTTGGGCATCGACCTCATGGCGCTCGGTCTGACCGGCGAAGCCGCAGCGGCCGCCGAGCGGCTCATCGGATCCCGATCCCATCCGGATCCCATTCCGATGCCATCCGAATCCGTACCCAGCCCGATCCCGGAGGAGGCCAACCGTGCCTGATCAGATCCATCCCGACGCTCCGCCCGTGGTCCTGTACAGCAAGCCAGCCTGCGGCCAGTGCGTTGCAACGGCGAAAGCGCTTACGGCGCGCGGTGTCCCGTTCGTCAAGGTCGACATCACGACCGATGACAACGCGGCCGACCGCGTGCGGAACCTCGGCTATCAGTCCCTGCCTGTCATCGTCGCGGGCGACATGCACTGGTCCGGGTTCCAGCTCAACAAGATCGATCAACTCGCCTACGCGCTGCGGAACTGGACACCCAGCACGGAGGCCGCCGAATGACCCACGCCGAGACCCACACCGATCCGATCGCGCACATCGACCACAACCCGGCATGCACCGGGTGCGGCAAGCGCGCCACATTCTGGGCAGACGCTCACGGCTGCACCGACGGATTCATCTGCGACACATGCCTCGCCGACAACCGAAAGAACTTCGAGCGCACCGTGGCCCGCCGCGGCCGGATCGGCTGCGTCTTCTGCGTGCGGTTCTTCAACAACTTCGACACCTGGATCAAGGTGGTGCCTCTGTGAGCATTCGTCCCTGCAAGTACCCGAAATGCGCTGGCGACAACGGAGACCCGCGCCTAACCAGCCTCGGCATGTGTGAACCCTGCCAGCGACGTCTGGCGCGCCTGCTCGGCTGGCTCGTCCTCGACTGGGTCAACCTCGCCACCCACCTACCCACCGCAGTGGCCCGCCTGCAAGCCATCCGGAGCTCGTCTGAGCGGGTCTACGGCCACCCCGCCGAATGGGCCAGCGACATGTCCGCCGAAATCGCGGCCAAGCTGAACGGTGCACACGACGCGCTCGCCGACCACCTCGGCGAAACACCGCCCCCGCACCCCGGCGTCACCGAGCACCGGCGGATCCGCGCGGCCTGGACCTACCTCGAATGCCGGATCCCCGAGCTCGCGCTGTACGACGAGACCGGCGACATCACGGCCGAACTAGTGGAGCTCCACAACAAGATTCGGGCCCGCCTCGGCCTCACCCGGCCCCGGCAACTCCTGCCGACGCCCTGCCCGGCCTGCGAGCTCCGCACCCTGTACCGCACCGTCGCCCAGTACAGCGACAGTGTCGAATGTGGACACTGCGGACACGTCATCCGCGAAGCGCATTACAGCTTCTACGCCCGTGTGGTACTCGACACAATCCTCGACAACACAGCCGCTTGACTTGCTACACGTGTTAAGCTATAGCCAGTGCCACATCTGTGCGCAGAAACCCCAGACCGGTTCAACCGGCTGGGGTTTCGTCGTGAAAGGGGTTCCCATGGCCGGATCAGTACTAGAACACACCGCCGGAATCGAAGACCTCATCACCGCAACAGATGCGGCGCACCTCTGCGGCGTCACCACAGCCGCCATCGTCAACTGGGTCAAACGAGGCCACCTCGACGTAGCCGGCCTCGACGAACGCGGCCGCAAGCTGTACCGCGTCATCGACGTCGCCAAAGCTGAACGCGCCACCCGCGACCACCCCGCCGCACGCAACCGCTGCGCGTAACCCAAATCGGTAGCGCGGCAACCGGAAAAGCGAACCTCTATTGCGATACACGGTATCGCTTTATGACTCAGGCCGTTCGGGAGCCGTGATGCCAGGCATGATGCGCAGCCGCAAATCAGGCCGATCGTGCCAATGCCATTCGGAATGGATGGGTAGCCGCGCAGCGGAGAAACGGGACTGGCGGCGTATCGAGCGGGAGCAATGGCACCCTCAAACGTCCCTCGTAGTCCAGCGGCCGAAGACGCCCCCACCGAAGCGGTAACGCGGGTTCAAATCCCGCCGAGGGCAACCTATCTCCCTGCGGTGTGGCGATCGCGGGTAGTCGTCGCGTGCAGAGGCCCACGCCTGTGTATGCGCTGCATGCGGCGCACCTAACCAATCCCGACGACCGTAGAAGCCGGTCGACTACCAACAGGCTCGGATAGCGCTGCGGGGCGTGAGGCCGGGCTCGAGATGAGGCCGCTCGGCAATCCGGCCTCACCCCAATCAGAGGAGAACTCCAATGGTTTCCATCCTGACCGAAGCCGGATCCGCTGTGCTGCACGCCATCGACTGGAAAGACGTGCTGATCGCACTGATCAAGGCCCTGTTCTGATGCAGCCCACCATTGGGCGCATCGTCCACTACACCCTCAATGAGTCCGACGCGGAGGCCATCAACAAGCGCCGCGGCGACTTCGTCAGGCACCGCCGAACCGAGGGCTACGCCGACACCGGATACGTCGCCCACTACGGCAACCCGACCCGCGCGGGCGAGGTCTACCCGGCCCTCATCGTGCGCGCCCGGGGCGACTTGGTGAATCTCAAGGTGCAGCTCGACGGCACCGACGAGTACTGGGCGACCTCGCGATCCGAAGGCGATGGCGCTGGCTTCTGGAACTGGCCCCCGAGGAGCTGACCGTGATCCTGAAGCACCCGATCCTCGTGCTCCCGCTGCAGTGGCCGGCGAACCTGCTCGGCTGCTGGCTGTTCGGGCCGCACTGATGTCCGCCGCCGCCCTGAGCCCGACCCTGGACGCCGCCCTCGCCGACATGCGCGAGGGCCACCAAGTGCTCATCGTCGCCGCGAATCGCGATGCGATCGCACGCATGGTCAACGACGCCCGGCCGCAGCTTCGCCCAGGCGAGCGGTTGAACGTCACCAACGGCGGCGAGCGGATCACCCGCTTCGACGGTGGATGGATCTACTTCCGCTGCTACTCGGCCGTCACCCGCGGCTCCGGCCGTGGATTCAGCCTCGACCGTGTGCACGTCGACCACACCGAGCTGTGGGACGAACTCGCGCCGACGTTGGTCAACGCCGCACCTGGACCGACCATCACGCACCACTGACCATGCTCGACCTTCGCACCGAGGACTGAACCATGAGACTGCGCATCCTGCCTCTGCCTGCCAACGTGCTCGGGCAGGCAACGCAAACCCCGTTCTGCCTGATCTTCGATCGGTGCACCGAAGCCGATACCAACACCATCACGGCCATGGTCGACATCGGCTTGAAGGACTCGACCGGCGCGAGATCGGTACTGGCGTTCCAGTCCGAGATCGAGCTGGACTGAGCATGTCGTACGTGACCGTCGCACTAGAGGTCGGCACTCCTGAGGCTGGCCTGTGGTGCGAGGCATGTGCACTACCCAGCTGCATCCGCTTCCAGTTGTCCGCAATCGTGCCGACTGGCGTGCTCTCGGTTGCCCCACTGATGTTCTGCCCTGATCACCAGACCATCGGCGACGCATGGACAACGTGGAGACAGGACATCAATGGCCCAGCGCAGCACGACAACCCGTGACCGGCATCGGGCAGTCATCGCCCGAGGCCGGCCACCATGCGGCATCTGTGGCAACGAGATCGACTACACGCTGCCCTACATGGACCCAGGTGAGTACGTGGTCGACCACGTCACCCCATTGGCCAAGGGCGGCACAGACACCCTCGACAACAAGCAGGCCGCACACAGGCAATGCAACCGATGGAAGAGCGACAAGATGACCGAGGACGACCAGGCCGGCGTCCGGACATTCGTCACGTCGCGAACCTGGTGAGACCTGGCCCGGATCGGCCGGCACTCGGCTGTTCCGAGGTCCGAAATGGCTGATTTTCGGGTCAAATTCACCGATTTTCGAGCCCGAAACCATCGAAAATTGGCGCAAAATCAGCGATTTCGGCCGTTCTGACCTGGTCAAACACGCTCAAATCGGGCTCAAACCGGCCAGGGTGGGGGAGGTACCCCCGCCAACGCACGCGCCGCCCCTCCCGGCATAGGCGAGTCCCCTCCCCGAGCAGGCCCCCGCCCCCCCTGAGCCCCTGAGATGAGGTGAACCCCATGGCAGCACGCGAGCCGAAGCCACCGCTTCGAGTCGTCTTGGATACCGAGCGCACGGAGCCGCCCGCGCCGCCCACCTTGCTTGAAGCTGTTGAGTCGGGGGACATCCTCGCGATCATGAAGGCTCAGCGCATCATCATTGCTGAGTCCCTGGTGACTGCCTCGGAGAACACCCGGCCGCAGTACAGCAACGAGTTGAACAAGCTGAACCGGCTCATCGCTGATGAGGAGGCGCGTCGGGTGACCGAGTTGGCCGACGCGTCGGTGGTGGCCGCGCTGGAAACCGAAGCTTGGGATGGCACTGGATACTGACCGCCGGCCGCTGTCTGCTGTTGCCCGTCATGTAGTTGCCCCCGATGGAATCGTGGCCAGTGAATGGCCTTCGGTTCGCCGGACGTGCCGAAATCTCGGCTGGGACTTCGACGGGTGGCAGGACGGCGCGGCGATGCTGATCCTGTCGCAGCGTGCCGATGGCGAGTATGCGTGCGACACCATCGTCATCTCGATCCCGCGCCAGGTGGGTAAGACGTACCTGGTGGCCTGCATCATCTTCGCCTTGTGCCTGATGAAGCCGGGCCTTCGGGTGATCTGGACGGCTCAGGTGAAAGACACCGCGCTCGAGACTTACGAGAAGCTCGTGGAGATGGCCAGCCGCCCACTGGTGCGCCCGCACATCTTCAAGACGCCGCAGGGCAAGGGCGACGAGGCGATCCTGTTCAACAACGGATCGAAGATCGAGTTCGGTGCGCGAGATTCCGGTTTTGGCCGCGGTCGAACCGATGTCGATGTGCTCGTTTTCGATGAGGGCCAGCATCTTTCGTTGCAGGCGCTCGAGAACATGGGCGCCGCGCAGAACGTGGCCGAGAACCCGCTGTGTTTCGTCATGGGCACTCCGCCCCGCCCGCAGGACAAGGGCGAGTTCTTCCTCTTGTCTCGACAGGAGGCGTTGGACGGCGAGTCCGACGGCACGTTGTACATCGAATTCTCCGCTGACCGCGGCTCGGATCCGATGGACCGCGAGCAGTGGCGCAAGGCGAATGCCAGCTTCCCGCACCGTACTTCGGAGCGCGCGATGCTGCGGCTGCGCAAGAAGCTGAAGAACGAAGACTCATGGCGGCGTGAGGCGCTGGGGATCTGGGACGAGATCAATCCGAACCTGCCAGTCGTGTCGAAGACCGCGTGGCGTGCTCTCGCCGCTCTCGGTCCGGACGACGGCACCAAGCCGAACGCGCTGGCCGTCGACATGTCCCACTCTCGACAGATCTCCATCTCGGCGTGCTGGCTCACCGGCGAACACGCCCACTGCGAAGAAGTTTGGGCTGGCATCGACACCGACGCCGCGGCGGCATGGCTGTTCGCCCGCGCGGGACGGCGCATCCCGGTCGTCATGGACGCGATGTCCCCGGCCGCCGAGTTCGCGCCGCTGCTGCGCGCGCGCCGTATGCGGGTGATCGTGACCAGCGCTGCGGACATGTCCAAGGCGTGTGGACAGCTCTACGCGAAGGTCAAGGCCAACAGGTTCTCGCACGCGAACCAGGAGGCCCCGAACGACGCCGTGGAAGACGCCCGCAAACGCCCGATCGGCACCGCTGGCGGGTGGGGCTGGGACCGGCACGACGAGACCTCCTACATCGCTCCGATCGTGAGCATGACGCTGGCCCTGTTCGGGGCGCTGGCAACGACGAAACCCACCAGATCCGGAGGCGGCCAAGGCCGTTCGGGTCGCACGAACACGGGGAGGAGGGCAACCCTGGCATGAACGAAACCATCCGACTCCGCGACCTAGACAACGACGAAAACGCCATCCTGGCTACGCTGCTCGACCGGCTCGACCAGAAGAAGCGGCGGAACCTGTTGCGCGCCTGCTACTACGACGGCAAGCACGCGATCCGGCAAGTCGGCACGGTGATCCCACCGCAGTACTACAAGCTTGCGCTCGTCCTCGGCTGGTCGGCCAAGGCTGTCGACATTCTCGCGCGCCGCTGCAATCTTGACGGATTCGTGTGGCCGGACGGCGACCTGGATAGCCTCGGCCTGCCAGATGTGATCGAGCAGAATGCTTTCAGGTCCGCCGCCAACTCGGCGATCGTGTCCTCGCTGATTCACAGCGTGGCATTCCTGATCAACACCGAAGGCGATACGGGTGAACCGAAATCGCTGATTCACGTCAAGGACGCACTGAACGCCACTGGCGAGTGGAACCCACGCACACGGCGACTGGACAACCTGCTCTCGATCACCGGCCGTGGTGAGCGCGGCGGCGACCGTACCGCGGTGACTTCCTTCGCGCTGTATCTGGACGGGCTCACGATCACCGCCGATTGGGACTCGTCCGGCTGGACTGTCGACCGCTCATCCCATCCATGGGGCGTGCCTGCCGAGGCGGTGGCGTACAAGCCGCGCGATGGCCGGCCGTTCGGTTCCTCGCGCATCTCGCGGACCGTGATGTCGTTGCACGACATGGCTCTTCGGACCGTGATCCGTATGGAGGGTCACGCCGACGTCTACAGCTACCCCGAAATGTGGATGCTCGGCGCGGACGAGTCGATCTTCAAGAACGCCGACGGCTCCCAGCGTGCGACCTGGCAAGTCATGCTCGGCCGGATCAAGGGCATCCCCGACGACGACGAGGCCGGCTCGGACGTGCTCGCCCGCGCGGACGTGAAGCAGTTCCCCGCGCAGTCCCCGCAACCGCACCTGGACATGCTCAAGCAGCAGGCCCAGCTGTTCTCGGGCGAGACATCCATCCCGCTGGACTCCCTCGGGGTGTCCGACATGACCAACCCCACCAGCGCCGAAAGCTACATTGCCTCGCGTGAGGACCTGATCGCCGAGGCTGAGGGCGCCACAGACGATTGGTCCACGCCGTTCCGGCGATCCATGACCCGGGCTCTGGCAATCGCCAACGGCGAGCGGGGGATCCCGGCCGCATGGTCGTCGATCGAGGCGAAATGGCGTCCGCCGGTCTACACGTCCCGGTCGTCACAGGCCGACGCGGGCATGAAGCAGGTCACCGCGGTGCCATGGTTGGCCGAGACGTCGGTCGGGCTCGAATTGCTCGGCCTCACCGAACAGCAAATCCGGCAGGCGCTCGCTGAACGTCGCAGCGCCAGCGCCGCGCTAGCTCTGACACAGCGTCTGGCGGCGCGCACCGAAGCGGTCGGCACGCCGTCGACGGCACCCACTCAACAGCCCATAGCGCAGCCGTGACCGTTTCACCCTCAGAGCGGCAGTTGATCATGTCTGCGCTCACGCGCGAGGCGTCCGCGGATCTGAATGCGTTGTGGGCGAAGGCCGATGCTCTCGCGTCCAAGGAATTCGCCGCGTACATGATCGAGGCATTCCCCGATCTGGCGACCGAGTATGCCGCGCTGGCGGCCGAGGTCGCCGCGGCCTGGTACGCCCAATCACTTTCCACGACACTGTTTGTCCCTGTGCCGGGGCCGCTGCCGGTCGCTGAGGCGCTGACCAAGTCCGCACAGTGGGCCCTCGGCGGCAGCGGCATGATCGGGCTCGACCGCCTGCAAGGCACCCTGCAGCGCTCGACATGGGACGCGGCCCGCCAGACGATCTTCACCAACACCGACGAAGAGGGCGGCCGATGGGCGCGGCACGCGTCGGCGAATGCCTGCGCGTTCTGCGCGCTCATGGCCTCCCGTGGCGCGGTCTACACCAGCCGCGACGCCGCCGAGACCGTGGTCGGGCGCGGCAAGGAAATGTCGCTCGCCGACCGCCGGGCACGCGCCGCCGGGCGGACCCGGGTCAACGGGCATACCGCGGCCGGCGGAATGAAGACGCGCGGCACACAGGCACTCGGCGACAAATATCACGACTTCTGTCACTGCATCGCTGTCGAGGTGCGGCCCGGTCAGAAGTACGAGCCGCCCGACTACGTCCAGAAATGGGACGAGGCGTACATCCTCGCCAGCCGTGAGACCAAGAAGAAGGGTCGGTACGGGGCGATCGACACCACGGCCGTGCTCGCGCACATGCGCGAGAACCTCGGCAGTCACTGACGTACCCCCGCCGCAACGGTGGGGACCAACCCGAAACGGGGAAACACCATGCGCAACACCACACTTCCACTTCATCCCCTCACGGGCGTACGTGCCCTCGGGTGGGGACGCCGCGGCCCGATCTGGCCCGTGCTGGGCGGCTCGGAGGACAGCGGCCACCCCTCGGGCGACCCCGATGGCAAACAGCCCGAAGACGTGAAGCCGGACCAGAAGCCGACCGAAACGGTCGACGACCTGCGCGCCGCGCTGTCCAAGTCCAAGGAATTCGCGCGGACATGGGAGAAGCGCGCCAAGGACAACGCCGGAGCCGCAAAGGAATTGGCGGAAATCAAGGACGCGCAGAAGACCGATGCCGAGAAGGTCGCCGACGCGTTGGCGAACGCCAAGGCCGAGGTAGACGCCATCCCGGCGAAGGTCGCCGAAGCGCTGCGTGCGCACCTGCGCGGCCTGCACCCCGACATCACCGACGAGCAGGCCGAGCTGTACCTCACCGCCACCGATCCCGAGCTGCTGCTCAAGCAGGCCACCGGGCTGGTGGGCGTGGGCAAACGCAAGTCGAACCACGTCCCTCGCGAGGGGCGCAACCACAAGACCACTGACGACGAGCTGGAGACATTCGCACGCCAGCTCTTCGGCGGAGAGTAGCGAAAGGAGCACCGCGATGGCCGTTTTGACCACCGGTAGCCTGACCATCCCGACCCAGATCATCGACCCGTGGCTGGGCAAGGTCCAGTACGGATCCACCATCGCCACCCTCTCGGGTGCCATCCCGATGAAGTTCGGCAAGGGCAACTCGATGACGTTCTCGATCGGCGAGGCCGAGTACGTCGGTGAGGGCGCGAACAAGGGCGCGAGCACCGTCACCCCCAGCACGAAGACGGTCAACCCGTTCAAGTTCCACAAGACCGTGCGCTGGACCGAAGAGGTCATGTGGGCCGACTCCGATTACCAGATGGAGGTGGTGCGGCAGATCCTCGATCTGATCTCGCCCGCACTGTCGCGCGCGCTGGACTTCGGCGTGTTCCACGGCATCAACCCCACCGGCGGCGCGGCCGTGGCGGCCATGACCGAGAAGCTCTCGGACACCACCAATTCCGTCGAGATCGCGCCCACCGACAAGCCGTACGCCAACCTGGACGCGGCCGACGCGCTGGTCCTGGCCGGCGGATTCAACCCGCGCGATATCGCGCTCAACCCCGACTTCGCCTCGAAGTTCGGCGGCCTGCGCGGTACCCAGAGCGAACAGAAGCTGTACCCGAACCTGTCCTACGCCACCTCGCCGGTTGGCGAGCTGGAAGGTCACCGGTCCTCGGTGTCCAACACCGTCGGTGCCGTCGGCGTCGCCGCCGCGGCCACCAACGTGAAGGGCTTCGTGGGTGACTTCTCCGCGATCCGCTGGGGCATCCAGAAGCAGATCGGCCTGCAGGTCATCGAGTACGGCGACCCGGACGGCCAGGGCGACCTGAAGCGAAACAACCAGGTCGCCTTCCGCGCCGAGGTGGTCTACGGCTGGGGCATCGCTGATACCAAGTCGTTCGCGAAGATCATTGACGCGGTGCCGTGATGCCTCGGTTCCGCAACGCTCTGTCTGGTGTGGTGGTGTCTGTCTCTACAGACATCGCCGCCCAGCTCGGCCCGGAATGGCAACCGGCCGAGGCGAAGCGCCCCCGTGTGAAGTCCCCTCGCCCGAGCACACGCGCGGGCGGGGGCGCGAGCACGGGCAAGTCCGAGTAGGGGGCCGAGGTGGCTGAGATCATCACGGCAACCGACCTTCCCGCCAGCGTTGTGAAGGCCGTCGAGGCCAACACGCTCGCGGTCATGGTGGCCGGCGCCAACGCGCGCGCGACCCGGGTGGCACCGTGCCTCGGCCAATCGCCGACCGCCGATCAGCTCGCCGAGGCGAAACTCGTTCTGATCGGCGCTATCCAGCGCTGGTCTCAGGCCGGGGCAGGCGCGTACACCGCCACAGCCGCTGGCCCGTTCTCAGTCGGAGTGGACACCCGCCAGCGCAGCGGATACACCCTGTGGCCCTCGGAAATCACGCAGCTGCAAGACATTTGCGCGAACCCCGATAGCAGCAAGGCGTACTCGATCGACACCGTCAGCGTCGCGGGCCCCACCCACGCCGATACGTGCGCGCTGACCTTCGCGGCGAACTACTGCGACTGCGGCGCGGACCTGACTGGGGGGTTACCACTGTATGAGTAGCTTCCCGCTGCCCTACACCGCCGGGCACCAGGTCTATGTGCCTGGCGCTGAGGATTCCCACGGCAACCCGATCGACACGTGGGCCGATCCGGTTCCGGTGCAATGCTTTTGGTGGACGCCAGACTCATCCGAGCCGCTGCTCGCTGGTCACGATCGGCTGATCGTGGACCGAGTGCTGGTGCTCGACTCCGCTGATGCCGAGGGTGTCTCGCATCGGGACCGGTTCACGATCGAGGGCCGCCAGTGGGAGGCGATCGGTATCGCCGAGGACTACGACCACGGCCCGTGGTGGTCGCCCGGTGTGCGTCCGGTCAATCTGCAAAGGGTGGACGGCTGATGGCGCGAATACGCGTGAAGTTCAATTTCGATGCGTTCGAGCAGATCCGCCGAGCACCCGGTGTCAGCGCGGACTTGAAGGACCGCGCCGATGCGATCGCCAAGGAAGCCCGCGAGCGATCAGGCGAGGACGGCTATACCGCCGAGGCCAGCCGCGGCCACAGCCGTGACCGTGCCGCGGTCATCACGACCACGTGGCAGGCGATCCGCGACAACGCCGACAATCACACGCTGCTCAAATCGATGGACGCGGGTCGATGACACTGCCGCCCATCGTGTTCCCCGATATCGAGGCGGTCGTCACGGCCTGGGGTAAGGCCACGCTCCCGGGTTACGGGATCACGGCCAAGGTCGCCACGAAAATGCCCGACCCGCGCCCGGCCGCAACGGTTGTGGTGCGCCACGGCGGCGGAGCGCAACGTGACGCCATCACTGACCGGCCCCGCGTGATCCTCGAATGCCACGCCGCCACCGAACCCGCCGCGGCCGATCTCGCGGGCAGGGTGCGGGCCCTGCTCAGCGCGGCCGCGCCCGGCTACCTCACCGCGGGCGTGTGGTGCGACCAGATCGTCGACATGGGCATCGCGAAGTCTCAGGACCCCAACACGGGCACGCCCCGGTATCTGGTGACCGCCGAGCTGCACGTCACCGGCCGCTCTCTCTAGATCCCAGATCCCCACGGGGACAACACAACTGCATAACCACTCATCAGGTCTGCGCATACCCCTGAAGGGAGAACTGTCATGGCTGTGGCAGATAGCAAGTGGATCGGCGCCGGCGCACCGGATTCCGTCACCGGCGGAATCCTCGTCGCCCCGATCGGCACCACCCTGCCGACGAACGGCTCGACCGCGCCCGGTGCGGCGTTCACCAAGCTCGGCTACGTGTCCGAGGACGGCCTCGAGCCCCAGGGCGAACGCAACGTCGAGGCCATCAAGGACTGGTTCGGTGACGACATCGCCGAGCTGCAGAGCGGGCACTCGGTCCAGTTCGGGCTGACCCTGTACTCGGCGTGGGATCCCGACGTCCTCACCGAAGTGTTCGGCCCGGACAACATCACCGTGACCGACCCGACCGCGTCGGCCGGCACCCTGATTACGGTCAAGGAGACCGGTTCGGTGCTGCCGCGCCGGTCCTGGATCTTCGACATGGCCCACGAGTCCAAGAAGTACCGAATCGTGCTGCCCAACGCCAAGATCAGCGAGGTCAAAGAGGGCAAGTTCACCTCGAAGGAACTCGCGTCGTTCGCCCTCACGATCAAGGCATTCAAGGATTCCAGCAACGTCAAGGCGTACCGCTACCTCGACGACGGTGTGACCACCGGGCCGTAACCCCAGACCCCAACGGCGGCGGGCCATTCCGCGCAGACCCGCCCGCCGCCGCTGGGCCCCAACTCTGGGGCATCGAAAAGGTCTGCGCAGCAACGAAAGGGCCTGCGCAATGGCACCCCGCAAGAACACCACCAAGACCGTCGAGAAGGTCCGCGACGACTTCGTCTACACCGTCGACGACCGGGAGATCCGGCTGCCGTCGCTGGCGAACCTCAAGCCCGGCATCGTCCGCAAGGTCCGCCGCCTCGGCGAGGTCGACGCCATGTTCACGATGATGGAAATGACCCTCGACGAGGACGCGCTCGCCCTGGTCGACGACATGGAATCGGAAGTGTTCGAGGACATGTGCGACAAGTGGCGCAAGCACTCCGGTATCGATCTGGGGGAATCGTCGGCCTCGCGTCGCTGATCGACGCGTACAGCGAGGCTATCGAATCCGACCTCATAGACCGAGGTCTGCGGCTGCGCCAGCTCGGCACCGACACGCTGAGCTGGCGCGACCTCAAGTCCGTGATCGCGTGGGCGCCAGCGCAATCCGCGATCGGCCGCGCGATCGATCCTGACAGCGCCCTGTGGGGGCTGAATGAGCATCTGCTGGCCGACGTCGCCGACAGCCTGCACTGGCTGGTCTGGGCAAAGACCGAGGACGCGCGCAAACAACCACCACGAAACCGGCCGCAGCAGATCCCGCGCCCCGGTGTCGACAACGACCGTGACCGAATCGGCACGCCGATGAGTCCCGAGGACATGGACGCGTTCCTCGGCTGGTAGGAGGTGAGCGGCGAAATGTCCGGCGACGCAATCGAACTGGCCACAGCGTATGTGAGCATTCTGCCCGAAACGAGCCGCATCGCGCGTGAGGTCCGCCAGGCCCTCGCCGAGGCTCAGGGGCTGGCCGACCGCAACCACCTCGAGATCAAGGCCGATGTCGAGACCAGCAAGGTCGACAAGCTCAAGACCGTGCTCGCGGGGGTCGGCAGCTCGGCCGGGCAGCTGTCCGGCGTCGCCGCGAAACTCTCGGCAATCTCGGGCGTAGCTGGTGTCGCGGCTGGCGCGGTGGGCACGCTGGCGGTCGGCCTGGTCGCGCTCGGCCCGGCCGCACTGGCTGCCGCCGCCACTGTCAAGGTCGGGCTCACCGGTGTGGCTGATGCGTTCAAGGCTCTGTCGGCTGCTGACGCGTCCGCGGGCAGTGATGGCGCGGCGCAGGCGAAAGCTGTTGCGGCAGCGCAGAAGCAGGTCGAGGCCGCGGTCAAGGGCGTGACGGCGGCGGAGAAGGACCTCACCTCTGCGGAGAAGGACCTCACGTCGACGAAGAAGGACGCCAGCAGCGCTGAGGACGATCTCACCACTGCCCGCAAGGACGCCCGCAAGGAGCTTGAGGACTACGTGCTCACCCTCGCTGACGCGGCGCTCAGCGAGAAGGAGGCCGCCCAAGCGGTCAAAGACGCCCAGAAGGACGTCGCCGACGCCAAGACTCCGGACGAGCGTCAGAAGGCGCTGCTGCGCCTCGAACGCCGGCAACTGGATCTCACCAAGGCGCAGGACCGCAACCGCGAAACCCAGGAGAAGGCAGCCGAAGCCGAGGCCAAGGGTGTCGAGGGCTCGGACAAGGTTGTCGCCGCCAAGGACAAGCTCACCGCCGCGAACGACAAGGTGATCGACGCCGAGCAGAAGGTCGTCGACGCCGGGCAGAAGGTCGCCGACGCCCACCAGGCCGTGGCCGATGCCCAGGCCGGCGTGAACGACGCCATGACCGCCAGCTCGGGCCCGCAGCAGGCCGCCGCGGCAGCCCTGGCGAAACTCGCCCCGAACGCACAGTCGTTCGTCCTCGCCGCGCGCGAGATCGCGCCCGCGTGGGACTCGCTGGTCAAGAACCCGACCCAAGACGCCCTGTTCGCGGGCGCGGCCGACGGCATCAAGGAACTCGCCGACGCGGCACTGCCGGTCCTTGGGCGCGGCATGACCCAGGTCGCGGGCCAGATGAACGCGCTCACCCACGATTTCGCGGAGTTCTGGAAGGCACCGGAGAACCTCGCAGGCGTCGAGTCGATCTTCGCCGGCACCGCGAGCTTCATCGGCGGGATGGGGCCGGGACTGCAGCAGGCGACGACCGGATTCCTGTCTCTGGGAAAGGCTTTCGAGCCTGTCGCCGGGCAGATCGGTGCGTCGTTCGGGAACCTGTTCGGGTCGATCGGGCAGGCATTCACCGATGCGTTCAACAGTGGCGCGCTGACACAGCTGCTCGGAAATTTCTCCGGCATCCTCGACGGCCTCGGCGCAGGTCTGCAACCGCTGATCGGCGGACTGATCGAGATCGGCAACATCGTCGGCCCGACCCTGGGCCCGCTGTTCGCCACGCTGGGTCAGTCCCTCGCCTCGCTCGCGCCGGCGCTGGGCCAGATCGGCGCTACCTTCGCGACGACCCTGACCGCGCTGATGCCGGACCTGACGGCTTTCATCAACGCGCTGCTGGTCGGGCTCGAGCCCGTCTTACCGGTGATCGGTGATCTGCTGCAGAGCTTGATGACCGCGCTGACCCCGATGATCGGGCCGCTGTCGCAGATCGCGCAGGTGGTGGGAATCGCTCTGTCGCAGGCGATTACGGCACTCACCCCGGCCATCGGGCCGTTGTCGCAGTCGTTCGCGTCGCTGATCACCGCGCTGGCGCCGATCCTTCCGGTCGTCGCCAACGTGGTGTCCGGGCTGATCCAAGCGCTCGCGCCAGCGTTGACAACGATCTTCGACGCGCTGGGCCCGGTGATCACACAGCTGGCCGATCTGCTGATGCCTGTGTTCGAGCAGCTGCAGCCGATCCTGGCCGACGTGGCCAAGAAGCTCGGCAACGCGCTGGCCTCGGCGATCGAGCAGATCGCCCCGATCCTGCCGGACCTGGTGTCCAGCTTCGGCAAACTCGTCGAGGCCGTCGCGCCGCTGCTGCCGCAGCTGATCGACATGGGCGTAAAGCTGCTGCCGCCGCTGATCGACATCCTGGTCCAGCTCACGCCTGTGATCACCAAGATCACAGACGCGTTCACATGGCTGATCAACGAGGTCATCACACCGCTGGTTCTGCCCGCCCTGCAGAAAATGGCCGACAAGTTCCAGACCGGACTCCAGTCCGCGGCCGACACGGTCAAGACAGCCAAGGACACCATCGGCGGCGCGCTGTCGGGCATCGGTGACTTCTTCACCAACCTGGGCACAACTGTGACCAACGTCTGGGATGGGATCGTGCGCGGAATCGCCAAGGCGGTCCGGGCAATCGGTGTCCTGCTCCAAGGCGTGAAGATCCCCGACTGGGTCCCCGGCGTCGGCGGCAAGGGCACCTCCGGGCTCGGCGACAGCCTCGTGCAGTGGGCCGATGCGCACATGGCCACGGGCGGACTGTTCCGCGGCCGGGGCACTGGGACCAGCGATAGCAACCTGATCGCGGTGTCCGATAACGAATTCGTCGTGAACGCCGCAGCGACCGGTAAGAATCTGTCGCTGCTTGAGGCGATCAATTCCGGATGGACCCCGAGCCCGGGCGACATGGCCAAGCTGTTCCCGGGCTTCAAGACCGGCGGCCTGGTCGCTGGCAAGTCGTTCGCTCAGTCCATGGATCCGGCCACGTACGCGATGGGCGGATTCTCGCGGACCGCGATCGACTGCTCGGGCCTGGTGTCGGCTGTCGTGAACGACGCCATGGGCACGGATCCGTTCTCGTCGCGCATGTCGACGGTGACCGAAGGCGAATGGCTGGCCGCGCGCGGGTTCAAGCTCGGCAGCGGCGGGCCCGGCGACTTGCGGGTCGGCTGGTTCGATCACGGCGGCGGCGCGAACGGGCACACCGCGCTCACGCTCGGCGACGACACGAACGTCGAATCGAATTCCAGCGAGGGCGTGGTCATCGGCGGCAATGTCGGTGCCGGCCACAGCATGTTCGACCATCACATGTACCTGCCCAAGGAGCTGCTGCTCGGCGGCGACCTCGGCGGGCCCGCCGGTCCGAACACCAACGGCGGCACCAACACCGGCGGTGGCACTACCGGAAGCCCCAGCGGCGCTACGGGCACGGGCGGCAGTTCGGCCGGCAGCGCCACCCCGAGCTCGACACCCTCGACGGGCACCTCGTCGCCGGGGGCGAACACCAACAACAACTCAAGCGCGACACAGGTTTCGGGCACGCACCCGCTGGCCGGGCTGCCGTTCACTGGCGACCTGTTCAACGGCGACGCGCCCTGGTACCTGGCCGACAGCCCGGAGAAGGCGCTCGCCAATCTGCAGACCCAGGCCGGGAACCAGTGGAACTCAACGGTTTCCGACGTCCAGAACTTCTTCCAGAACAACTGGAAAGAAATGGTGCAGACCGGCGCGGCCGTGGTCGGCATGGGCGCGACCGGCGGCGGCGGGGGCAGCGGCGACACCTTCCACATCAGCGGCGTCGACCCGATGAGCGCGGCCGCGGCCGTCGAACGCGTGCAGCGGCGAAAGACGCTGGCCCGGCAGCGACAAGGAGGTTACAGCCGATGAACCCCCTCATGCTGCCCGACGGCACCAAGATCGTGGCCTGGGACAACAACGGGCGCGTGTGGCATCTGCACGGCGCGGGCGCCGGCCGCGAGGGCGCACGCATCACCCGCCAAACCGGGTGGATGTTCGCGCCCGTGCAGCTGCTCGTGTCCGAGGCTGCCCGCCAGGACGGCGCGACGTTCGAGCGGTCGGTGCGGTCGAAAAAGGAATGGGACTTTGTCGTGTTCCTGAGCGCGCCGACCGTGCGGGAGTTCTACGCGGTCCATGATGCGTGGTTCCGCGGCTGGTCCACCGACATCCCGGTGACGGTCGGCTACTTCACCCGGCACCAGGGGTGGCGGCTGCAGCGATACCAGCTCGACGGCCCGCCCACCCCTGCGGGCGAACAGGACCCGGTCCGCAACGCGGCCGCGGAGTTCCAGATGTCGGCGACCGCAATGGATCCGCTGCCGCACCACCTCGGCGAATGGGACGTGTGGACCAACAGCCTCGCCCTCGGCGAGGGCACCGTCCGCGCTCGCAACGCTGCAGATCGGCCGGGCTGGGCGCGCTACACCATGCCGGGCCCGGGCCGGTACGGGATCGAGGACCCGACCGAGACCGCGTTGCGGATCGTCGAGACCCCGATCATCGGCGCGGGCGAAGAGCTGCGCATCGACACGCACCCGCGCCACCGCACCGCCCGCATCTACTCGCCGGGCAGCCCGTCCGGGCGAAACGTATGGGGGCAGCTGGCAGGCCGCAGGTGGTTTGCCAGCCTGCCGCCGTGGTCGGCGACCGACCTGGTTGTCCGCTGCACTGACGGCGCGACCACCTCGGCCGCGGTCCGCGTCGACGTCACCCCACGATCGTCGAGGCCGTACTGATGGCATGGGATTCCGCGGCCGCCGCGCGCCGCCTCGACCTCGCCGAGCGCCAGGACCAGGCCGCCCGCGCCGACCAAACCACGCTGGTCCGCTACTGGGACAAGAACCTGGACGAGGTCGGCGAGGAGCACAACTACACCTCGCTGCAGTTCAACCACACCCGCAACGCCGCGGGCGGGCTGAAAATGCAGATCCCGCGCAAGGACTTCCTCTACTACGACTTCGTGTTCGCCAACCCTGACGGCGAGGACGCGACAATCCCGTTCACGGTGAACATCACGGGATTTCGCT
The DNA here is from genome assembly GCF_042754085.1 of Nocardia sp. NPDC059236. Taxonomy (NCBI): domain Bacteria; kingdom Bacillati; phylum Actinomycetota; class Actinomycetes; order Mycobacteriales; family Nocardiaceae; genus Nocardia; species Nocardia sp. NPDC059236. The sequence goes on from NZ_JBHZAF010000001.1 coordinate 26,366, forward strand.
GGGACGGATTCATCACGCGGGCATCGGTGGTGCGTGATGAGACCGGCCTGGAGACCGTCGACATCGAGGCGATCCACTGCTGGCAGCACTGGGCGTCGATCTGCTGCTGGGCATCGCCGTTCGCGTCAATCCTGGCGCAGTATCCGCGCCATCACTTCGTGGTCGCCCCAGCCCGGACGATGGCGCTGAACTACGTTGTGCCGAATCTGATTCGGCTGCAATCGCAGTACGGCAGCCTCGACCCGTCCGGCGCGATGTGGCCGATCACCGTCAAACCGATCGATGTCCTGCACGATGACAGCAAATGGTCCGGCGCGACAGCGCGATTCCATATGGCCGACGAGCTGCTCGTCGCGCCGATGGACGCGGCCGGTTGCCTGCTCACCGCCGAGTTCTACATCCACGGCGAAGACGAACAGCCAGCGCCGGATTACTACACCCTCGACCGCAACACCGTCGTGCTGGGCACTGTCAACAAATCCGACACTGTCGGCCCGACCGGCACGCTGCTCGACGGTCTGATCATGTTCTTCGAGGACTTCCTCGAAGACGGCGTGACCCCGGTCCGATACCCAGTGTTCGACGCCCAGTCCGAATACGAAGCGATCTACGGGAATCCGGGGCCGCTCGGCACCACCCGCCGCCCACCGTGGGTCTGGTACCTCGAAGGCGAGTACTCCGGCCTCGGCCCGAGTGAGGTGGCCATCCACAAGCCGACCGCGGTCGCGGTGATTGTCGGCGGCAAGAGCCCCGGGTGGGTCAACGCGGGCATCGAGGTCGCGATGAAGAACCTGCTCTCCTGGCTGGGTCTGCTGATTGGCGTCCCCGGTTTGGACTCGCTGTATCAGGGCCAGCTCGATGACGTGTTCCTCGCGTGGAACGTCTACGAGGACGTTGGTCGCACGCACCGCGCGGGCCCATTCGCGTTCCGTGAGATGGCTATCAGCAACTCGCAGAAGGCATTCACCATTGATGGCTTCATGGCCGGCCGCCAGGGCCTGCACCAGACCCGCGGCTACACCAGCAAGAAGGTGAGCGTCGGCGACGGCGGCCCCTACACCTTCGGCCGCGACTACGAGCTCGGCGATCAGATCGGTTTCCAGCTGGCGGACCAGATCTTCACCGACTACGTCACCGAGATCACCTTCACTGACAACCGCACCACCGCGGCCCGGCTCGAGCTCACCATCGGCGACGGCAGCGACGAAGAGGACTCCCTCGTCAAGGCGTGGTCGCGCATGAGCGCACTCGCGCAGATGGTCAAGACCCTGGCCACCGACGTCGGCGCGGACCTCGACCTGCTCATTTTCTGACCGAAACCCTCTGTGAGGAGGTGGATTACGCGTGTCCGACGTGACCTTTCCCGCCCGGCTGACTGTGACCTCGGAACCCGACCTCGACGGGCTGCCCATCCTGGACGCCACCATCACCCCCGCCGGGGAGGCACCGGCGCTCGCGCTGCCCGCCGGCCAGCCGGGCCTGCCCGGTCCGCGCGGCGGGCCTCGCACCGCGTTCCGCAAGGTCGGCACACTCGCAAACGCGGGCGCCCGACCGACCGGCCTCGGCCCCGACGACCGCGGCAAGTGGTGGCATCGCCTCGACAGCAACGGCATGGATGTCTGGACCGGGACGGGCTGGCTGCACTCACCGAACGCTGTTGGTGCGCAAGGCCCGACCGCGCCAGCGGCCACCGCCGCCGCGACGACCGTGCACTCCGAGACCCTGACCGACCCCGCCCTGCGCGTCACGGCCAGCGGTGCCGCGCTGGCCCTGGAGGCGACCGCGCCCGCTGGACTGCAGGGCCCGCCCGGCCCGACCGGCAGCAGCGGCGCCATCAGCGCGGCCACCGATTTCGACAACACCCTCGGCCCGACGCACCGCAGCATGTTCGTCTATGCGCCCGCGGCCCGGAAGTGGAAGGTCGCCCCGGCCCCGAACGGGTTCGGTCAATGGTCCTGGTATCAGGAGGATTTCGCCGCCAACACCAGCACCGCGGCCGCCAGCTTGACCGTGGCCTCGTTCGCGCTGCCCGCACTGCCGTTCACCTGGCGGCCGATGGTGTGGCTGTCGGGATACATCCAATGTGTCGCGGACACCGCCACCTATCCGATCCTCGTGGGCCGCCTCAACTCCCCGACCGGTGTCACCCTCGCCTACGGCGCGGGCAGCATCCGCGCCGGCCGCGACTGGTACCACGCGACAGCGTTTCCCACCTTCGGCGACGACGGCCCCAAACCGCTCGCCCCGTCGAGCACCTACGCCACCGTCCCCGCAGGCGAGCAAGCCTCGCTGGTCGTGACCGTGGAAAAGGTGGGCGGCAACACCACCAACATCGCCTGGGACCGCACCGAAGCGAGCGCGGTCGTGTGGGCCCTCCCGATCGGAGCATGAGTTGTCCACCATCGGCGAATACTTCCGCGATGTCCGCATCACCGGTGTCGACGAAGGCATTGGTGGCGTGGGTGTCGTGCAGGCCCTGCAGGCCACCCCTGCTGACAGCTCTCTCGAGCTGCCCACCGGCCCGACCGGCGACGTGGGACCGCAAGGGCCGCAGGCGTACCCGTTCCGCTGGGAGGGCGACATCGCCGACCAGGCCGCCCTGTCCGCGCTCGCCGCCGGACTCGGGCCCGTGCAGGCCGGGAAGGCGTGGCGGGTCGCGTCGACCAACAGCCTCGCCTACTGGAACGGCAGCAGCTTCGACACCTTCCCCGACGCGTTCGGCGCGCACGGCCCGACCGGGCAACCGAACACCCTAACCCTCGGCACCGTCACCACGGGCCCGGCCGGATCCGATCTACAGATCACGATTACCGGCACGCCCCCCGCGCAGGTGGTGAATTTGGTTGTGCCGCGCGGCGTCAAGGGCCGCAAGGGCCCCGCCGGCCCACCTGGACCGATCAGCGCCGCCAGCGACTTCGACGCCACCGTGACCCGCACCGACGGCATGGTCCCCCTGTGGAACGCCGCTACCAGCAAGTGGACGCCGAGTCCGAATCCGAACTGGCGCGGCCCGTGGACGATCAATGACGCTCAGCGATACGACGGCGGCCCCGGGTTCGTCCCCGACAACACCAACATCACCACGGTGCCGTATCAGATTGCGTCCCTGCCGATCCCGGCTCAGGATGTCGCGTGGCGCCCGTTGGTGACCGGCGGCGCGATGGCCTGCACCACCAGCAACAAGACCGCTGAGCGAGTCGTGTTGCAGGCGTTGCTGTCTGGGTCCAACACGATCGTGGCCTACGGCGACGGGCACGGGTGGGCCGTCCTGCGGCACCTGACCCTCGTCCCGCAGATCCGCACTCAAGCCCAAACCCCCGCCAGCACAGCTGGTGTGGTCCCGGCCGGGCAGGACGCCACCATCATCGTGCGCATCGCCGCCAGTTCCGGCGCACCGCCGCTCATCTACGCCCGCGCGTTCGCCCATCTCGCGGTGTGGGCCGTGCCCGTGACAGGAGTCCCTGCATGAGTACCGTTTACGACTCCGACGTGACCGTCACCATGCGGTCGATCCAGGACCCGACCGGGCTACCGCACACCGTCAACCCCGTCGAGGTCGCCGACCGGCAAGTCCTCGTCGAGCTCCGCGAGGGCGCCCCCGGAATCCAAGGCCCCGAAGGTGACCCGTCGTGGCCGTGGACGTGGGAGGGCGACATCGCCACCTTCGCCGCGCTCAAGGCCCTGAGCCTGGGCACCGCTGATGCCCGCAAGGCGTGGCGCGTGGTCGATGAGCAGGCCCTCTATCTGTGGAGCGGGATGGAGTTCATCCGCTTCGCTGGATCGTTCCAGGCCCCCGGCCACCAGGCGGACCCGACCGCGCTGACCGGATCGGCGACCGCGGGCGCGACCGGATCCGCTGCAGCCGCGGCGATCACCGGCACCGCCCCCGATCAGCAACTGGCTATCACCTTTCCGCGGGGCGTGACCGGCGATGTCGGCGACGCGGGTGTCCCGGGTCCGATCCGCGACGCCGAGGACGTCGGCGACCTGTCGAGTGCACGGTCGGACTCCGTGCTCGCTTGGGACACCGCCAGCAGCGAATGGCAGCCGATCCCCGCGCCGCGCCTGGGCGGGCCGTGGGCGATCGCGGGCAATCAGTTCACCGGCGGCGGATCCAACCTGTCCGCCAGCCCGAAAACTCTGGCCACGATGAACATTCCGGCGCAGCCCTATGCGTGGCGGCCGATCGTGCTCGCCGGGAACATCGGCATCCAAAACCACTGCGACCCCGCCGATTCCGGGCGCGTGAACATCGAGATCCGCCTCGGCGCGGTCGACGGCACACTCATCGGCTACGGCGTCTCGGTCGGCCTGGCCAACAACTCCTTCGTGCAGTTCTACCCGCGCTGGGACTACGCCATCGGCCCCGGCAACACCCTCGGCACCGTCGCCGCGAACACCACCACCGCCATCTACGTCGTCGCCAAACGCGTACTCGGCAACAGCAATTACTCCGTCCAGACCGCCAATGCTCAGCTGCTGATCATGGCCCAACCCCTCTGAGGCCCCGTGAGCGACCACGAACCTGAGATCGTCGAACAGATCGTCACGAAGACCGGCCGCGACCAACAGCAGCGCGCCGACGCCACCACTCCACCCGGCAGCGGCGAGCCGCAGGTCACCGCAGCCATGCGCGCGTTCATCGAGCAGGCGCTCGGCGGCCGACTGCCCGACCTCGGCGAGATCCCCGAACAGGACCCGCAAGTCCTGGCGCTGGCCGCCGAGCTGCAAACCATCCACCTGCCCGAGTGGCGCAACCCGACCGGCCGCGTGCTCGCCGGGCCCGCGACCACCCAGATCCAGGGCGCGGTCCGCATCGCCGAGTACCTCGTCCGCCGCGGCGTCCGTATCCACCCCGAGCATGAGCAGATCCGATGGATGCCCACCCCGGGCGGCCCACCCGCGGTCTACGACGACGGTCTCCACGTCACCCCCGACGAACACGGGAACTGGCCGGCACCGGACCCCGAAACGTTCTGGGACGTCACCGATATCGCCGTCCGCCAGGACCGCGACGGCCAATGGGTCGCCGCCCACCCGCGCGGCATCCAGTTCACCAGCGACAGCAAAAGCGAAGCATACGCGGGCGTCGTCACCCGCCTGCGCGCGAAAATCGAGGAGGCACAACAGCAATGAGCGACCCAACCTGGTTGGCTGACGTCCTGCGGGCCGAAGGGCTGACCGTCATCGAGCACGAAGGATGGCGCGACCGCGGGCACGGGGATTTCCTAGACCTGCGTGGCGTGCTGTGCCATCACACCGCCGGCGGCGGCACGAGTGATTGGCAGATCGTGCAGAACGGCCGCGCCGACCTCGAGGGCCCACTCGCGCAACTCGTCCTCGAGCGCGACGGCACATTCCGCGTCATCGCCGCGGGCGTGTGCTGGCACGCCGGACGCGGTTCGTGGCCCGGCTGGCCCACCAACAACGCGAACTATCACGTGATCGGTATCGAGGCTGTCTCGCGCGGCGACGGATCCGATTGGACGCCAGTGCAATTGGACGCCTACAAGCGCGGCTGTGCCGCGATCCTGCGGCGCATCGGCCGCGACGCCGACGACTGCGTCGGCCACAAGGAATACAGCAGCGAGGGCAAGATCGACCCCGCCGGAATCGACATGACCGCATTCCGGCGCGACGTTCAGGCCCTCATCGACCGCACCCCCACACCGAATGAGGAGACCGACACCATGCTTGACGCGCTGATCAAGAACTTCCGCGGCACCACCTTGAAGTTCCGCGACCTGTTCTGGTGGATGGACAAGAACACCAGCCTGACCAAAGACCAGCTCATGGGCCCCGACGAGAAGGGCTGGAAGATCCTCGGCGCGTCCAAGGTCGACCCGAAGCGCGACAACACCCTCGTCGAGGCCATCGCCGAGCTGCGCGCCGACGTCGCCGAGCTCAAGCGCACCGCGCAGGGCGGCAAGTGATGGGACAGCACAGCGCCCCCGAGAATGCGAGCCAGGTCCGCTACCCGTGGCGGACCCTGGCGCGCACCACGTTTCAGCTCATCGTCGGCCTGGCCGCCGCGATGCCGTTGATCGTCGCCTCGTCCGGGCTGCCGACCACGGCGGCGGGTATCGGCACCGCGCTGGCGATCTCGGCCGCGATCACCCGAATCATGTCCGTGCCCCAGGTCAACCTGGCGCTCGCCATATGGGTGCCGTGGCTGGCGGCCGAGCCGCGCGACGACGGCCGGCCTACCGACGCGGGCGAGGCCCACGCGCCGACCTTCAACATCACCGGCGACCCCGCGCGCATGACTGCGGCCCTCGAGCGGGCGAAGCGGCGCGAGCAGATGGGCTGGCGAGGGGGTGGCGTGTGAGCCCCGAACTGATCACCGCGGCGTGCACCGGCGCCGTGGCCATCCTGGGCGCGATCTTCACCTATCTCGACCGCCGCCGCGCTTATCGGGTCGAGGTGCAGGGTCGGCAGATCGCCGATCTCACCAACCGTGTTGCGCACCTGGAGGCCGAGTTGGAGCGATCCAAAAGCCTGTTCCGCGAGGCCGTGAAGTTCATCCGCGTACAGGCCCACCATATCGCCGAGCTCGCCCTCGCCCACCGCCTCGGCACGACCGCCCCGCCCGCGCCCGAGATCCCCGAATCACTGCGAGAGGAGGTCTGACCATGGCCGAGCTCGCCCCGCTGAAATACGGCCGCGTGGTCGGCCGCTTCCTGGCCAACATCGCCGACGGCCCCGACATCGGCGACACCCCGGAGTTCGTACCACTGACGGGCACGCTCACGTTCACCGCCGGCGCTCCCAAAGTCCTTGTCGCCGCGGGCGAACCGGATCCGGCGACCTATGTCCAACTGCCCGACTACTACGTCGCGCAGTTGGATGAGTTCGGCTATCTGACATGGCGCGGCCAGCGCGGTATCCGGCTGGTCGCGCCCAACGGAGACACCAACCCGAGCGGCTGGACGTGGCGCGTCAGCTTCAATCTGACCTATGAGGGCAACCGCGTCCCCATGGACCCGTTCGCGTTCATGGTCCCGCCCTATATCCCGGGCCCGGATCCCGAGGACCCCGACGTGGACTCGACCGGTCTGGTCGACCTGACCCTCGTCTCCCCGGTCCCAGCGTCCAACGGCGAGGCGGTCGTCCGGGGGCTGAGCGTGATCGGCGTGCGCCTCGTCGGTGATGCACTGGTTTTCGAGCTCGACAACGGCGAAGACTTGTCGCCGGTCACCGTGCCCGCCATCACCGAGGCATCGGCCGCAGCAGCAGCGGCCGCCGCCAGCGCAAGCGGCGCATCGACGGCCGCCAGCGCAGCCCAGGCCGCCGTCGACTCGTTCACGCTCACCATCGGTGCGGTATCGGAGGGCCCGGCGAGCGCGGCCGTCCACGGCGGCCCACCCGACTGGACCCTCGACCTCGTGCTCCCGCCCGGCCCGACCGGACCCCCGGCACCGGACGCCACCACGGGCACGAAGGGCATCATCCAGCTCGCCGGAGACCTCGCCGGATCCGCGGGCGCGCCCACTGTGCCGGGCCTGGCGGGTAAGGCGGCGCTCGTGCACGCCCACGCCGCCGCCGATATCAGCGATTCGACGTCGACCGGGCGCGCGGTACTGACCGCGGCGAACGGCGCGGCCGCCCGCTCGGCGATCGGTGCCGGCACCTCGAGCCTCGTGATCGGCACCAGCGCCGGAACTGCCTGCGACGGCAACGATTCGCGGCTGTCGAACCCTCGCACACCGGCGACCGGCACCTCGCCCTATGACCTGTCGATCGTCGTGTGCGGCAAGGACACCGTGCGCGCGTTCGGCACAGGCGATTTCACGTTCGGCGTCAAGCTGCAGCGAGCGGTCACGTTCACCTCCTGGACGATTCGCGGTGGGACCGAGGGGTCCGGCGGCAACCTGGTCGTCGAGCTCCGCAAGAACGGCACCGCGGTGCCGGGTAGCGCCATCACGGTCGCCGGGGGCAGCCAGGTCGCGGGCGGGAGTGCGACCGGCGTATTCGCCTTCGCGGCGGGCGACATCCTCATTATCGGCATCACAGCCGCCGGCAGCACACCCGGCAAGGGACTGATCGCCGACCTGCTCGGCTTGGCGTGAGGAGCGACAGACATGGCAATCATCGTGGTCGGCACCGGCCTCGCGTCGCGGCCAGCGTCGCAACGGATGAACAAATCCGGTGCCTACGGTCCGACCAGCTCGTCACCGACCTTGCTGCCGGTCTGGACGCCCGACCCCGCGTTCCCCGGCACCAACCTCGTGGCCGATCAGCTCGTTGTTGATCGCCCGGGCATCATCGACATCACCGCGCGCATGGTGGTCACAGCCAACAGCCTCAGCGGAACAGTGACCGGCTACATCTACAAGAACAATGCCTCGATCAAGTCGGCGTCATCGAACACGGTGTCCACGATCGGCCTCGACATCGCGGGAATAGTTGTCGCACAAGGCGATCTGATCGACATGCGCGTATCCAACAACTTCGGCACCGTCGCCATCGGCGACATCGGGACCTACCTGCAGTTCGTCGCCGCCTAGAACACCTCACCAACGAACGAATGCACCCCGGCCCTACCTCGGCCGGGGTGCATTCGTGGCTTCTACGTCAGGGGATGTTCACAAAAAACCGGTGTGCCGTGACCTCATCGTCCGGGGCGTACGAGCGTGGCTCGACCTCGTCGTGCATGAACTCGACCAGGATCCGCCGCTCCCCTCCATGCGCCGGATCACGGGCGACAGTGATGTCCTTGACCTTCACGGCGCGAGTGAACGTCCGACCCTTGTCGGTGATCGTATCGATCTCCAGCAGCGGCGCCGGATCATTCTCACGCTCCGTCAATCGTTTGATCGGACCGCGCCAGGTGCGAATCTCGTTGGGACTAAAGCTCGGAAATACCATCTATGTCTCACTTCTCGCGGTCTAGTGTGGGCTTGCATCGGCTAGCTGGACCCGGCACTTCCCGTCGACGGGCGCGACCCCGGCTTCGGCCGGTCGTAGTGCACGTAATAGCTCTCGCCGTTGATGTGGTTGCAGCGTGCGTTGTACCCCATCTCTCGGTACATCTTCACGGTCTCTTCACATGCCTTGCGCCCGTAGATCGTTCCGGTTTCGCCCGCGTTCGCAGGGCCCGCCCCAAGGCCCACAGCCGCCACAGCGATTCCACCTATCAACACAGCTCGCGCAATATGCTTCATACCCAGTGTCTTTCGTGTCACATGATTTGGAATGACCCCCCCTCGCGGCACTGCCATACCGCGATATTTCCAGCTGGGAGCGTCGGCCCCGATCCTTCCCGGTGCGGCGCTCCATGTCAGCAGCCCGTCAGAGAATGGGCACGAATCGTCACAGGGCTATGTGACGAGACCGGTTTAGTCTTACCGCCACAGTTTTGAGAAGTCTGCACGCTCTGGCACAGAAGGTCACAAATCTGGCAGCAGCTGGCCTTATGCACACTCTGAGCAACCTGGTTACGTCAGCGTTCCTGGTGTCTTCCAGGCAGAGGATCGAAGGGAACAGCACCGCAGATGTCAGACCCGTACGGTAAGCCAGGGCATCAGGATTCGAGCCATGCGTGGCCGGATCGCACCACGACTCAGCAACCCGCGCCGGCCTATCAGCCGCAGCCCAGATACGGCCAACAGCCCGAATACGCACCGCCGCAAGGGCATGCACCCCAGCCCGGATACCAACCGCAGCCCGCGCCCGGGTATCAGCAGACCAGACCAGGATTCCCGCAGCAGCAGGGCTACCCGCCCCAGCCCGGCATGCCGCCGATCGTGATCAACAACGTCGCGAACGCCTCGGCCGCGGCGTTCGCTGGCGGCTACGGGCACGGCCGCCGCAAGACCCAATCCTTCTGGGTCCACTTCTGGCTGTTCTGGCTCACCATGGGGATCGGGAACATCGTTTACGCGTGGTACGTGATGGACTGGAACAAGAAGCACGGGTACTGAACACGGCACTGCCGCGATACAGAACAACCGGCCGCCCCCGTCGCTACCGGGGGCGGCCGTGCTGTATTCATCCTCCTGCTGGACAACGCCGAAACGCAACCGCCTCAGCCATTTACCTGGCTGGGGCGGTTGCGTCATTTGCGGGTCGTGTCGAAGTCACTCACGCCCCGGCGCACGTGGTGGGACTCCAGTAGATTTGCGGCGCAACCGAAGAGCACCAGCCCGGGGGGCCTTCCCTGTGGAGCAATGCGGGAATTGTCAGATATGCCCGTGTCGCTCCAGGAACTGACGCGCGGCCGTCACCCTCGGACAGGGCGGCGTGCACGTGGAGTGAATCTTCATGATCCCCTCGGCGCGCTTGCGGTCAAGCTCATCGATCCGCCAGCGGTCGCACCAGTCGTCAACCCACTGGTTGGCTTTGACAGCGTGGATGTTCGGCATGTCCTCACCTCCGTGGAAGGCATACGACGCCAATGATTATCGCGATGAGTGCAGCGATGAGCAGGCCGATCGGCATTGTCAGCATCGGAACTCCGTTGCGCGAGTGGAGGTGGCCGGCCGACGGGAGGACGGTTGCAAAGCATCCCGCCGGGGGCCACCTGTGGCCGTTGGCCACGAAACCCACCGTATGCAGCAATGATGCGAACAACAGGTACGAACGTACCCCATGCCCTACGCTGGAAAAGTGGTAACCGCGTGGAGGGGTGAACCATCATGAACAGTCCAGATGGCGTTATGAAGATCGGGCAGCGGATCCGGTCGTACCGCGAGCGGGCGGGCATGGCACGCCCTCTGCTGGCCGCACAGATAGGGCGCTCGGCCGAGTGGCTGAAGGCTCTGGAGAACGGCAAGATACAGCGCACGCCGAGTCTCGACATGCTGCTACGCATCGCCCGCGCCCTGGGCCTCGATGATCTGGCGGTGCTCACCGGCGACGATCACGCGGTGCCTGTGGCCGCATTCTCCGGCGAGCGGCACAATGCCCTGACTGAAGTCCAGGCCGCGCTGACCGATTACCGGCTCATGCCCGGCGCGCGGCCGGTCAGCGACACCCATCTCGCCGAGCGACTCCGGAAGGCGTGGCGTATCCGGCATTCCAGCCCAGACCACCGGTCGCAGTTGGGCGCGCTGCTGCCCGGCTTGATCCGTGACGCGCAGTCCTCCGCCCGCACGGGCGAGGACCGCCGCGCCGGGCGCCGCAACCTCGCGGGCGTCTACCAGCTCGCTGACTTCTATGTCGCCTATCAGCCTGCGCCCGAGCTGGTCTGGCTGGTCGCCGACCGCGCCATGAACGAAGGCTACGAAGCCGACGATCCGTACGTGATCGCGTGCAGCGCGTGGGCCATGGTGCAGTCACTGCGCGACTCGGGGCGCTGGGAGGAGGCAATCGGGCTGGCCCGCAACGCCATCGAACAGATATCCCCGTACCTCGGCCGCGAGGAAACGCCGGACGATTGGCACGGCATCGCCGGGGCGCTGGAATTCGAGATCGCCTACGTCTACGCCCGGCGCGGCCGGTACGGCGACGCGTGGGCGCACTGGGAGACCGCCGACCAGGTTGCGCACCAGCTCGGCCCGACCTATCGGCATGTGCAGACCAGCTTCAGCCAGCCCGTGATGGCCGCGCACGCGACGACTCTCGGTGTCGAGTTGCGGCGTGCGGGCGAGGCGCTGCAGGCGGCCCGGTCCATCGACGTGAACCAGATCGTTTCGGTGCCGCGGCGCGGCCGGCACCAGATCGAGGTGGCGCGCGCCTACTCTCAGCGCGGCGAGAGCGCGGGGGTGCTGGCGATGCTCGCCGCCGCCGAGCGCACCGCGCCCGAGACGATCCGCTACAACGGGTTCGCGCGGGACATGATCCTCACCCTGGTGGCCTCGCCTCCCACGGCGATGCGCGCGGAGGTCCGGGAGCTTGCTGGGAAGGTCGGCATCCGGGCGTGAGTGCCCGCCCCGCCCGTAAGCTACAGCTGGAGCTACAGCGCTAACGACGAAGGCCCCTCCTGTCCGGCGGTTGCGCTGGTGAGAGGGGCCTTCGGATGTATTCGATCAGAGCGCAGAGCCCTGAACCCACTGATCCCAGCTCAGCGTCCAGTCGCCGTTCTGCCACACCTCGAGCGGTGCGCCGCCGGTGTTGTGCACCTCCACCACGTCGCCGGGGTTCGCGAAGTTGAAGAACCACTGCGCGTTCTCGGCATTGAGGTTGAGGCAGCCGTGTGAGGTGTCGGTATTGCCCTGCGCCCACACCGTGGAATCCAGCTCGTGCAGATAGATGCCGTCGGTGCTGATGCGGGTGGCCCAGCTGATGGCCTCCTTGTAGCCGAGCCGCGAATTGACCGGCAGGCCGTAGGTGGAGGAGTCCATGATGACCGGGTTGGCCTTGTCCATGACCGTGTAGGTGCCGGGCATGGTCCAGAACGTGAAGGTCTTGCCCGCGATGGTCTCGCTGCCGCCGCGGCCCATGGAGGTGGGCATGGTGCGGATCAGCTGACCGTTCTCGAACACCTGCACCTGATGGGTGTTGTCGTCGGCGATCGACACGTGCGACGGGCCGATCACGAAGTTGGCCTTGGAGTCCTCCTGGCCGAACAGGCCGTTGCCGACCTCGACGCCGTAGAGGTTGGCCGCCACGCTCACCTTGGTGCCGGTCTTCCAGTACTCCTTGGGCCGCCAGTGCGCATTGCGGTTGTCCATCCAGTACCAGGCGCCGTCGACCGGCGGATCGGTGGTGACGACCAGACGCTTCTGCGCCGCGGCCCGGTCGGGGATGTCCTCGTCGAAGTGCGCGACGATGACCATGCCCACGCCGTAGCTGTTGCCGTCGACGATCGCCTGCCCGCCCGTGGTGTTCAGATACACCTTGGTCTGATTCTTCGGGGCGATGGTCGTGAAGCTGGAGGTGACCGGGCCGGTGGGACCGGTCACGTCCATGCCCGAGGCCTTCAGCGTGTACGTGCGGCTGTAGCCCAGCTGATCGTTCGGCTTCCATGCCGTCTTGTCCGGCGTGTAGGTGCCCTCGATGACCTTGCCGTCCTCATTGGTGAGCGTCACATCGGTCAGCACGCCGCTGGAGGTGCTCACCTTCACCGGCGCCGACGGATCCACCTTGTCCGTGCCCTGTGCGGGGGTGATGGTGATGGACTGCGCGACCGGAGTGCGCGGACCCACATTCCCGCTCGGGAGATTGGACGAGCAGGCCGCCAGCACCAGCACCAATGCGATCAATACGCTCGCTGCGGCGTTCGTCCGAAAACGGCGGGGTGGCATAGCTTCCCTCCTGTAATCGCCGTGCGCCGCACTGCTGCACAGCATCTTGTTACTGCCCAGCGTAGTAGATTACCCTCCGTTTCTGATCTTCCATCGCCAGGTCATGCTGACGAAATGACAACGATGTGAGATCTGCGCGCGACACGCCGTTGGGCAGTGGTCATTTCAGCGATTGTTCTTTGATAGCGAGTTGCTGTTGACCCTTCTGATACGTGACTTCGCGGATGCCGAGGGCATCGTGCAGCTTGCCCGCGGGCAGCGTCACCGGCTTGGGTGCCGGCCCGTCACCGGGTTTCGGCAGCGGATACGCCGTGGTGGTGCCGCTGTAGAACGTCACATTGCCCTCGGTCTTCGTGAACAGTTGGTGCACATGGCCGTTGAGGCAGGTCACCGAGGAGAACCGCTTCATATAGCTGAGCGCCTGGGTGGCATCGTCTGTGCCCCAGCCCCATTGGGGGTACATGGCGAACAGCGGAATGTGGCTGAACACGATGATCGGTGTGTCACTGGACAATCCGGCCACGTCCTTCTGCACGAAGTCCAGCTGATCCTGCCCGAGGTGCCCGAGATCCTTGAGATTGAGCGTATTCACCAGCCCGATCACGTGGACGCCGGCGATATCGAAGCTGTACCAGCCGCCCCCGCGCGTGCCGTTCCCGAACGTCGACCGGTATCGGGAACCGCCGTCATCACTCGAATCGTGTTCTCCCGGAACGGTGAACACGTGCGGGGTCTTGAACCCCTGCATCATCTGATGGACCTGATCGAACTGCTCCTGTGTGGCCAGATGCGTGAGATCGCCGGTGTGGATGACGAAGTCGGGCTCGTAGCCCAGCGAATTCACCTGTGAGATGGCCTCGGTGAAGGTATCGGTCACGCTGGTGTTGGCGGTACCGGTGAAACCGATGTGGCTGTCACTGACCTGAGCGAACCGCAGCGTGGGCCGGGCGGGCGCGGCCAGCGCGGTGCCGGCCACGTGCGAGACCACCTCGCCGCCCACCACCGCCAGGCCCACGGCCGCGCCGAACCAGGCGGAGTGCCGCATGAGCTGGCGGCGGGTCATCTTCTGCGGATCGCGGGCCGCGTCCTCGTCCTCGAAGTCCGCGTACCGATCGTCCGGGTTGCGAGTGTTCATTGGGTCACCACCACGGTCGCGTGCATGAAGGGATGAATCGAGCAGACATAGGCGAAGCTGCCCGCTTTCGAGAAGGTGAAGGTGTAGGTCGCGTTGTTGCCCAGCGTCGGCGAGCGGAAGCTGCCGTCGTTGGCGACCACGGTGTGCGGTTCCTCGTCCTTGTTGGTCCAGGTCACCGTGGTGCCGACCCTGACGGTCAGGGAGCCGGGCCCGAAGGCGAAATTGTCGATGTTGACAGCATTCGGGCCGGCCGGTGCCGCCGCCGGGGCGGACGAGCTCGGCATGGACATGCCGGGCATACCGGTCGGCCCGCTGCCGTCCGGCACCATGCCGGGCGTAGCGGTGCCGGAAGCGAAGGTGAAGCCGGGGGCGGCATTGTCCGTGGCTTTGCCGCTGCCGTTCGAGCTGCACGCGCTCGCCGTCAGCAGGGCTGCCGCGGCGACGGTGACGGCGACGGCTGCGCGCCGCCGGCTGCGGGTGGGTGTCATGGGGTCCGGGCCTCCATCCGGGATGGTTCCGTTCGCTGCTGCGAACCGGTCATCCATAGATAGGGGCGGGGGTTACACGGGACGGAAACCGCTGTGCACCAGCACTATTGGAGCCTAGGCGGGTTCGGTGGGAGCGAAAACCTCGATGGTGCCGTTGTTCTCGCGGACCTGGACGGTGGGCAAGGGCGCGGGCGCCACCGGCAGTTGATGGGTGACCACCTCGCCCTGGATGGAGAAGGAAGTGGAATGGCACGGGCAGCGCAGACGCTCGGCCGGGGCGTCGAGCCACAGCTTGCAGCCCTGATGCGTGCACACGCCGGAAACCGCGACCGGATTCCCCTTGTCGCGGCGCACGAATCCATTGACGGTGCCGACATCGAACGCGATCGTCGCGCCCTCCGGCAGATCCGTGGAGCGGGCGATCGGCAGCCACGCGCCCGTATTGGGGGACAGCGGGGCCTGCTTGGCGGCGGGCGGGGAGCTCGGCTGCCCGTGCCCGATCAGGGTCCGATCCACCACGGCGCCGACCGTGGCCGCGGCCGCAGCCGCGGAGGTGCCGATCAGCAGGTTCCGGCGGCGGTAACCGTTCGCCGGGTGCAAGGGGGTCGGCTCGTCGTCCATCTCGGCCGCGAGCCGGCGCTGCAGACTGCTCAGGAACTCCTCGCTGGGCGCGTCGCTGCCCAGGCGCGCGGCCCGCAGTTCGATGGCCGTGCGCATCTCCTCGGCCTCGGCCTCATCGGGCCGGAAGCCCGTGGACTTCTTTCCGGCCAGTAGTTCGTCGACGAACCGCCGCACTTCCCGCCCGCTCACCGCACACCTCGCTCATTCAGCTGGGACGCCATCTGCAACGCCCGATGCTGCAACACCTTCGCATTCGCCACCGTCACACCGAGGCTCTGCGCCGACTCCCGGACCGAAAGCCCTTGGAGAAAGCGCAGTTCCAGAATGCGGCGGTAGCGGTCCGGGAGTTCGGCCAGCACCGCCTTGGCGCGGGCCTCCGCCCCGGAGTCGTGGAACTCCTCGGGCGGTTCATCGGGGATATCGCCCTCGATGGTGGTGATCTCCCGGCCCATTCGCGCCTTCCAGTGCGCGGCCAGCACCGTGCGCGCGGTGGCGCGCAGGTAGGCCCGTACCTCCGGGGCGCTCGCCGTGATGCGCAGCGGTTTGAGCGCTGCCGTGAACACCTCGGCGGTGAGATCCTCGGCGTCGGCCCGGTTGCCGACCTTGCCGAACATCAACGCGTACACCCAGGTGACATTGTCCCGGTACACCGCTTCCCAGCTGGCGTAGCTGTCACCGGACACCAGCCGCAACTCCCGACCCGAGCTCGAGCTCGTGACAGGCTGCGTCCGGTGCTCGGATTCGACCCGTCGCACCATGAACCGCCGCTTCCCGCATCCAACGAATACATCGACGCGTGTTCACGTCTGTCAGTAGATAGCGCCCGGGGTTACAGCGGGGACGTTTCGGTGGTATCGCAACGAATTCGTCCCGGGTGGATCCGGCCGGATCCACCCGGGACGTGCGCTGATCGCGCTGTCAGCGCACGGGTCGCAGCAGATCGCCCCGCAGCACGCCGTGCACGGTCCTGGCGGCGACCACGGCCCAGGCGGCGACCAGCAGGGCGTACAGGCCCACGGCGGTGACGGCGAACAGGTCGGCGCCGGTGTGCTGGTAGAGCGCGGTGCTGCCGGTGACGCAGCAGCCGAGCGGGAAGGTGAAGCCCCACCAGGTCAGGTTGAACGGCATGGAGGTGCGGGCGTGCCGGGTGACGGCAATGGCCAGTGCCAGCCACAGCATGGCGAATCCCCAGGTGGGAACGCCGTAGAGGACGGCGAAGACATCGAGCCCGGCGGCAGTGCGGTCATCCACGACGCCGGGGGCGACATTGGCCAGGCTGCCCGCGGCGGTCACCGACTGGCCCAGGGGACCGAGCACCAGCCAGACGGTGGCGACCATTCCGGCCGGCAGCAGGCCGTGATGCAGCAGCCGCGACCAGATCAGGGTGATGGTGACCAGCGAGGCGATCAGGCTCAGCCCGAACATGGCCAGACAGGCCACGAACATGGTCAGCCGCAGCTGCCCGGCCGGAGTGTGCGGCACCAGCAGCGCCCCCAGCGCGGCGGACACCATCGGCGGCACCACGGGCATCAACCAGCCGCCGAAGGCCGAGTCGGGATCGAAAGTGTGGCGGGTGATCATCCGGTAGGGGATGGCGGCGGCGGTCATCAGCCCGAAAACCGTTCCGGCCGACCATAACACCCAGTCGACGGTCACCGCGGCGGTCGTGCCGATGATGTCCTTGCCGAGCAGCAGGGTGCCCGCGCCCACGGTCAGCAGGGCCATCGGCAGCGCGCCGTAGAACTGCATCATGATCGGGTGCAGTCCGTGTGCCCGCGCCTCCTGCGGATACCGCCGGCAGTGCAGGACCCAGGCCCCGGCCAGTACGGTCAGCAGCAGCGCGGCCAGCGCCCACACCAGGGTGGCGACGCCCTTCAGTCCGGGGAACTGCATCGGCAGGGTGGCGGCGGCATTGGCGATGATGCCGGTGCCCATCACCGCCGCGAACCAGTTCGGCGCCAGGTACCGCAGCGGCTGCCACCCCTCGCCCGCAGCCGTCGGGGTGCTCACCTGTGCGGCGGGAGCTGCGGCAGCGGTTCGGCGGAAGGTTACGGTGGTCATGCCTCAACCCTCGCGGACCGGCACTTCCCCCGGTAGCGCTCACAATCCGATGGATGCATAGATCGGTTCTATGCCCGATCCCGGTCCTGTTCTATGCCGCCACCATGTGCTGGATTGTCAGGCGGTGGGCGGAGCGGATTTGCGCAGCACGTCGAGGAAGGCGCGCATCCACTGCGGATGATCGGGCCAGGCGCGCCCGGTGATCAGATTGCCGTCGACATGGTCCGGGCTGTCGACCCATTGCCCTCCGGCCGCCACCACATCGGGTTCGAGTGCCGGGTAGCTGCTCGAGGACCGGTCCCGCAGCACGCCCGCGGCGGCCAGGATCAGCGGTCCGTGACACAGCGCCGCGATCGGCTTGTCCGTTTCCGCGAAGTGCTGGACGATCCGCCGGCAGTCCTGGTCCCCGCGCAGATACTCCGGCGCCCGCCCGCCCGGAATCACCAGCGCCGCATACCGACTCGGATCAACCTCCGCGAACGCCAGATCAGCGGGCCAGGTCCGCCCCGGCTTCTCGGTATAGGTGTCGAACCCCTCGGTGAAGTCGTGCACCACGAACTGCAACTGTTTCCGAGCCGGAGCCGCGATATCGACCTCGTACCCCTCTTCCAGCAATCGCTGATAGGGATACATCACCTCGAGGTCCTCGGCGGCATCCCCGGTGATCAAGAGCACCTTCGTCATGGCGCACCTCCCAATGAATGGTAGCGAGACCGCTCATCACCCAACCCCTTTTCGGAACACCTGATCGCACGACCCGGTGCCGTATCGCGATTCGGACGCGGCGGTCATGCGACGCCGCCAATGGAAGCTGGCAGCCGCCCGCGCTCACCCCGAACAGCTGAACCGCGGGCAGGCCGGCATGAGCGCAGACCAGGAGTGTCGTTCATATCGGCCGATGCGCGAGACCCGTTGCGATGGTGGGGAGTTCAGCCGACGATCGACGCACGGCGATCCGGCGGCGGCGGGCGCAGGTGCCGGACGACGGCCAGGTCGGTGGGCTGGGCGTGGCGGGTGTCGTAGCGGTCGAAGACCGCGGCCAATTCCGGTGACCAGCGCGCGAATTCGGCTCGGATGGGCCCCTCGGTCTCCAATTGGCACACCACGCCCAGCGCGGTCAGAAAGGAGCGCGCGAAGGGGGTGAAGTAGGCGGGCATGTCCAGTTGCCGGTGGACATTGGACAACCGCGGCGCCAGCACCGAGCGGACGTGGCCGCGCAGCCAGGCGGTGGTGAGCCGGAAGGTGGGCACGGTGAGCGGTTCGCCGACCGCGTCGAGCCCCTCGGCCAAGGCGGCCACGTCGTAGTTGCGTCCGGGCCGCACGAAGCCGTGCCGCCGCACCGCCGCATCCAGTTCCGGTATGCCGCCGTTGAACGCGGCCTCCATCACCTCGCCCACCAGCGCCTCGAAGCCCGGGGGCGGCCAGGGCGTGCAGGCCCCGAAATCCACCACGCCCAGCCGCCCGTCGGGCAGCACCCGGAAATTGCCCGGGTGCGGGTCGCAGTACAGCAGGCCGGTGCGCGACCAGGTCGACAGCAGGAATCGGATGATGAGCATCCCGACCCGGCTGCGCTCCTCGGGCGCACCGGATTCGATGATCCGCGAAACCGGTGTGCCGGTGAGCCATTCGGTCACGATCACATCGCCGCGCTGCGTGATCACGCCGGGCACCGCGAAGTCCGGATCGTCCGCGTACGCCTCGGCGAAGCGCCGCTGATGGTCGGCCTCGGCCGCGTAGTCGAGTTCGTCGGCCACGCAGGTGCAGAGGGCCTCGGTCACCGCGGGCACGTCCGCGCCGGGCGCGAACACCGTGGCCAGCACCGAGAGTCGGCGCAGCTGTTCCAGATCGGCGAGCACCGCCTGGTGCGCGCCCGGATACATGACCTTGACCGCCACCGGCCGCCCGTCGCGCCACACCGCGCGATGCACCTGTCCGATGGAGGCCGCCGCGGCCCGCCGATCGTCGAATTCGGTGAAGTGCCAGCGCCAGTTCTCGCCCATGCCCGCGGCCATGGCCTCGTGCACGGTGCCGGGCAGCATGGTGGGCACCGCATCCTGCAGCTGGGTGAGCGCGGTCCGGTACGGCGACGCGATCTCCGAGGGCAGCGCGAGTTCGTAGAGCGAGAGCAACTGCCCGAGTTTGGTGGCGCAGCCCTTCAATTCGCCGAGTACCTCGAAAATGTGCTGGGCGGTGCGCATCCGGATTTCGAAGTCCACCTCGGCCGCGGATCGGCCGAGGGCCCGCTTGCCGACCCCGGCGGCCTGCCGGCCCGCGAATGCGACCGGAAGACTGGCGATTCGCGCATTGCGGACCGCGCCGCGAGCCTGCGGCCTGCCCCCGTCGTCCCCCGACCGTTCCCCGATACGCCGAATCGACATTGCTCACCTCGTCGTGTGCGCGGCACCGCGCCGGCGTCCGGTGTGGCCCTCACCAGGTCCGATGAGTGGCCCGCTACGGCGCATGCACGTGCAGTTTGGCACACGGAAGTCTAAACTGTCTGGGACGTATCCGAAAGTTGTCGAAAGGTGACACGATGGGTGCCCAGACGGTCGTGTCCGATGTCGCGGACGAGCTCGCTCGCCGCGTCGCGACCGGTGATTACGCGCCCGGTGATCTGATGCCGTCGGTCCGCCAGGTCGCCGAGGAATTCGATATGAACCGGGCCACAGCGCAATTGGTGCTGGGCCGCCTGGAGTCCTACGGCTTCGTGGACGCGCATCGCGGCCGCGGTTTCACCGTCCGGGATGTGCGCCGCGCTGGCGGGGTGGATGTGTATCGGCGGCTGTTCCGGCTGTCCATGCACGCGCCCGAGGTGGCCGCGGAGATGTTCGGCAATATCGTGGCGGCCGAGCGCGCCATCGTGCTGGAGGCACTGCTCGACTACACCGCCGCCGACCGCGGCATCGAGCCCGCGGTGCTGACCGCCGCGGTCGACCAACTCGAAACCCAGGCCCGCAGCGCCGAACCCGACCGCACCCGGATGCTCGAGCTCGAGGTCGGTCTGGTGCGCCTGGTGCTGACCGATCTGGGCCACACCATGCAGCGCGCGGTGCTCAATTCGGTGGGGGAGATGGTGTTCGAGGTGCCGGAGGCGGTGGAGGCGTTCTTCGCGGCCTCCGCCGATCTGCACGTACTGGTGTGGCGGGCGCTGCTGGCGGTGTGGGAATCCACGTCCGGTCCGTCCCAGGCGCAGCTGGCGCTGTTCGAGGATCTGTTCGCCATGTACCACGAGAAGGTGCTGGCCAGATTCGACGAACTGCTGGGTATGGGCCTGGATTCCGCGGTGCACCGGCAGAGCGCGTCCGCCTGATCAGACGGCGGTCGCCATGGCCGCCGCCACGAGCGCGCCGATGATGGCCAGCGCTAGCACCGCCAGGATCACCCGGTTGCCTTTGGTGGGTGGCTCGGCGGGCGGATGGACGGTCATGGATCTGTCTCCTCATCGATATGGGTGGTGGAGGCCATCGTATTCCGGGGACTCCCAATATGTTTGGAGTCCTCGACGTTGGGGCATTATCTCGGCCGCTTCCCGGGCCACGCCGAGGAAACCGGGGTGGTCGATGAGGAAACGCGCCACCCGCCCGACCTGGGGTTTGCTCGTCACCCACATGAGGGCCCAGTAGATGCGGGGCAGGCGCGGGTGAGCCCACACCTGGTGCGGCGGGGAGGAGAATCGCGCCGGACGGTGACGGCGAAGGTAGCGCTGTCGATGAACGCATCGATGTCGGCGCTCGACAGTGGCCGCCCGGCGAAACCGCCGCCGGCGAGAACCGCTGTGGCCCAGGCGCGCAGCATCAGTGCGGCAAGGCCCGCGGCGATCGCTCCCACTGCGACGACGACGATAACGATGATGGTGGCGAGCATGATGAACTCTCCCCTGGATTGTCCCAGACAGAATAGAGACGGGATCCGGTCCCGGCTAGTCGACTCCGCGCGCGGAACTGCGCGGTCCCGCATCACCAGATACATTGTCTCAGACGGAAATTCGAGGAGGAGAACGACCGCATGACCGAGGCGCTGCCCGACCGGCCGACCGTGACCAGCCCGCCCCTGCTCGCGCGCCGCTGGACCATCGACGACATCCCCGACCAGACCGGCCGGACCGCCGTGGTCACCGGCGCCAACAGCGGACTCGGTCTGCGCACCGCGGAAGCCCTGGCCGCCAAGGGCGCCCACGTCCTGCTCGCCTGTCGCAACGAGCTCAAGGCCGCGGCCGCGCTGGAGCAGGTGGGTGCCGCGGCCACCGGCCCCAAACCCGAAGTGCTGCCGCTGGATCTGGCCGACCTGACCTCCATCCGCCGCGCCGCCGACCACCTCGACGTGCGCGGCACACCCATCGACATCCTGGTCAACAATGCGGGCGTGATGGCACTGCCGCGGCATCAGCGCACCGCCGACGGTTTCGACGCGCAGTTCGGCACCAATCATCTGGGCCACTACGCATTGACCGGACTACTGCTGCCCCAGTTGCTGCGTGCACCCGAAGCGCGCGTGGTGACCGTGTCGTCGATCGCCGCCTGGGGCGGCCTCATCAACTGGTTGGATCCGAATTGGCGTGTGGTGTACAGCCGTTGGCTGGCCTACAGCCAATCCAAACTCGCCAACCTCCTGTTCACCGCCGAGCTGCAGCGGCGGGCCCGCGCCGCCGGGTCGACGCTGACCGCCGTGGCCGCGCACCCGGGTCTGTCGGCGACGAATCTCTACGATTCCGGCCCGGAAAAAGGTGTGGCGGCGGCCTTCGCGGCCGTCCAGCAGCGAATGCTGTTCTCGCTGGCGCAATCCGACGCCAAGGGCGCGCTGCCGCAACTGTATGCGGCGACCATGCCCGGCCTGGCCGGCAACTCCTACTGCGGCCCGGCCTTCGAGGCCTTCGGATATCCCCGCCGCACCCTGCGAAATCCCCTCGCCTACAGCCGATTCCAGGCTCGTAAGCTCTGGGAGCTCAGCGCGGAGCTGACCGGCGTCGACTACCGGTGGGCCTGACCGGCGGCCGGAGCTAGGACGGGTAGACCGCGATCTCGATGAGATTCCCGTCGAGATCGCGGCAGTAGTGCGAGACCATCTCACCCAGCGCGCCGATCTTGACCACCGGGCCGTTGACGATCTCGACGCCGCACGCGGTCAGGTGCTCCGCGATCGCCTCGGGCGCGGCCGTGGTCACGAAGCAGAGGTCCTGTGCCCCAGCGGCTTCGGTGGCGCCGGTGGTCCAGTTCGGATCGGTGTTCAGCGCGCCGACCGGCCGGAGATTGATCTTCTGATTCCCGAAGGTGAGCGCGAGCCGCCCGGCGGGGCCGAACCGCTCCACGCTCATGCCCAGCACGCGGGCATACCAGTCGGCTGTCGCCACCGGGTCGAGGCAGTTGATGACCACATGATCGAAACGGTCCACGGTGAATGCCATATCCGCATTCTCCGTGCGTCCCGCAGCAAGATCAACGGCGGCGCAACAGCATTCCGCGGATGTAGGCCGCCTGGCCGGAATGCTGGATATCGTCGTCGACCACGCTGATCAGGCGGACTCCCAGGGTGACCGGCGGATCCCAGCGGGTGTCGACGATGCGGGGGAGATCGGCGTCGGTGAGCGTGGACACGTACCCGATGGTCTGGTCGTGCACCGCGTCGAAGTAGCCGAGCAGCAGGTCGGCGGAAACGCCGTCGAGCCGCGCCACCTCGGCGGAACTGTGCGCGTATCCGGTGGCGGAATCGTCGAAGGGCAGGTCGAATCGCTTCGCCCAGCCCTGCGCCGTCCACACCTGTTCGAGGCCCGCCACGTCCGCGATGTGATCGTCCTGCACGCGGGTCAGATGCCAGATCAGCCAGGCGATGGAATTGGCATCCCCGTCCGGCCGCGCGGCCAGTTCCGTCGGGGTGAGCCCGTCCACCGCGCCGTGCACGTTCTCCTTGATCCGCCCGAATGCGTCCACCAGCAAGTCAGCGCTCGTCATGCCCTCATCCAATCACCCCGGGCCGGAGGTTATTCCGAGGCGCGCGCCCAATCCGGAACCCAGGTTCCGGGAAGGTCCACGACCGCGCCGGCCAGATGGCCGTGCAGCGCGGCCAGGGTGGGATGGGGGTCCGCCGCGCGCTGGAGCAGGGAGTGCGGGTAGACGGGTGTGGGGTCACGCAACGGCACCCGCCGCAGACCGTGGGTGTCGGGCCAGAGGAAGCGGGTGTCCTCGCCGACCAGCGTCGCGACCTCCGGGGAATCGGCGACCGCGTCCAGGAGCGGCTCCAGGCCGAAATTCGGGCCGACCGAATCGATGGTGAGATCGAAAGCCGCGGCGAGTGACGCGTAATAGGCCGACCATTCGGTACCGCTCACCAGGCTCGGCATCCAGATGCGATGGCCGGCCAGATCTTCCGGCGACAATGTCCGCGCCTTGGCCAGCCGGTGGGCCGGGCCGACGAGCAGCTCCAGTGGCTCGTCGAAGATCGGCGTCGCCCGCAGGCCCTCGGGCAGCGCGTGCCCCGGCGCGGGTACACAGCGGAACGCGGCGTCGACGGAACCCTCCAGCAGCGCCTCCATGGCCGCGCCCGCGTGCGGGAGCCGCACCACGTCCAGTTCGAAATCGGGATGGGCGCGGTGGAAGTCGCGCAGCAGCCCGGCCGGGGCGAGCTGGCGACCCACCACATCCACGCGCAGCGCCCGCCGGCCCGGGATCACCGAGGCCAGGGCGCGTTCGGCGGTGTGGAGCAGGGTGCGGGCATGGGGGAGGAAGGCCTGCCCGTCGAGGGTCAGGCGGGCGCCGCGCGCCGTGCGGGTGAACAACCGGGCGCCCAACGTCTTCTCCAGGGCCGCAATGCGTTTCGAGACCGCCTGCTGGCTGATCGACAGATCCGTGGCGGCGTCCTGGAAACGTTCCGCGTCCGCCACCGCGACGAAGGTGCGCACGGCCTCGAGATCCATGCGACGAGGGTATGCGCACAACGTCCGGTTGTGGCTCGCGGGCGGCTCGGTTGTTTGATTCCGAGGTCGCGGGTCTGCTTCGATCTTGCCGGACAACGACGGCGGGACAGCACGAGGCGGGCGGTATGACGGGCAGGCGGTCACTGGGACGCGGATTCGGCTGGTTGTGGACGGCCTTCGCGGTGAGCACGGCGGGATCGTGGCTGGCCTTCGACGCCTTCCCCTTGATCGCGGTGCTGGTCCTGCACGCCGGTCCCGGGCAGGTGTCGCTGCTGGCGGCCGCCGGACTGGCGGTGGGCGCGGTGGTGGCGATACCGCTGGGGCCGTGGATGGAATTCCGGCGCAAGCGGCCGGTCATGATCGCCACCGATGTGGTGCGCTTCGCGGTGGTGCTGAGCGTGCCGCTGGCATTCGCGGCGGGCGTGCTGAGTTTCGCGCAGCTGGTGGTGGTCTCGGTGATCGTCGCGGCCTCGGACATCGCATTCCGGGCGGCGTCGGGGGCATACCTGAAAACTCTGCTGCCCAAGGAGGACCTGCTCCTGGCGAACGGGCGATTCGAATCGACCATGTGGACGGCGTCCGTGCTGGGCCCGCCGCTCGGGGGCGCGGCGATCGGAATCTTCGGACCGGTGGTCACCGTGGCGGCCAATGCCGTCAGCTTCCTGTTGTCCGCGTTGGGAATTCGGGCCATCGCGGGCGGTGAGCCGCAGCCCGCGCCGAGCGGGAGCGGGGGCTTCCGGATGGGCGACCTGGTCGAGGGCTGGCGCTACATCCTGACCCACCGCGCGCTGCGGCCGCTGTTCGTCAACACGATCCTGGTCAACGGCCTGATCCTGGCGATCCAACCGCTGCTGGCCGTCATCATGCTGCGCGATCTCGGCTTCGCGCCCTGGCAGTACGGGCTCGCGTTCGGCATTCCCTGCCTCGGCGGCCTGATCGGCTCGCGGCTGGCGACACCGCTGGTCGGCCGGTTCGGTCAGCGCCGGGTGCTCGTCGCCGCCGGGATGCTGCGCGCCTGCTGGGTGCCCGCCCTCGCCTGCATCGGCCCCGGCCTCGCCGGCCTGCTGGTGGTGATCGTGGTGGAATTCGGCCTAATCACCTGCTGCGGAGTCTTCAACCCGGTCTACGCGACCTTCCGCCTCGAACGCGCGGCACCCGACCGCACCACCCGCATGCTCTCCGCCTGGTCCATCACCAGCAACATGAATACCGCGGCCATGACGGCCCTCTGGGGCCTCCTCGCCGCCCTCACCGGCCCCCGCACCGCCATCGCGCTCGCCGGACTACTCATGCTCGCCACGATTCCGCTGTTGCGCCCCAACAGTTTTCCCGACCTCCCCGCCGCGGAACCCGTGGCCGCCGCTACAAGCTGAAGGCGATCGCGCGCAGCACGAGCACCGCGATGAACACCACGGTGAAGGCGAGGTCGATCGAGACGCCGCCGAGCCGGACCGGTTTCAGGACCCTGCGCACCGGCGCGATCACCGGCTCGGTGAGGCGATGGACGACATCCCGAGCCTTCCGCAGGGCCGGCGGGGTGTCGCCCAGCACGCCGATCCAATCGATGATGAGGCGGGCCAGCAGCAGCAGCATGAACAGCGTCAGGGCGAGCCCGATCAGGGAACCGAGGAATGACATGGCGAACTCCTTCGTAGTGGCCGCCCTCAGGGTGATCAACGCTGCAATGCCGGCGAAAGTGCCCTCATCGTCGACCATGCTCCGCAGGTTCGGCGGCGGGCTCGCCGCAGCCGTGCGAGAATCTGGGCTGCTGTTGGCCCAGCTCACCCGAGATCGCACAAGGAGTCGCCGTGAGCAAGAAGTATCTGGTCGGCCTGCCCCTGGCCGTCGCCGCCATGTCACCGGCCCTGGCGGCCGTCGATGCCGCGACCGCCCAGGCCGCCGTTCCGACCTACACCTGTACCGCGCAGACGTGGGCGGGGGAGCAGTTGCCCGCCGTGACGGTGGAGGCCAAACACGGGAAGTATCAGGCGCAGGGCGTCGCACAGACCATGTGGGGCGGGGTCGCCAAGTTCGCGACCATCGACTGCAAGACCGGCAACTGATACCGCGAGATCGGTAACCGAGGGCCGCGCTCAGATGGCGCGGCGATGGTTCAGGTAGGCGAAGGAGGCGAGGCCCAGCGGGATCTGGCACCAGAAGGTGAGGAGCCGGAATCCCAGGGCCGCGCCGACCGCCACCCCGCCGGTCAGGCCCGCGACGGCGGTGAGGCCGGCCGCGATGGTGATCTCCTTGGTGGCGACCCCGTTCGGAGAGGGCAGCAGCGGGGCCAGGGCCACGGTCACCAGTTCCACCACGAACGTGTCGGGCAGGCTGAGGTTCGCGCCGACCGCGTGCAGCACCGCCCACAGCGCCACCACCATGAGCAGCGGCTGGATCAGCGCACAGATCCAGAGGGCCGCCGCGCGGCGGGGACGGACCGCGGTGGCAGCCACCGATTTCCAGGCCAGTTCGGCGTCCGAGCGCGCGTGCCGCATGCGGGCGGGCAGCTGCCGCCAGCCGCCGTGCGCCTGCACCCGGCGGTTCATCGCCCGGCCGGCCACCGCCAGGACGATGCCTCCCACGAGCACGGCGATGATCATGATCGCCGCTGTGTGCCAGAGATTTCCGCCGATCAGGTGGTGCCACCACGCCGAAGCGCGGGTACCCAGGTCGTGCCACGGGGGTTGCGCGCCATTGCGGCTCATCAGGCCCGGCGCGGCCAGCGCCGCGATCACCACCAGCGGAACCCGCACCACCAGCGCGGCGAAACCCATCAGCGCGATGGACGCCACCGCGCCGGCATGACTGAGTCCGGTGCGGCGCAGAAACCGCATCCGCAGCAGCAGTGAGGCCGCGGGCACCAAGCCGATGGCCGGCACGGCGAGCTGGAGGGCGAACAGCTGCCGGGCGGAGGTGTCGGCGGGTATCGAACCACGCAGCATGAAAACCGAGGTGGGCCAGAGGGCGAGGGTGGCGAGCGCGGCCAGGAGCAGCCAGCGCGGGTCGGCTCCGGCGAGGGCGTGGACTCCGGTCAGGACCGCATCCCGCTGCCAGAACGCCGCGGCCATCACCAGCACGGTGAAGACGATGGTGGGTAGTGCCTTTCTCGCAGATGCGGGAACGGCCGCCATCTGCCCTCCTAGGTATCGCAGATATCTTCTTTCGCCGGTGAATCGCATTTGCACAGATCAACATCAACCCGGTCGGTGGCGCGTCGACTCGCGTCGCCCGATTGGTCCGTGGCGTGTTGCCGGGGACCAGCCTCGTGATCACGGCGCTGCCGGACCGGCGCTTCCTATCGGGCTGGTCGTTCTGCTGGCGTTGGGTGTAGCCGGCACCTGGCGGGCGAGGACTACCTGGTCCGGACCACAGTCGCGGACCCATCGGTGATTCGAACCGAAGGCAATGGATTGCCGGGTTCATTGAACACGATTTGAAGATCGAAAACGAGTGCGGTGTTGCAGACGGAGAAAATCTTTACAGGCCATCGGTATCGATCACCCGGGTTCCGCTAATCGACAGAACGGTCGTCTTCCAAGAGCGCCAGGGCGATTCACCGCAGATCCGGGTAGGCTCGCTGGCAATGGGGAGTGCCGAGATCAAGTCGTAGGGCAGGGACACGACGTGGCGAATTCCATGACCGCGAGCGCAGTGCTTGCCGAACTCGAACCGGTGGCGGAAGCGAATCTGAACCGGCATCTCTCGGTGGCCAAGGAGTGGCATCCGCACGACTACGTGCCCTGGAACGAGGGGCGCAACTTCGCCGCCCTGGGCGGAATCGACTGGGAACCCGGGCAGTCCCGGCTCAGCCCGGCGGCACGGGCCGCCATGATCACCAATCTGCTCACCGAGGACAATCTGCCCTCCTACCACCGGCTCATCTCCGAATCGTTCACCCGCGAGCGCGCCTGGGGCACCTGGGTGGACCGCTGGACCGCCGAGGAGAACCGGCACGGGATCGCCATGCGCGACTACCTGGTGGTCACCCGCGGCGTCGATCCGGTGGCGCTCGAGCACGCCCGCATGATCTGTGTCGGGACCGGTGTAGACGACCCCACCGGCACCGGTGACCACGCCGTTCTGCACGGCGTCGCCTACGTGACGTTCCAGGAGCTGGCCACCCGTGTCTCGCACCGCAATACGGGCAAGGCCTGCCACGATCCGGTCGCCGACCGTCTGCTCGCCCGTATCGCCACCGACGAGAACCTGCACATGGTCTTCTACCGCAATATCTGCGGCGCGGCCCTGGACCTGGTCCCCGACGACGCCCTCGCGGCGATCGCCGCGGTCATCGAGAACTTCCGCATGCCCGGCGCCGGCATGCCCGACTTCCGCCGCAACAGCGTCCTCATCGCCAAGCACGGCATCTACGATCTGCGCCAGCATCTCGACGAGGTGATCCTCCCGGTGCTGCGCAAATGGAACATCTTCGAGCGCACCGACTTCACCGCGCGCGGCGAGCGGATCCGGGACAGCCTGGCCACGTACCTGGACAAACTCGGCAAGGACGTGGTCCGGTTCGAAGAGCAGCGCGACCGTGCGCTGGCCCGCGATGCCGCCCGCCGGGCCGCCGCGACCACCTGAACCCACCCATGTGAACAGCCACCGCGCTGTCCACAGCCCCCGTCTTTTCGCCGAGCCCTCCCGTCCCGCCGCCGCTAGGGTGTGGTCCACACGAAGGGGGAGGCATGACAGACATGCTGCGCGCCGACATCACGGCGCTTCGAATCATGGCGGCGGGCATCCACTCCGAAGCCGGGGCCATCTCGGCCATCGACCCGGTCGACCTGATCGCGAAAGTCGGTCGGGCCATGCCGAATTCCGCGATCGGCGCTGCCGCCGTCACCGTCGGCGACCCACTCCTCGCTACCCTCCGCAGGCTGGCCAACCACCTCCACACCTTCGCCGACACCACCGCCCGTACCGCAACCACGTATGAGGCCACCGAACTAGCCCTCGAAACCCAGCTGGACGGCTACCTGCACGGCGCTTCCTGACCGGCCCCGCCGGTCCGGCGGCCGCACGAACAACGAACTCGCCTCCTGCTGAACGGTATTCGCCGTTGGCACCTACCGATGCGGCGTTCCTCGCCGAGGGTGACCAGTGGCGCGCTGGACGGAGTCGGGCGCCCAGCGCGGGACGCTTGCGCCCGGCGGCAGTGCAGGTTTCGTGAATCGGAAGAGATTGTGTGGGGAGGCGCGTTGGTGCGAGCGGGGTTTTCGCAAGTGCGAGGGTGGGAGCCGGGAGCTGCGATCCGCGCCAGTTCCGGTGTGGCGGTGGCTGATTCGGCGTTCTCCGGGGCGATGACGCGGGTGGGGCGCCTGGCCGATGTCACCGTCGCCGGGTGGCAGGGGGCGGCGGGGACGGCGGCCGCGCTGCGGGCATGGGAGTCGCAGCTGGCGGCGAACCATATCGGTGCGGCACTGCTCGACATCGCCGACGCGTTCGCCGAGGCGGGCGCGCTCGAGCGAGTGTGCGCGCTGGTCGGGCAGCTCGCGGACGAGGCGCGGGCCACCGGCTGCCGGATCGCGGAGGACGGCACGGTCCGCGGGCCGCGCTCCGATACCGGGAACTCGGCGCTGGACTTGATCTTCCAGGCGGGCTTCGACGCGAAGGCGAAGCAGGTGCAGGCCCGGCTGGTGCCCCTGCTGGATCTCGCGGGGGAGATCGACGAGCGGGTTGGGGCCCGCCTCGGCGCGGTGGCGGAGGCGCTGGCGGGGTTGGCCGTGGATCCGACGGGTGGCGGGCCGAGCACTCGGGTCGCCGGGATTCTCGACGGGACCGCGAGTCTTCCGGAAGACCCCACAGTGCTCTGCGCGCTGTGGAAGTCGCTGACACCCGCGGATCAGGACGCGCTGTTCGCCGCCGATCCGTTGCTCGGGGACCGCGATGGGATGCCGGCGTTGGCCCGCGACCACTACAACCGGATCGCCTTACAACGGTTGCGGGCCGAGGCCGCGGCGGAGGATCGGCGGCTGGCCGACCGGCACCGGGACTGGACGCGGCACCAGAACCTGCCGACCACCAGCGCGGGCTGGATTCGGTTGCGGGAGTGGGAAGCCGCGCGGGAGGAGGCGCAGCAGCGCGATGCCGGGTACGCGGCGCTCGCCAATCAGGCCGGGGATCCGGGCTCGGGCCGATTGGTGCTGGCGGTGGACCGGCACGGGCACGGCGCGATCGCACTGAACAATCCGGATCTCGCGGTCAATGTCGCGACCTTCGTTCCCGGTACCGGATCGTCGCTGACCGATATCGGTGTCGGGGTCGACCGCGCGCGGGCGCTACTCGATGCGGCCGAGCGAGCCGATCCGGCCGCGCGGACATCGGTCATCGCGTGGTACGGGTACGACGCACCGCCGGATCTGGCCGAGGCGGTGCGTGATCGCCGGGCTCGGGCGGGCGCGCCCGCGCTGGATCGGTTCGAGAGTGGCCTGCGGGCCGGCCACCCGGGACTCGCGGCCCATCAGACGGTCGTCGGGCACAGCTACGGGAGCGCCGTGATCGGAGCTGCGGCCAGCGGAGCGAACTCTCTGGCGGCCGACGATGTGGTGTTCGTGGGAAGTCCTGGGGTGGGTGTTGATGATGTTTCGAAATTGCGTTTGACGGGTATTCCTGCGGGCCACAACGGTGCGCATGTCTATGCCACTGCCGACCCCGCTGATCCGGTGCCCAAGTTCGGACAGTTTCTCCATGGGGTCGATCCGGTCGATCGCGAATTTCGCGCAACGGCTTTCACTTCTTCCGGGGCCACTATCGACCTTCCCGTGTTGCGGGCCCTGCCGTTCGATGTCGTGTCACACGGAAACTACTGGGAGCCTGCGAATCCGGGCCTGTGGCATCAGGGGGAAATCATCGCCGGACGCTATGGCCAATGATCCCGAACGGGCGGTTCGTTGCGTCGTGATAGCCGTAACTACTGGTTGCGGATTGGTTGCGGGAGTGTCCGTACCATGGCTCTGGGCGGCCGACCAAACTGGTTTGAAACGGTCGGGTTCATGCTAGGGTTCCGTCCAGGTTGGAATGGGAAGTCGGAGACAAATGCGCACTGAGAACATCAATAGAAAGTTCAAACTGCACGACGAGCGCAGGATCGCCGCCCAACTTCCAGAGCAACTTCTTGGTTTAGATGTCGTGGGTTTTGGGAAGTTAGAAGAGTTTCCGGGTGAGTTGCTGAACTCCTTCGGGGAATTCGCGAACGGTTCCGTGCCCCCGCAGTCCCGCATCTATCGCAATGCGCAGCCGAATCTCATCGATGCCTGGCTGCTGGAGCTGTTGCGCGGTGCACGCATCGGCGACCGCTTCTATCTACGGACCGGGCTGGAGTACTTCCCCTGGGCCGACTGCCGGGTCCTCGACCATCGCTGGCTGGAGTCGCTGCGCCGCGTCATGGGCACCAACCAGGGATACATTGCGCACGATAAGAACTCGGCCGTCATGACGATCGGCACGCAGTACGAGGTGCTCGGCTTCGTCGCCGGCACCGGCCTGCCGAGCGGGGCCGAGGCCGCGCCGGTCGAGGACGTCCCTACCCGCCGTATCGTCCAGGCCCCCGCCGCATCGCCGGATCAGGTGACCACGGCGCTCAGCGGCGACCTGCGGGCCCGCCGCCTGGCCGCGCTGAACTCCGACGCACCCGCCGCCCGCGACCTGGACCCGGCCGCTGCGCTGGCCTCCATGCCGGATCTGCCCGCGACGCCCGCCCAGGACAAGCCGGCCCCCCAGATCGTGGATGTGCTACCGGTTCCCGCGCCGGAGGCGGTCGCCGCCCCCGAGCCCGCGGCGCTCAAGCCTGCCGCGTCCGCGGCGCCCGAGACCGTCGCCCCGAAGGGCGCCGCGCCGGTCGCCGCCCAGCCGATGCCCGGACACGACGAGGCGCCCACTCAGCTCATCTCCCGCATCGTGGTGCCCACCGAAACCGACTGACTGCTCGCGCGACCCACGGTCCCGATCCGAACTCGCCGGACGACCGTGGGTCCGAACCGAACCGGCCGGGCCCGGCTTACGTTGTTCTGGTACGCCGGGCTTCGTTCGCCGAGTTCGAAAGAGCCGATATATGTCGACATTCAATGGGCTGCCCGCCCATGTCCTGCTGGTGCACGTGATTGTCGTGCTGGTCCCGCTGACCGCGGGGCTGCTGATCCTGTGCGCACTATGGCCCGCGGCCCGCAGCCGGTTGATCTGGCCGACGGCCGTCCTGGCGGTACTGGTGACGGCGTTGACGCCGGTGACCGTGGAGGCGGGGGAGTGGTTCCAGCGGCAGCTCGGTAATCCCCCGGTGGTGGACGAGCACGCACGGCTCGGCCATCAGATGCTGTATTTCGTTGCGCCGCTGCTGGTTTCGACCGTGCTACTGGTCTTCGTGCACCTGCGGCGCGGCCGCGGGAAGCCCTTGGGCCGGGCGGTGCCGGCGGTGATCGCACTGCTGGTGATCGCGAGCGGCGCGGCGGCCGGGTGGCAGACCTACCGGGTCGGGGACTCGGGGGCGCACGCGGTGTGGAACGGCGTGCTCAACCACTGACGGAGACGACTGTCGTGACCCGGCGGCCGGTCTGCGGGGCGGTCGCCGGGCCACGGCAGTGCGGGCACGGTCAGATCTTGCGGATGACCGTGACGACCTTGCCGAGAATCTGGGCGTCATTGCCCGGAATCGGCTCGAACAGGGGGTTGTGCGGCATCAGCCACACCTGGGATCCGGTGCGCTTGAAGGTCTTCACGGTGGCCTCGCCCTCGATCATGGCGGCCACGATGTCCCCGTTGTCGGCCACGTTCTGCTGACGCACGACCACCCAGTCACCGTCGCAGATGGCGGCGTCGATCATGGACTGGCCGACGACCTTCAGCAGGAACAGCGAACCCTCGCCGACCAGTTCGCGCGGCAGCGGGAAGACATCCTCCACGGCCTGCTCGGCCAGGATCGGGCCACCGGC
The DNA here is from genome assembly GCF_042754085.1 of Nocardia sp. NPDC059236. NCBI lineage: Bacteria > Bacillati > Actinomycetota > Actinomycetes > Mycobacteriales > Nocardiaceae > Nocardia > Nocardia sp. NPDC059236. The sequence continues at coordinate 59,692 of NZ_JBHZAF010000001.1, forward strand.
GGCGATCCGGCCCAGCACCGGGACGTAGGTCGGAACGGGGTGCTCGTCGGAGGCGTCGGCCTCGGTATTGACCGCGCGCAGCTGTGACACGCCGGCGGTGGCGCGCATCGCCGTCTCGTCCAGGCCCCGGACATCCACGGCGCGTGGGCGATTGGGGTCGCGGCGTAGATAGCCCTTGCGCTCGAGCGCCCGGAGCTGGTGTGCCACCGAGGAAGTCGAGGTGAGGCCGACGGCATCGCCGATCTCGCGGATGCTGGGCGGATAGCCGCGGTCGTGCACCGAGGTGCGGATGACGTCCAGCACCTTGCGCTGGCGCACGGTCAGATCGGCGCCGACACCGGACGATTCGGACAGGGGGCCGTCACCGTCGCGACCAAGGGGTCCGTTCTCACCATCCGCGCCGCCGTGTTCGCTCACCGCCGCCGTCCTCCGTTCACTGCTGTCGCTCACCGGAATTCGTTCCCGGATGCAGTTCATCGTGCGTCCGGGGAACTCGTGTCTCGACTGTAGTCCGTGTGACGCGTGTGATCAAACATCTGTTCGACGCATGTCGGGAAATCAGTGACATTGTCGATGGGCCGTGGTAGAAATTCGAACATCAGTTCTTCGAACACATGATCGAGTCAGTTGTCCAGCATCATTCGGTCCGCCCTACTTTGGAGGTTTCTTCGATGCGCGCCGTGGTCAGCGAAATCGACACTCTGGGAAGCGATCTGGGATTCGACAGCATCCCTTCGGAGCTGCGTTCGGATCGGTTCCGGACCGGCACGCCCGCGGCCGCGGGCCGTCCCGCCCTGGACCGCCGCCCCTGCCGCGCGCGGGTCCGGCCCGCCGCCGGCGCAGGTGTTCGACGCGACCATGTCGTCGTGCGACACGCGGCCCGGCGCGCCCGTGGTGCGCATCCGCTGGATCGGGTGCAGCGCGCCCAGATCGGTCTCGCGGCCCTCGCCGTCACCGCGTTGATGAGCGCGCTGGCCGTGGCCGGTCTGATCGGCCTGGCCCACTTGCGTTCCGGCGACTTCGATTCGCAGACCACCCCGTCCTCGGTCCAGTTGGTCCAGGCGCCGGTGCGATAGCGGGCCTGCTGCTGCGGTATTTGCCCGGTCATAGCCGTTATTCGGGATAGAGCTCGACGGCCATGGGCGTGGCCGAAAATGCAGATTGAAAACTGAAACGTGTTGCTAGCGTCCCCCTGGATGTGACAGAGGCTACATCCGCGCGGTCCGTGCTCCGGCCCGCGCGCACAGCGACAGGGGGCGTCAATGCCGAGAGTTCGAGGGCTGATCCGGGTGGCCGGTGTCCTCACCTGCCTGATGGTCGGGCTGGTGACCGCACCGGCCGCGCATGCGGAGTCCGCCTATGCCGCGTACCTGGATCTGCCGTCGGTCAATGGTGACGGCGCGGGCGGCGGCGGATTGAATCCCGCACTGCCCCTGGATCCGGACACCCTGCGTGCCGCGCTCGACGACGCGCGCGCCGCGGGTGTCGAGCCGCGGCACTACGCGACCCTGCTGCATCAGTACTGGCTGGTCACCGCGACCCAGAATGCCGATATCGACCTGGCGGCCTGGGATCCCGGGCGCGGCGTCGCGGCGAATACCCGCACCTTCACCCAGGTCTATGTGAACTACCTGCGGCTCAACAACGCGCACCCGGACTACTGGTGGACCGGACTGGCCGGGCTGGCCGGCGGGTCGTTCGCATCGGGCTTCTTCGACATGGGCGATGTGTCGGCGATTCTCACCGTGCCGGGCATCCATCAACTCGGTGACTCGGTGGCCGATCTGCTGCGCGGCACCCCGCCGCAGCTGCTGGACATCCTGCCCGCCGACATCCGGACCCTGGGCACCGCGGGCGAGCGGCTCACCGCCGACGATCTGGCCTGGTACCAGACCCGGCTGATGATCATGCAGAAGCACATCTTCATCGACCAGGTGCCCATGCACGAGGCCTACGCGGCCGCGGGCCTGGCCGGTGTCGAGGAGATGTACCGGGCCGGCGTGCTGGACGAGAACGCCGCCACCGCCTGGCGCGAGATCGATTCCGGCACCCCCGACGGCCTGGCCGACGCCGCGCTGCGCATGACCGACCGGGAACAGAACCAGATCATCGCCGACCAGTGGGATGTCACCTCGCACGGCCGCGGCGACCTGGGCCGGGTCATGACCTACGTGAGCACGATCGCGGGCAAGGCCGCCGTTCCCGGCGTCCGCGCGCCCGGCGTCTTCGCGCCCACCACCCTCACCACGGGCGCGATGTCGCTGCGTGCCCCGCTGCCCGACTTCAACTGGGCCGACCGCGACACGCGGTGGAACTACATCACCCACGATCTGCTGCCGCGCTACCTGGAACTGTGCGCGAATCCGGCCGCCGCGAGACCGATTCTGGCCGTGCCGTTCCCGGTCATGCTGACCAATGGGCGGCTGGTGCAGCGCTTGCCGGATCTGCTCGCCGACCTGACCTCCCAGTGGCAGGTGACCACCTGATTCAGGCCTGCGGACCCGGGCGGACGCCGCCGATCGGGTCCGTCACGGTATCCTCGAGATTGCTCGAGGTTGCTGTGGAAGCCCAGGCATCGACGAAGGATCCCGGATGCATTGCCCGTACTGTCGTCATCCCGATTCGAGGGTGGTCGACTCGCGTGAGGCCGAGGAAGGCACCGCCATCAGGAGGCGACGTGCCTGCCCGGAGTGTGGGCGCAGGTTCACCACGGTCGAAACCGCGATCCTGTCGGTCGTGAAGCGTAGCGGTGTCACCGAGCCGTTCAGCCGCGAGAAGGTCATCCGCGGCGTCAGCCGCGCCTGCCAGGGCCGCGAGGTCGATTCCGATGCGCTGAACCTGCTCGCCCAGCAGGTGGAGGATGCGGTGCGCGCCAAGGGTTCCCCCGAGGTGCCCAGCCACGAGGTCGGCCTCGCCATCCTCGGCCCGCTGCGTGATCTCGACGAGGTCGCCTACCTCCGCTTCGCCTCGGTCTACCGATCCTTCAGCTCCGCCGAGGATTTCGAACGCGAGATCGCCGACCTGCGCAAGCACCGCGCCGACCACACCGTGGGCGCGGCAACCAAGTAAACGGGCGACCGCTACCGGTCACCCCCACATCGATTCCCGGTCCGGCCCCGAGCAATTCGGAGCCGGACCGCTTCATTTCCTGGCATCTCGTGCCCGGCGGAGGGCGATGAGCCGGCCCGCAACCGGTTTCCGAGAAGGCCTGTGCGCCAGTGCATGCCCGTGGTGTTGCGCGGAAGATCGCGCCCTGTCAGCGCTTTTGCTGGGGTGGGCGGCGGGCGATGTCGATCGCCTTCTCGATGCGCTTCGCCGACACCGGGTAGGGGGTGCCGAGCTGCTGGGCGAAGAGGCTGACGCGGAGTTCCTCGATCATCCACCAGATTTCGACGATGTCGCGGCCGCCCCGGCGCGCCTCGGGGAGATTGCCGACGAGGCGGTCGTAGGCGGCGTGGACGCGGTCGAGTTCGGCCAGGCCGGCGCGGTCGCGGTTGGCGGAGGCGGGGAGCGCCTCCAGGCGCAGGCGGGCGGCTTCCAGATAGCGGGGGAGTTCCCGCAGCCGGGCGCTGCCCCACTCGGCGATGAATCCGGGGAAGATCAGGTCGTCGAGCTGGTGCGAGACATCGTCGGTGGCGTCGCGGTCGCGGGATTCGGCGAGGGCGGCGCGCAGCCGGTGCGCCTCGGCGAGAACCGGGACGACCGAGCGGACGATGGTCGCGACGGCCGTGGTGAACTGCGGGCGGACCTTCTCCACCAGCGCCTGGAATTGCTCGGGGCTGCGCACCGGTCCGCCATTGGCGGCGATGAGTTCGTCGGCGGCGCAGGCGCGGCAGTCCTCGACCAGGGCGTCGAGGGTGCCGTACGGATTCTGGCTCAGCGCAAGGCGATCGGTGGGCGGCAGGCCCGCGGTGACGGCTCGGGTATTGGTAGTGATCGCGCCCAGCAGCAGGGCGCGGGTGCCGGTGCGCATGGCGGTGGCCTGGGCGGCGGGGGAGCTGAGGACGCGCACCGCCACGCCGTCCGCTTCCGCGACCAGGGCCGGATAACCGGTAATGGTCTGACCGCTGACCTGGCGCTTCACCGAGGATGGCACGGTGCCCAGGGATTCGGAGGTCCACACCGTGGACGGGGCCCGCTCGGCGGCGTTGTTGGCCCGCGCCACCGACTTCGAGACCTGTTCCGCCAGGGTGGATTTCAGTTCGGCCAGGCTCTTGCTGCGGGCCACGACGGCGCCGGTCGGGTCGATGGCGGCGAAGGTCATGCGCAGGTGGTCGGGCAGACCCGCCGGATCGAGCATGGTGGCGGCGATGGTCACCGAGCCGAGCTGCGACAGCTCCCGGGCCAGTCCGGTGCGCAGTGGTTCGGCGCGCGGGGTGAGGCGGTCCAGGGCGGCCTTGGCGAAGTCGGGTGCGGGAACCACGGTGCGGCGCAGCTGTTTCGGCAGCGTCTTGATGAACGCGGCGGCCAGCTCCTCACGCATGCCGGGGACCAGCCAGTCGAAGCCGACCGAGCGCACGTGCGCGAGCTGGGCGATCGGAATGTGCACGGTGACACCGTCGTCGGCCTGACCAGGCTCGAACTGGTAGGTGAGCGGGAAGGTCAGCTCGCCCTGCCGCCAGCTGTCGGGGTAGGCGGTCGGATCCAGCAGTGCCGCATCCTCGTTCACCACCGTGGAGGCGGTGAAGTCCAGCAGGTTCGGATCGGCGCGCTGGGTCTTGCGCCACCAGCTGTCGAAGTGCCGCACCGACACGATGTCCGACGGGATGCGCTGGTCGTAGAAGTCGAACAGCACCTGGTCGTCGACCAGGATGTCGCGCCGTCGCGCCCGATGCTCCAGATCCGCGACGTCGTCCAGCAATTCGCGGTTCCGCGCGAAGAAGTCGTGCTTGGTCTGCCACTCACCCTGCACCAGCGCATGCCGGATGAACAGCTCCCGCGACAACTCCGGATCGATCCGCCCGAAGTCCACCCGTCGCTGCGTCACCAGCGGAATGCCGTACAGCGTCACCCGCTCGTAGGCCGCCGCCGCACCCCGTTTCGCCGACCAGTGCGGTTCGGAGTACGTGCGCTTCACCAGGTCCCCGGCCAGCCGCTCGGCCCACTCGGGTTCGATCCGTGCCGCCGTCCGCCCCCACAACCGCGAGGTTTCCACCAGCTCGGCCGCCATCACCCACCGCGGCGGCTTCTTTGCCAGCGACGATCCGGGGAAGATCATGAACTTGGCATTGCGGGCGCCCAGGAACTCCCGGGTCTCCGCCTCCCGCACGCCGATATGCGACAGCATGCCGGCCAGCAACGCCTGGTGGATCGACGTCACATCCCACGGCAGCGAGTCATTGTCCAGTCCTGCCTTCGCCGCGAGTGATTCGGCCAGGCCCGACTGCCCGCTCGATCCCGCGCCGCCCCGGCGGCCCGAATCGTTGCCGCGTCCGCTGGAACTGCCGCGCCCGCTGTCATCCGCGCGGCGCGAATCCCGGCCGCGCACTGATCCGCTGCGGCGCGTGTCGTCAGCGACCGGTGCCGACTCCGCACGCCCGGCCTCGGAGCTCTGCCCACCGCGCTGAGTGGCATTGCCGCCGTTGATGTTGCGGCCCTGCACTGAGCTTGCGGCGGCACCGCCGCGCTCGGCGGATTCGGTTCCGGAGCCGTTCCCGTCGCGCTCGGCACTGCCGGTACCGCTGCCACGGCCTGGGTTACGGCCGCGGCGGTTGCGCGGGTTGTTTCCGGCTTCGTCGGAAGGCATTGCGGTGCGGTCGAATTGGGCGTCCGAGCCCGCGGTGTTCCAGCCGAGACCGCGGGTGATGGTGCGGAGCTGGCCGTGCAGGTCCTGCCATTCGCGAATGCGGAGGTAGTGCAGGAACTCGTCGCGGCACAGGCGGCGGAACTGGTTGGAGGAGAGGGCGTTCCGCTGTTCGCGGAGGTAGTCCCAGAGGCGCAGGTAGGCCAGGAAGTCGGAGCCCTCGACGATGAAGCGCGCGTGTTTGGTGTCAGCGGCCTGCTGATGTTCGACGGGGCGTTCGCGGACGTCCTGGATGGACAGGGCCGCGACGATGATGAGGACCTCGGCGAGGCAGCCGCCGCGGTTCGCCTCGACCAGCATGCGGGCCATGCGCGGATCGACCGGGATCTGCGCCATTTCGCGGCCGATGGGGGTGAGGATCAGACCGGCGTCGGGAATGTCCGTGCGCGCACCGGCGTCGGCCTCCGCGCGGGCCAGCGCGCCGAGCTCCTCGAGCAGCGCGATGCCGTCGCGAATGGCGCGGGCGTCGGGGGCCTCGACGAACGGGAAGCTCTCGATATCGCCGAGCCCGAGCGCGGTCATCTGGAGAATGACGGCGGCCAGGTTGGTGCGCAGGATCTCGGGTTCGGTGAACTGCGGCCGGGATTCGAAGTCGTCCTCGGCGTACAGCCGGATGGCGATACCGTCCGCGACACGGCCGCAGCGACCGGACCGCTGCCGCGCCGATGCCTGCGAGATGGACTCGATGGGCAGCCGCTGCACCTTCGTGCGCATGGAGTAGCGCGAAATGCGTGCGGTGCCAGGGTCGATCACGTAGCGGATGCCCGGCACCGTGAGCGAGGTCTCGGCCACATTGGTGGCGAGCACCACGCGCCGGCCGGTGTGCGATTCGAATACCCGGTGCTGTTCGGCCGCCGACAGCCGCGCGTACAGCGGCAGAATCTCGGTGCGCGGCAGCCGCATATCCCGCAGCGAGTCCGCGGTATCGCGGATCTCGCGCTCGCCGGAGAGGAAGACCAGAATGTCGCCGTCGCCCTCGGCCTGCAGTTCCCGCACCGCGTCGCCGATGGCGTCGGTGGGGTCGCGGTCCACGATCCGGGTGTCCTCGTCGTCGGGGTCCTCGGAGGTGACCGGAAGCTCCAGCGACAGCGGCCGGTATCGGACCTCCACCGGATACGACCGTCCCGACACCTCGACAATCGGTGCGGGCGTGCCGTTCTCGTCGGAGAAGTGCCGTGCGAACAGCTCCGGGTCGATGGTCGCGGAGGTGATGATGATCTTCAGATCCGGCCGCTTGGGCAGCAGTTGCTTGAGATACCCGAGCAGGAAGTCGATATTGAGGCTGCGCTCGTGCGCCTCGTCGATGATGATCGTGTCGTAGCGGCGCAGCAGCCGGTCGCGCTGGATCTCGGCGAGCAGGATGCCGTCGGTCATGAGTTTGACCAGCGTGCGGTCCGACGCCTGATCGGTGAAGCGGACCGTGTAGCCGACCACGTCGCCCAGTTCGGTGCCGAGTTCCTCGGCGATTCGCTCGGCCACGGTGCGTGCGGCCAGTCGCCGCGGCTGGGTGTGGCCGATGGTGCCGCGGATCCCGCGCCCGAGCTCGAGGCAGATCTTGGGGATCTGGGTGGTCTTGCCGGAGCCGGTCTCACCGGCCACGATCACGACCTGGTGTGCGGCGATGGCGTCGGCGATGTCGTCGCGGCGCGCGGAGACCGGTAGCTGCTCCGGATACCGGATGGTAGGGACGCCGGCGCGGCGGGCGTCCACCCGGCGCTGTGCGGCGTCGATATCTGTTTCGAGGTCGGTGAGATCGCCGCCGCGGGCCTTGTCGAGCCTGCGACGCAACCGGTGCTCGTCGCGGATCGAGAGATCGGCCAGGCGGGAACGAAGCTCGCGAGAGGTGGCGGCGGTCCTGGTCATTGCATCGTCAACGATAGCGAAGAGTCGGTCCGGGCCGGTCGGCGCGGTATCCGGCGGCCCGATCTCGCGCTTGCCGGAAGTGTGCCGCACCGGCGTATCGTCCGCGTTCGGGTGGTTCGGCATGCGACCATCGGGCCATGGCCGGCAGAGGTGGAACGCCCGCGTGGATCCGGGTGCTGCGCATCGTCTTCGGAATCCTGGGCTTGGTCGCGCTGGTCTGGATTCCGCTGCGCAATGTGGGCAACCCGAACTATTCGTATCCCAACTTCTTCAGCTACTTCACCATCCAGTCCAACATCCTGGGCATCATCGTGCTGCTGGTCGGCGGGCTGCGTGACCCGGCCGGCCGGCGCTGGCAGGTGCTGCGCGGCGCGGCCACCCTCTACCTCGCCATCACCTTCGTCATCTACGCGGTGCTGCTGGCCGATATCGATGTGCAGCTGACCGAGCGGTGGATCAACGACACCCTGCACCGGGTGATCCCGATCGTGCTGATCGCGGACTGGTTGCTGGTGGCCGCCGGTCTGAAGCCGACCATCCGGCTCATCTTGGGCTGGCTGGCCTACCCGCTGGCCTACGGCGCCTACACGCTGTTGCGCGGGCCATTCGCCGATTGGTATCCCTACCCGTTCATCGACCCCCGTGACCAGGGCTACGCCCAGCTGTCCGGCGGGCTGGTGATCATGGCCGTGATCTTCGCCATCCTGGGCGTGATCGCGGCGGCGCTGAACGGGCTGGTACCCAGGGCCGTCGGCCGCTGACTCCGGCTCAGAGCGCCCGGGTCATGAAGACGCTGTGCGGGTCCGCCGCGTAATCCGCGAACGGCCCGCACTCTTCGAACCCGTAGCGCTCGTACAGCCGCACCGCGGGCAGATAGAACTCCGCGGCTCCGGTCTCCAGGCTCAACCGCGCGTATCCGCGCGCGGCGGCCTCGGCGAGGATGTGCCGCAACAACTGTGACGCCACCCCGCGCCCCCGGTGACTCGCCGCGGTCCGCATGGACTTGATCTCACCGTGCATCGGATCCAGCTCCTTGAGCGCCCCGCACCCGGCCAGTTCCGTGCCCTCCCACGCCGACCAGAAGGTGATCTCCGGCTTGCGCAGCGCCGCCACATCGAGCGCGTGCATGCTGTCCTCGGGCGAGTTCGCCAGCATCTCGGCAACGTGGGCCTCGAGCAGTCCGATCACCTCGTCCCCGCTCAGATCGTCGATCACAATGCGCATGCCGCCAGGCTATCCGCCGAGCTCGAGACCCTGACGGCACGGGCCGTGCCGCCGGTTCCGGGTACTGACCGCACGCGCCAACCCGCCGACCTACCGTGCCGTCCGTTCCGGTGTGGTGCGTGTGCACTCCTGCGACCGGTGAGACTCGGTGTGGTCGGCCGGGTTTCGTGATCATTTCGGGTTATCCGGCTCGGCTGTTCGGGCCGTCGTGGGGCGAACCGCAATGGCACGGTTCCGAGGGTGCTATCGCGGGGCGTCGGATACGTGCACGCCGACTCGAAGCTGAAGACGGCCCGGAAGCCGCAGGGCTCCGGGCCGTTTCCACGCCGCCGGACCTCACATACCGCGAGTTCCGGAAGGGCCCCGATCAGGGCGGGTCAGCGTTCGTGGGTTTCCTCCAGGACGGTCCGGCCGACCCGCGCGTATCGGGCGGGGGAGCGACGCTTCAGATATTCGGCGAAACCGAAGCCGCCCAGTGCGATTGCGGCGACCAGCCACGGGGTGGCCTTCAGGACCAGGGAGCTGGATTCGGCGCCCGCGGCGGTACCCATATTGAGGACCAGCAACCCGACCACGCCGGCCATGGCGAGGCCGCCCAGCAGCGGAGCCAGCACGGTGCGGAACCAGTGCCGGCTCTCGGGGTGATGGGTGCGGAAGTAGTTGAGTACCGCGAAGGAACAGGCGGCCTGGACCACCAGGATGGCCATGGTGCCGAGGATCGCCAGCAGCGTGTAGGTGCCGGAATAGGGATCCTTGCCCGCGATTCCGAAGCCCGCGACCAGCGCGCAGGCGATGACCGTCTGGACCACGCCCGCGATGTGCGGTGACCCGTGCCGAGGATGGGTGCGGCCGACGGTGCGCTCGAGCACGGGGAAGACGCCCTCCCGGCCGAGCGCGTAGAGGTAGCGGGCGGCGCAGTTGTGGAATGCCATGCCGCAGGCCAGGGATCCGGTCATCATGAGCCACTGCATGGCGCTCACCGCCCAATGCCCGACATAGGTCTGGGTGGGGTGGAAGAACAGGTCCATCGGGTTGTCGGAGGACGCCAGCGCCGCCGATTCCCCGATGCCGTTGCCGGACATGGCCATCCACGACACCAGCACATAGAACACGCCCACGCCGATGACCGCGATCATGGTGGCCTTGGGGATGATCCGCTTGGGATCACGGGATTCCTCGCCGTACATGGCCGTCGACTCGAATCCCACCCACGACCAGAACGCGAAGAACAAGCCCAGCCCCGCCGACGGCCCGGTGAAGGCATTGACCGGATTCAGCGGCGCGAACGAGAATCCGTGCGGCCCACCGCCGTGCAGCGCCACCGCGATACCCATGATGGCCAGCACCGCGCACTCGGTGCCCAGCAGCACGACCAGGAACTTCTCCGCGACGGCCACCCCGAACCAGGTGCCCAGGGCATTGATCGCCAGCATGACGATCGCGAACACCCACCAGGGCACGTGCACGCCGAACTGTGCCGCAACGGTATTCGTGCCGAAGCTGGAGAAGATCCCGACCAGCGATCCCTCGAACACCATGTACGCGAAGGTGGCCAGCAGTCCCGCCGACAGCCCGGCCGAGCGGCCCAGCCCGAACGAGATGAACCCGTAGAACGCGCCGGTCGCGGTGATGTGCTTGGACATGGTGGTGAAGCCCACCGAGAACACCGCGAGCACCACCATGGCGATCAGGAACGCGGCGGGCGTGCCCGTCCCGGTCCCGGCCGAGATCATGAACGGCACATTGCCGGTCATGGCGGTGATCGGCGCGGCGGTGGCGATGGCCATGAACACCACCCCGAGCAAACCAACGGCATTGGCTTTGAGGCGGTGCACCCCGTCGGGTGGATTGGCGCCGGGCGGCGCGGCGGTGGCGCGTTCTATCTGCTGCGTCATGGATCCGTCTCTCTGCTGCGCCCGCCCCGGAATCACCGGGTGGCGGGGTCTTTTCCGATGGCGCGGAACGCTATAGACGGTCTGTAACAGTGGCGGGTGTGCGACGGTGACCGCCGGCGGGAAAGGCACAAGATTTTTCTCTCGCCTCGAGACAAGCCGATGTTACCTGTGTTTACGCCCGTGCAATACGGATCGGCGACGCTGTGGCAACCCGTTGTCAGGGAACAGGTCCAGAGAGAGGCGCACGTATGAGATCGGCTGCGCCGAGTCGGCCCCCGGTGTCCGGACGTTCGCCGGTGCGCGGATTGACCCGGCGCGAACTGCCTTTCGTGCCGGTGTTCGCGCAGTCGGTCGCGGCCATCGCTCCGTCGGGAACGGCCGTGGTCACCCCGGCGTTCGTGATCGGCGCGGCCGGGGGCGGGGCGAGCGTGGCCGCGTTCCTGGCGGCGGCGCTGCTGGCCTGGGGTGTGGCGCTGGTGATCCGGCCGATGGCGCAGCGGCTGGCGGTGACCGGCGGGCTGTACACGTATGTGGCCAAGGGGCTCGGCCCCGCGGTGGCCGTGCCGGTCGGCTGGTCGGCGATCGCCGGGTACGCGAGCGTCAGCGTGGCGGGGCTGATCGCGGTCGGCACGTATCTGGACCAGGTCGCGGTGACCGTCGGACTCGCCGGATTCGGCGGGACCGCAACGATTGTCGCGCTGCTGCTGATCGCGGCCTCGGCCGCGGCCGTGCTCATGGTGCGGGGGATCCGGCTGTCCGCCTCGGTGACCCTGCTGATCGAATGCGTCTCGGTGGTCACGGTCCTGGCCCTGATGGGCTACCTGCTGACCCGCGACGGCGTCGGCGCGCAGGCCGGCCGGGCCTTCGAATGGCACGGTGGCACCGGTGGTCTCGCCATGAGTGCGGTGGTGGCCATCAGCGCTTTCGTCGGGTTCGAGAGTGCGACAACGCTGTCCGCCGAGGCCTACCGGCCGTTCCGGTCGGTGCCGCGCACGCTGGCGTGGACGCCGGTCGCCGCCGCGGTCATCTATCTGATCACGGTGTCTGCGGAGGCGGTGGCGCTGGCCGCCGCGCCGCCGGGCCTGGCCGCCGGTTCCACACCGGTGACGGACCTGGTGCTGCAGGACAATTCGCGATTCCTGAGTGCGGTCCTGGATTTCGGGGTGGCAGCATCGTTCTTCGCCTGCACGGTCGCCTCGATCAATGCCCTGGTCCGCGTCCTGTTCACCATGGGCCGCGAGGGCATCGCCCCGGCCGCGGCCGGTCGCACGCACTCGCGTTTCCACACGCCCGCACCCGCGATCGTCGCGGCGGCCGGCGCGGTGACGGCCTGCGCGGTCTGGTACCTGCTGTCGGGAGCCGAACCGCAGGACGGGATTCGGAGCTTCCTCACCCTGAGCGCGCTCGGCTATCTGGGTTCGTATCTGCCTGCCTGCCTGGCCACTCCGGCGCTGCTGCGCCGCATCGGCGAACCCAGCCGTGGCATGGCGCTGCTCGGCACGGTCACCGCGACCCTGCTCGGAATCCTCATGGTCGCCGCCGCGGTGTCGGCCCGCAACGACAATGTCACCGTCGTGATCGCCTACGCCGCGGTGCTTGCGGCCGCCGCGCTCTTCACCGTCGCGCTGCGGGTCTGCGCGCCGGATCGGTTGCGCGGCCTGGGCATCTACGACGAACCGCAGCGCGCGGACCTGCTGCCCACCGCGACCTTCCGGTAGGAGCGATGAAGGACTCCCACCGCACCACCACCGTCTCCAACTCCATCGCCATTCTCGAGGCGGTCGCCGACTGCGGCGTGGGCGTCACCGCCAAGGAGATCGCCGAACGCCTCGGCATCGCCCCCGCCACCACCTACCGGCTGCTGAATTCCCTTGTCGCCGACGAGTATCTGGTCCGCACTGCCGATCTGCGCGGCTTCGCGCTGGGTGCGCGGCTGCACGGGTTCGCCGCCGCCATCCGGATGCCGGTGGTGCCCGCGGCCGCGGACGGGCTGCTCGGCGAATTCCGTGCGTCCACCCGATTCGCGGTGCACCTCATGAACTTCCGCCCGGCCGCGGTCCAGGTGCTCAGCGAGGACCCGGACCATCCGATTCCGGGCGAGCGGGAGCTGTCACGGCATCTGCACGCCTCCGCCGCGGGCAAACTGCTGCTCGCCGCCCGGACCGAATGGCGCACACTGGTCGCGCACCCGGTGCGGATCGCGGCGCGTACCAAGATCGATCACACCGCCCTCGCCGAGGATCTGCGGACCGTCCGCCAGTCCGGATACGCCAGGGCCGCAGACGAACTCGTGCCCGGCGTCGCCTGCCTGGCCCTGCCCATCTACAACGCCCTGGGCAGTCTCGCGGGTGCACTGTGCCTGAGCGGCCCGAGCAACCGGCTGCCGGCGCTCGAGACCCACCGCGATCCGGCCCGTGATTGCGCCGCCCGCCTGGGCCCGCTGCTCTACTGACTCGCCCCGCTGCTCCAGCGACGTCGTCCCGCGCCGAAAATCATTGGCCGCCCTCGGGTGTGCGCTCCTAACCTGGGTCCACATCCGAGCCGAAAGGACGATTTGGAAGCGACTGTCACGGTGACTCCGGACCAGTTGCCGGAGCTGCTGCTGCACGTCGCGGTGGTGCGTCCGGTATTTCTGTGGGGAGCGCCCGGAATCGGGAAGAGCTCGCTGGTGCGCGGTTTCGCCGAGGCCCTCGGCCTGGACTGCGTCACCCTGCTGGGCACGCAGCTGGCCCCCGAGGACCTCATCGGCGTGCCGCAGATCGTCGAGAATCGCAGCCGGTTCGCGCCGCCGGAGATGATCGCCCGCGAGCAGCCGTACTGCCTGTTCCTCGACGAACTCAATGCCGCGCCCGCGGAAGTCCAGAAGTCCTTCTACTCACTGATTCTCGACCGGCGCGTGGGCGCCTACGAACTGCCCGCCGGATCGGTCGTGATCGGTGCGGGCAACCGCGCCACCGACAACGCCCTCGCCCGCCCCATGGCTTCGGCGCTGGTCAACCGCATGGTGCATGTGCACTTGCGCGCCGACGTCGATGACTGGCTGAAATGGGCTGCCGGCAATGACATTCATGCCTGGGTGATCGAGTACGTCATGCAGCGGCCCGACCATCTGTGGGCGCAGCCGCCCAAGACCGAACAGCCGTTCTCGACCCCGCGCGGCTGGCACATGCTCTCCGACGCCCTGCACTCCTACGGCGACGACATCGACGACACCACCCTGGCGGTGCTGTCGTCCGGAATACTCACCGCCGCACACGCTTCCGGCTTCCGTGCCTTCGTCAAGACCGTGCGACACGCCTACGACCTGGAGGCGGTCGTCAAGGGTGAGGCGGGCTGGCCCCGCAATCCCGCCGATCGCGACCTGCTGTATTTCCTGTCGGAGGCGTTCCGGGCCCGGCTCGTCAAGGAACTCCCCGCATCCCGCGAGCACGCGTCGCCCGGGGTGAAGCGGTTCTCGCTGCGCGCCAAGACCATGCTCACCGAACTGGCCGAGATCTCGGTCGAGTGCGCGCAGCTGGTCATTGCCGCCGACGACGATGGGCTGCCGGTCCTGCCGTCCTGGTTCCTGGTCGAGGTCACCCGCGATCTGCCGCGGCTGGCGGCGCGGCGGTAGCCCCGTGGCCGGGCGCTCGAATCGCAAGCGCGGCAAGGTGATCGACCCGTGGCGGGAGAATCTCGACACCGGGTGGCGGCAGGTGTGTCAGCATCCGATGTTCCGGCGGATCCAGAACGGGTCCATCGACATCGACGGCCGCCTGCCCGAAGATGTATGGGCGGTCGTATCGCCTTGGGGCACTGTCTATTACGACTCGAATCGGCGTGGCTCCGCCGAGGAATGGGCGTGGGTCTTCGCGCATCTGCTGCTGCATGCGGGGTTCGGCCACCTTGATCCACGCGTCCTGCCGGAGCGCGCCCTGTTGCCGAACGTCTACGCGCGCACCTGGATCACGGCATCGAGTCAGCCCCATCCGGTCTATCGAGCCGCCTGCTGCGCGATGGTCGACCAATATCTGCTGACCCTGAAGATCGGCCGCCCGCCGCACGAGTTGCCGCCCCCGCCCGGCGGGTCGGATGAACGGGGGCTGGCCGAGCGCTGGTGGCAGTCGAGCGTCCCGGAGCCCTACCGCCGCACCGAGTTCCCGGACTTCTTCGTCGACACGCCCGAGACGGCCGGCAAGCGCGATCATCAGGCGCGCTTCGCCGCCGGTATCGGCGAGGCGGCCCGGGAGGCGCTGGCCGAGGCCGGCCGCGATGTCACGCACGGGCAGGCCCAGACACTGCGGGTCTGGGACCGGGCGCTCAACTGGTTCGTCTCGTCCTATCCACTGCTGGGCGCGCTGGCCGCGGGCATGACGATCGTCGCCGGCGCGGATCTCGCGCGCGGCTGGGACATTTCGATCGCCGCGGTGAATGCCGAGGCGGCCGAGATCTACATCAATCCGTTCGCGGCGCTGTCCGGTGAAGAGTGGCGTTTCGTCCTCGCGCACGAAATGCTGCACGCGGCGCTGCGGCACGGTGACCGCGCAGGCTGGCGTGACCACTACCTGTTCAATGTCGCCTGCGACTACGTGGTCAACGGCTGGCTCGTCGAGATGGGCGTGGGGGAGCTGCCCGAGGGGCTGCTGTACGACCCGCAGCTCAAAGGTCTCTCGGCCGAACAGGTTTACGACCGCATCGCGACCGATCTGCGTCGCCTGCGCAAGATCGCCACCCTGCGCGGTCGCGGCAAGAGCGACATCCTCGGAGAACCGCTGCCGCACAGCCACACTCCGGGCCGCTACCTGGACCTCGACGAGTACTACCGCAATGCCCTGCACACCGGTCTGGCCTACCACCAGTCCAGCGGCCGCGGACTGCTCCCGGCCGGGCTGGAACAGGAGATCCGCGCGCTCGACCAGCCGCCGCTGCCCTGGGATGCCCAACTGGCACAATGGTTCGACGAGCACGTCCCGGCCGTCGAGAAGCGCCGCAGCTACGCCCGCGCCTCACGCCGCCAGTCCGCGACCCCCGACATTCCGCGCCCGGCCTGGGCGCGCCCGGATGAATCGGTGCGGCTGCCCACCTTCGGCGTGGTACTGGATACCTCGGGCTCGATGTCGGAGGAGCTGATGGGCAAGGGGCTGGGCGCCATCGCGTCCTACGCCCTCGCTCGCGACGTGCCGCGTGCCCGAGTCGTGTTCTGCGACGCGGCCGCCCACGATGCCGGATACCTGCCGGTCGACGAGATCGCCTCCCGCGTTCGCGTGCGCGGTCGCGGCGGCACTGTGCTGCAACCGGGTATCCGGCTGCTCGAACGCGCCGACGACTTCCCGGGCGACGGACCGATTCTGGTCATCACCGACGGCATGATCGATGTCCTGCGCATCCGCCACGAACACGCCTTCCTGATCCCCGCTGGCGCCGCGCTGCCGTTCCGCCCCCGCGGACCGGTCTTCCGGATCCGCTGACCCCCAACACTTCTCGAATCGGCTCCGGGCCTCAGAAGGTGAACTGATCGCCGTAGGCGGTGGTCTGCACCACCCCCTGCGCGGTACTCACCGTGGTCGTGACGAAGGGGACGGCCGACACCGGCGAGGCGCATTGGGCGACGTTCAACGCGGCGTTGTTGAACGTGATGCGGTACGGGAACACGGTGGTGTTGTCCAGGGCCGACGTCGCCGTTGTCGCGATGGTGACCTGGCCGGGCCCCAAGGTGGCCGTCAAGACTTCGGTCAGGCCCAGCGCCCCGCCGACGCTCGGTCCGAGGTCGATACTGGGTGGGCTGGCACTGGTTGGGGTGGTAGTGGTAGTGGTCGTGGTCGTGGTCGTGGTCGTGGTCGTGGTCGGGGTGGTCGGGGTGGTCGGGGTGGTCGGGGTGGTCGGGGTGGTCGGGGTGGTTGGGGTGGTAGCGGTTTGGCTGGCGCTGGCTGGGCTGGTTGTGGTTGGGGCGGCGCCGGCTGGGCTGGTTGTGGTTGGGGCGGCGCCGGCTGGGCTGGTTGTGGTTGGGGCGGCGCCGGCTGGGCTGGTAGTGGTCAGGGCGGCGCGGGCTGGGTTGGTACTGGTCAGGGCAGCCCGGGCTGGGCTGGTACTGGGTGTGATGGCGCTGGGTGTGATGACGGAGGCGCTGGACGGACTCGGGATGGGCGTGACCGTCGCAATCGGCGCGCTGACGGCGCTCGCGGGGCTCGCGGGGGTCGCGGGGGTCGCGGGGCTCACTGTCGGGGCCAGGGCGCCGGCCCAGCCTTGATTGGGCTCGATTCCGACGGTGAAGCCGCCGGCCACACTGATCCCGCAGCCGAGGATGAACCCTGCGACGGCCTGACCGGCCGTGATCGGTTCACCCTCCACATTGACCGAGTAATCGCCGGACATCTGCGCGGCATGCGAGAACGTCATGAGGAAGTTCGGAGTCCGGTTGCCGGGTGCATTCACCCCGACGCTGTCGACCGATGCCGTCACATGAACTCCCGAACCGGTTACATCCGCGCCGGGTGGCTGGGCTCTGCCCACATCGGTACCCCAGGCCCACACGCCCAGGACCCCCAGAGTTGCCACGGCCGTGCCCGCCGCGGCGACGATAAGTAGACGCCGCAAACCTGGATCCTTTCTCGAAGATGTGCGCTAGCGTTTCTTCCAGAGTTCGATATCGCAGGAACAGCCGCTATTGGCTGGCAAATAGAGCGTATCGGAGACATCGGGCCGGGAAGCGAACGCGGCGATAAGGCGTGTCGACCGGGGAATTCCTGCCGACCGGGAAATACCCGCCACGAAATACATTGCCGGAAAAAGGTTTCGAGCGGCACTACTTCTTTTTCGTTGCGGGGTCGCCGATACCGGCCTCCCACCGGGTAATCGGTCACCCAGTGGCGGTGCCCGGGCGGGGGATTCGGCAGGGGAAAGGCGGGGGAGTCGGGGCCGGACGGTGTCAGCATGGAAGGGGAGCCGGTCGCCGCGGTGAGAGGTGGTGGGGTGTGGCGGTATTCGTGGAGCAGTACGGGGTGGTGCGGTGGGTCGCGGTGATCGCCTTCTGCCTGGCCGCCGCCCTGGTGGCCGCCAGGCTGGGCACGGCGCGCACGGGCCCGTGCGCCGGGTTGCGCGCGGATCGGGAGTCGGATGCCGCACACCTGGTGATGTGCCTGGTCATGCTGGGAATGCTGGTGTTTCCGACGGTCGCCGATCCGCACGCGGTGCGCGGGGTGCTGACGGCCATGGTGGTCGTGTACACGCTGTTGCTGGGAGATCGGATGCTGCGGTGGCGCAGCGGGATTTCGGACCCGGACACCGGGGGCGGCACGGTCGGCGCGTTCGCGTATCACGTGCTGGGGGCCGCGGCGATGCTGTACGCGATGACCGGGCACGGGCCGCACGAACACGGTGGGCACGGACACGCCGGGCCCGCGCCCGGTCCGGTGCTGGTGCTGGCGGCGTTGTTCGCGGCGGACGCGGCGGTTATGGCGGTGCCGGCGCTGCGCCACCGGTTGCCACGGGTGTTCCCGCATCCCATGGGCATGGCCGGATCGCTGGGCGTGGTGCCGCACCTGGTAATGGATCTCGGCACCGCCTACATGCTCGTCGCCGCCGCGACCGGGTGACCCGGGGGCCGTTCGACCTGTTCACCGTCGTGATGGTGAGATGGTGAAGAAAGGTCGGTTCGCCCGGATGGGCGTGGCCGATATCGGGTGATGGAGGTGCTCTGGATGGGTTCGCTGTGGCATGGCTTCGCCGATATGGGTGCGGTCGAGCGGGACGGGGCGTTCGTGGTGGCGCGCGGCGAGGGCGCGTACATCTGGGACGAGGGTGGGACACAGTACCTCGACGCCACCGGCGGTCTCTGGTTCGCCAATATCGGGCACGGCCGCCGCGAGATCGCCGACGCGGTCGCCGCGCAGCTGACCCAGGTCGCGCACTACTCCAACTTCGGTGATCTGGCCTCACCGGTGACCCGTGATCTGGCCGAGCGGCTCTCGGCCCTGGCGCCGGTGCCCGGCAGCAAGATCTTCTTCACCTCCGGCGGATCCGACGGCATCGACACCGCCGCCAAGCTGGCCCGCCGGTACTGGCAGGAACTGGGCCGCCCGGAGAAGACCATCCTGGTCGGCCGTCAGAAGGCGTACCACGGCATGCATGTCGGCGGCACCGCGCTGTCCGGCATCCAGGTCAATGCCGAGGGCTACACCGGCGTGTTCATGCCCGACACCCGCACCATCGAATGGGATCAGGCCAAGGCGCTGACCGCCCTCATCGAGGAGGTCGGCGCGGACCGGATCGCGGCGTTCTTCGCCGAGCCCATCATCGGCGCGGGCGGGGTGTACCTGCCGCCGGAGGGCTACCTCACCGAGGTCCGGCGGATCTGCCGCGACAACGACATCCTCTTCGTCGCCGACGAGGTCGTCACCGGCTTCGGCCGCATCGGCGGATCCTGGTTCGCCTCCTCGCGTTTCGGCCTGGAACCCGACCTCATGACCACCGCCAAGGGCCTCACCTCCGGGTACGTTCCCATGGGCGCGGTCTTCGTCGCGCCCCGCGTCGCCGAGCCGTTCTTCGCCGGCGGCGTCTGGTGGCGGCACGGCTACACCTACGGGGGCCACGCCGGCGCGGCCGCCGCGGCCATGGCCAACCTCGACATCGTCGAGCGTGAGCACCTGCTGGACGCCAGCAAGAACCTGGAATCCCTGCTGCACCAGTACTTCTCGCCGCTGGCCGAGCACCCGCGGGTCGCCGAGGTGCGCAGCGGCCTGGGTGCGGTCGCCGCGGTCCAGCTGGCCGACCCGGCCGAGGCCCTCGCCATGGTGAAAACCCTGCGCGCCCACGGTGTCTCGACCCGCGCCGCCGGTCAGGGCGCCCTGCAGATCTCGCCGTCGTTCGTCATCACCGAGGCCCAGGTCGCGGAGATGGCCGACCGCTTCGCCCGCGCCCTGGGCTGAACCGGACCGGGCGGAGTGCCCGAACGCTAGTGCCCGTGCCCGCCGGAGAGTTCACCGGCGGGCACGTGGCGTAGCTTGGCCACGGCCAGCACACCCACGAGGAGTGCGCCCACCGCCGCGACCCCCGCCGTGATGTGCACACCGTGGATGAAGGCCGTGCGGGCCGCGGTCAGGACCGCGGCGCCCATATCGCCGGGGAGCGTCGCGGTCACCTGGACCGCCTCGCCCAGCGTTTCGCGCACCGCGTCCGCGCCCGGCAGCTCGCGGGGCAGCGCGTCGGCCAGATCGGCGCGGTAGATGGCCAGGCTGATGCTGCCCAGGATCGAGATACCCAGGGCGCCACCGAGTTCCGCGCCGGTCTCGGACACGCCCGAGGCGGCCCCCGCCTGCTCCGGCGGGGCGGAGCCGACGATGAGCTCGGTGGTGATGCCGAAGACCGGGGCCAGCCCCAGGGCGATGAGCAGCGAGGCGATCACCGCCAGGACCGGGCCGCCGTGCGCCGACAGCTGGGTGAGCATGACCAATCCCAGTGCGGCCAGCACCATTCCGGCGCCGATCAGGTAGGCGGGCCGCACGACCCGCACGATACGCGGGGCCGCCTGCGAACCGATGATGAAGCCGACACTGGACGGCGCCATGGCCGCACCGGCCTGCATGGGCGTCATATCCAGAACCAGCTGGAAGTACTGGGCCACGAACAGGAAATAGCCGAACGCCACGAAGATGGCGATCACATTGATGCCCAGCGCGGTGCGGAACGCGCCCAGCCGGAACAGCCGCAGATCGAGCATGGGATCGGGACGGGTGAGCTGACGGCGCACGAACAGCGCGCCCGCGAGCAGCCCGGCCACCGCGGCCACCAGCGGCACCGTCCCCGGCCCATCCTGCGCGACCTTCTTCATGGCCAGCACCAGCGCCACCATGGTGACCACACTGAGTGTGGCACTGGTCAGATCGAGCCGCCCGGCCTCCGGATCACGGAACTCCGGCAGCACCCGCGGCCCGAGCACCAGCAGCAGCGCCATGACCGGTACGGCCAGCAGGAACACCGAACCCCACCAGAAATGCTCCAGCAGTATGCCGCCCAGCAGCGGGCCGACCACGCCGCCCGCGGAGAACGCGCTCACCCAGGTGCCGACGGCCAGCGACCGCTGCCGGGGATCGCGAAACATGTTGAAGATCAACGACAGTGTCGACGGCGCGATGGTCGCGCCCGCGATGCCCAGCAGCGCCCGGCACCCGATCAGGAATTCGGCGGTGGGGGAGAAGGCCGCGATCACCGACACCACGCCGAACAGCGCTCCGCCGAGCAGCAATAACCGCCGTCGCCCAATGCGGTCGCCGAGCGTGCCCATGGTGATGAGCAGACCGGCCAGCATGAACCCGTAGACGTCGATGATCCACAGCAGAGCGGTGCTGCTCGGATGCAGTGTCGCGCTGATCTGTGGCACGGCCAGGTGCAGCACGGTCAGATCCATGGCGTAGACCAGGCAGGCCAGCGCCAGCACCCCGAGGCCGATCCACTCGCGTCGTCCCGCCCGGTCGGACCGCTCGGGGGCGGTCGGTGACTCGACGGAGGTGTCCACGGCGAAACGTCCTTTCCAGGGGTTGATCAGCTGCGGCCGATGACTGCGGCGCGCCCCCAACCATCTCACCGCCCACCGACAGTCGCGCAACCGAATTTGCCGCGGCACCGCCGGTATGCTGCGGCAATGGCCGAGTTCGAGAGCTACCGCGCCAACCTCGAGGTGGCCGACCTCACGCCCACCGTCGACTTCCTGCGCGATGTGCTGGGGTTCGTCGTCGAGGTCCACGAGCCCGCTATGGGGTTGGCCCTGCTGCGGCGCGGCGGGGTGGGACTGGGGATCGTGCGGACGCCCTGCCCGGCCGTCAACGAGACCACCGCCGGATACGTCGGCGTGGACGATGTGGACGCGCTCTACGCGCACTGCGTGCGCCACGGCGGCGAGATCACCACCGAGCTCACCGAACACCCGTGGGGGCTGCGGGATTTCGTGCTGCGCATCCCGGGCGGCCATCGGCTCGCCTTCGGGCAGCGCATCGGCCCGGCGGTCTAGGCCGTCCGGGCCGATCGGGGCACGGTGTGCCGAAAGGGTTTTGCCGCTAGATGAGGATCGGGTGATCGGCGACCACGCGACCGCCGACCCGGGCCCAGCCGTCGGAATCCCATTCGGTGAAGATCTGGGAGCCCTCGCCCTGCGTGATGTTCAGCCCACGGGTGAGCAGGGCGGTCAGCGCGATGGCGGCCGCGCCCGTGGCCTGGTCCTCTGGAACTCCCATGGCGGGGGCGAACATTCGCGCGCGGACCGCGCCGCGCGGCTCGTCGGTCCAGGCCCAGCAGTAGTGCTGGCCTGCCGGGAAGTCGGCCGGATCCAGGGTGGCGATCTCCGCCGGATCCTCGAACTGGTGGAATTCGAAGGCCGGGGCCCATTCGGCCCGGGCCCGGGCCCAGGTCAGGCCCTCGGAGACGGTCACCTCGACCGGCCCGGCGGGCACGTCGATGATTTTGACGGGTTGCAGCTGGTCATTGAGCCACCACGCGGTGCCGACCGTGGGGTGCCCGGCGAAGGGCAGCTCGGTGGCGGGGGTGTAGATACGCATTTTCACTCGCCCGTCGACCGGGTCGTCGACCACCACGGTCTCGCTGTAGCCGACGCGGGCTGCCAGCGCCTGATGGTCGGCATTCTCGACGGCGGAGCGGCGGACGATGCCGAGCGGATTGCCGAAACGCCCGGCCGCGTCGGTGAACACGCGCACGACTTCGATCTGTGCGCCATCACTTTCCGGAACGGTCATGGCAAGCGAGCTTACCGACAGTTATTGATTCGCGGGAGGCCCGCATCTGCCTGGCTTGTCGGGGCCGGGGCGCTTTCTGATCCAACCGGCGACCGTATTGCAGCAATCGATTAGCAAATATAGATAAGGGCTGTACACCCGCAGGTGTACAGCCCTTTCGGCTGGACCCGACTAGACGGTGGCGGTGGCCAGCGCCTCGGTCGATGCCACGGCCTGGCCCACGCCCGCCACGATCGCGGCGGCGCGCAGCGCCTCGAAGATCACCTCGCGCGAGACGCCCGCCTCGCGCAACGTGTGCTCGTGCGCCTCCAGGCAGTGCTGGCAGCCGTTGATCGAGGAGACCGCGAACGACCACAGCTCGAAATCGGCCTTGTCCACGCCCGGCGTGCCGATGATCTGCATGCGCAGGCCCGCGCGCAGATCGTCGTAGCGGCCCTCCAGGAACGCCTTGCCGCGGTAGAATACGTTGTTCATGCCCATGATCGAGGCGGCGCCGAGCGCGGCGTTGTACGCCTCGGCGGACAGCACGTCGGCCGCCTCCTCGGCGATCTCGCGCAGCGTGGTCGCCGAGCGGGTGGCCGCGGCCGACGCCAGCAGGGTGCCCCACAGCTGCTGCTCGTTGAGCACGGTGGTGCGCGCCAGCGAGGACAGGTTGAGCTTCAGATCCTTGGCGTACTCGGGTAGCGAGTTCTTGAGATTTTCGATGGTCACGACGAATTCCCTTGTGAGCCTTGTTACACCGACGCGGTCATGAGCTCGCCGGCCTGAATGGTCGGGTCGCCCTTCTTCCAGTTGCAGGCGCACAGCTCGTCGGACTGCAGCGCGTCCAGCACCCGCAGCACCTCCTCGACATTGCGGCCGACCGAACCGGCGGTGACGGACACGAACTGGATCTCGTTGTTCGGGTCGACGATGAAGGTGGCGCGGTCGGCGACGCCGTCGGCATTGAGAACGCCGGTGGCGGTGGCCAGTTCGCGCTTGAGGTCGCTCAGCATCGGGAACGGGAGGGTCTTGAGGTCCTCGTGCTGGGCGCGCCACTGGAAATGGACGAACTCGTTGTCGACAGAGGCGCCCAGCACCTGCGCGTCGCGGTCAGCGAACTCCTCGTTCAGCTTGCCGAAAGCGGCGATCTCGGTCGGGCACACGAAGGTGAAGTCCTTGGGCCAGAAGAAGACGATGCGCCACTTGCCGGCGTAGTCGTCGCTCGAGATCTGGGTGAAGTAGTCGTCGGGCTGCTGAGCGTTCACCTTCGAGAGATCGCCGCCGATGACAGCCTTCAGGTTGTAGGCGGGGAACTGGTCGCCGATGGTCAGCAGGGCCATGCTTGCTCTCCTCATATGTAGTCGTGCCGATTGTGTCGAGACGTATATACGATCTTTGCCGAACTGCGGTGAGAGGTAAACGTGATCGGTCGCACTACACTGATAGGCGTGACTGATCAAACTTATCAGCCCACCCTGTCACAGCTGCGTGCGTTCGCTGCCATCGCGGAATACCGGCACTTCGGCACCGCGGCGACGCGGCTCGGCGTGAGCCAGCCCACGTTATCGCAGGCACTGGCATCATTGGAAAACGGACTGGGGCTCCAGTTGATCGAGCGCAGTACGCGCCGGGTCCTGGTCACTGCCGACGGCAAACGGCTACTGCCGCAAGCCATTGCCACGCTCGAGGCCGCTGACCGATTTGTCGCCTCCGCTGCTGGTGAGGGGCTGCGCGGCACCCTGCGGCTCGGCATCATCCCGACCATCGCGCCGTACGTGCTGCCCCGGCTGCTGCCCGAATTGCGCACGCGGGTGCCCGCTCTGGTGCCGCACGTCATCGAGGACCGGACCGCCCGGCTGCTCGACGGGCTGCGCTCGGGCATCCTGGACGTGGCGCTGCTGGCGCTGCCCACCGATGTCGCCGGACTGGTCGAGATACCGCTCTACACCGAGGAGTTCGTGCTGGTGCTGCCGCGCGAGCACGAACTGGCCGGGCGCACCGACCTGACACCGGCCGACCTGGACGCGCAGCCGCTGCTGCTCCTCGACGAGGGCCACTGCCTGCGCGACCAGACCCTGGAACTGTGCCGGGCGCACGACGCGCAGCCGGGTGCGGTCGGCGACACCCGCGCGGCCTCGCTGGCGACGGTGGTGCAGTGCGTCGCGGGCGATCTCGGCGTCACGCTGATCCCGGCCATGGCGGTGGCCGCCGAAACCGCGCGCGGCACTCTGGACATCGCGACCTTCGCGGCGCCGGCGCCGGGCCGCACGGTCGGACTGGCGTTCCGCTCCTCCACCGCCCGGGGCGACGACTACGACCAGCTCGCCGAGATCATCCGGGAATGCCGGCCGCGCTGACCCCTCGTGCAGTGCTCGGTGCTGACCCCTCGTGCAGTGCTGGGCGGCAACCCCGACAATTCCGGCAACCTGCGCGGTTGCGTCACCACAGGGTGTCTGAAACGCTCGGGCCTATGCGGATTCACCACCTGAACTGCGGCACCATGGGATTCGGCCTGATCGATCACTGCCTGCTCATCGAGACCCGGGACGCGCTCGTGCTCGTCGACACCGGGTTCGGGCTGGAGGCCGTGCGGCAGCCCGGCAAGATGGTGGGTGCCGGCCGTTTCCTGCTGGGGGCGAAGCCGGCCGAGGCCGAGACGGCGGTGCGCCAGATCCAGCGCCTGGGCTATGACCCGCGCGATGTCCGCCACGTCATCCTGACCCATCTCGACCTGGACCACTCCGGCGGGCTGTCGGACTTCCCCGAGGCCACCGTGCACGTGCACGGACCCGAATTCCGTGCCGCCACCGCCACACCCACCCTGTCCGAGCGGTTGCGCTACCGGGCCGCGCAGTGGGCGCACGGGCCCAAGTGGATGGTGAACGAGGTCGAGGGCGGCGAGGACTGGTTCGGGTTCACCGCGGTGCGTGACCTGCCCGGGCTGCCGCCGGAAATCCTGGTGGTGCCGCTGGCGGGCCACACCCGCGGGCACGCCGGGGTCGCGATCGACCACGGCAACGGCTGGCTGCTGCACGCGGGCGACTCGTTCTTCGCGGAGTCCAGCATCCATCCCGAGGAGCCGTTCACGCCGTTCTGGTGGAAGGTCTACGAGACCGGAGCCATTGCGGGCGAGGCCTATCGGGCCAATCAGCGGCGGCTGCGGGAACTCAGGAAGCTGCACGGTCACCAGGTGACCATCATCAACTCGCACGACGCGGGCATTTTCGCCCGTACGGCCGGCAGATGACCAGCCCCGACTCTCGGGAACTCCCCGCTCCGCTGCCCCGCGGTTCACGGTGGAGCCGATCGCGGTTACCGGCGGCGGGTGAGCCCCTGTTCGTCTACGGGACCCTGCAATTCGGCCCGGTGCTGACCGAATTGATCGGGCGGGTACCGGCCATGGAACCCGCGCGCTCGATCGGGCGGCGGGCGGCCGCGCTGCCCGGCCGCGCGTATCCGGGACTGGTGACCGCGACCGGCTCCGTGACCGAGGGGTACCTGCTCACCGGGCTGACCGCCGACGAGTGGCGGGTGCTCGACGCTTTCGAGGACGACGAATACGATCTGCTGCCGGTGTCCGTGCACGCGGGGGAGCGGGTCGGATACGCGTGGACCTATGCCTGGACCGCGGAGGTCGAGGACTTCGAGTGGTCGCCCGCGGCGTTCGCCTCCGAGCACCTGCCGCGTTACGTGGGGAAATGCGCTGCGTGGCGGCGAAATCTGGTCCTGCTCAGCGAGACTGTATGACGCCGGACACACTCGTGCGGTAGAAGTTGATCGCATGGATGCAGAGGGCACTGAGCTAGAAGTGGCGGGCGCGCGGTCGCAGGCGCTCGGAGATCTCCTGCGGCGCAGCGCCGCCCGGGTCCCGGACAAGACCGCGCTGGTCTGGCGGGAGCGGCGGGAGAGCTACACCGAACTCGATGCGGCGGTGAACCGGGTCGCGCACAGCCTGGCCGATCGCGGTGTGACGCAGGGCGATCGGGTCGCGATCTATTCGCACAACTGCCGTGAGTTCGTGCTCGTGTACTTCGCGCTGGCGCGGCTGGGCGCGATCTCGGTGCCGATCAACTTCATGCTCACCGCCGACGAGGTGGCGTTCATCCTCGAACACTCCGGGGCTGTCGCGCTGATCACCGAGGACGGACTGGCCGGGGAGGCCGAGGCCGCGGTGAAACAGCTGGGCGACAGCGAGATCCGGCTGTACGGCTGGATCGGGCTGGGCGGGCTGCCCGCGACGGCCGGGTGGGAGGACATGAGCGCGTGGGAACACCACCCCGACGCCTCGGCGCCGCAGGTGTTCGTCGGCGACGACGACCCCATCCAGATCATGTACACCTCCGGCACCGAGTCCCGCCCCAAGGGCGCGGTGCTGTCCAGCCGCGGGCTCATCGCGCAGTACACCAGTGCGGTGGTGGACGGGCGCATGAGCGCCGACGACATCGAGGTGCACGCGCTGCCGCTGTACCACTGCGCCCAGCTGCACTGTTTCCTCACGCCCGACCTGTGGCTCGGTGCCACCAGCATCCTGCTGCCGGGCCCCGATCCCGCGACGATCCTGCGCACCATCGAATCCGAGCGCGCCACCAAACTGTTCTGCCCGCCTACGGTGTGGGTGTCGCTGCTGCGGCATCCCGACTTCGACAGCTACGACCTGTCCTCCCTGCGCAAGGGCTACTACGGCGCCAGCATCATGCCCGTCGAGGTGCTGGTCGAACTCTCCGAGCGGCTACCCGGGGTGGGGCTCACCAACTTCTACGGCCAGACCGAACTCGCGCCGCTGGCCACGGTCCTCGCGCCCGAGGACCAGCTGACCAAGCCCGGTTCGGCGGGGCGGCCGGCCCTCAATGTCGAGACCCGCGTGGTCGATGACGACGACATCCCGGTCGGTGTCGGCGTGGTCGGCGAGATCGTGCACCGCTCTCCGCAGGCCATGCTCGGCTACTGGAACGACCCCGCGAAAACCGCGGAAGCCTTCCGCAACGGCTGGTTCCACAGCGGCGACCTCGGCGTCCTGGACGCCGACGGCTACCTCAGCGTCGTCGACCGCAAGAAGGACATGATCAAGACCGGCGGCGAGAACGTCGCCAGCCGCGAGGTCGAAGAGGTCCTCTACGAGCACCCCGAGATCTCCGAAGCCGCCGTGGTGGGCATCCCGCACCCGCACTGGATCGAAGCCGTCACCGCGATCGTGGTGGCCCGCAATGGAACCGACCCCGACGCCGCCACCGTCATCGCGCACTGCAAGCAGCGGCTCGCCGGCTACAAGGTCCCCAAGTACGTGACGTTCGTCGAGGCGCTCCCCAAGAACCCCAGCGGCAAGATCCTCAAACGCGAACTACGCACCGCCCACGCCCATCTCGCCACCGAGGCCTGATCCCGCGATCCCGTCCAGGTGCGCGATATTCGCGCGATCGCCGGGGTCCGCACTAGGGGCCCCGGCGAACCAGGCATCCAGAATCTCGGCCAGCTGCGCCCGTGAGGTGAGCCGCAGACTCAATGCCAGCACGTTGGCGTCATTCCACTTCCGCGCTCCCTCAGCGGTATACGCGTCCACGCACAGCGCCGCCCGCACCCCCGGCACCTTGTTCGCCGCAATGGAAGCGCCGGTCCCGGTCCAGCAGCACACCACGGCCTGCTCGGCCCGTCCCTGCGCGACATCCTGCGCCGCAGCCTCACTGGCCCAGGCCCAGTCGTCCCGTTCGGCGGGCTCCAGCGCGCCGTGCACGGTCACCTCGTGCCCGCGGGCACGCAGCTCCTCGACCACGGCCGCGGCCACGCCGGTGTCCTCGTCAGCGGCAACCGAAATCCTCATGGATGCAGTATCCGCCGCTGCGGCGAGCGGACGGTCATCGACCGGCCGCGCGCGCCAGTTCCTCGGGGTATCGGGCGCCCGCGACGGCGCCGGAGGGGGCGGCGGCCTCGATCCGGGCCAGGTCCTCGGCGGTCAGCGTGATCTCGGTGGCCGCGACGTTCTGCTCGAGGTAGGTGCGGCGCTTGGTGCCGGGGATGGGGACCACGTCCTGACCCCGGGACTGGACCCAGGCCAGCGCCAATTGACCGGGGGTGACGCCCTTTTCGTCGGCCAGGCTGCGCAGTGCCGCGACGATGGCGAGGTTGGCGTCGAAGTTGCCGTCGGCGAAACGGGGCAGGCGGCGGCGCATGTCGTCGGCGGGGAGGTCGGCGGTCGAGGTGATCGCGCCGGTGAGGAAGCCGCGACCCAGCGGGGAGAAGGGGACGATGCCGATGCCGAGTTCGCGGCAGGCGGGAAGGATCTCGGCCTCGATATCGCGGGTCCAGAGGGACCATTCGGATTGGAGGGCCGTGACGGGGTGGACGGCGTGGGCGCGGCGGATGCTGTCGACCGAGGCTTCGGAGATGCCGAGGTAGCGGACCTTGCCCGCCTGGACCAGCTCCGCCAGGGCGCCCCAGGTCTCCTCGATCGGCACGTTCGGGTCGACGCGGTGCTGGTAGTAGAGGTCGATGTGGTCGACGCCGAGCCGTGCGAGGGATTCATCGCAGGACTGCTTCACGTAGGCGGCGTCGCCGCGGGCGCCCATCGCGCCCTTGTCGCCCCAGACGATGCCGAACTTGGTTGCGAGGACCACCTTGTCGCGGCGGTCGGCGATGGCGCGGCCCACCAGGCGCTCATTGGTTTCGGGGCCGTAGACATTGGCGGTGTCGAGCAGGGTGACACCGAGGTCCAGAGCGCGGTGGATGGTGGCGATGGACTCGGCGTCATTGTCGTGCACACCGTAGGCGTGGCTCATGCCCATGCAGCCGAGGCCCTGCGCGCCGACGGTCAGTTCGCCGAGCTTCCTGGTCGCGATCATGCGGTGAATCCTCCTCGGTAGGACTGGAATTCGCGGCGGGAGCCGCGCACGGACATGACGCTACGACCTGGAGTGTGCTCCAGGTCAACCTGGAACCCGCGGAGTCGCACCCTCACCGGCGGTTCGGCATGTGGTGATGGAGCAGGACGGTGAGCTGGGTGCCCGCGTCGGTGAAGGGCAGGGCGGATTTCAGTGCCCGGCTCTGCACGATCGCGCCCTCGATCACCGACAGTGCGAAACCCGACAGCGAGCACGCCGTCGCCCGCTCGACCCCGGCCGCCACCAATCCGTCGGCCAGCCGCGCGGTCCATTCGGAGAACGCCTGCCCGGCCGCCGACTGCAGTATCGGGTCGAGTTCGTCGAGAGCGGCGGCCATCATGAACGAGCCCGCCCGGAACTCGCTGGTCTCCAGCTGGCCGCGCCAGAAGCCGAGCAGTTCGTCCACCCACGCCGCCAGCGAGGGCGCGCCCGGCAGCGCGTCGGACATGCGGCTCACGTGCGAGTAGACCATGCGGGACACGATGCGGGCGGCGGTCGCCACCAATTCGCCCTTGCCGGACGGGAAGTGCTGGTAGAGCGAGTTTCGGGAGGCATTGCTGCGCTTGAGCAGCTCGTTCAGCCCGGCCGCGTGCACGCCGTGCTCCTGGACGGTGGTGATGGTGCTCGCGATCAATCGGGCGCGCGGTCCCGCCGTCATTGCAAATCCCTCCAGCCCTTGTGTGAACCGATCGGTCCATGTTAAACCTTTCCCATGTGGACCGATCGGTTCATATGGGAAAAGAGGAATTCCGCGCATGTCAGCCCAGATCGCCACCGCCACCCCGGTCGCCCACGCCGCGCTGCTCGGCCTGGGCGTGTACCGACCACGCCGGGTGGTCCCCAATGCCGAGATCGTCGACCGCATCAACTCCTCGGACGAATGGATCCGGACCCGCTCCGGCATCCAGGCCCGCCACTGGGCCGAAGCGGACGAGACCATCGTGAGCATGAGCACCGCCGCCGCCGTCGACGCGCTCGAGGCCGCGGGCGTCACCGCACAGCAGATCGACGCGGTCATCCTGGCCACGTCCTCCCAGATGGTGCTGGGACCGTCGGCCGGCGCCGTGGTCGCCACCGAACTCGGCATGCACGACACCGCCGCCTTCGACGTCTCGGCCGGCTGCGCGGGCTTCTGCTACGCGCTGGCCAATGCCGCCAACCTGGTGCGCGCCGGACAGGCCCGGCATGTGCTGGTGATCGGCGTGGAACGGCTCTCGGACCTGCTCGACCAGGAGGACCGGACCTGCGCGTTCATCTTCGCCGACGGCGCGGGCGCGGTCGTGGTGGGACCGTCGGAGGCCGAGGGCATCGGGCCGGTGGCCTGGGGTTCGGACGGCAGTCAGACCGCGGCGATCAAGCAGGACAAGGACTTTCAGCAGTACTTCGCCGAGGTGGCCGAGGCCGAGGCGACCGGCGGCACCACGGTGCGGCCGTACATCCGGATGAACGGTACGGCCGTATTCCGTTGGGCCGTCACGTTCTTGGAGAAGGCGTGCCGCGACGCGCTGGATCAGGCGGGCGTCACCGTCGAGGATCTGGACGCGTTCGTGCCGCATCAGGCCAACAGCCGCATCACCGATGCGCTGGTGCGCACCCTGCACATGCCCGAAAGCATCGCTGTCGCAAGGGATATCGCCGAGACCGGTAACACCAGCGCCGCCTCGATCCCGATGGCCATGGAGCAGCTGCTGCGCTCCGGCGCGTCCCGGCCGGGCGACACCGCGCTGCTGCTGGGTTTCGGTGCGGGCCTGGCCTACGCCGGTCAGGTGGTCAAACTCCCCGCCATCGCCTGACGATCGGACCGCGGACAACGAAATCCGTTGTGTGAAACGACGGAAACCGTAGCAATGAGAAGCGCCCCCGCACGAAGGTCCGTGCGGGGGCGCTTCGGGGTGGAGCTGATCGACTAGACGCTCACGCCCACACGCAGCGCGTGCGGCTCGATCGCGCCGCGGACCAGGGCCTGCGCGTCGATGGTCTCGGCCCGGTAGGGCAGGGTCGCCAGGGTGGCGGTCATCTTGGCCACCGGATCCGCGATCGCCTTCGGGGTGCCGAAGATGAA
This sequence comes from Nocardia sp. NPDC059236, assembly GCF_042754085.1. Lineage (NCBI taxonomy): Bacteria > Bacillati > Actinomycetota > Actinomycetes > Mycobacteriales > Nocardiaceae > Nocardia > Nocardia sp. NPDC059236. The sequence goes on from NZ_JBHZAF010000001.1 coordinate 91,113, forward strand.
GGTCCACTCGTGCTCGTCGCTGACGTAGGGCACGACGGTCTCGAACAGGTTGTGGAACCGGGTCCACGAGCGCTTCAGGGTCTCGTTGCGCCACATGGTCTGACAGCCGGCCTGCGCGGCGAGCACGCCGCCGTCGGCCAGCAGCGCCTTACAGCGGTTGAGGAAGTCGTCCTCGTAGAGGCGGTTGTGCTGCGCGTCCTCGACCCGCTCGTCCGGCAGGTCGATGCAGATCATGTCGTAGCGCACGCCGGCGGCCTCGGCCTTGGCCAGGAAGTCCCAGCCGTCGGCGTAGTGCATCTTGATCGGGCCGGTCTGTGCGACCGCCGCGGCCAGATCGGCCTGGCTGTAGCCGTAGGGGAGGTGCTCGGCGCACAGCTCCACCTCCAGCTGGTCGATGTCGACGTGATCGACGAGCGAGGCGCCCGCGGCCACCGACATCTGCGAGGCGACACCCTCACCGGAACCGATGATCAGTACCTTGTCCAGCTTCTCGGCCAGCGCGTAACCCGGGACCAGCATGGCCTCGTGGTAGGTGAGCTGCGAGAACTCGGTGGACTGGCGGTCGTCGTCGGAGAACAGGGAGATGCCCTGCTCGGTGCGCGCGATCACCATGTGCTGGAACGGGGTGTTGGTGTCCACGATGGTTTCCGTGGTGTTCCACACCCGGGTCAGGCCCTCGCCGACCGGCTCGTGGATCCGGCGGGCGGTGTGACCGCGCTGGATGACCTCGATGTTCACCGAACCCGGAGACAGCTCCTGCTGCAGCAGTTCGACGGCCTTGGTGGCGCCGGAACCGATGCTGCCGCAAGTGAACACGTCGACGAAGATGTCGCCGGACTCAGGGTAGGTGTGGATCGAGGCATGCGACTCGGCCAGGAGGGCCAGGATGGTGACACCCTGCGGCTCGAACTTCTTGCTCACGACATCGCAGATGGTCACCCCCGCGGCGACCAACGATTTTCGAAGCGCGGTTTCGAGTCGTTCGAGGTCGTCGCAGAGGCTGGCGTCGACACCACCGAACTCGGCCAGCACGTGCCAGCCGGTGAATTCTGCCGTGATCATGGCTAAAACTCACTCTCGCTCAGCGCCAGTGACATGGACAGTCAAAGGCGGAAAACCGTTGAAGGACACCGACGAATAGCTCGCCGTATAGGCGCCGGTCTCGAGGATCCGAACGGGATCACCGGCTCGCAACGTGGTCGGAAGGAGGACACGCGTGCGTTGATAGAGTACATCGTCGCCATCACACGTAGGACCGGCTACCACAGCTTCGTCCTTCGGATCCGCGTCCCGATCGGTTTGGAATCGGTAGGCGATGTACTCGTTCTCGGTCTCGGCCATGCCGTTGTAGCGGCCGATGTCGAGGTATACCCAGCGCCGCCCGTCCGGCGCTACGCGAACATTCACCACTTCGGCGTGGATCACACCGGTGTTGCCCACCAGGGCGCGACCGGGTTCCACGACGAGTCCGGTGTGTTCCGGGAGACAGCGGCTCGCCGCCTCGGCGATGGCCGCGCCCAGCTCCGCGAGTCCGGGAGCCGGATCGGCGTACGAAATCGGAAGTCCCCCACCGATATTCACCGCCGTGACTGGAATGTCCTTGACCGCCAACGCTTCCGCGATGGCGCCTGCCTGCTCGATCCCGATGCCCCAGGCCTTCGGGTCCAGCTGCTGCGAGCCGACGTGGAAATAGGGGCCGACCACGGTCAGGCCGAGATCGTGCGCCCGCACCAGCAGCCGCTTGGCCTCACCCGGCGCGCAGCCGAACTTGGTCCCGAACGGCGTCTGCGACTGCGGAGCCGACGACAGGAACCGGCACTCGACCTCGGAACCCGGCGCGTGCTCGGCGATGCGTTCCAGGTCGTCCTCGGTGTCGAAAGCGTAGCGCCGCACGCCCGCCGCGTAGGCGGTGGCGATCTGGGAAGCCTTCTTGATCGGGTTGCCGTAGCACATGACGGCCGGATCGACACCTTGCGCCAGGCAGAGCTCGATCTCACCGACGCTGGCGACGTCGAACTCCGCGCCCTCGTCGTTCAGCAGCCGGATGATCTCCGGCACGGGACTCGCCTTGACGGCGAAGCGAATTCGTGCCGCGGGAAGTGCGGCGTGCAGTGCGCGGTAGTTCGCGCGGACCTTGTCGAGGTCGATGACCAGACAGGGTGACTCGGGCAGGTTTCGACCGGGCAATCTAAGGGAACTCTTTTCTGTCGGCCGCAACGGCAGGGACTCAGGCAACCTGCGAGACGATACACGCGTTGGGCCTCGAAAAACGAACCGGTGGACGATCGATTACGTCACTCTAACGCCGGGATTCGTTCGGCTGCCCCGCGCGTCGTCTTACGGGAGTGTGACCACGGACCGCCGGGAGCGGCCCGCCGCTCATCCCACCGTCACCGAAAGTCAGCCCGCGGTGACCGAAAGGTCGTCGAACACCACTTCACCCGCGGCGTCGGACTCGGCCAGATCCACGATGGCGTCGATGGACCAGCCGTGGTCGCCGTTGGGGTCGTCGAGCACCTGCCGGACATCCCAGAATCCCGGCCGCTGCTCGACCCGGAACAGCTGTGGTCCACGGGCGTTCGGACCGGTCCCGATGGTCTGGTATTCGTCGAAATAGGGGCCGAGTTCGGCCGCCCAGTCCAGTTCGTCGCCCAGCTCGGCCAGCGCGTCCCAGCGCCGCAGCGCGGCCAGGTCCACCCGCCGGAACATGGCATTGCGCACCAGCACCCGGAACGCGCGCTCATTGGCGGTGATCGGCCGTACGGTCTCGGCCCCGAACGCCACCTGCTGATCGTCGGACTCCGCACCGGGATTGGTGAGCTGCTCCCACTCGTCGAGCAGGCTGGAGTCGACCTGCCGGATGAGTTCGCCGAGCCATTCGGTGATGTCGTCGAGTTCCTCGGTGCGCGCCTGCTCGGGCACGGTCCGCCGCAGCGCGCGATACGCGTCGGCCAGATACCGCAGCACCACGCCCTCGGAGCGGGCCAGCTCGTAGCCCGACACCAGTTCGGCGAAGGTCATGGATCGCTCGACCATCTCGCGCACCACGGATTTGGGGGAGGGCTCGAACTCCGACACCCAGGGGTGCCCGGCCTTGTAGGTCTCGAACGCGGGCTCGATGAGTTCGGCGGCCAGAGGCTTGGGCCAGGTGACTTCTTCGAGGAGTTCCATGCGCTCCTCGTATTCGATCCCGTCGGCCTTCATCTCCGCGACCGCCTCGCCGCGCGCCCGGTGCTGCTGGGCCATGAGCAGCTGGCGCGGATCCTCGAGGGTGGACTCGATCAGTGAGATCACATCGAGGGTGTAGGCCGGCGACTCCTTGTCGAGCAGTTCCAGTGCCGCCAGCGCGAACGGCGAGAGCGGCTGGTCGAGCGCGAAATCGCGCTGCAGGTCGACCATGAGCCGGGCATGTCGTCCGTACCGGTCGGGTTCGTCGAGCTGCTGGACCACGCCCGCGTCCCGCAGCGCCCGGTACAGCCGGATCGCCTTGAGGATGTGCTTGCGCTGCGCGGCCCGCGGCTCGTGGTTCTCCTCCAGCAGGTGTCGCATGGCGTAGAAGCAATTGCCTTTGCGCGCAATCACATTCAGCAGCATGGAGTTGGTCACGTTGAACCGCGACACCATGGGCTCGGGCGAGGCCGCCACCAGCCGGTCGAAGGTGTCCTCCGACCAGGACACGAAACCCTCGGGCGGCTTCTTCTTCTGGACCTTCTTCAGCTTCTTGGGGTCGTCGCCCGCCTTGGCGATGAGTCGCGCGTTCTCCACCTCGTGCTCGGGAGCCTGCACGACGACCGTGCCCAGGGTGTCGTAGCCCGCGCGCCCCGCCCGGCCCGCGATCTGATGGAACTCACGGGCATTGAGCCGGCGCGTGCGCACGCCGTCGAACTTGGTGAGCCCGGTCAGCATCACGGTGCGGATCGGCACGTTGATGCCGACACCGAGGGTGTCGGTGCCGCACACCACTTTCAGCAACCCGTCCTGGGCGAGCTTCTCGACCAGTCGCCGGTACTTGGGCAGCATGCCCGCGTGGTGCACGCCGATGCCGTGGCGGATGAACCGCGACAGCGTCTTGCCGAAGCCGGTGGCGAAGCGGAACTCGCCGATGGCCGCGGCGATGGCCTCCTTCTCGGCCTTGGACGAGACATTGACGCTCATCAGCGCCTGCGCCCGCTCCATGGCCGCGGCCTGGGTGAAGTGCACGACGTACACCGGCGCGAGGCTGGTGGTCACCAGATCCTCGAGCGTCTCGGTGATGGGTGTGCGCACATACGAAAAGCTCAGCGGCACCGGCCGTTCCGAACCGGACACCACCGCGGTCTCGCGGCCGGTGCGCCGGGTCAGATCCTCGGCGAAGAAGTCGACCTCGCCGAGCGTGGCCGACATGAGCAGGAACTGCGCGCCGGGCAGTTCGATCAACGGCACCTGCCACGCCCAGCCGCGATCGGGATCGGCGTAGTAGTGGAACTCGTCCATGATCACCTGGCCGATATCGGCGGAAGCGCCCTCGCGCAGCGCCAGATTCGCCAGGATCTCCGCGGTGGCGCAGATGATCGGCGCGTCCGGGTTCACCGCGGCGTCGCCGGTCACCATGCCCACCCGGTCGGCCCCGAAGACGTCGCACAGCGCGAAGAACTTCTCGCTCACCAGCGCCTTGATCGGCGCGGTGTAGTAGCTGCGCTGGCCCCGGTTGAGCGCGGCGAAGTGCGCGCCCAGCGCGACCAGCGACTTCCCGGACCCGGTCGGGGTGTTCAGGATGACGTTCGACCCGGTGACCAGCTCCAGCAGCGCTTCTTCCTGCGCCGGATACAGATTCAGGCCGGCCGAGCTCGCCCAATCGGCGAAGGTCTCGTACAACCAGTCCGGGTCCACGTCGGATACGGCACGGTCGGGAACCAATTCGGACAGCTGCACGCCGCCCAACGTTACCGGTCGCCACCGCGGACGCCGGTAGCGACCACTACCGCAGCGGCGGGTTCTCCGGTCCGTCGCCGTCGGCGTAGCCGGCCTGCTCGGCCAGGAAGCGCTCGAACTCCGCGCCCAGCTCGTCGCCGGTGGGCAGGTCGTTCTCGCTGGCCAGCAGGCTGGACTGGCGTTCCTGGGCGGTGACGAAGCTGTCGTACTGGCGTTCCAGCGCCGCCACCACGGTCTCCACCTCGGAGTTGCCGGCGATCTGCTCGTTGACCTGTTCGCGCACCCGCGCGGCAGCGTCGGTGAGCGCGGCCAGCGGTAGTTCGAGGCCCGCGTTCTCGGCGACGTTCTCCAGCAGCGTCTGCGCGGCCTCCGGGTAGGCGGTCTGGGTCAGGTAGTGCGGCACATGGACCGAGAAACCGACCGACTCGTGCCCGTGCTGGGCCATCCGGAACTCCAGCAGCGAGGACGCGCTGCCCGGCACCTGCAGCTCACCCGGCCAGCGCTGATGATCGCCGATCAGGTCGGAGTCGGAGGCGTGCGCGGTGACGCCGAGGGGGCGGGTGTGCGGAATCGCCATGGGAATCGCGCTCAGACCGATGGTCCGGCGCACGCCCAGCTGCTCGGCGAGCAGGCGTACCGCGGTGACGAACCGCTCCCAGCGCAGGTCCGGTTCCAGCCCGGCCAGCAGCAGGAACGGCGTGCCGGCGGTGTCCTTGAGCGCCCACAGGCTCAGTTCCGGCTCGGTGTAGTCGGAGAAGTGGTCGGTCTTGAAGGTCATCAGCGGCCGCCGCGAGCGGTAGTCGAGCAGCTCGTCCATGTCGAACGAGGCGACCAGTTCGTGCTCGAGGCTTTCCTTCAGATGCGTGGTGGCGAGGCGTACCGCGTGCCCGGCATCGGTGAAGCCCTCGAGACCGTGCACCAGCACCGGACCCGAGCCGTCGGCGGACGACAACTGCGGAGCCGGGAACTCCAGCTCGTACATTCGCGACTCGTAGTCCATCGCGTACTCCTTCCTGCGTGGCCCACTTTCGCGACCAACCCACATTGTCCCTCATGCGCATGACAGGTGTGCACCACCCGCATTGGGTGTGCAACACGCTGGGCCCGGACACGCATTCCCGGCAGTGCGCCGCGCGGCGTGGCATTCGGTGTGACGCGGCGTGGCATTCGGTGTGAACAGCCGATTTTCGGCATAGTGGGCGGAGTGATCGCGCCCTTCCGCACCCCCGCACGCAGCAGCCTCAGGACCGCGCGCACGGTGGGGATCGTGGCGCTGGGCGGGTTGCTCGCCGCATGCGGGACCACGGTTTCGGGCCATCCGATCGCCGCCCGCAATCCGGTGCCGGCGGCCGGCTCCGACACCGGTCTGACCAAACTGCTGCCGGTTCCCTCGCAATTCCCGTCGCGGTACACCGCGATCGTGCTGCCCGCCGAGGCCGCGAGCCAGGCCGCCAATGATCTCGAGGGCTACCTGCCGGGGGCGCAAGTGGATCCGAACACCTGCGCACCGGCCACGCCCACCGCGGGCCCGGCCGTGGCCGTCGGCACCGACGACACCACCCGCGCCACCCTCACCGTGGCGCTCACCCGGTCGGGTCGACCGCTGTCGGCACTGCGAGATCAGTTGCAGCGCTGCGGAACCGTGCGTGTCGGGCACTCCGGCGTCACCTCGGTGGTGACCACGCAGCTGGATCCGCCGCCGCCGGTCGATGCCGATGACTCACTCGCGCTCCGCCGCACGGTCGGCACCGACAAGAGTGCGACCGGTCTCACCAGGACCATGCAGACGCTGGTGGGTCAGATCGGCGATGTGCGAATCGCGGTGACGTACATGACCTCCGGGTCCACCTCCGACAGCGAGGCCCTCGACGCCCTGTTCACCTCCGCGGTGCGCAAGGTTCGCAAGGGCTGAGACCCGAGGGAGCCGACCTCTGCCCATTTCGGCTCCCGGGCCCGATCAGCAGACGGGAAGCGGGGTGGCCGACCCCGACGCGGAACCGCTGCCCGCCGAACCGCTTCCGCCCGAGCCGCTGGCCGAGCCGCTGCCCGCGGAACCGCTGCCGCCGGAGCCGCTGGCCGAGCCGCTGCCTGCGGACCCGCTGCTCGACGAGCCCGGGAACAGCGAGGAAACCGGCGGGCAGGAACCACCCTGGCCGACGACGTAGACGATGGTCGCCTGGGCCAGGCCCTGCCGGACGCCGATGGTGTAGGTGCCGTCGGAGGTCGGATGCCAGGGCATGTTCGCCGCGGCGCCGGCGCCGTACGAGGTCGGGGTGAGGGTGCCGATGACCGCGCCGTTCACCAGGAAGTCGACCGGGCTGAGCTGGTCGGAGCCGGACAGCGAGGCCTGGATGGAGCAGCCGTTGGTGACAGAGCACGTCTTGTCGCTGGTGAGCCCGGCGACATTGATGTTGTCGACCGCCGCCCCGGCCGGGGCGGCCAGTACCGACCCGGCCACGACCGCGAGCGCCGCGGCCGCGCAGGCGCCGGCGGCGGACCGTCGCAGATCCGGGGAGAGCTGATTACTCATGGGTGAATCCTTTCGGCGCGTTGAAGGGGTCGCGCCGGGCGGACTGTAACAGTGGCGGGCCGCTCGATTGAGCGAAATCGCCACTGCTGCAACATGATTCGGTTATCGCATAACAGGGAAGCGGTTACTCGCCGGTTCGGTAGCGCTGCACCAGCTCGGCGCCCAGCCGGGCGAGTTCGGCGCGCACCGACTCCGGCTCGACCACTTCCAGGGCCGCGCCCCAGCCCGCCAGCTGCTGGGCGATCATGAGCGGCGTCGGCGCGGTGATCCGGGCCCGGACCCGCCCGTCGCCGGTCGTGCCGTCCAGAACGCAGTGCCGCCCTTGCTGTTTGCGCAGCACCGGCGCGAGCGCGGCTTGGATCAGCACGGTGGCCGAGAGGGCGGAGCGCTGCCGTTCGACCTCCTCGACCACCTTCGACCAGGCCGTCGACAGGTCGAAATCCTCCGGCCGGCGGGCGATCTCGTCGGTGATCGCCAGGGTGGCGATCCGGTCCACACGGAAGGTCCGCTGCCCGTGTTCGGTTCCGGCCACCAGGTACCAGTTGCCGTCCTTGTCCACCAGGCCCCACGGATCGACCGCCCGCTCGGTCCGCCGCCCGGCTCGGTCGTAGGCGAACCGGATCCGGCGGCGGCGCACCACCGCTCGCTGCAACTCGTCCACCAGCGCGGGCGGTCGCTGGTCCGATTCGCCCCAGCGGGCCGGGTCCACCACGATCGCGCCCGCCGCCGCCTCGGCCTCGGTACGGAAGGGTTGCGGCAGGGCGCGCAACAATTTCCGCAGGGCCGACTTGGTGGCGGGTGTGGCCGTCGCCACCGGGCCCAGCAGCAGGAACAGGGCTTGGGCCTCGGCGGCGGTGAGGCCGCTGAGATCCGTGCGCGCGCCGCCCACCAGGGCCCAGCCGCCGCCGCGTCCGGGCTGCGGGTAGATCGGAATCCCGGCCGTGGACAGGGCCTCCAGGTCCCGGCGCGCGGTGGCCACCGACACCTCCAGCTCGGCCGCGACCTCCGCCGCGGTCACCCGGCCCCGGGTCTGCAGGAACAGCAGGGTGGCCACCAGTCGATCCGCGCGCATATCTGGAATTCTGCCGGGAAAAGTGCTCATTCGGTGAGCACTTTGAGCGCGATGATGGATTCAGATCGAGAACCACCCCCGACCCAGGAGAACGACCATGTTGCGTGGAATGGCCACCGTCAACTACTTCGCCGACGATCTGGAGGCGGCCAAGGACTGGTACAGCGAACTGCTCGGTGTCGCACCGTATTTCACCGTGCCGGGCGGGTACTACGAGTTCCGCATCGGCGACTACCAGGCCGAGCTCGGGATCATCAACAGGAAGTTCGCGCCTTCCCACCCGGATGTCCCGGGCGGCCAGATCGTGAACTGGCATGTCGACGATGTGGCGGCCACCTTCGGTCGGCTGCTCGACATGGGAGCCACCGTCTACGAGCCGATCATCGAACGCGGCGAGGGGACCGGGTTCGTGACCGCCTCGGTGGTGGACCCGTTCGGCAATGTCCTGGGCATCATGTCCAATCCGCACTACCTGGAGATCCTGGGTGAGTCCCGGCCGTGATGAATCGTGCTCGGCATGGCGCGATACTCCTTCCGGCACTGTGTAGGACGCTCCTTCCGGCACTGCGCAGGACAGTGCCGAGGCGGACTTTAACAGCGTGACCGCGCCCGCTCGGTCAAAATGAAACGAATCCATTTCAAGTTCAGGTCCGGCGGTCCGGGCGCACGGTAGCAGCGGGCACCGACAGCTCGTGGCCGTACCCGCCCGGGGCTCGCCGAGTAGTCCACGGCGCGCCGAAACATCCACAGCCTCAGCGAAACCCGAGGTCGGCCGCCCGGGGCGGTCTGCGGCGCGGCGCACTCTCGACGGCATGAACGCACCGAGCGAGCCCACGCCACCCGTCGAGCCCACGCCACCCGTCGAGCCGAAGTCGGCCGTCGAGCCCGAGCCACCCGATCGCCCCGAACCTGCCGCCGATCCTCCCTTCGAAGATCCCGGCGAGCCCGGGGCGCGGCTGCGGGCGCCCGGCGATCTGATCGCGGCCGTCCCGGCCATGCTCGGATTCATGCCCGCACGGTCGCTGGTGGTGACGGTGCTCCGAGCGGATCAGGTGTCGCCGGATATCGCGGCGGTCGAGGTGGTGACCCGGATGGATCTGGACAATCCCGGGCGGAGTGCGATGGGGATGCTGGTCGAACGGGTCGCGGGCATCTGCGTGCGGCACCGGGCCGTCGCGGCGCTCGCCCTCGTCGTCGACGACCGGGCCACGGTGCCGACCCGCAAACACCGGGGCGTGCGGGCGCGCAAGCACCACGATCTCGTTGCGGCGCTGGAACATCGGCTCGATGTCGACGCCGTGCCGCTGGCGGGGGCCTGGGCGGTGCAGGCCATCGGCGCCGAACTGCCGTGGTGGACGGTGTCCGGACCGTGGTCGCGCGGGCTGCAGCCGGATCCGGCGGCCTCGATGGTGACGCTGCGGCATGTGCTGGAGGGCCGGCCGCTGCGCGGTTCCCGGCGGGAGCTGACCGATATCCTCGCCGTCGATCCGGTGGCACGCGATGCCACCGCCGCCGCCCTGGAGGTGGCGGTCGCCGCCGCGGCCCGGCGGCTGGCCCGGGTTGTGCAGCACGGCGATCCGCGCGTGCAGCTGCGGCTCGAGGTGTGCCGGGTGCTGCGCTACCTGGAACGCGTCGAGGCCGGTGCCCGGCTCACACCGGCCGAGGTGGCGGATGTGGCCGTGGCCCTGCGAGATTCGGCGCTGCGCGACATCATGTTCGGGCTCGCCCCGGGCCCGCGCGCCGACGGTGCGGAGGCGTTGTGGCTGCAGCTGGCGCGGGCGCTGCCGGATCCGGATCGCGCCGAAGCGGCGGCACTGCTGGGCTATTGCGCCTATGCGCGCGGGGACGGCCCGCTCGCGGGCGTGGCGCTGGACGCCGCGCTGGCCGCCGATCCCAAGCACCGCATGGCGATGCTGCTGGACCTCGGCTTACAGACGGGTCTGCGACCGGAGCGGCTGGGCCGCCTCGCGGACTCCGGCCGGGAGGCGGCGGCCGAACTCGGCATCCACCTCGGGCCGGAGCCGCGATGACACTGCGGCCGGCGCGACGGACTCAGCGCGCGCTGTGCGCGCGGTCACCCAGCGAGCGCAGGAAATCCCAGGCGTCGGAGACGATCTCGTCGAGATCGGTGTGCTCGGGCCGCCAGCCGAGTTCGGCGATGGCCTTGGCGCTGGAGGCGATCAGCACGGCGGGGTCACCGGCACGGCGCGGCGCGTCCACCGAATTGATCGGCAGGCCCGTCACCCGCGCGCACGCCGAAATGACCTCGCGCACCGAGAAACCGGTGCCGCTGCCCAGGTTGAAGATGCGGTGCACGCCCGGCTGCGACTGCGCCAGCGCCCGCAGGTGCGCCTGCGCCAGATCGCGAATGTGGATGTAGTCGCGCACCGCGGTGCCGTCCGGCGTCGGGTAGTCGGTGCCGAACACCGAGATCGACTCACGATGACCCAGTGCGGTCTGCAACACCAGGGGGATGAGATGGGTTTCCACCACACGGTTCTCGCCGAGCCCGGCGTACGCGCCGGCCACATTGAAGTAGCGCAGGCTGGTCGCGGCCAGACCGTGCGCCGCCGCGTACGAGGTGATGGCGTAGTCGATGGACAGCTTCGACGCGCCGTAGGGGTTGGTCGGCTGCTTGGGTGCGTCCTCGACGATCGGCACCTGCTCCGGCTCGCCGTACACGGCCGCGGTGGAGGAGAACACCAGCCGCGGGGTGCCCGCGTCGCGCATCGCCTCGAGCAGCGCGAGGGTCTTCACCACATTGCCGTGCCAGTACTTCTCCGGCGCCACCACCGATTCGCCGACCAGCGACTGGGCCGCGAAATGCAGCACGCCGTCGAAGGATTCGGCCGCGATGAGCTCGGCGCCCGCAGTGGCGATATCGCCCTCGACGAACTTGGCCCCGGCCGGGACGCCGTCGGCATTGCCGGTGGACAGATCGTCGACGACCACGACCTCGTGGCCGTCCTCGAGCAGAACCTGCGCGCAGACGCCACCGACGTAGCCGGCGCCTCCGGTAACCAGAAGCTTCACGTATCAGACCAACTTCACTTGGACGGCGTGCGCCATCTCGTCGGACAGTTCGAATCCCTCATGGCCGGGCACCGAGATGATCACCGCACCCGGTTTGGTCTCCACGGTCACGCGGGCATCGGGCACCACGCCCGCCTCCCGGAGCTGATTGATGGTCTCCGGATCGGTCTGGATGTGCTCCGAGAGCCGGCGCACCACCACGGCCTGCGCCTGCCCGGTCGGCAGATCGCTGAGCCGGACCAGCTTCTCGTCGGCGGAGGCATTGGCCTGCAGGCCCAGTTCGTCCAGACCAGGAATGGGATTGCCGTAGGGGGAAGTGGTGGGGTGGTTGAGCACCTCGACCAGGCGGCGCTCGACCTCCTCGCTCATCACGTGCTCCCAGCGGCACGCCTCGGCGTGCACGTTCTCCCACTCCAGCCCGATGATGTCGACCAGCAATCGCTCGGCGAGCCGGTGCTTGCGCATCACGGCGACCGCCATGGCGCGGCCCTTCTCGGTCAGTTCGAGGTGGCGATCACCGGCGACGGTCAGCAGGCCGTCGCGCTCCATCCGCGCGACCGTCTGGCTCACCGTCGGGCCGCTCTGCTCGAGACGTTCGGCGATGCGCGCGCGCAGCGGCGTGACACCCTCCTCCTCGAGGTCGTAGATGGTACGGAGATACATCTCCGTGGTGTCGACCAGATCCTTCACCTGTTAAACCCCTTCGTCGGCACGAATTCTACCCATGCACGGCGGCTGCACCGGGCGACAGCTTATTTCGCGAACTCATTGTCAACACCCAGGACGGGCAGCGTGTTCCCTGCGGGTTCTCCGTGCGCACACAGCGTCGTCGATACCCTGCCATCCCGGTACGACAGCATTGCGGTGTCCAAAGCCTACGAACTCGTGCGACGCATTAGCGTGGCAGGTATGCCTGGCCGAGTTCGTGGTGACGGAACCCCCATTGGCGATGGAACCGTTGCCGGCGATGGAACCATCGTCTGGTCCGATCGGTTCCTCGATTACACCTGGACCCCGGAGCATCCCATGCGGCCGGTGCGGCTGCAGTTCACCATGGCGCTCGCCGAGGGGCTCGGACTGCTCGACGGAGTGGAGCGGATCACACCCGGGGCGGCCGCGGAATCGGAACTGCTGCGGGTGCACACCCACGATTACATCGAGGCGGTCAATCACGCTCAGCAACCTCCCGGACCCGCTCCGACCGCACCGCCCTACGGACTCGGCTCGGCCGACAACCCGGTCTTCCCGCACATGCACGAGGCGGCGTCGGTGATCGTGGGCGGCACCCTGGCCGCGGCGCAGGAGATCGCGGCCGGGCGCACCCGGCGGGCGGTGAGCATCGGTGGTGGTATGCATCACGCCATGCCGGCCTCGGCAGCGGGGTTCTGTGTGTACAACGATGTAGCGGTGGCGATTTCGTGGTTGCTGGACAACGGGTTCGACCGCATCGCCTATGTCGATGTGGATGTGCACCACGGTGACGGTGTGCAGCGGGTGTACTACGGCGACCCGCGCGTGCTGACCATTTCGGTGCATCAGCACCCGGCGACGCTGTGGCCCAACACTGGATGGCCGGAGGAGACGGGCTCGGGTCCGGCCGAGGGGACAGCCATCAATCTGCCCATCATGCCCGGCACCCGGGACCCGTTGTGGCTGCGCGGTTTCCATGCCGTGGTGCCGGGTGCGCTGGCGGCGTTCCGGCCGCAGATCGTGATCAGCCAGTGCGGGGTCGACACCCATCGCGAGGATCCGCTGGCGGATCTGGAACTCACGGTGGACGGTCAGCGCGCGGCCTTCATCGCCATGCGCGATCTGGCCGACCGGTATGCCGAGGGCCGCTGGCTGGCGGTCGGCGGCGGCGGGTATGGGCTGATCCGGGTGGTGCCCCGGGCCTGGACCCATCTGCTGGCAACAGCTCTGGACCGCACCATCGATCCCGCCACCCCGACGCCGCCGCAGTGGCGTGAGCAGGTGGGCGCCTACGCGCCCATGGTCGCCGTGCCCGAGAGCATGGGCGACGGCGCGGATATCGGCTTCGCACCCTGGGACGGTCCCGGGGGCGGCCGCGACACCGGCGACGAGCGCGCCGACCGCGCCCGCCGGGCTCTCGACATATCCGTATTGGCTACGCGCCGGGCGAGTTTCGGCCTGCTCGGCCTGGATCCGGAGGATCCCCGTGACTGACTCCGCCGCCCCGCCCCTGCCCTCGGACACGCCCGGCACACCCGTGAATCCGCCTCCGCCGCCGGAGCATTGGTTCGCCGACGTGCTGGCCTCCGACGGTGGCGTGGTGGGATTGCGGCCGATCACCCCCGACGACGCGGAGGCGCTGGAGCGTTTCCACGAGGGGTTGTCGGACCGCACCCGGTATCTGCGGTACTTCGGTCCGTATCCGCGCATGACGCCGAAGGATCTGTACCGGACCACGCACGTCGACTATCGGGACCGGGTCGGGCTGGTGACCGAGCTCGGCGACGAGATCATCGCGGTGGGCCGCTACGAGTACCTGGCCGATCGGCCGGGACCCCGGGCGGCCGAGGTGGCCTTCGTGGTCGCCGACGGCCATCAGGGGCGTGGGCTGGGTTCGATCCTGCTCGAGCATCTGGCGGGCGCGGCGGCCGAGAACGATTTCGAGACCTTCGTGGCCGAGGTGCTGGCCGAGAACAATGCCATGGTGCAGGTGTTCCGGGACGCCGGATATCAGGTGCAGCGCAGCCGCGACGGGTCGGTGCTGCATCTGGAGTTCGCCATCGACCCCACCGAGGCGCTGCTGTCGGTGCGGGATTCGCGGGAGCGGGCCTCGGAGGCGCGCAGTGTCGGGAACCTGTTGTCGCCCAAGTCCATCGCGGTGATCGGGGCCACGCCGTCGACCAGCCGGGTGGGTGGCGCGGTGCTGGCCAACCTGCTGTCGGGGGGCTATCAGGGGCCGGTGTTCCCGGTGAACCGCAATCGCACGGCCGTGCGCGGGGTGCGGGCGTATCCGACGGTGCGCGACATTCCCGACGAGGTCGATCTGGCGGTGATCGCGGTGCCCGCCACCGAGATCGGGTCGGTGCTCGACGATTGCATGGCCAAGGGCGTCAAGGGTCTGGTGGTGCTGACCGCCGGATTCTCCGAGACCGGTCCGTACGGCTATCAGGCCGAGCGGGAGCTGGTCGACGCCGCGCGGGCGCACGGTATGCGGGTGGTGGGGCCGAGCGCGCTCGGTATCGCCAATACCGATCCGCGGATCGCGCTGAACGCCACCCTCGCACCGGTGCTGCCCGGGCGCGGGCGCGTCGGATTCTTCTGCCAGTCCGGACCATTGGGCGCGGCTATTCTCGGTGAGGCGGCGGCGCGGCAGCTGGGACTGTCCACCTTCGTCTCCGCCGGCAACCGCGCCGACGTCTCCGGCAACGACCTGCTCCAGTACTGGGACAGCGATCCGGACACCGATGTGGTGCTGCTGTACCTGGAGACCTTCGGCAATCCGCGCAAGTTCTCCCGCATCGCGCGGCGGGTCGCGCACACCAAACCCATTGTGGCCGTGAACAGCGGCCGCAATGCCGCGCGGGTGGAGGGGGACCGGGACCTGGACCGGTCGCTGGTGCGCAATCTGTTCGCGCAGGCCGGGATCATCCAGGTCGATTCCATCACCGAGCTTTTCGACTGCGCCATGCTGCTGGCCTATCAGCCGCTGCCCGCCGGGCCGCGCCTGGCGGTGATCGGCAACAGCGCCGCGCTGAGCTGGCTGGCGGTCGACGCGGCGCGGGGGGAGGGACTCGAGGTCGATGAGCCCACCGACCTCGGGCCGCAGGCGAGTCCGGCGGACTACCTGACCGCCGTCGCCGCGGCGGTCACCGACCGGGCCGTGGACGCGGTCATCGTCATCTATTCGCCGCCGGTGCCGGCGGCGGTCGCCTCCTTCGCCGAGGCCATTCGCTCCGGCGCCCAATCCGATCCGGCCACACCGGTTCTCACCACCTTCGTCGCCGATCAGGGCATGCCCAACCTGCTCGCCATGCGCGGGCTGGGCGGAATTCTCGAGCGCGGTTCCATTCCCTCCTACGGGGATCCGGAACGGGCCGCGCGGGCGCTGGCCCGGGCGCGCCGTTACGCCGACTGGCGTACCCGACCGCTGTCGCCGGTCGTCCGTCCGGGCGGTGTCGATACCGCGCGGGCACGGGAACTGGTGGCGGAGTGGATGAACGCGGACTCGGCGCACTGGCTCACCGACCTGCAGGCCGCGGAACTGCTGGGCTGCTACGGAATTCGCGTGGTGGAGTTCCGCGAGGTGCTCGACGCCGACGCCGCGGTGCACGCGGCCGAGGAGCTGGGTTTTCCGGTGGCGGCCAAGGCGACCGGCGAAATGTGGCGCAATCGGCCGGATCTCACCGGGGTGCGGCTGGATCTGTGGCGCCCGGACGCGGTGCGGCGCGCGTTCACCGACCTGAGCGAGATCTCGGGCAATCCGGTGCACATTCAGCGCATGGCGACCAAGGGCGTGGGCTGCACCTTCCGGGTGCAGGACGACCCGTCGTTCGGTTCGGTCATCAGTTTCGGGCTCTCCGGCACCATCATCGATCTGCTCGGCGACCGCGTCTACCGGGCGCTGCCGCTGACCGAGGCGGAGTCGGCCGAACTCATCGACGCGCCCCGCGCCGCCCCGCTGCTGTCGGGCACCGTTGGCGGCCGCGATATCGGCAAACCGGTGGACAAGGGCGCGCTGGCCGAACTGGCGCAACGGATCTCGGCGCTGTGCGACGACCTGCCGGAGGTGCGGGAGCTGCAGTGCGAACCGGTACTGGCCTCGCCGGAGGGCGCGGCCGTGCTGTACGGACGGGTGCGGATCGGGCCGGAACCCAACAGGTTCGACATCGGTCCGCGCCGGATGGGTTGAGCAGCCGCCCCGAGCGGCCCGGGACACCAGAAGCAGTGCTTCGGAGAGGTGAACGTAGTGCAGGCAAACCAGATCGAGACAGCGACCGCGCCACTGCGCGACGACATCCGGTTCCTCGGCGGGATCCTCGGTGACACCATTCGCGACCACGAGGGTGCGGAGATCTTCGACCTGATCGAGCGGGTCCGGGTGGAGGCCTTCCGGATTCGCCGCTCCGAGGTGGAGCGCAGCGCGGTGGCCGACATGCTGCGCGATGTCGACATCCGCACCGCCATCCCGGTGATCCGCGCCTTCAGCCACTTCCTGCTGCTGGCCAATCTGGCCGAGGACCTGCAGCGGGATCGGCGGCGCGCGGTGCACGTGGCGGCGGGGGAGCCGCCCCAGGAATCCAGCCTGGACGCCACCTACCGCAAGCTCGACGCCGCCGGACCGGACGGGGACGTGGTGGCCGACCTGCTCGCCGACGCCCTGGTGTCGCCGGTCATCACCGCGCATCCGACCGAGACCCGGCGCCGCACCATCTTCGATGTGCAGGCCCGGATCACCGAGCTCATGCGGCAGCGGCAGCGCTACAACAAATACGAGCCGGAGTTCGCCGAGCTCGAGGTCGACATCCGCCGGCAGGTGCTGCAGCTGTGGCGGGCGGCGCTGATCCGGCTGGCGCGCCTGCGGATTCAGGACGAGATCGAGGTCGGGCTGCGCTACTACGACCTGACGCTGTTCGATGTCATCCCGCGCATCAACGATCAGGTGCGGGCCGCGCTGCGATCGCGGTGGCCCGGACACGAACTGCTGGCGCGCCCGATCCTGCGGCCCGGCTCGTGGATCGGCGGCGATCGCGACGGCAATCCCTTCGTCACCGCCGACGTGGTGCAGCGGGCCACCCACCGCGCGGGTGCCGTCGCCTTCGACCGGTACCTGAAATCGTTGCTGGAACTGGAGAAGACGCTGTCGCAGTCGGCGCGACTGGTGCCGGTGACCCCGGAGCTGTCGGCCCTCGCCGACGCCGGATTCGACGATTCACCGCAGCGCGCCGACGAGCCGTACCGCCGTGCCCTTCGCGGTATCCGTGCGCGGCTGAGCGCCACCGCGTGCCGGGCGCTGGGGGAGATCCCCACGGACGGTATCGATGTCGGCGCGCAACCGTACGCCGGGCCCGCCGAGCTGCTGGCCGATCTGGGCGTGGTCGACGCGTCCATGCGCGCATCCGGCGACGGGCTGCTGGCCGATGACCAGCTGGCCGCGCTGCGGGCCGCGGTGCAGACCTTCGGGTTTCATCTGCAGGGCCTGGACATGCGCCAGAATTCCGAAACCCACGAGCAGGTCGTGGCCGAGCTGTTCGCCTGGGCCGGAGTGCATTCCGACTACGCCTCCCTCGACGAGGCGCGGCGGGTCGAGCTGTTGTCCGCCGAATTGACCACGCGCCGGCCGCTGGTCGGGCCGAACGCGGCGCTGAGCGAGCTCGCTGCCAAGGAACTCGGAGTGGTCCGCGCCGCCAAGGCCGCGCTCGACGATCTGGGCCCGGACACCGTGCCCAACTACATCATCAGCATGTGCACCTCGGTGAGCGACATGCTCGAGGCCGCCCTGCTCCTGAAGGAGGCGGGCATTCTCGATCCGGGCGACGCGGACACGCCGCCGTCCAGTCCGGTCGGGGTGGTGCCGCTGTTCGAGACCATCGACGACCTGCGCGACGGCGCCGAAATCCTCGGCGCCGCACTGGAAGTGCCCGCCTATCAGCGGCTGGTGGCCGCGCGCGGCATGCAGCAGGAGGTCATGCTCGGCTACTCCGACTCCAACAAGGACGGCGGGTATCTGGCCGCCAACTGGGCGCTGTATCGCGCCGAGCTGAACCTGGTGGAGGTGGCCCGCAAGACCGGAATCCGCCTGCGGCTCTTCCATGGTCGCGGCGGCACAGTCGGCCGCGGCGGCGGCCGCAGCTACGACGCCATCCTGGCCCAGCCCGCAGGTGCGGTGCGCGGTGCGCTGCGCCTGACCGAGCAGGGCGAGGTCATCTCCACCAAGTACGCCGATCCCGGCACCGCCTACCGCAATCTGGAGGCGCTCGTCGCGGGCACCCTGGAGTCCACCCTGCTCGATGTCGAGGGCCTGGGCGCGGATGCCGAACCCGCCTACGAAATGCTGGACGAGTTGGCCGAATCGGCCCGCGCGGCGTACTCGAAGCTGGTTCACGAGACCCCCGGCTTCGTCGACTACTTCCGGGCCTCCACCCCGATCGCGGAGGTCGCCGACCTGAACCTGGGCAGCCGACCCGCCTCCCGCAAGCCCACCAACTCCGTCTACGACCTGCGCGCCATCCCGTGGGTCATGGCCTGGAGCCAGTCCCGCGTCATGCTCCCCGGCTGGTACGGCACCGGCACCGCGTTCGAGCAGTGGATCGGCGACGACCCGGCCCGCCTGGCCGCCCTCTCCGACCTCTACCGCCGCTGGCCGTTCTTCCGCACCGTCCTCTCCAACCTGGCCCAGGTGATGGCCAAGGCGGACATGGACATCGCCGCCTCCTACGCCGGCCTGGTCCCCGATAAAACCCTGCGCGACACCGTCTTCCACATGATCTGCGACGAGTTCACCCGTACCGCCCGGATGCACGCCGCCATCACCGGCACCGACGAACTCCTCGCCGACAACCCGGCCCTGGCCGAGTCCATCCACAACCGGTTCCCGTACCTCGAACCCCTCAACCAGCTCCAGGTCGAACTGCTACGCCGCCGCCGGGCCGGCGACACTTCCGAACTGGTCGAGCGCGGCATCCTGCTCACCATGAACGGCCTGGCCACCGCACTCCGCAACTCCGGTTAGCCGCACTCGGCCCCGACTCCCTCGGCCACGGGTTGCGGCGGTGGTGGCGGCGGCATCGGCACCGGCAGTCTCGGGTTCTGAGTTCCGTCGTTTCGTTTCGATGGCCACGGTGTTCGACTCCGTGGCCATCTTTCGGTCAATTGGGTAGGGGAAATCCTACGGTTGACGGGTAGGTGGTTTCCTACCTATCGTGTGGTCATGCCGTACCGCTTGAAGTCCGGGACCGCCGATCGGGTGTTCGGGGCGCTGGCCAATCCCACCCGCCGCGACATTCTCGAGCTGCTGCTCGAGGGGGAACAGTCGGTGCAGGTGATCGCGGAGCGCTTCGATATGGCGCGGCCCAGTGTGTCGGAGCATTTGAAGGTGCTGCGGGATGCGGGGCTGGTGGCCGAGGACAAGCGCGGCAGGCAGCGGTTCTACCGGGTGGAACCCGAACCGTTGCACGACTTGCAGTCCTGGCTCGATCCGTTCGAACGGTTCTGGCGGGCCCGGCTGCGCGACCTGGGCGCGGTGCTGGATGCCATGCCCGA
This sequence comes from Nocardia sp. NPDC059236, assembly GCF_042754085.1. Lineage (NCBI taxonomy): Bacteria > Bacillati > Actinomycetota > Actinomycetes > Mycobacteriales > Nocardiaceae > Nocardia > Nocardia sp. NPDC059236. The sequence goes on from NZ_JBHZAF010000001.1 coordinate 110,888, forward strand.
CGATCCCGAGGAGAAGGACCGATGATGACCGACGACATCACCACGATCGAACTCGATCACTACTACCCGCATCCGCCGGAGAAGGTGTGGCGCGCGCTCACCACGCCGGAACTCATGGGGCAGTGGATGATGCGGCCCATCGGTTTCGAGCCGGTGGTGGGCACGGTCTTCGAGATGAGGACCCAGCCCATGCCCGGCCAGAACTTCTCCGGCGAGATTCGCGGCGAGGTGCTGGAAGTCGTTGCGCCGCGACTGCTCAGCGTCAGCTGGAACGACGCGCAGTCCGATCGGGACAATGGCTGGGTGATCAGCTGGACCCTGCGGCCGGAGGGGCACGGCACCCGAATCCTGTTCAGCCACCGTGGTTTCGATCCGGAGGATCCGGTCATGCAGCGGGCGCGCAGCATCATGGGCGGCGGCTGGAAGGGCATGCTGGACCGGCTCGTATCCGTCCTCGCGGACGCCTAGCCGGTCCAGCACCATCCAGCTGTCCGAGACCGGCTGGGACGCGGTCGTCAGGCCGTGAAGGCGGACGCGTGGTCGCGCACCCACTCGGCGTAGGTGCGGGGGGCGCGGCCGAGCACCTGCTCGAGATCGCCGGTGACCACGGCGTTCCCGCCGTCCCGGACGAACCCCTGCGCGACCATCGAGGCGTCGGCGAACTCCTCGGACAGGCCGGAATCCAGCATGTATCCGCGGGCGATATCGAGCGGCAGGTCGGCGACCTCGACCGGGCGGCCGAGCTCGGTGGCGAGGATGGCCGCCTGATCGCGGACGGTCAGCGTCTCTGGGCCGGTGAGGGTATAGACCTGGCCCGAATGCGCGTCGGACAGCAGCGCCTCCACCGCCACCGCGGCTACGTCGCGCGGATCGACCACGCCCTGCGCACCCGCCCCGGCCGTATTGGGCACCGGCTTCCCGGCCCGGACCATGTCCGCCCAGCGCAGCGTGTTGGACGCGAAACTGCTGGGCCGCAGGATGGTCCACGCCCGGCCGCTGTCCCGCACGGCCTGCTCGCCCGGGACGTGCCACGTGCTGATCACCCCGACCGCGGGATCGCCGGTACCGATGGCCGAGAGCTTCACCAACCGCCGCACCCCGGCGTCCCGGGCGGTCTCGGCGAGCCGCTTGTCGAGTTCGACATACTCCGGCCCGAGCTGGCCGACCAGGAACGCCGACTCGGCGCCGTCGAAGGCCGCGGCCATGGAAGCGGTGTCGCCGTAGTCGCCGCGCACCACCTCGACCCCGTCCGGAAACTGTGTGCTCTCCGGATTCCGGGTCACCGCGCGCACTTTCACCCCGCGCGCCGCCAGCTGCCGGACGACTTCACTTCCGATGGTGCCCGTGGCACCGGTGATAACGATCATGGGAATCACCCTGCCGACCCACCCCCGTCCGGCTATAGGAAAAACCGGCACACCCGCGACCGCCGAAGCTGCCTAGAGTTGATCGGGTGACCACTGCGCAAACCCTGGCTCCCGTCGTGACCGCCGAGGATCTCGAACGCCGCCTGACCCCACCTGCCGCGCTGCGTCCGTGGATCACCGAGATCGCCCACATTCCGACCGTCCACCCCGGGTCCGCCGCCTTCACCCACATTCCCCAGGCGGTCACCTCGATCGTGCTGCGCACCGAGGAATCCGGCCGCCGGGACGCGTGGGTGCTGGGCCCGCGCACCCGCGCCACCTACTCCAGCCCGGACACGGCCGCGGGCTGCACCCGAATCCGCCTGGCTCCCGGTGCGTCCCAGTCCCTGCTGGGCATCGCGGCCGCCGAGTTGACCGACCGGATCGCCGTGCTGTCGGACCTGCCCGGCCCGGTCGCCGATCTGGCCGACCGGCTGCTCGAGCTCGATCCCGACGAGGTCGCCCCCTTCCTGGAAGCCGTGCTCCCGCACCGCCTCTCGGAGGATTCGGTTCGCCGTGACCACCGCCGGCTGCTGGATTCGGCGGTCGCCGCCATGGACACCGCCGGCCCGGTCACCGCACTGGCCGCGGACCTGGCCGTCTCCGAACGCCAGCTGCGCAATCTGTTCGCTGCCGGAATCGGCGTGTCGCCCAAGCACTATGCCCGCATCACCCGGGTTCGTCAGGTCCTGGCCGCAGCGGGCAATACGCCGTGGTCACACGTGGCCACGGCCTCCGGCTACTACGACCAATCCCATATGACCGCCGATTTCCGCTCCCTCATGGGCGTTCCGCCCACCGCCTACTTCCGCGGCGACATCCCGGCCCCCAGCCCCTGCCAATCCCTGACCCGGCTCTGAGCCCTGGGCTGCAGGGGAAGCCGTTGCCCGGCAACCGCACTCGCATCGGAGGACTCGGGGCATGGAAACGCCGACCGACTCTGCGCGCCCGGAGGGGACGTTCGGGCAGCGGAATCGGCCGGCGGGATCGGGCCAGCGCCTCGAAAGTGGCCCGACGATCAATGGTGCGGAGCCGGGTAGGGGGACCGGCTCCACGGGTGTGAACTAGCTGGCGTAGGCGCGCAGGCGGTCGGCGCGCTCGCCCTTGCGGAGCTTGGACATGACCTCGCGCTCGATCTGGCGGACGCGCTCGCGGGACAGGCCGAAGAGCTTGCCGATCTGGTCGAGGGTGCGCGGCTGGCCGTCGTCGAGGCCGTAGCGCAGGCGGATGACCTGCTGTTCGCGCTCGTCGAGGGTGGCCAGCACGCTGCGCACGTCGCGGTGCAGCAGACCGGCGATGACGGCGCTCTCGGCGGAGGTGGCCTCGGAGTCCTCGATGAAGTCGCCCAGCGGGGCCTCTTCGTCATTGCCGACCGGCATGTCCAGGGATACCGGGTCGCGGCTGTGGTCGAGCAGGTCGGCGATCTTGTCGACCGGGATGCCCGATTCGTTGGCCAGTTCCGCGTCGGTGGCCTCCCGCCCGAGCTGCTGGTGCAACTCCCGCTTGATGCGGGCCAGCTTGTTCACCTGCTCGACCAGGTGGACGGGGAGACGGATGGTGCGGGACTGGTCGGCCATGCCGCGGGTGATGGCCTGACGGATCCACCAGGTGGCGTAGGTCGAGAACTTGAAGCCCTTGGTGTAATCGAACTTCTCCATGGCGCGGATGAGACCCAGGTTGCCCTCCTGGATCAGGTCCAGCAGCGGCATTCCACGACCTGTGTAGCGCTTGGCGAGGGAGACCACGAGGCGGAGGTTCGCTTCCAGCAGGTGCTGGCGGGCAGCCTGACCCTCGCGAACCAGGATCGCCAGATCCTTCTTCTTCGCGGCGGACAGACGCTTGCTCGTCTCCAGCAGGTGCTGAGCGTAGAGGCCCGCCTCGATGCGCTTGGCCAGCTCGACCTCGTCGGCCGCCGTCAGCAGCGCCGTCTTACCGATCCCGTTCAGGTACACACGTACCAGGTCGGCGGCGGGGCTCTGGGCGTCGAGGTCTTGTTCGCTGGTGCGCACGTCAGTGGTGGCGGGGCTTGTCATGACTTGCCTCCTGTCGGTGGTGTCTCGCTCCGTTCAACGGACCCGACTTCAGGAAAGTTCCCCGCCAGACCACCGGTAAACCGCGCCTGATCTGCGGTTTTTACGGCGCACGGCTGAGAAGTTCCTGAGAAGCGCGCATCGCCGGGAACACGCGCCACCGGCGGACGACCCTCGGTGACCGGGTGGTTGCCCACCGCCGCGCCCGAACTTCCTGACGCGACAAGCGAATACGTGTGTACGGGCCTTGCCCGGACGTCGTGCTTCGAGCACGTACTTGAACGAATCGCGGCTCGGGCGCATTCCCGCGCCCGCCCGTATCGGTATCTGGGCGACACGTGATCGTGACGGACCTCACCGCCCGTCAGCGGCGGTTTCCAGCGGAAATACCGACGGCCGCCGGGCCCGGCCCCGCGGCCGGCGGCGGGGGGGCGCCGCCCGCCCCCCGGGGGCACGAGACCCGGCCCGGCCCCTCCCGCCCCCCCCGGCAAAGCCCCGCGCGCGCAG
>NZ_JBHZAF010000001.1:114840-942388 GCF_042754085.1 Nocardia sp. NPDC059236
GCGGGGGGCCCTCGCCCGCCCCTGCTGTTCTCGTTAGCGGGCCCCCCGTAGCGCGGCAGGCACCCCCCCCCCGGCCGGGGGCCGTAGCCCCGTAAAACCCCCCCCGCGGCGGCCCCCCCCCCGGGGGCCGTCGGCGGGGTGAGCCCTCGCTCAGCGCGGGTGAACGAGACCGTGCCGGACCAGTCCGGCCACCACGGTCATCGCCGCGCTCTCGAAGTCGGGGGTCGCGGCGTCGCCGGTTTCGCCGAAGGCCAGCAGTTCGAGGAGTTCGCGCAGGGGGAGGCCGTCAGGGCGCATCCCGGCCAGCAGTGCGGCGGTGGTGTCGTCGACCTCGTGCTGCCAGCGCGGGCCGTCGCCGCGGTGCAGCCGGGCCACCGCCTGCGCCCAGCCCGCGTCGCCGGGGAGATAGACGCGTTCCAGCGCGGTGGCCGGATCGACCTGGTAGCGCGAGTCGAGGAGGAGGTCGGGATCGGCGGCCGCGGCGCGCAGCCAGGCCGAGCGCTCGAAGTAGGCGATGGCCTCGGGGCCGAGCGGGTCGTCGAAGCCGTGGGTGAGGTCCTCGGCGAGCAGTTCGGTCGGGCCGTCGGTGGCGCGCAGGTAGACGAAACCGAAGCCGATGCCCTCGACGTCGGCGTCACGGAAGGCGTCGAGCCAGCGTTCGGCGCGGGCCTGGGCGGCGCCCTCGCGCGGATCCAACCCGGCGTCGCGCAGCCAGGTACCGACGTAGAGGGCCGGATCGGCGATGTCGCGCTGCACGATCCAGGCGTCGATACCGTGGTCGGGCAGCCAGCTCGCGACGCGGCTGCGCCAGTCCTGGCCGTCGAGGTGCACCCAGGAGGCGAGCAGTGCCGCGGTGCCGCCCGGGTTCAGCAGGTCCGGGAGGCCGGAGATGACGAGTTGGCTCGCGCCGTCGAGGGCGAGGCCGGAGTCGCGGTAGGTGTGCTCGACGCGGGCCGGGCCGACCACGAACGGGGGATTGGCCACCACCTGGTCGAAGCGGCGGCCGGCCACCGGTTCGAACCAGGAGCCTTCCAGCAGTTCGATATCGAGGTCGTTGAGCGCGGCGGTGGCCTCGGCCAGCCAGAGGGCGCGCTTGTTCACGTCGGTGCCGGTGACGGTGCGGCCGTAGGCGGCGGCGTGCACGGCCTGCACGCCGCAGCCGGTGCCCAGATCCAGGACGGTGCCGACCGGGCGGGTCGGGGTGGCGCGCAGCAGCGACAGCGAGGCATGGCCGACGCCGAGCACGTGATCGGCGTCGAGGCTGCGGCGGCGCATGGAATCGTCGAGGTCGGACAGCACCCAGCGGGTGCCCTCGCCGAGATCGAGGGGACGCAGATCCAGGGCGGCGCGGACCTCGTCGCCGTCGCGCTCCAGCAGCCCCGCCGCGGTGGCGCGGTCGATGCTCACCGGCGAAAGGGCTACTGCCGCTTCACGTTCGGGGACCGGATCGCCGAGCAGCAGCAGGCGCACCAGGGTGCCGAGCTCGCCGAGATCAGCGGCGGCGCGGCGGACGGGGACCGGTTCACCGCGGCCGAGGGCGGCGTGGGCGGCGTCGCCCAGCGCCTCGAGCAGGGTGTCCGCGTCGTAGCGGACGCGGGTCAGCGCCGCGCGTAGGTCGGGCGCGAGGTCGGCGAGCAGGGACGAGGTGGTCGTCTGATTCGTCGGCATGAGGGGGAACTCTGCCACCGCAACCGATGGGCATCCGGCAGCGGGCCCGGTTCGCCCGACCGGATCGCGGGGGAACCGGTTGGTAGCTGGCCGCCGGACCCCATGAATTTCGGCTCACTTATCGATGAACTTGCGATCTCACCTGCGGTTATTCGACCCGCTCGCGACCACCTTCGTTGCTACTGTGACCGGGATCACCAGGAGGTATCGCAGTTGACAACTGAATCCCAGACCGGCCGTCCGGATCCCGACTTGACCGAGGTCTACGACAGCCCCGAGTTCCAGCGCCTGCGGCATCGCTTCCGGCGCTTCGTCTTCCCCATGACCGCTCTGTTCCTGGCCTGGTACGCGCTGTACGTGCTGCTCGCCGACTACGCGCACGACTTCATGTCGCACAAGGTGGGCGGGAACATCACCGTCGGGCTGATCTTCGGCCTGCTGCAGTTCCTTTCCACGTTCGTCATCACCGGCCTCTACGTGCGCTACGCCGACCGCACCCTCGACCCGATGGCCGAGCAGATCCGTGCCGAACTGGAAGGACCGACCCGATGACCGTGTATCTGGCAGCGGCCGTGGAGGGCAGCCGGCCCGGGCTCAACATCACCATCTTCGCGATCTTCGTGGTCATCACGCTGGGCATCGTGGTGTGGGCCAGCCGCGACAACCGCACGGCCGCAGACTATTACGCCGCCGGGCGCGCCTTCTCCGGGCCACAGAACGGCATCGCCATCTCCGGCGACTATCTGTCGGCCGCCAGCTTCCTGGGCATCGCCGGGGCCATCGCGGTGTACGGCTACGACGGCTTCCTCTATTCCATCGGGTTCCTGGTGGCCTGGCTGCTGGCGCTGCTGCTGGTCGCCGAATTACTCCGCAATACCGGCAAATTCACCCTCGGTGACGTGCTGGCCTTCCGGATGCGGCAGCGGCCGGTGCGGGCGGCGGCGGCCACCTCCACGCTGGCGGTGAGCCTGTTCTATCTGCTCGCGCAGATGGCCGGAGCGGGCGTGCTGATCTCGCTGCTGCTGGGCGTATCCGGTTCGGCGGGACAGAACCTGGTGATCGCCGTCGTCGGTGCGATCATGATCGTCTACGTGCTCGTCGGCGGTATGAAGGGCACCACCTGGGTGCAGATCGTCAAGGCGGTACTGCTGATCGGCGCGGCCGCGGCCATGACCGTGTGGGTGCTGGGGCGCTACGACTTCAATTTCTCGAGCCTGCTGCACGATGCGGTGAACCATGGCGGCAAGACCGGCGCGAAGCTGCTCGAGCCGGGCTTCAAGTACGGCAAGAACGGCACCAGCAAGCTCGACTTTCTTTCACTGGCACTGGCTCTGGTACTGGGGACGGCGGGGTTGCCGCACGTGCTGATGCGGTTCTACACGGTGCCGACGGCCAAGGAGGCGCGCCGGTCGGTGGTGTGGGCGATCGGCCTGATCGGGGTCTTCTATCTGTTCACGCTGGTGCTGGGGTACGGCGCGGGCGCGCTGGTGGGGCCGGAGAAGATCGCCAAGGCGCCGGGCAAGGAGAACGCGGCCGCGCCGCTGCTGGCCCTGGAACTGGGTGGGCCGGTGCTGTTGGGATTCGTTGCGGCCGTGGCGTTCGCGACGATTCTGGCGGTGGTCGCGGGCCTGACCATCACGGCGTCGGCGTCCTTCGCCCATGACGTGTACGCCAATGTCATCAAGCGCGGGAACGGCGACAGCAGGGACGGCGAGGTGCGGGTCGCGCGGATCACCGCGGTGGTGATCGGGGCGCTGGCCATTGTGGGCGGCATTCTGGCAAAGAATCAGAATGTGGCGTTCCTGGTGGCGCTGGCCTTCGCGGTGGCGGCCTCGGCAAACCTACCGACCATTCTGTATTCGTTGTTCTGGCGGCGCTTCAACACCGCCGGCGCACTGTGGAGCATCTATGGCGGACTGGCCGTCACGATCGTGTTGATCGTGTTCTCCCCGGCGGTCTCCGGAGCTCCCACCGCGATGATCAAATCCCATGACTTCCACTGGTTCCCGCTCGCCAACCCGGGGTTGGTGTCCATCCCGGTTTCGTTCGCTCTGGGCTGGCTGGGAACCGTGCTGTCGAGGGAACATGACGATGTCAAGTACGCCGAGATGCAGGTGCGGTCGCTGACCGGCACCGGAGCGGAAAAGGCTGTGCAACACTGACGTCCGAATAAAGTGGCGGAAAGTTCGCTGAAAAGCGTTTCAGAATTTCAAGATCAACAATTTGAAGATCAAAAATACTGCCCCGCAACGAGGTTGGGCTGTGTATGCTATTGATCATGCACGGCCCCACTACGAGGTGGGATGACGGCGAGGCGGTGTCGTATTGGACCTCAACAGGCTACGGATGCGTAGAGCGAGCGCTATTGCAATCGCTGTCGGCATACTGGCATTGATGGTCACAGGGGCGTTCGATCGATTGTTGCTGGGTGTTTTCATGGCCACCGGTCTGACGCTCGGCTGGGTGAACGCCCGGCTTACCTGGATGTCCATCGTGCGCATCACGGATGCGGAAACACCCAGCAAACAGAAATTGGCGCTGTCCTCGGCGTCGCGGTTGCTCATTCTGACCGCGTTGTCGATTGTGGCGGCATTCCTGACCCGGCCCTACGGCGTCGGAATCTTCTTCGGGCTGGCGGCCTTTCAGCTGATTCTGGTACTCCATACCGCTCTGCCCGAGGTGAAAGGGCTTCGACAGCAGTCATGAGCATTCCCGTCGCTTCCCTCGCCCATTCGTCGGCGCCGGCGCTGCTGGCCGCCGAGGATTCCTCGGGGGAGTCCAAGATCCATGTCGGCGACCACGCCCAGGCGCATCTGCTGGGCATGACCTTCAATGTGGATACCATCGTGTCCACGGGGGTGGCCGCGCTGATCGTACTGGGCCTGGCCTTCTACCTGCGTGTGAAGATCACCTCCGGGGTGCCCAACGGGGTGCAGCTGTTCTTCGAGACGATCACGGTCCAGATGCGCAGCCAGGTGGAGACTGCGATCGGTATGAAGGTCGCGCCGTTCGTGCTGCCGCTGGCGGTCACGCTGTTCACCTTCATCCTGCTCTCGAACTGGTTGTCCGTCTTGCCCGTTCAGTACGGTTCGGGGGAATTGATCGCGCCGCCGGCGTCCGATTTCAATTTCACGCTGTCGCTCGCGTTGTTCGTGTTCCTGCTCTATCACGCCGCGGGCGCGTGGCGGCGCGGCCCGGGCGGGCACGTGAAACAGTTGCTGAAGGGCCACACCGGCTGGGGCCCCATGGTTTTCATCAATGTGGTCGAGGAAATCGCCAAACCGCTGTCGCTCTCGTTGCGACTGTTCGGCAACATGTTCGCGGGCGGCGTCATGGTTTCGGTTATCACGTTGTTCCCCTTCTGGATCAGCTGGGGCCCGAATGCGATCTGGAAGCTCTTCGACCTGTTCGTCGGAGCCATTCAGGCATTCATCTTCGCTCTGCTGACCATCCTCTACTTCAGCCAGTCGATGTCGCTGGAGAGTGAAAACCACTGAGCGGCTTCAGCTGTTCAGCGCTATAACCCTTTGTCAAAGGAAGTGAAAAATGGCAGACCCAGCAACCGCGAGTATCGTCCAGGGCGCTCTCATCGGCGGCGGCATCATTCTGGCGGGCGGTGCCATCGGCGCGGGTATCGGTGACGGTCTGGCCGGCGCCGCTCTGATCAACGGTGTCACCCGGCAGCCGGAGGCGGAGGGCCGCCTGCGCGTGAACTTCTTCCTGACCGTGGGTCTGGTCGAAGCGGCATACTTCATCAATCTAGCGTTCATGGCATTGTTCGTATTCGCTACTCCCGGTAAGTAGACGTCATCATGTCTCCCAGAACGGATGTGGAGGCCGCGGGGAACTTCCTCGTTCCCAACGGCACCTTCTTCGCTGAGTTATTGATCTTCCTGGTCGTGCTCGGAGTCATCTGGTTCTTCGTGGTTCCGCCCATACGAAAGGTGCTGGCGGAGCGGGAGGCACGTGTCGAGGTCACGACGGCGACTGCCAAGGAAGCCAGCGAAACCTTCGCCGAGGCCGAGGCGCGCTACGAGTCCGCGCTCGAGAAAGCCCGTACGGAAGCGGCCGACATCCGCAACCAGGCCCGGGCCCAAGGGCGCGCGATCCTCGAGGAAATGCGCGGCGAGGCACAGAAAGAGGCCGACCAGATCGTGGCCGAGTCCACGGCGCACCTCCGCGCCGAGGCCGACCAGGTCGCCGCCGAACTACGCGAAGCCGTCGAACCACTCGCTCAGGACCTGGCCGGCCGGGTCCTGGGTGGGAACGATCGTGCCCGGACCAGCGCGGGCCAGCAGAGAGGACGGGGGTCTGCATGATCCTCACCGATACCCATCTCGCCGAGGGTATTTACAACATCACCTTCGATTGGCCCGTCTTCTTCAGCCAGCTGTTCGGCTTCGCTGTCATCGTGTGGTTCTTCGTGAAATACGTTGTGCCACCCGTGAAGAGGATTATGAACAACGCTCAGGACCAGATCCGGCGGCAACTCGAGGAGAGCGAGGCGGCGGCGCAGCGACTGGCCACCGCCAAGGCTGCCTACGACAATGCCCTCGCCGAGGCGCAGGCCGAACTCGACCGCATGCGCGAAGAGGCCCGGGCCGACGCCGACCGCATCATCGCGCAGATGCGCGAGGCCGCCGCGGCCGAGGTGGAGCGGGTGCGCAAGCAGGGCCGCGATCAGATCCTGCAGTACCGCAGGCAGATGATCCGCGACCTGGAGCAGGATCTGGCCGCCGCCATGCTCGCTCTCACCGAGGAGAAGGTGCGCGAGCAGATCGGTTCGCCGCAGGCGCGGGCCGACAGCATCGAGAAGTTCCTCGAGGATCTCGAGGCGCTGGCCAACTCTGGCGAAGCGGCACGCCGCCAGCCGCAGACCGAGCGCAAGTAGCAGGTTCGGCTACGTCGAAGCCCCTGCGTGCTTCCCGGCTCCGAGGAGCCTCGGAGCATGCGGGGGCTTCGACGATCCCGCGCCTCAGGCCGGCCGGCGGCCGGTCAGGCAGTAGGGCTGGCCGGCGGGGTCCGCCATGACGATCCAGTGCTTGCCGAGTTCGGCGCGGTGTGCGCCCAGCTGCTCGTGCCAGGTCGCCGTGGCCTCGATGTCGGTGCAGGCGATGTCCGGGTGCGCGGACGTGGGGCGGTCGTCGCCGAGGCGTTGCAGCAGCAGGTCGATCGGGAGGCCGGGACGCGCGGAGAGGCGGGCGAATTCCGGCAGGGTGCTGGGGCGCCAGGACCATTCGGTCAGGTCGGTCCAGAAGCGGGCCTCGGTCTCGTAGTCGCTCGCGCCGATGTCGAGGCAGATCTGGTCCAGCCGGCTGCGGTCGCCGGCGGGGCCGGTCACGGTCGGGGTGAGCGGGCCCGCGGAATCGCGGAAAGGCGTGAAGCAGAAGGGCATTCCGGCGGGGGAGTGCACGACGGCGTACCCGATGCGCGAGGTGAGGATGTAGTCCGCGGCGAGGGTGGCGCCCAGCTCCTGGGCACGCTCGGTGGCCGCGCCGACATCGTCGACGTCGAGGTCCAGATGCACGCGCGCGGGGCCGCCGATCGCCTGCATCTTGACCGTCGCGGCCCCGGAATCCGGTAGCAGCGTGACGAATTCGTCGCGTTCGCCCCGCGGCGCCGAGAGCTCGGTGCCGGTGACCGTGGTCCAGAACCGGGCGCTGTCGTCGAATTGTGCGGCGGGACGGTCCAGGAAGGCCCACATCCAGCGAATCGTCATGCTGTCTCCAGGGTTTCGCGCTTACGGAAGGTCTTGCGGTAGGTCAGCGGCGGCACGCCCAGCTCCAGGCGCATATGGTGGCGCAGCGAGGCGGAGGTGCCCATGCCCGCACTGCGTGCCACCTCGTCGACGGTCAGGTCGGTGGTCTCCAGCAGGTGCCGGGCGTGCCGGACCCGCTGCTGCAGGATCCACGCGCCCGGCGCCATGCCGGTCTCGGCCTTGAATCGGCGGGTGAAGGTGCGCACGCTCATATGAGCATGCGCGGCAAGGGAGTTCAGGTCCAGCTCCCGGTCCAGCGCCCAGCGGCGGGTGGGCGCGGTGCCCTCGCTGCCCGACTCCGGGACCTGCCGCTCGATGAACTGCGACTGCCCGCCGTCACGCCAGGGCGGCACCACGCAGTAGCGGGCCGCGCCATTGGCGGCGGCGCTGCCGTGATCGGTGCGAATCAGATCCAGGCACAGATCGATGCCGGCCGCCAATCCGGCTGAGGACCAGACGTTTCCGTCCTGCACGAACAACAGGTTCTCATCGAGCAGAACCTTCGGGTAGAGGGCGCGGAACCGGTCGGCGAACTGCCAGTGGGTGGTGGCGCGGCGGCCGTCCAGCAGGCCCGCCGCGCCGAGCACGAACGCGCCGGTGCAGATGGAGACGACGCGGGCGTCCGGCCGGATGGTGGCCAGCGCCTCGGCCACCCGGGGCGGCAGCGTGCCCTCCTGCCGCGGCTGGGTGATGCGGGTGCCGGGCACGATCACGGTGTCGGCACGGGCCAGCAGCTCGGGGCCGAATTCCGGGATGACGGTGTATCCGCCGGTGGCGACCACACCGCCGGTGTCGACGCCGCAGGTGTGCACCTCGTAGAGCGGGTTGCCGTCCTCGTCGACGGCGGCGCCGAGCACCACCGGCGGGATCGACATGTCGAAGCCGACGGTCGGTTCCAGGACGAGGACGGCGACCAGATGCGGTGTCGGCACGATGCTCCTCTCGTGATGGCTGGATCTTGACGCATTGTGGCATTCTGGCCACTCGTGGCGGAAGGGCTTTTCGGTCACCCTCGATCGGGTGAGCGAACTGAAGGACGATCTCGGCCGGGAATCATCGGGTGGCACAACCCCGTTGGACGCCGGCTCGGCCACGAGCGGCGCACTGCAGCCCGACGCACCCGCGACCGGGCGGCCGGGGCCGCATCCGGCGTGGATCGTGGCGGTGGTGGGTTTCATCGCGCTGCTGGGCGCGGCCGGCTTCCGCTCGGTGCCCGGTGTGCTCATGGACCCGCTGCACGAGGAGTTCGGCTGGTCGCACGGCACCATCGGCGCGGCGGTGTCGGTGAATGTGCTGCTGTACGGCCTGATCTCGCCGTTCGCGGCGGCGCTCATGGATCGCTTCGGTATTCGCCGGGTAGTGGCGTGCGCGCTGGTGCTGATCGCGGCGGGCAGCGGACTGACGGTGTTCATGACCCGGCCGTGGCAGCTCATGGCGACCTGGGGCCTGCTGGTGGGCGTCGGCGTGGGCTCGATGTCCATGCCGTTCGTGGCCACCATCACCGGGCGCTGGTTCGTGAAGCATCGCGGCCTGGTGACCGGCGTGCTCACCGCCGCGGGCGCGACCGGGCAGCTGGTCTTCCTGCCGCTGATCGCGAGCCTGGCCCGCGATCACGGTTGGCGCACACCGTCTCTCGTGGTGTCGGCGACGGCGCTGGCGGTGGTGCCGCTGGTGCTGCTGTTCATCCGCGACTTCCCCAGCGACGCCGGGGTGCGGGCCTACGGCGCCGAACCGGGCAGCGGAGTCGGAGTGCGCACCTCGGCGCCGGGTGGCGCGGCCCGCGCGGTGACGGTGCTGGCGACCATTGTCCGCAAGCCCGTGTTCTGGCTGCTGGCAGGCGGTTTCGCCATCTGCGGTGCATCCACCAACGGTCTGATCGGCACCCACTTCGTGAGTGCCGCCCACGATCACGGCATGCCCGCAACCACCGCGGCCGGATTGCTGGCGACGGTGGGCATCTTCGATGTCGCCGGCACCATCGCCTCGGGCTGGCTCACCGACCGCGTGGACTCCCGCTACCTGCTGGTCGCCTACTACTCGCTGCGCGGCATCTCACTGCTGTTCCTGCCGATCCTCTTCGGACCCGACGTACACCCCAGCATGTGGGCCTTCATCATCTTCTACGGCCTCGACTGGATCGCCACCGTCCCGCCCACGGTCGCCCTGTGCCGCGCCCACTTCGGCGCGGACGGACCCGTCGCCTTCGGCTGGGTCTTCGCCTCCCACCAGATCGGCGCCGCCCTGGCCGCTTTCGGTGCGGGCGTCATCCGCGACGTACAGGGCAGCTACACCTTGGCCTGGTTCATCGCGGGCGGGTTGTGCGGGCTGGCGGCCCTGCTGTCAGCGGGGATTCGTCCGCGCTAACCGTCGATTGCCTTGTGCGGCCGTGATTCCAGTGCCGCCTGATCGCGTCGTCCGTCCCAGCGGCTGGGCTCGTCCTTGGTGCGGGGCGGGCGGTCGTTGGCAATGAGGACCGCGATCCACGGCAGCGGGATGGAGACGCCGATGATCAGGAGCGAGAGCCACCAGCTGTGCCACACGCTGTAGGCGACGGCAGCGCCGATCAGGCATGGAATGCGCAACGACATGATGGTGATGTACCGCCGCACCCGGTCGCGATGCTGTTGCTCGAGCGAGGGCGCGGCCTCGGTGATCAGCGCCGGATGCTGTTTCTCCTCGCCCGGGAAGTAGCCCTGCGACTGGCGCGGTGGTTTCGGGATGGAACCGGCGGGATGGAACTCGACGTCCGGGCGATCCTCACCGCTCATGCCGTCGGCCTGGGATTCGCCGTCACGCTGCATACCCCGAGTCTTCCACTACCGCGCGTCGGATGCACATGCCGCCTGGCATGATTGAACCGTGAGCGCAGACACCCTGGTCCGTCCGGACGAGACCACCGACGAGTCGACCGACAACGACACTCCCAAGGTCTTCCATTACGTCAAGAAGGAAAAGATCGCCGAGTCCGCGGTCATGGGCACCCACGTGGTAGCCCTCTGCGGCGAGGTCTTCCCGGTCACCCGTTCCGCCAAGCCGGGTTCCCCGGTCTGCCCGGACTGCAAGCGAATCTACGAAATGATGAAGCGGGACTGACCGGTCTGGTCGACAGGCATCCCGTGAACGGCTCAGCGCGATGACCACGGCACGTGAGGTTCCCGATCCGTGGTCAGGCTCGCGCAGCACTCCGCACTGGGTTCCCGCCCGCGGATTGGCCAATGGGCTGAATTCACACTCCTGGGCAGTCCTCGCCGACTTGGCCGAGTCGCAGGTCTACCGAGTGCTCTTCGCGCTGATCGACGCGGGAATCGCAGCCTACGTCCTGCCTGTGCGCACGACCGTGCTGGAGCGCGGCGATCCGGAGGTCGTGTGGCGGCTCTGGGTCGACATCCCGCGGTATCGCGCGGCGGAGGATTTGTTGATGGAGTTGCTGCGCTACGGCCGCTCTCGGCGCCGGCCGAAACCGGTGCAGGGCCGTCGTCGGCGTCGGCGAGTGCCCCTGGTTCGCAAGCCGCAGTGAGCCCCCGGGGCGGCACGTAATGCATCCACACCAGACCGTCGCGTGCGCGGCGCGCAATTCCGGCGGACGTGTTCAGGCTGCGGTGTCGGTGTGCGGCAGTGCGTCGAGGGAGGGCAGGGGACGCTCGCAGATCTCGTGCGCGTCGTCCGCGGAGAGTCCGAACATGCGCAGCAGGTCTTCGGTGATCTGATCGGTCGCCTCGGCGTCGTCGCGTGCGGGCTGCTCGTGCAGGAGCTGGCCGAGGCAGATGGCGGCGCCGGTGACGATGGTCATGGCCAGCTCGGTATCGCGGACGTCGAATCGTCCGGCACGGACACCGGCCTCGATATCGCGGCGGGCGCGGGGCGCGAGGCCCTTCTCGGAGCGCGCCAGCTGCAGGCCGTTGTTGATCAGGACCTTGCTGAGCATCGGGTTGCGCCGGTGCAGGCGCCCGGTGAGCCGGAAGCTCTGGGCGAAGACCTGCGCCGGGTCGTCGAGGTTTTCGCAGAGGGTGTCGAGCACGACGCCGTACAGATCGAGTGCTTCCTCGACAGCGGCCTCGAACAGTTCTTCCCGGGTTTGGAAGTGGTTGTAGAACGACCCCATCCCGACGTCGGCGGCCTGGGTGATCTCCAAGATCGGCACGCTGAGCTTGCCCGCCGCGAGGAACGATTGCGCCGCCCTCACGAGCGCCGCGCGGGTACGCGCCTTCCGGCGCTCCAGGCGATTGGGTTGCCCGGATTGCGTGACCATCGCTGTCCACCTCTTCCCTGACACCGTAGGCCGCCCAGCATAGCGCCTCGGGTCAGTTCTGACGAAATGCTCAGAAGGTCTTGACTGACTATCGGTTCGCGAGTGACGATATCGTCAGAACCTGAAGGGAGCGGTCGATGAGCGGACATCACGACGTGCACAGCGGCCTGCACAGTGAGCAGGGCGCAGTGCGGGGTGAGCACCCCGGCCGTGCCCGCAATCCGGTGGTGAAGGTGCTCGATCTGGCCTGGCTGGAATTCGAGAAGCCCGACCTGGAGCGCGCCGAGATCTTTTCTCGCGCTTTCGGTTTCACCACCGCCACGCGGACATCCGAGGAATTGCACCTGCGCGGAACCGACGCCGGGTCGCCCTGTGTGCTGGTGCGGCGCGGTGACCGTTCCCGCTTCGTCGGTCCGGCTTTCCGGGCCGCCGAGACCGGCGATCTGCTGCGCCTGGGCGAGGAAACCGGTCGGCGGCCGCAGCCGCTGCCGGAGTCGCTCGGCGGGCTGGGTCTCGATCTGGTGGATCCGAGCGGGCTGCGGGTCCGAGTCGTCGCCGGAACCCGCGAACTGCCCGGGCTGTCCGCGCAGCAGACGCAGGTGTTCAACAGCGGACACGAGGTGCTGCGTGTCAATGCCACTCAGCGGCCGCCCCGGGTTCCGGCGCAGGTGCAGCGCCTCGGCCATGTCGTCGTGCAGACCACCAGGTACCGGGAGACTCTCGACTGGTACCTGCGCTATCTGGGCCTGATCGTCAGCGATTTCCTCTTCTATCCGGGACAGCGGGAACGCGGACCGGTGATGAGCTTCATTCGCTGCGATCGCGGCGCTACTCCGGCCGACCATCACACGCTGGCGCTCACCCTCGGGCCCTCCAACCGGTATGTGCACTCCGCCTATCAGGTCGCCGATCTGGATGCGCTCGCCGCCGGCGGTGAGTACCTCCTCGACCACGGTTATCAGCGGTCGTGGGGAATCGGACGCCACATTCAGGGCAGCCAGATCTTCGACTACTGGCGGGATCCAGACGGTTTCATGGTCGAGCATTTCAGTGACGGCGACATGTTCGACTGCACCCTCGAACCGGGCTGGGCGCCGATGAGCGCGTCGGGTCTGGCGCAGTGGGGGCCGCCCGCCACCAAGGATTTCCTGGGTCTCTCCCCTGGGCGGGAATCGCTCAGAGAAGTGCGCTCGATCCTCGACGCCCTGCGCGAGGACAACGAATTCGATCTCCGCCGCCTGCGCGGCCTGCTGAAAGTAGCCAACTCATGAGCATTTCCGTTCTCCGTACCGCGGACACCTGGTGGGTCCGGACACCCGCCGGTGCGGCGCGCATCGATACCGTCGCGACCACGACGCGCGAACTGCTGGCGGATCGGGCAGCGATCGCCGCGGCGGCCGCGAGCTCGGATCTTGTTCCGGTCGAAGGTCTTTCGCTGATCTCTCCGGTGACCGCACCGTGTCGAGTCGTCGCGCAGATGACGAACTTCGCATCCCACGTGAAGGACTCGGGGATGAACCCCGAGACCGTGCCGCTGACCTTCTTCCGCAAGAGCTCCGGATCGATCAGCGGCCCCTACGACGACGTGATCCGGCCCGCGCATGTCGAGCTGCTGGACTACGAGGTGGAGATCGGCCTGGTGTTCGGCCGCGAGATGCCGGTCGGCGCCGAGATCGACGACGAGTCCCTCGGCGACTACATCGCGGGTCTGGTCGTGACGAACGACGTGTCGGCCCGGGACGTGCAGCTGCCGAAAACCCAGTTCTACGAGGCGAAGTCGTACCCGACCTTCACGCCCGTCGGCCCCGCGCTGGTGCTGCTGGACGCCGATGAAATCAAGCGATTCACCGATCTGCGCCTGCGGTTGTGGGTGAACGGCCGAGTGCGCCAGGACATGACGGTCGCCGACATGATCTACCGGCCGGTCGAGACGCTGCGGGTCTTGAGCCGGTTCCAGCGCATGGATGCCGGGGACCTGCTGCTGACCGGAACTCCGATCGGCACCGCGCTCAGCGCTCCACCGAAGCCGGTCGAGATCATCGCGTCGCTGCTGCCGCCCAAGGTGAAGTGGAAGCTGTTCTTCGAGGGCCAGGCCAAGAATCCGAAGTACCTCCAGGACGGCGATGTGGTCGAGGCGACCATCGGGACCGACGATGGTGTCCTCGATCTGGGCCGCCAGCGCACGGTCGTGAGGTACGCGCGGTGACCGGGAACCCGACCCTCGAGACCGACGCCGAAGCCCTGCTGTGGCCGCGCTACACCGGTCCGGAGGACCTGAGCGTCATCGAATCGGTGCCCCTGGCCGAGCGTGGCCTGCCCGAGTCGACCTACGCACTGCTGGTGCGCGCCGCGAGCCGGTGGCCGGACCGTACGGCCGTCACCGTGCTGTCCGATGCCTCGAGTTGGCGGGAACCGGTGCGGCGCACCTACTCCCAGTTGCTCGCCGAGGTGCACCGTTATGCCAACCTGCTGCATGCACTCGGGGTGCGCCGCGGCGACGCGGTCGCCCTGATCGCGCCCAACTGCGCGGAGTTGATTCCCGCCACGCTGGCCGCGCAGCTGGCGGGCATCGCGGCACCGATCAATGGCGGCCTGTCGCAGGCGCATATCGCGGAGCTCCTGCACCGCTCCGGCGCTCGGGTGCTGATCGCCGCCGGCCCCGAACTCGCCGCCGACATCTGGGAGTCGGCATACGAACTCGCGTCCCAGCGTCTGCTGGAGGCGGTGCTGGTGCTACGGCCGACCGCTGCCGCAACGGAGACCGTGCCGCTGCCTGTCATCGACGGTGTGCGCATCGGCTGTCTCGATACCCTTGCAGTCGAACAGGACTGGACCGCTTTCGCCGGGGAGCCGCCCGCCGCAACGGATCTGGCGGCCCTGTTCCACACCGGCGGCACCACCGGTGTGCCGAAACTGGCCGCGCACCGGCAGTCCGGTGAGGTTGCCAATGCGTGGATGATCGCGGCCAACTCCCTGCTCGACGAGGATGCGGTGGTCTTCGCCGCGCTGCCGCTGTTCCATGTCAACGCGCTCGTCGTGACACTGCTCGCGCCCTTGTTCCGCGGCCAGTCGGTGGTCTGGGCCGGGCCGCTCGGATACCGGGACTTCGCTCTCTACGGCGAATTCTGGAATATCGTGGCGCACTACCGAATCGCGGCCATGAGCGCGGTGCCGACGGTGTACGCGGTGCTGGCGCAGTGCCCGATCGGCGCGGACATCTCGAGCCTGCGCTACGCGATGGTCGGCGCGTCCCCGCTGCCGGCCGCCGTGCGCGAGAACTTCCAGGCGCACACCGGGGTCACGCTGGTCGAGGGTTATGGCCTCACCGAGGCGACATGCGCGACCGCCCGCAGCTTCCCGGATCTGCCGCGTCCCGGCTCGGTCGGACAGCGCATGCCCTACCAGCAGGTCAAGGTTGTTCGCATGCCCGAGGACGGGGTCTGGACCGAACTCCCCGCCGGAGAGACCGGCATATTGGTGATCGGCGGGCCCACGGTCTTCGCCGGTTACGTGACCGGCCGCAGCGAGCTCGGGCACCTGCTGGACGGGCTCGGCGCCGTGGTCGACGGGTGGCTGAGCACTGGCGATCTCGCGCATGTCGACGCCGACGGATTCATTCATCTGCACGGTCGCGCAAAGGATCTCATCATTCGCGGCGGGCACAATCTCGATCCGGCGGTCATCGAGGACGCGCTCCTGTCCCACCCGCAGGTGACCTCGGCGGGCGCGGTCGGCCGCCCGGACGTGCACGCCGGGGAGGTACCCGTGGCCTATGTGACCCTGGTGCCCGGCGCGGAGGTGAGCGAGGCGGAGCTCGTCGCCTGGGCGGGGGAGCGGGTGCCCGAACGCGCCGCCGCCCCGAAAACCGTGACGGTGCTGGATGTCCTGCCGGTGACCGACGTCGGCAAGCCGTACAAGCTCGGCCTGCGCGCCGACGCCACTCGTCGCGAGGTCCAGGATGCGCTGGCCCGAGTCGAGGCCGTACTCGGCGTCACCGCGCAGGTCGAGGACGGCGCGATCGTGACCGTCGTCGAGCTCGGCCCCGGGGCCGGCGAGGGGGCCGTCGAGGCGATTCTCGGTCGCTACGCGATCACCTGGAAGGTCGAGGTGCACCGATGAAGATCGCGTCGACCGTGCTGGCCGCGATGCTCGCCGTGGAGTTCCTGTCGTTCGGTGCGGCCAAAACGCTCGCCCTCGCGCCGATGCGGGAACGTGCCGCGCGTCTGGGCTACTCCACCGCCGCCTACCGGGGCATCGGAGCGCTCGAAATCGCCGGCGCGAGTGGGCTGCTGATCGGTCTGGCCCGGCCGCCGATCGGGATCGCCGCGGGAATCGGCCTGGCACTGTTGATGATCGGTGCGGTGGGCGCACATGTCCGCAACGGCGACGGCGTGGCGGAGTACGTGCCCGCGGTGGTCACCGGACTGGTCACGCTCGGCTATCTGGCTGCGCTGTCCGGGGTTTCGCCGTGAGCACCGCGATGATCCCGGTGGTGATCGTCGGCGCGGGCCCGGCCGGTATCACCGCGGCCACGTTGCTCGCGCACCACGGGATCGACACTCTCGTGCTGGAGCGGTGGACCGATGTCTATCCGCAACCGCGGGCAGTGCACCTCGACGGCGAGATCCGCCGAATCCTGGAACGTCTGGGAGTCGGCCGGGAATTCGACGGGATCTCCCGGACCGCGCTGGGGTTGCGGCTCATCGACCCGAGCGGGCGGGTGCTGGCCCAGTTCGATCGCGACCCGGCCGGTGGGCGCAGCGGGTATCCGGAGGCGAACCTGTTCGACCAGCCGGAGCTGGAGGCGATCCTGCGGGTCAACCTGAAGCGGTATCCGCGGGTGACCTTGCGTGGTGACGTCGAAGTCACCGCCATCGCCGAGGAATCGGGCTGTGTCCGGGTCGATTTCACCGATCGCGTGACCGGTGATGCCGAATCCGTGTGTACGCGTTACGTATTGGGCTGCGATGGCGCGAACAGCGTTGTCCGCGGCGCGATCGGCGCACGCATGCGGAATCTGCGATTCGAGCAGCGCTGGCTGGTGGTGGACGTCGCCACGCCGCGGGATCTGGGGCAGTGGGAAGGCGTGCACCAGGTGTGCGATCCGGCGCGCGCTGCCACCTTCATGCGCATCGGAAAAACCCGCTACCGCTGGGAATTCCGGATCCGGCCCGGCGAGACCGTCGCCGACTTCGACGACCCGGGTCGGCTGCGCCCATTGCTCGACCCGTGGCTCGGCGGTGTTCCGGCGGCGGATCTCGAACTGATCCGCGTCGCGGAATACACCTTCCGTGCCCAGCTGGCCGACCGCTGGCGCCGGGGCCGGGTGTTCCTGCTCGGCGATGCCGCGCACCTCACCCCGCCGTTCATCGGCCAGGGCATGGGCGCGGGCCTGCGCGACGCGGCCAACCTCGCGTGGAAACTGGCGGGCGTGCTGCGCGGGGAACTCCCGGACGACGTGCTCGATACCTATGAGACGGAGCGGAAACCGCACGCACGGGCCATGATCCGGCTGGCCAAGCTCACCGGCGTCACCATGACCGACGGTGGCGAACTGAGCAACCGGCTGCGGAGTCTGCTGGCACCGCGCCTGCACCGGATCCCCGGCCTCACCCACATGATCACCAGCGGCGAATCCCCGCGCCTGCACCTCTCGGGTCCCGGGCGAGTGCCGCGCCTGCGCCGTCGGTTGACGGGCCGGCTGGTTCCCAACGCCCGGCTCGCCGACGGCCGCCGCCTCGACGAGGCCATGAACGGGCGCTACACCGTCATCACCGTGCGTGAGCCCGCGCCGCAGTGCCGAATCGTCGTCGAGCAGCGCGGCGGGTTCGTCGTCGTCGCGGAGCCGGGCACCGAGCTGCATCGTTGGGTGAGGCAGGGTCGCGCCGTCGCGGCTCTGGTCCGCCCGGACGGCACCGTCCAGTCCTGCGGAGACGTGCAGTCATTGTGCGCGGCATTGCCTTCTTTCCATCCGGGCGCACCGGCGCGAAGGTGACCAGCCGGTTGCTGACCATTGCAACGTTTATGAGGAAATCATCATCTGACGTGTTACCGTACCGATAGGTTTGTGATTGCTGGTCGGATGGTGTCTCCACGAGAGGACCCGCATGTCCCGCTACCTGTACGCACTCGGCCAGGTCGTTGTCCGCCGCCGCTGGTGGGTGCTGGCGATATGGATGATGCTGCTGGCCGCCGCCATCGGATTCGCCGCCGCGACGGGCGGAAAAACCAACGACAATTTCACGGTTCCGGGCACGGAATCGCAGGACGCGGTCTCCCTGCTGCAGCAGCGGATGCCCGCTTTCTCGGGTGCGCAGATGCAGGTCGTGTTCGCGACGTCGAACCTGGCCAAGGTGACCGATCAACCGGTGACCGGCGAGATCGAGCAGATGATGGCCCAGTTGAAGGGGCTGCCGCAGGTCGCCGCGGTGGTCGACCCGTTCCAGGCCAAAGCGGTCTCACCGGATCAACACGTCGCGCTGGGCAGCGTGCAGTTCTCCGTCTCGGCCGGCGAGGTCGAGCAGTCCACCCTCGACCAGGTGACCCGGGTCGCCGACCAGGCGCGTGACACCGGTCTGCAGGTCGAGTTCTCCGGTGCCGTCTATCCGGGCTTCACCGCGGAGATCCCGCACACGCCCGAAATGCTCGGCGTCATCGCGGCCTTCGTCATTCTGCTGATCACCTTCGGCGCGGTGGTGGCGGCGGGACTGCCGATCATCACGGCGGCCGTCGGCGTGGGTATCGGTCTCGCCGGCATCCTGGGCATCGCCGCCTACACCGACGTGCCGTCGGCGGCGACCTCGCTGGCACTCATGCTGGGCCTGTCCTGCGGGATCGACTACGCGCTGTTCGTCCTCTCCCGGCATCGCCACCGGGTGGTGCTGGGAATGGCTGTGGCGGAGTCGATTCCGCTCGCGGTCGGGACCGCGGGCAGTTCGGTGGTGTTCGCGGCGGTGACCGTGATCATCGCGCTGTGCGGGCTGGCGGTCGCGAACATCCCGTTCCTCACCGTCATGGGCCTGACCGCCGCCGGTGCGGTCCTGGTGGCCATGCTCGTCGCGCTGACCCTGCTGCCCGCGCTGCTCAGCCTCGCCGGAGGCACGGTCGCCAAATTCATCTCGCCGCCGCTGCACCCGGGAAAGCCGGAGGAGGTGGCGCGCATCGCCGCCTACGAGCCCGAGCGCACCGCGGGCCACGCCTGGGGACGGTTCGTCACCCGCTTCCGGATTCCATTGCTGGTGCTGGGCATCGCGGTGCTGGTGGTGATCGCGCTTCCCGCCACCCGTATGAATCTCGGATTGCCCAGTGGCGCAACGCAATCGGAGTCCAGCACCGCCCGCAGGGCATATGACCTGGTGAGCCGGTCGTTCGGCCCCGGGTTCAACGGGGCGCTGCTGGTGGTGACCGACCTCTCGCACGCCACCGGCCCGGACGCGGCGCAGACCGTGATGGGCCGGCTGCAGCAGGAACCCGACGTCGCGGTGGTGCAGCCGGCGGGCACGGGCGACAACCTGGTCCTGATCCAGGTCGTGCCCAAGACGGGACCCGACGACAGCGCGACCGCCGATCTGGTCAACCGCCTGCGCGATGACCGTGCGACCATCGAGAGCGGCTCCGGGGCAACGTATCTGGTGGGCGGCACCACCGCGGCGAACATCGATACCTCACGCCGCTTGGGCGAGGCGCTGCCGGTCTTCCTCGTTGTCGTCGTGGGTCTGGCGCTGGTGCTGCTGACCATCGCCTTCCGGACCGTCCTGGTCCCGCTGTCCTCGATCGTCGGGTTCATCCTCTCGGTGTTCGCGGCCCTCGGCGCGCAGGTCGCCGTCTTCCAATGGGGATGGGGCGCAAGCCTTTTGCATGTCACCAAGGCGGAGACGCTGAGCTTCCTGCCGATCATCACCCTGGCCATCATCTTCGGGCTGTCGAGCGATTACCAGATCTTCGTGGTGTCCCGCATCAAGGAGGAGCACACCCGCACCGCGGACGCGACCGCCGCGGTGCGCAATGGGATCGCGCACTCGGCGCGCGTCGTCACGGCTGCGGCGCTGATCATGTTCGGCGTCTTCGTCGCCTTCGCCACCGTCGACAACCCGATCGTCAAACCCTTGGCGTTCACGCTCGCGGTCGGTGTGCTGCTGGACGCCTTCATCGTCCGGCTGACCCTGGTGCCCGCGGTCATGGCCCTGATCGGCGATCGCATGTGGTACCACCCGCGGTGGTTCGCCCGCTATGTGCCCGACTTCGACATCGAAGGCGCCGAACTCGAACGCCGCTTCGCGGATGAGACCGAAACCGAAGCGCCGCGGGTGGTTACCAACTGATCGGAACACCGACTAGCCGAGCATGACGTGCTCCGTGGTCAAGAAGTACGAGGAGCGAGCGAGATCGATGAAGTTCTTCTCGTCATCCGCGAGCCGCTGGTTGGCCTGGATTCCGTCCGGGGTGGCGATGCCCGCGAGCATGGCCTGTTCCGAGGGGAACCACACTTCCACGATGCCGTCGTAGGGCTCGCCGGTACCGCGGGTGGCGGCGAGCAGGGCGTTCTGCGGAGAATCCAGGATGTGGCTCTGAACGTAGCGGTAGCCGCCGAGGATCCTGATCTGCTCTGCGGCGAAGGGGCCGTGGTGATTCAGCCAATAGTCGTGGAACTGTTCGGGCGTCAGGTCGGCCCGGCGGCGGAGGGCGCACGTCATCTTGATCGCATCGGTCGAGGTGTCCGCGGCTGCTGTGGGGGGGCCGGACGCCAGGGCGGCGGCGAGGCCCGCCGCCGTCGCGCCGACCATGAAAGCCCTTCTCGAACCGGCGTTTTCAGGGGAGTTCACTGTCATCTTCTCCGTTGTTGTGCGGGGATCCTTCAAGCGCCGCGTACGCGGTCGATGATTGCCAGTGGCCCGGCGGGTGCGGCGTTGCCGCGCCAGGCCACGTGCTGGTCGGGACGAATCAGAACGAGGTCGCGTTCGTAGAGGGCGCGGGCGTGCGGGTCGCGGACATCGATGATGTCGAGCGGCACCTCTCGTTCAGCGGCCGCGATCCGAAAGCCGTCGACGTCGTGATCCGCAAAGCGCAGCAGGGTGAAGCCCCGGCCGAACAGGTCGAAGATCGCGGTGCCGTCGGCGAGTCGCACGCTGGGCGGCCGCGCTCCGGGCCAGGTGCCGGGCAGGTATTCGTCCATCCGCTGCCGCGGGGCCCGGTCCTCGGTGTCTCGGCACACGATGGGGGAGTGGTCGTAGCGGTAGCCGAGTTCGATTCCCAGCGCTTCGTTTTCGAGATTGCCGAGATCGCTGATCTCGCGGCCGATCCGCCGGCGGGTACGCGCGCCGGACCAGCGTTCGCTGTGCATGGTGGCGCGGGAGGTGGCCATGATGGCGCCGCGGACGACGGTGTGCCGGGCGGAGGCCTCGCGGTTGCGGAGGGCGACGGGGCGGCGTTCCCGCTCGTACGCCGCGAGCAGGCGTGGTCCGCCCCATCCCTGCAACCGGGCCGCGAGCGCCCAGCCCAGCCCGACCGCATCGCCGACGCCGGTGTTCATGCCGTAGCCGCCCGCGGGCGTCACCTGGTGGGCGGCATCACCGGCCAGCCAGACCCGGCCGCGGCCATAGGACTCGGCGACGGTCAGCCGGGGTGTCCAGGCATTGGCGACCAGCACGGTCATCTCGAACCGGTATCCGAGACAGCGGAATACGAATTCACGCGGGTCGATGCTGTCGGCGTCGGCGCCCATGCTCAGGGGAGCGTGCAGGGTCCAGGTGTCGCCGTCGTTCTGGGAGATGACGGTCCAGCCCTCGGGTGACTGCAGATGCCACACGGTGCCGAAGCGGGCGGCGATCTCGCGATCGGGAGTCGTGAAATGCACCAGGTAGAACCGGCCGTCCGGGGGCCGCTGCCCACCGGCCAGGAACGTCCGCGTGAAAGTCCTTGCGAGCCGGGGAATTCCGAGCTCCCGCACCAGCAGCCGGCGCAGGTCGATCTCGTCGAGACCGATCCCGAGGTGCCGCCGGACCCGGCTGCCCGCGCCGTCGCATCCCACCAGGTAGCGGGCGCGCACGGTGCGGCGTTCGCCGGTCCCGGACACCAGCTGGGCCGTGACGCCCTCCGTGTCCTCGGTGAAACTGTCCAGCGCCCAACCGTATTGCACCTCGACGTGCCGGGACCTGGCCTGCAGCTGGTCCCGAAGCGCGGGCTCGAGGATGATCTGGGACACGCGCATGGCCGGCTCCAGTGGGAGGGCGCCGTCGACGCGTCGGCCGATCGCCTCGAAGGACTCCTCGACACTCGGGTACTCGAACTTCGCCAGTTCCCATCCGACCGCATTGCTCGCCCAGACCACGGTGGTCCGATGATCGGGCGGCGTCGCCACCTTGCGCAGGTCGTCGGCAATGCCGAGCCGCCGGTACAACTCCATGCTGCGGCTGTTGGTGATGTCCATCTTCGGATGCCGCGTGGTGGTCGAATTGCGCTCTACCAGAAGGGTTTCCACGCCGTGAAAGTCGAGCTCCAGGGCCAGTGTCAGGCCTACCGGCCCCGCGCCGACCACGAGCACCGATGTGGTTTCGGTCATAGCCGTAGATTGAACAGTAGTGTTCAATTTGAGTCAAGAGCGTCTCGATAGTTTTGGGTTTGGCCCGCCTGGGACGGTTCTGTACTGTCGAGCTGGCGAAGGAGGGGTTATGAGTGCGACTCAGCGGCGGATCAACGCGGCGGCAATGCGGCTGTTCGCCGAGCGCGGCACCGTGGACCTGACCATGAGCGAGCTGGCGACCGAAGCTGGTGTCGCCCGGGGCACGCTCTATCGCAATGTCGAATCCGTCGAGCAGCTCTTCCAGCAGGTCCGCGCCCAGCTCGCCTTCGAACTGCACAGTGCCAACGCGCAGGCGATGGACGCCCATGGTGACCTCGACCCGCCGCTGCGGCTGTCGACCGGTACCCGCATGATCGTGCGGATGGCGCACGAGAACCCTGCGGCGGGCCGCTTCGTCGTGCGGTTCGCGCTGACCGACGAGTCGCTGCGCGAGATGCTGACGGGCCCGCCGATGCGGGACGTGGCCGCCGGAATCGCCTCCGGCCGTTATGTCGTCGCACCCGGAATGGAGCTGAGTATCGCCTCCATGCTGATGGGTACCGTGGTCAGCGCCATGTGGATGGTGCTGGAGGGCCACCAGTCGTGGCGCGACGCGGCGGCGGGGGCCGCTGAACTCATCCTGTGCGCCCTGGGGGTTCCGCACGACGAGGCACGCCGGATCGCCGCAAGTCCGTTGCCGGCCACCGCCTTCGAAGTCTGATCGGGTCCCTCAACGGCTTGTGGCGGCTGGCATGTCACCTCATATCCTGATCTAATCATTCAAATATGATGAGACTATCAGTTGTCCGTACATGATGCCAGGGCACCGGTCGACAGTGCCGTAACGCTCGTAACGTGTGAGGCATGGGCGAATGCGTGGTGATCATCGGCGGGGATGCTGCGGGTATGGCAGCGGCGTCACAGGCGCGCAGATTGAAGGGCGTAGGGGAGCTCGAGATCGTCGTTTTCGAGCGAGGGCACTTCACCTCGTACTCGGCGTGCGGGATCCCGTACTGGGTGGGCGGGGACGTCGGTGGGCCGGACGATCTCATCGCGCGGACGCCCGCCGAGCATCGGGCGCGGGACATCGATCTGCGGCTGGGAACCGAGGTCGTGGAGATCGATGTCGCCGGGCGGAGGGTGAGGTCTCGCGAGCTCGGCACCGGCCGGGAGAGCTGGACCGGCTACGACAAACTCGTGATAGCCACCGGTGCGACGCCGATCCGGCCCGCGCTGCCCGGCATCGACGCGGCCGGGGTGCACGGGGTGCAGACGCTCGACGATGGGGAAGCCCTCATCGCCACCCTCGAGTCGATCGCGGGCCGGCGGGCGGTGGTGGTGGGTGCGGGGTACATCGGTGTGGAGATGGCGGAGGCGCTGCTCCAGCGGGGATTCCAGGTCACCATGCTCAATCGCAGCGCCGAGCCCATGTCCACCCTCGACCCGGATATGGGTGTGCTGATCCGGAAGGCCATGCAGGGCATGGGGATTCAGGTCATCGACAATGCGGAGCTGACGGCTGTCCACACCGATGCGCAGGGCCGGGTCACCGGCGTCGCCACGGCTGATGCCGAATACCCTGCCGATGTGGTGGTTCTCGGTATCGGCGTGCGCCCCGCCACCGACCTCGCCCGTGCGGCCGGTCTCCCGCTGGGGGAGTCCGGTGGTCTGCTGACCGATCTCGCCATGCGGGTGCGTGGCCACGAGAACATCTGGGCCGGCGGCGATTGCGTCGAGGTGCTCGACCTCGTCTCCGGCTCCGAACGCCACATCCCCCTCGGTACACACGCCAACAAGCACGGCCAGGTCATCGGTTCCGGCGTCGGCGGCGACTACGCCATCTTCCCCGGCGTGGTGGGCACCGCCGTCAGCAAGGTGTGCGACCTGGAGGTCGCCCGCACCGGCCTGCGTGAACGCGACGCCCGCGCGGTCGGACTGCAATTCGTCACCGTCACAATCGAATCCACCAGCCGCTCCGGCTATTTCCCCGGCACCGCACCCATGACGGTGAAAATGCTCGCCGAACGCCGCACCGGCCGCCTGCTCGGTGTCCAGATCGTCGGCCGCGAAGGGGCGGGCAAGCGCATCGACATCGCCGCCGTGGCTCTCACCGCCTGCCTCACCGTCGACCAGATCGTCGCGCTCGACCTCGGCTACGCCCCACCCTTCTCCCCGGTCTGGGACCCCATCCAGGTTGCCGCCCGCAAGGCCGTCACGGCGGTCCGCCGCGACGCCGTGGAGAGGAATCGCACGAAGTGAACCGACCTCCCGGATCGAAACAGCGCTATTTTGCGCGGGGTCAGCCGTAGAGCTGGACGAAGCGGTCGAGGGAGCGTTCGACGTCGCCGCGGAGGGCGCGGGCCACGGCCGAGCCGATGGGACCGAAGAGGGGTGCGCCGCCGAGGGTGAAGTCGGCGGTGACCTTGGAGCCGGTGGGACTGGGGGAGACGCGGAGTTCGATGCCGAATTTGGTGCCGCCGATGCCGGAACCGTTGAGGACCAGGCGGTTCGGGGGTTCGGCGGTTTCGACGGTCCAGGTCACGCGATTGCGGAAGCCTTTGACGGTGGCTACGCCGATCAGGCGGGTCCCGGGGGTGAGCGCGTCGGGGACAGTGCCGCGCCAGCCCTCGTGGAGGGTGAGCCACTTGTCGAGTTCGGGCAGGTCGGAGGCGTGCGACCAGGCCTTCTCGGGCGGGATCGGGACGTCTACGGAGACCTTCAGCTTAGCCACGAACCAGATGGTATCTGTTACATGATGTAGCTCTAACGGTGGCGCGGTGGCCGCCGCGACCCATCGACTGGGAGCCGCCCGCCGAGCTGGTGGAGTTCCTCGAGGCCGGACCGCCTCCGGTGTTCGTCGGATTCGGCAGCACCACCGAAGGCATGTCGCGGCGGGCGGAATTCTCGGAGATCGTGAACGAGGCGCTGCGGCGGTACGGCGGGCGGGCAGTGGTGCAGGCGGGCTGGCTGCAATTGGACGTCGGTGGAGACAACCTGGCGGCCTACATCGCGGGAGAAGACGGTGCGGGCGCGGCGGTCAAAGCGATCGAGGCGCATCTCGGCACACGGTGATGTCGCCGATGAAGAAGAACTAGCTCCTGGCCGCCTCGTCCTCGCCGACCCCGCCGGGCTCTTCGCCGCCCAGCAACTCGTCCTGGATCGCCTCGAGCATGCAGGTGTTGTTGTCGAGCAGCCCCAGGATCTCGTCCAACCGGTCGTTCTTCATACAGCGATCGTCACCCGTGCTCGCCCCGGAGGCAACGTCGAGCCGGGACCCTGCTCGTTCGTGCTGTGAAGCCTTGGCTGTCAACGGCATCCGATTTCTTGAGTTGTAACTCAGTAAATGGCTATCCTGAGTCGGAACTCAGGAAAGGTTGGTCCGATGGCGAATCCGCTGTTGCTGGCTACACACATCACCATTGCGCTCGCGCTGACGATCCTCGTCGGGGTGCAGTGCACCGAGTTGGCG
Source organism: Nocardia sp. NPDC059236 (assembly GCF_042754085.1). NCBI lineage: Bacteria > Bacillati > Actinomycetota > Actinomycetes > Mycobacteriales > Nocardiaceae > Nocardia > Nocardia sp. NPDC059236. The sequence continues at coordinate 140,543 of NZ_JBHZAF010000001.1, forward strand.
CGAATCCGGCTGGAACCCAGCGGGATTCGCGTTGATGGGGCCGTTCGGGCCGTGCGGCTCACACTGTTGTCGGTTCCGGTGTTCACGCTGCTGACTGTGATCACGGGGTTCGCGGTACTGGCGGACGGGGCGAAGGGTGGCCCGTGGATCGGGGCGGGGCTGGTGTCGACCGCTGTTATCGGGGCGAGCTCGGGGTGGACCCGGCGGCGATTGGCCAGGCCGGGGTCGCACCGGGCCGGCCATGGCGCGGGGGTGCTGGCTGCCGTCCAATGGGGCGTTCCCGCACAGACATTGGCCGCGGCCTTCCTGATGGCCGACCGGCCCGACAACCCCGCCATCGCTTTCGCGCCCGTCCTGGTCGCGATCGCGATCACGGCTGCCGCGTACTTCTCGGCGCGGCGCACCGAGGGTGAATCGGCCGAACCGGGCCTACGGGCTGGATCACAGTGACCGCGACTCGGGCGCGGGCGGCGGGTCCTGCGGTTTCGATGCGGTGGGCGCCGGGTCCGCAGGCCGGGACTGTTTGCGGGCGTGCCACCAGTGGCGGAACTGCGCCAGCCGGGTGGCGCGGGCGGGCCAGAATTCCTCGACGCTGGCATTGAATTCGGCGCCGAGGATGATGGCGAAACCCAGGAAGAACGTGAACAGCAGGAAGGCGATGGGGGTCGCCAGCGCGCCGTAGGAGATGCCGGTCCGGGTCACCCACGCCAGGTAGCGGCGCAGGCCCTCGCTGGCAGCCATGAAGAACACACCGGCGACCAGCGCACCGCCGAAGAGCCGATGCCAGGGGAGGGTGCGGTGGAGGGCGGTCTTGTAGAGGAAGGTGAGGCCGATGATCAGCAGCAGGCCGGTGCCGGGGTAGTAGAAGGCGTCGATGAGCCGCAGGCCCGGCTCGCGCCAGCCGTGGGGGAGGGCCCGCCCGATGAGGGTGGGGCCCACGGCGATCAGCGGCAGGATGAGCACCGCGATCACGAGGAAGCCGACGTAGAGCAGCAGCGCGAAGATTCGCTGCCAGACCGGATGGCGGGCGGTGGCCTGGCCGTGCGCGGCGGTGATGGCGTCGACGAAGGTTGCCATGGCCGAGGAGCCGGCCCACAGCGACAGCACGAAGCCGACGGACACCACCCCGCCGTGGCCGCGCTGCAGCACGTCGTTGACGGTCGGCTGGACCAGACTGTCGACCACGTTGGGGCTGAACGCCTTCCGCGCGAAGCTGACGATCTTGGACTGCACGATGTTCACCGTGTTCGGGCCGAACCAGTGCCCGACATAGCCGAGGCTGCCGAGCAGCCCCAGCAGCAGCGGGGCCAGCGAGAGCGTCTGCCAGAAGGCGGCCGCCGCGGACTTGGTGAAGATCGCGTCGTTCCACGCCTTCGTCGCGACGTGGACGACGAGTTGCCGGATGCGGCCCCAGCGGGTGGCGGCGAGCACAACGGACGCCGTCGGCGCCGACGCGTCGGCGTGTTGCGGAGATTCGTCGTGCACGTTCATCGTGGCCTAAGCATCGCCTACCAGCGCTTCGAATGGGACCGGACCCGCGATGTGGTGTGCGGCACTCCGCAGGGCTGTGTCGGATTGGAAAGCTGTCGGGTTCGATCGCTACTCTCTACCGAGTGACTTCGGGTGGTGGCGGTTCCTTACGTGCATGGCAGCGCAGAGCACTGACCAAGTATCTGACCACCAAGCCACGGGACTTTCTGGCCGTCGCGACCCCGGGTGCGGGTAAGACCACCTTCGCGCTGCGGGTAGCCGCCGAGCTGCTCAACGACCGTACGGTCGACCAGGTGACGGTGGTCGCACCCACCGAGCATCTCAAGCACCAGTGGGCTGCGTCGGCCGCGCGCAACGGGATTCAGCTGGATTCGAACTTCTCCAACTCGACCGGTTCCACCTCGTCCGACTACCACGGCGTGGTGGTCACCTACGCGCAGATCGCGTCGCATCCGTTCAAGCACCGGGTGCGCACCGAGAACCGCCGCACGCTGGTGATCATGGACGAGATCCACCACGCCGGTGACGCCAAGAGCTGGGGTGAGGCGGTCGAGGAGGCGTTCGGTGACGCCACCCGCCGGCTGGCGCTGACCGGTACCCCGTTCCGCAGCGACGACTCCAAGATTCCGTTCATCACCTACGAGGCCGACGAGTCCGGTTTCGAGAAGTCGCGCGCCGACCACACCTACGGCTACTCCGAGGCGCTCGCCGACGGCGTGGTCAGGCCCGTGGTCTTCCTCGCCTACTCCGGTGAGGCGCACTGGCGGGACAGCGCGGGCGAGGAGTACTCGGCCCGCCTGGGCGAGCCCCTCAATGCCGAGCAGACCGCCCGCGCCTGGCGCACCGCCCTCGACCCGGCTGGCGACTGGATGTCGAAGGTGCTCACCGCCGCCGACACCCGCCTGCGCCAGCTGCGCGCCACCGGCATGCCCGACGCGGGCGGCCTGGTGATCGCCACCGACCAGGAGAAGGCGCGCGACTACGCCGAACTGCTGGAACACATTTCGGGCACCAAGCCGACCATCGTGCTGTCCGACGATCCGGACTCCTCCGACCGCATCGGCGAGTTCAGCGAGAACACCGACCCGTGGATGGTCGCGGTGCGCATGGTGTCCGAGGGCGTCGACGTGCCGCGCCTCGCGGTCGGCGTGTATGCCACCAGCGCCTCGACCCCGCTGTACTTCGCGCAGGCCATCGGCCGTTTCGTGCGTGCCCGCAAGACCGGTGAGACCGCCAGCGTCTTCCTGCCCTCGGTGCCGGTGCTGCTGGATCTGGCCGCCCAGCTGGAACTGCAGCGCGACCATGTGATCGGCAAGCCGCATCGCGAGGCGAACGCGCTCGAGGACGAACTGCTCATCGACGCCAACCGGCAGAAGGACGAGCCGGGCGAGGAGGAGAAGAAGTTCGTCGCCCTGGCCGCCGACGCCGAGCTCGACCAGGTCATCTACGACGGCGACTCCTTCGGCACCGCCACCTTCTCCGGCAGTGACGAGGAGGCCGACTACCTCGGCATCCCCGGCCTGCTCGACGCCGACCAGATGCGCGCCCTGCTGCGCGAACGCCAGTCCCGTCAGCTCCAGGAACGCAGCGCCGCCGCCGAGGCTCGCCCCTCGGGCGCCGGCGTGGAGGCCGCCGTAGAACGCGCCGCCACCTCGGACCGCCTGTCCGAGCTGCGCCGCGAACTGAACAGCCTGGTCGCCATGCACCACCACCGCACCGGTAAACCGCACGGCGTCATCCACGGCGACCTGCGCCGCGAATGCGGCGGCCCCCCAACCGCTCTCGCCACCGCCGACCAGCTCTCCCAGCGCATCGCGGCGCTGCGTCGGATCTGACCGGCGCGGGCTACACCACCTGCAGCTCGATCTCGACCGGGTCGCCCGCGTTCAACCCCTCGGCGACGCGGACGGCCTTCTTCACCGGCAGCACATAGGTTCCGCGCTTGCCGTCGGGAAAGATCGAGGTCGACCATCGGCTGCCGCCGACCGCGACTTTCACCTTCACCGAGCCGAATCCTGAGGCGGTGTGCCCGAAGCGCTCCTCGATCTCGTCGGCGACCGACTCGGGCAGACTCACGAAATGCCAGGAGGCCTGTGCTTCCCATTCCCAGAGTTCGGCGGTGAACGCGTACGTGGAGATCGCCATGGGCCGACGGTAGCCGCCGGGTCCGACAAGGTAGGCCGGGGTCAGCGGGTGAAGTAGCGGGCAGGGGAGACGCCCACCTCATGCCGTCGCCCGCCCAGCAGGACGACCTGTTCGCCGAGGCCTTCCGCGTCCTGCGCCCGGGCGGCGTCTTCGCCGGCAGCGACGGCCTGGACCGGTCGGTCGCAGCGGCTGTCAGCCGAAGTAGACCGCCGGATCGAGTGCGTCGATAGGCGTCCAGCGGGGGACCGACACCGGGGTGTCGGTGTCCGTGGCGGGCGGAGCGCTCCGATAGCCCTGGAGATCCAAGGCGAGCCAGGGATTTTCGTCGATCAGGCGGACCACCGCGTAGCAGGTGGCGAGCATGTGGAGGCAGCGGGCGTTGCGGGCGCGGCAGGAGCAGTCGGTGCTCGCGAGGATGGGCGTCACCGAGATCCCCGCGGCGATGACCGCGGCGTGCAGATCGTCGCCGAGGGTGAGGGTGTCGGCGGGCACCACGGCGGCGATGGCGTCGATGGTGGCGCGCGGGAGCGATGTCAGCTCCAGGTGCGTCACCGACGCTTCCGACCCGCGATGAATGTGCGCCCGCACCACAGTGCCCTCGATCTCGGTCCGGACGCCGTTGTTGCGGGCGATGCTGCGCGCGCGGGGGAGCAGCGGCTCGGGTTTGGTGAGGCTGAGCGGTTCCGCAAGCCGCACCCAATCCCGTCCCCAGGCCGTGTATCCGAATTCATTGTTGTCCGCCATCTCAGTTTCCGTTCACAGAGTGTTGTGTGTTCTGTGACCTGCCAGATTTCTCTAGCAGGGTTGGCCCGCAACCGTAGTTTCGGGTCTTCCCGTGGCGATACCACTGCCCGGAGAGCCGGGTCTGACACGGTTTCCATCGGGCATGTTTATCGTCCCGCCGCAACTCTGCGTGGACGCCAACGCTGCCAGATTGCGGGCTGCGTTGAGATCGCGGTCCAGCGCGAGACCGCACCGATTACAGACGAACACCCGCTCGGACAGGGCCAGCTTGGCTTTCACCAACCCACACGACGAGCAGGTCTTGGAACTGGGATAGAACCGATCTGCCATCAGAAGCGTGCCGCCGTGACGACGGGTCTTGTACTTGAGCTGTCGGCGCAGCTCGCCGAACCCGGCATCGGCCACATGCTTGGCCAGACGCCGATTCTTCAACATGCCAGCCACATTGAGGCTTTCCACGACAATAGTGCGGCAGCAGGTGGCCAGCGCGGTGGTGAGCTTGTGCAGACCGTCACGGCGCATCGCCGCCACTCGCTGCTCAAGCCGGGAGGCTTTCGCGTTGGCCTTGAGCCATCGCTTCGACGGTGGCACCCCGTGCTTGCGGTCGGGTCCGCGGCGGCGAGCGCAGGCCCGTGCTATACGCCGCCGGTGCCGCTGGACCCGTAGGTAGTGTCGGGAATTTGCCACCCTGCCCTCGGCGTCAGTGAAGCCGGGCACCGAATGCGAAACAACGGCGAGGCTTTTCACTCCCACGTCCACCCCGACCAGGGCATCGGGGTCAGTCCGCCGCCGGTCGTGGCACATGACATGAACGGTGAATGCCACCCACCAGCGCCCACCGGTTTGCGAGATCGTCATCGATCCCAACCGCGCGGTCCCGTTCGCCAAACGCCGCCCCAATTTCCGGGTCGATTCGCAAGTGCGGACGGACCCGACGCGAGGGATCTTTACCCGACGGTCTCCCTCACTGAGTCCGTACGAGCCAGTGGTGACGGTATACGATTGCCGCGCATGCTTTTTCTTCCGGCGTGGGAGACCCATTCGCGGCCCGGACCGGGTCCCGCCCTTGGACTTGGTGTAGTTGGCGAACGCCTCGGCCACTTGTGTCAGCCCGGATGCGTAGGCCTCCTTGCTGTTCTCCTGCCACCACGGTGCGACGCGATCTTTCTCCGCGTTCCATGCCTTGCGCAAACTGTAGGCGGACAGATTGATCCATGGCGTCAACTCGTCGGCGGGAATTCCGTAGGAGACTTCAGCGATGCGCTGGTCCCAGTTGGCGAGCACTTTGCGGAGGGCCCAGTTGTAGGCGAACCGTGCTGCACCGCAATGCGACCGCAACGCGTCCTCTTGGTCGAACGTCGGCTCCAATGCGAACCGATAGGCCTGCACCGTCGCCCTTGGCATCCCACCGGATGACGCTGCTGCAGACTCGGGTTCGCTCATGTGTTCGAGTCTAGGCAACCCGACCGCGACACGGTAGTCCGAATAGTCGACACACCAACAAGATCCGCCAAACCCGTTCGCGGGACGGCACTGAACAGCATGAAACAACACAATCCGGCAGCCTGCTCAAGCGCGCTTCCGGCGCAGCAGCTCCAGCAGTCGTTCGTCGTCCAGTCGCGCCAGCTCCGCGACTCCGGCCGCGTTGCTGAGGTCGGTGAGCGCCGACTTGCGGTCGTGCATGCCCGCGATGTGCTCCTCGATGGTGGTGCCCGAGGTCAGCGTGGTGACGGTGACGGTGCGGGTCTGCCCGATGCGATGCGCGCGATCCGACGCCTGCGCCTCCACCGCCGGATTCCACCAGCGGTCGAAATGGATGACGTCGGCGGCCCGCGTGAGCGTCAGCCCGGTACCCGCTGCCCGCAGGCTGAGCACCAATATGAGTGGGCCGTCCGGTGATTGGAAGTCCGCGACGATCTCCCCGCGCTGCTGCTGGTCGAGCCCGCCGTGGAAGAACGGCACCCGCACCCCGAATTCCTCGGCGCAGTGCCGGACCAGCAGTTCACCGGTCTTGCGGTACTGGGTGAACACCAGGGTGGGCGCGTCCACGTCGAGGTTGTTGGCCAGAATGTCGGAGCAGACGTCGAATTTCCCGGAGCGCCCGGCCAATTCGTCCAGCTCCCCGGTGATCAGCCCCGGGTGGTTGCACACCTGCTTGAGCTCGGTCAGCACCGCCAGCACCCGCGTGTGCCGCTGCGCCCCGGTCCCGAACCCGGCCGCCTCGGCCCGATCGAGCAGCCTGTCGTAGAGCTGCTCCTGCTCCGCGCTCAGATCGCACACCAGATCGCAGTGGATCTTGGCAGGCAGCGCGGCGGCCACCTGGGATTTGCGGCGGCCCAGCACGATCGGCTCGACGGCGTCCCGCAGCCGCAGCACCGCGCTCGCCGATCCCTCGCTGATCGGCCGCACGAACCGCCGCCGGAACTGCGCCCGGTGCGTGAACTCCTGCGGCGCGATCAGATTCAGCAGCGCCCACAGCTCGTCGAGGTGATTCTCCACCGGCGTACCGGTCAGCGTGATCCGCGCCTCGGCCGGAATCGCCCGCGCCGCCTTCGCGACCTGCGTGTGCGGATTCTTCAGCACCTGCGCCTCGTCGAAAATCACGGTGGCCCACCGCTGCCCGGCCAGCGCGGCGCCGTGCCCGCGCAGGGTCGGATACCCGGTCACCACAATCGTTCCCGGCTCGGCCTCCGGCGCCGGCCCGCCCCGCCAGGCCACCGCGCGCAGTCCGGGCGCGAATCGCTCGATCTCGTGCGACCAGTTGCCCACGAGTGATGTTGGACACACCACGAGTTGTGGCCCGTCCCCGGCCTTCCCGAGTAGGTACCCGATGGCCTGCACCGTCTTGCCCAGGCCCATCTCGTCGGCCAGCACCGCGCCGCCGTGCGCGGCGGCGGTCTTGCGCAGCCAGGTGATGCCGCGCGCCTGATAAGGCCGCAGCTCGGCCTTCAATCCGGAGCGCAGTTCGGCGCCGAGCGCCACGGTGTCCCGCAGCGCCCGCAGGGTCCGCCCCGCCGAGACGACGGCAGTCCCGGTGGCATTCGGGACGGCGTGCGCGGCCACGGGCAGCCGCCGCGCCTCGACCTCCGTCTCGAGGGCCTCGCGGAGCAGATGTATCGAATCCCCGGGATTTTCAATAGCAAGTGTGCATAACCGTTCCGGTTCCACCAGAGCGCATTCCACGTCCGTGACGCCGATGCCGTCCCGGCCGGGAACGGCGAGGGCGAGGGTCTCCACCTCGCCCAGGTCTCGCGGCGCGCTTCCGGTGGCGTGGCCGTTCCACGTCCAGAGCGCGACCATATGTCGATCCTGCAGGTAGGTGGCGTGTGAGGTCTGCGGCACCCGTCCGTTGTACCCGCCCGATCTCGCCGTGCGTACATGACGAATCTCGCGTTGCGTGCAACGGAATCCATGTGTCCCCGGCCACAGCTCAATTGGTGTGTCGCTGGTCACATCCCGCGTCGAATGGTTCCGTACACAGCAGCAGCGGGCGACCTGCTGGTCGCCCGCTGCCGGGTTTTCTGTTGGGAAGATTCAATTGTCGAGCGGGCTCTCGGAGAACGGTGACTCCCGATCGAGTCTCTCCGAGGTGGAGGAGCTGTTACAGCGCCGGTGCCGACTCCGTGTCGATCACGGCCTCGAGCTCACGAAGGCGATCCATGTGCTCGTTGGCGTGATGCTGGCAGAAGAGCAACTCTCCACCGGCAGGAAGGGTTGCGCGCACGCGCGCAGCCGCCCCGCAGCGGTCGCAACGATCGACCGCGGTCAGTGGGGTGCTTGTCAGGGTTCCTGGCATGACTCCTCCGTCCTGGCTCTGGGTGCCTCACGCACCGTTCGCCTGGTGTGGGGCCCGCGGTCCAATCCGCGAACCTCGCTACCGCTACTTCCCAGCAGTGGTTGTTGACTACTCTGTCAGACGTTCGGCGCGAGCACTTTGTTCCCGTGCAGTTTCCCGTGTGTTTTCTGTAACACGACCTGCGATTTCGCTGAAAGCGAACAGGTCCTGAGGACTGCCCGTGGGGACTTCGCAACCTCCCGTTCGAACACGCTGATCGAGTTGTCTACCCGGAGACTACCCGGGCACACCGACACTCACACTCCGATTGGTCTCTGTGGCTGGGACGCCAGCAAACCGTAATCAAGGCGGCTGGATTGGAGACCGGTCCGCTACCGGCCTGACCTCGGCCCATGGCTGCGCGCCGACACCGCGGTGGCGCACCGGGTCACGGAGCCGTTCGCGCAGCGCGAACGGCGGATTCGCGCCCCGGGGCTCAGAACCAGGACTCGTCGAGTTCCAGCGTGGTGCGGTCGCCGGAGTCGAGCAGGTCGAATTGCGGTGTGGTGCGCGGAAGTTCCCAGCGGAAGAAGTACCGGGCGGCCAGCCGCTTCCCCTGCCGGAAGGTCGCCCACTCGGCCGCGTGCGGACGGTCCTGGGCGGACAGCGCGGTGGCGGTGACCGCCTGCTCGAGCCAGATCCAGGCCAGCACCACGTGGCCGAACGCCTCCAGGTAGACCGCCGAATTGGCCAGGGCCGCCTCGGGATTGCCCGCGCGCCACAGGCCCGCCGTGGTGGCGGCCAGGCGGCCGGTGGCGGCCTCCAGGGCGGCGGCGTACCCGGCGAGCTCGGCGTCGCCGGTCGCGCGGGCGGCGGCGATGGTGGCGGCCATGGTCTCCAGCAGCGCGGCCAGGGCCGCGCCATTGTCCAGGGTGACCTGGCGGCCGAGCAGGTCCATGCTCTGAATGCCGTGGGTGCCTTCGTGAATCGGGTTGAGGCGGTTGTCGCGGTAGTGCTGTTCGACGTCGTAGTCGCGGGTGTAGCCGGCGCCGCCGTGGATCTGGATGGCCAGATCGTTGGCGGCCAGGCACCACTGGCTGGGCCACGACTTGGCGATGGGGGTGAGGATACGCAGCAGGGTGGCGGCGCGCGCCCGGTCGGATTCGCCTGCCGCGGTGCGGTGTTCGTCGATCAGTTTGCCGCAGTACAGCTGCAGCGCGAGTGCGCCTTCGGCATAGGACTTCTGGGCCAGCAGCATGCGCCGCACGTCCGGGTGCTCGATGATCGGCACCTGCGCGCCGCCGCGGGCGCTGACTGCGCGGCCCTGCGGGCGGGTGCGGGCATAGTCGAGGGACTTGAGGTAGCCGGTGTAGCCCAGCGCGGTGGAGGCCAGGCCGACGCCGATGCGGGCCTCGTTCATCATCGTGAACATCTGGGCCAGACCGTGATTCGGCGCGCCCACCAGATAGCCGATCGCCCCCGGCTCCCCACCGGGGGTGAAGTTGCCGTCGCCGAAGACGGGGGCGGTGTTGACGGTGCCGCGCCAGCCCATCTTGTGGTTGATGCCCGAGAGCACGACATCGTTGTGGACGGTCGGGTTGTCCTCGGCGTCGGGCAGGAACTTGGGGACCACGAACAGCGAGATGCCGCGGGTGCCCTCCGGCGCGCCCGGAATGCGGGCCAGCACCAGGTGCACGATGTTCTCCGAGAGGTCGTGGTCGCCGCCGGAGATCCACATCTTGTGCCCGAACAGACGGTAGGAGCCGGCGGCGGCGGGCACGGCGCGGGTGGTGATGTCGGCCAGGCTGGATCCGGCCTGCGGCTCCGACAGGGCCATGGTGCCGAAGCTGCGACCCTCCAGCATCGGGCGCACGTAGGCGTCGATCTGCTCCGGGCTGCCGTGCGCGGCAAGCAGATTCGCATTGCCGGTGGTGAGCAGCACATAGGCGGCGGTGCCGACATTGGCGGCGTGGAACCACGACATGCACGCGGTGTAGACCGCGTGCGGCAGCTGCATGCCGCCGATCTCGTAATCCATTGCCGCGCCGATCATTCCGGCGTCGGCGAAGGCCTGCAGCGCCTTGCCGACCGCGGGGATGATGTGCACGCGCTCGCCGTCGAAGGTGGGCTCGTGCAGATCGTTCTCGCGATTGTGCGGCGCGAAGTAGGTGGTGGCCAGGTCCTGGCACAGCCGCAGCACCTGGTCGAAGGTGTCGCGGGAGTGGTCGGCGAACCGGTCGCGCGCCGTCAGCGACTCCACCTGCAGCCAGTCGTAGAGCAGGAACTCGAGGTCGCGGGCGGACATGATGCTGGACGGATTCATGGTTCCTCGAGCGGTCGGGTACGGGAGTCGTACCTGCCGGTCTACCAGATGGCGCGGGACCGTCCGAGGGGGCGGGGGAGGATCGCCGGTCCGGGCTCAGGAACGCGCCATCGGCCGCTTCGCCCCCGCCCGGGTGGGCGTCAACGACATCTCCGTCCACGTGGCCCGGCCCGAACCGTTCTGAACCCGCGGCACTCACCTAGATTGGACGGGTGGGAATCGAACAGGACACGACGCCGCCGACCCTGCTGCACATCTGCTCCCGGGCGGAATGGGAAAACGCCGGCGCCGCAGGCGAATACCGCGCCCCCTCGCTGGCCGAGGCCGGATTCATCCACCTCTCCGCGCCCTACCAGGCCCACCTGCCGGCCAATCGACTCTTCGCCGGCCGCACCGATCTCGTGCTGCTGCACCTGGATCCGGCCCGGCTCGGTTCCCCGGTGAAGTGGGAGCCCGGCGTGCCCACCGACCCGGACTCCATGACCTTCCCGCACCTGTACGGCCCGCTGCCGCTGACCGCGGTCGTCGAGGTCACCGATTTCCTGCCCGGCCCCGACGGATCGTTCGCGCCGCTCACCACGGAGTGACCCGGCGCGCCCGCACCGTGCGACTCGTGTGGGCGGGGTGCGCCGCAACGTAGCTCCCCGGGATTCGCACGGGTTGTCCTAATCTGGACTGCGTGAACGTCGATGTGACAGCGCTGCCCGGTATCGGTGTGCGGAAGGATTTCGAGGTCAGATCGGGACGGCGGATCGGGGTGGTGGCGCACCGGGACGGCGGCATCGATCTCATCGTGTCGCAGCGGGACGACCCGGACGCGTGCCAGGCCCAGGTGCCCCTGACGACCGACGAGGCGGCGGTCCTGGCCAATCTGCTGGGCGCGCCCCAGTTGGTGCAGCAGCTCAAGGAAGAACACTCGGACCTACCCGGGATCACCACCAGACAGCTCACCATCGGCGGCAATTCGCCCTACCGGGGACGCATGCTCGGCGAGACCGCCATGCGGACCCGGACCAAGGCCTCCATCGTGGCCATCATGCGGGCGGGGCAACTGCACCCGTCACCGGGACCTGATCAGGTGCTCGACTCCGGGGACGTGCTCGTCGTCGTCGGCACGCCGCACGGGCTGGACGCGGCCGCTCGCATTCTGGCCGACGGCTGACCCTGTGGATTCGACCGGTCTAGCCCTGTTCGAACTCGGCGCGATCTTGTTCGCGCTCGGCATGCTGGGGCGACTGGCCGCCCGCTTCGGCATGTCGCCGATTCCTCTCTACCTGCTCGGCGGCCTGGCCTTCGGCGAGGGCGGCATCGTGAAGATGCGCGCCGCCACCGAATTCGGGCACACGTCCGGCGAGATCGGCGTGGTGCTGCTGCTCCTGCTGCTCGGATTGGAGTACACCGCAGCCGAATTGGTGACCGGACTGCGCCGCTCCTGGCTGGCCGGTCTGGTCGACATCGTCGTCAATGCCACGCCGGGCGTGGTGGTGGCGCTGATCCTGGACTGGGGCGCGGTCGGCGCGGTCACCATGGGCGGCGTCACCTACATCTCGTCCTCCGGCATCGTCGCCAAGGTGCTCAACGACCTGGGCCGCCTCGGTAACCGCGAGACGCCGGTGGTGCTGTCCATCCTGGTGTTCGAGGATCTGGCCATGGCGGTGTACCTGCCGATCCTCACCATGATGCTGGCCGGGCTGAGCTTCGCCAGCGGGCTGCGCTCGCTGGCCATCGCGCTGGTGGCGATCACGGTGGTGCTCATCGTGGCGCTGCGCTACGGCCGCTACGTGTCGGCCATCGTGGACAGCAACGATCGGGAAGTGTTCCTGCTCAAGCTGCTCGGCGCGGCGCTGCTGGTGTCGGGCGCGGCCTCGGCGCTGAACGTGTCGGCGGCGGTGGGCGCGTTCCTGCTCGGCATCGCCATCTCCGGGTCCACCGCGCAGGAGGCGGCGAAGCTCCTCGAACCGCTGCGGGATCTGTTCGCGGCCCTCTTCTTCGTGGCCTTCGGGCTCAGCACCGACCCCCGGGCGATCCCGCCGGTGCTGGGCTGGGCGATCCTGCTGGCCTTCGTGACCACGCTGACCAAGCTCGGCACCGGCTGGTGGGCGGCGTCGCGGCAGGGCATCCGCCGGATGGGCCGGGCGCGCGCGGGCGCGGCGCTGGTGGCGCACGGCGAATTCTCCATCGTCATTGCCGGCCTCGCGGTTTCGCTGGGCGGCGTGAGCGGGCGGCTGGCCGCGCTGGCCTCGGCCTACGTGCTAATGATGGCGGTGCTCGGCCCGATCGCGGCGCGCCTCGTCGAGCCGGTCGTCCGGTTCGCCCAGCGTGGGCGCGGCCGCGTCGACCCCGTCCCCGGCTGAATCCCCGGCCGGGGCCGGATTCGCGGCCGCCCGGGCCGGCTTCGCCGCCGCCCTGCGCGCTTGCACCGCGACCAGGCGGTGGGAGAGCGCCACCGCGATCGCGCCCACCGTGAAACCGATGAGCAGCGCGAAGAAATGGCCGTAGTCGGTGAAGGTGCGGCCGTGCCAGACGCCGTAGGCGTACCAGACCACCATGGCCAGCGCCCACAGCCAGCGGGCCGGGCCGCGCAGCCGGAAGGTCAGCGCGGCCATCATGGCCGAGATGCCGTAGCTGGGGCCGACATCCGAGGCGAACGCCACCCGGGTCGGGATCAGCTGCTTGTCGAGCTTGTGGGCGATGCCGAGCACCGTGATCAGGGTGGCGCCGACATGACCGGTGGCCACCACCAGGATCCAGCGCAGCGACCCCAGCCAGCGCTCGGCCAGCGCCATCAGGGTGATGAGGATGAGAATGTCGCCCCAGGGGAAGCCGCCGTCGGTCCAGAAGGCGGAGGCCACCAGCACCTGGATCGGATCCCTCTGCATATTGCGCAAATTCGTGGAGGCGGAGAAGATCAGCCGCCGGCCCACGATGTCACTGGCCCCGCGCAGCGTCCACCAGGTGATGAACAGGGTGAAGGCGTAGGCGATGCACGCCGGGGTGACCGCCAGCAGATTCCGATAGGCCTGGACCGCGCGCCGCAACCGGTGCGGCTGCCGCCACCAGACACCGAGGGTGCGGAACCGCTCGCCGAGATCGACGGTGCGCAGCCAGGGCGACTGATAGGTGCCTGCCATGGCGCCATGGTATCCCGGGGCCACCGGCCGACCTCCGGGTCGCGGGGGAGGTGGCCGGTCCCGCGGCAGTCCGGCACGCGTAACGCGCAGTAATGCCGGGGGAAAGCGGTGGTTACCGACCGGCAATATGGGCCCGGACCATCGGGAGGGTGATCTTCCATCAGCGCCTGGGCGGCAGCACCTACACCTTCGACGGGCTGGTCGAACTGCTGGCCAAGGCCACACCGCGACGCAGCGGGGACGAACTGGCCGGGTGCGCGGCGCACTCCGACGCCGAGCGGGCGGCGGCGCAGTGGGCGCTGGCCGAGGTGTCGCTGGGCGTCTTCCTGGAGGAACCGGTGGTGCCGTACGAGACCGACGAGGTCACGCGGTTGATCATCGACGGGCACGATCGCGGTGCGTTCCAGGCGATTTCGCATCTGACGGTAGGCGGGCTGCGGGACTGGCTGCTCGCGGTGGCCGCCCGGCCCGATGCCGCGGCCACCCTGCGGGCCGTCGCACCCGGGCTCACGCCCGAGATGGTCGCGGCTGTCAGCAAACTCATGCGCAATCAGGACCTGATCGCGGTCGCGCGGGCGGCCGAGGTGCGCTCCGGGTTCCGGACCAGCATCGGGATGCCGGGCACGCTCGCCACCCGATTGCAGCCCAACCATCCGACCGATGATCCGCGCGGAATCGCCGCGGCGGTGCTGGACGGGCTGCTGCTGGGGTGCGGGGACGCGGTGATCGGCATCAATCCGGCCACCGATTCGCCGCAGGCCACGGCGGATCTGCTGTACCTGCTCGACGAGGTGCGGCAGCGCTTCGAGATTCCGACGCAGTCGTGTGTGCTCTCCCATGTCACCACCACGCTCGGGCTCATCGAGGCGGGGGCGCCGGTGGATCTGGTGTTCCAGTCCATCGCGGGCACCCAGGGCGCGAACTCCGGCTTCGGTGTGACCATCTCGCTGCTGCGCGAGGCCAACGAGGCGGGCCGGTCGCTGCGTCGCGGGACCGTGGGCGACAACGTCATGTACCTGGAAACCGGTCAGGGCTCGGCGCTTTCGGCGGGCGCGCACCTGGGCGCCGGCGGCAAGCCGGTCGACCAGCAGACCCTCGAGGCCCGCGCCTACGCCATCGCCCGCGATCTGGACCCGTTCCTGATCAATACGGTGGTCGGTTTCATCGGCCCCGAATACCTCTACGACGGCAAGCAGATCATCCGCGCCGGTCTCGAGGACCACTTCTGCGGCAAGCTCCTCGGCCTCCCCATGGGCGTCGACGTCTGCTACACCAATCACGCCGAAGCCGACCAGGACGACATGGACACCCTGCTCACCCTGCTGGCCGCCGCGGGCTGCCCCTTCGTCATCGCGGTCCCCGGCGCCGACGACGTCATGCTCGGCTACCAGAGCCTCGCCTACCACGACGCCCTCTATGCTCGCCAGATCCTCGATCTGCGCCCCGCCCCCGAATTCGCCGCCTGGCTCGACGGTCTCGGCATGATGGACTCCACCGGCCGCATTCTCCCCATCGAGCCCCTGTCCTCCCCGCTGCGTGCGCTGGCTGCCAAGGGGGCGGCGTGAGCCCGATCGAACCCGTACGCCCGAACCGCCGCACCGACGATATTGCCGCGCAAGCGTTCTGGGACGGACTGCGGCGCAGTACGCAGGCGCGGATCGGGCTCGGGCGTACCGGGGACGCGCTGTCCACCGCGGAGGTGCTGGAGTTCCGGGCGGCCCATGCCGCGGCCCGG
This sequence comes from Nocardia sp. NPDC059236, assembly GCF_042754085.1. Classification (NCBI taxonomy): domain Bacteria; kingdom Bacillati; phylum Actinomycetota; class Actinomycetes; order Mycobacteriales; family Nocardiaceae; genus Nocardia; species Nocardia sp. NPDC059236. The sequence continues at coordinate 155,887 of NZ_JBHZAF010000001.1, forward strand.
GATGCCGTGCACAGTCCGCTCGATATCGCGGTCCTGGCCGCCGAGGTGACGGGTCTCGGGCTCGGCGAGCCGGTGCACGTGCGCAGCAGGGCGAGCGATCGCTCGGAGTATCTGCGGCGTCCGGATCTCGGGCGGCTGCCCGGGACCGAGGACGTGGCGGTGCCCCACAGCGAGGCGGACGTGGGTTTCGTTCTGGCAGACGGGCTTTCGTCGAAAGCGCTGGCCGATCACGGGGTTCCGATGTTGGCGGCGTTGCTCGAGGCGTTCGAGGGGCGGTACACGCTCGCTGCGCCGGTGATCGCCACGCAGGCCCGGGTGGCGCTGGGGGATCACATCGGTGCGGCGCTCGGTGTGCGGACGGTGCTGGTGTTGATCGGGGAGCGGCCCGGGCTCTCGGTCGCCGACAGTCTCGGGATCTATCTCACCCATTGCCCGCGACCCGGACGATCTGATTCCGAGCGGAACTGCATCTCGAATATCCGTCCGCCCGAAGGGCTCTCGTACGCGCGTGCGGCTCAGGTCGTCACGGGGTTGGTCGATGGTGCTCGTCGGCTCGGTAGGTCGGGGGTCGATCTGAAGGACACGTCGGCCAACCGCACACTCACCGATGCTGGCGCGATCTCGGTGGAGGCGCCACGGCCCGTCGCGGGGGGCGGTGCGTGACCGGGCGAAACACTGAGCGGTGTGCGACCGATCGACGGGTGGAAACCATATTCGAGGAGGCGGGTGACCCATGTCCCTTGGTGTTTGTTTGGTCGGAGCGGGGTTGGGTGTGGCGGCGGCGCTGGTCGCGGTGCCAGTGGCGCAGGCGGACCCGGTCGCGGACGGATCGCCGTCCGTGCTGACCTTGACTCTGGCACAGGGCGATTCGCTGGAGAGCTCGTCGAGTCAGCGGACGGTGCTGCTGGCTTGTTCACCGGTGGTGGCGGGCACCCACCCGGCGGCCGCGCCGGCGTGTGACGAGCTGACCGCGGCCGGAGGCGATTTCGAGAAGCTGTCCGGCCATCCGATGCGGTTCTGCACCATGATCTACGACCCGGTGACCGTGGCGGCGGACGGCGTCTGGCGCGGCAGCCCGGTGAGTTACCGGCACACCTATGCCAACAAGTGCCAGGCCGAGAACCGCAGCACCTACGTCTTCGCGTTCTGACCGAATCCGCTGCCGCCCGGCCTCGCCGCCGGCACGGGAAGTACTGTTCACCCGGGCTTGTGGCAGGCCGCTCGAACAGTGCCGACTCGGCGCGGAGCAGGAGGTACAGGCGGGATGCGACGATGGCGAGTGGTGCTGGCGCTGGCGGGAACCGCGGTGCTGGTGCCGTTCCTCGGGTTCACCGGCTATACGGTCGCTCGTGCGCGGCTTTCCCCGCGGCCTGGCGCGGACGTGGTGGTCGTGCTCGGTTGCCGGCTGCGCCACGATCGGGTTGCGCCGATGCTTGCCAGGCGGCTGAACCGGGCGCTCGAGGTGGTGGGGGAGGAACGCCGCCGGGGGCGTACGCCGCTGCTGGTGGTGTCGGGCGGGCAGAGCGGGCGCGAAACCGTGACCGAAGCCGAGGCGATGGCTGATTATCTTGTTAGGCAGGGTATTTCGGGTGACCTCATCCTGCGCGAGAACCGGTCCCGCAATACCGAGGAGAATCTGCGGTTCACCGTCCGGGAGTTACGTGGGCGCGGCATCGATCCGGAGCAGGTGCGAATAACCGTGGTCACCAGTGACTTTCACGTGTTGCGGACGGCCGGGCTGGTCCGGCGGCTGGGGCTGCGCGCCCAGGTCACCGGCGCACGCACCTCCCGGCTGCTGACCCGAAAATCCTTCCTGAGGGAATTCGTCGCCGTCCTGGTGAAGCTGGGCCGGACCGGGTAGCGGTCGGTCACCGGCGCAGATCCAGCCGGCGCATGACACGGTCCACCACATCGGGCGGCACCCCCGGCTCGCGGCGCGCGGCCAGCGCTTCGGCCCGGCCCGCCTCCAGCACGTCATTGGTGATGGACCGCATCTTGGTGGTGAAGGCCAGTGTGCGATCGGTGTGCGTCCGGGGATTGTCCTCGGCGGCCTCCGGATCCGCCTGGGCCAGACGGCGTTCGAATCCCGTGCGCAGCCGATCGTAGACCTCTTCGGGCAGGTGCTCGGTCTCCGAGATCTCCTTGAGCCGGGCCAGTTCGGCCTCCAGCACCCGGGTCCAGAGCTGGCGTTCGAAGGCGCGCTCGGTACCGGTGTCGGCGTGCACGCCGGTCGCCCGCACCACGGCGGGCAGGGTCGGGCCCTGTAGCAGCAGCGTGAACAGCACCACCGCGATGGCGGTGAACAGTATTTCGGTGCGGCCCGGGAACGGTTTTCCGCTGTCGGTGGTGAACGGCACGGCCAGGGCCAGCGCCACCGTGGCGACCCCGCGCATGCCCGCCCACCAGGTCACCACGGTTTCGCGCCAGGTATGGGGCTCGTCCTTGTCGCGGGTGCGCCACCAGGATCGGAAGATCACGGTCGTGCTCAGCAGCCAGATCAGCCGCAACCCCACCACCACCGCGATGATCACCGCCGCCCCGCCGATGAAGCGCGGCCAGTCGGGTCCGGCGTCGCGCAGCACCGTGCTCAGCTCGAGTCCGATCAGGCCGAAAGCGAAACCGGTGACCAGCATTTCGGTGATCTCCCAGAAGGAGTCGCCGACCAGCCGGTAGTCGCTGTCGCTGAAATCGGTTGCGGCATGGGTGAGATACATCGAGCAGACCAGCACGGCCAGCACCGCCGACCCGCCCCGCGACTCCGAGAGCCCGTAGGCGGCGAACGGCAGCAGCAGGCCCAGCGCCACCCGCCACGGAGCCTCGTCCAGCCGCTGCATGAGTTTGCTTCCGGCCCAGCCGAACAGCAGCCCGACCACCGCCCCGACCAGCGCCGACACCAGGAAATCGCGGAATGCGCCCCAGGCCGAGAAGGAACCGGTCACCACGGCCTGAATCGCCGCCGTGTAGAGGACGATCGCGGTCACGTCGTTGAACAGGCCCTCGCCCTCGAGCACCGCGACCAGACGCCGGGGCAGGCCCAGCTTGCCGGCCAGCGCCGAGACCGCCACCGGATCCGGCGGCGCGACCAGGGCTCCGAGCGCCACCGCGGCACCGATCGGCACGGCCGGATACCAGAGGTGAAAGGCCCAGGCCACGGCCGCCGTGGTCACGATGACCAGTACCACCGCGCGCAGGCTGATGGCCACCCAGTTCTCGGCGAACTGCCGCCAGGAGGTGCGCCGCGCAGCCGCGTACAGCAGGGGCGGCAGCACCAGCGGCAGGATGAGTTCGGGATCGATCTCGATATTCGGCACCTGCGGAATCAGGGCCAGCACCACGCCGAAGGCGGTCATGAGGACCGCCGGGGCCTGGCCCAGCCGCCGTCCGAGCGGCTGGGCCAGGATGGTCGCGAACAGGACCGCGAAGATCAACTCCAGCTGGTGGTGCTCCACGGCAGTCAGTTTGCTGCCGATGTGCCCCAAAGTCGAACACCGGGACCGGATTCTCAGCGAACCGGGTCGGCAATTCTCAGCCTGCCCGGTTGAGAATGGAGATTGCCCACAGTCGGGCGGTTCGGCTATGAGTAGCGGGTACTGCGCTGCGGCGGAACCGGATTCCGGTCGGGGCGCGCCGCCGGGCCGCCGGCCGCCGGGTAGAACTGGTCCGAACGCCAGTCGCCGGGCGAGGACATCTCATGGCGGCCGGGCGCCTGATAGTCGGCGGCCGGTGCGTACAGGCCCGCAGTCCGGTAGTCGCGGGGACCGAGTTCGTCCTGGCCCGAGCCGCGCGCGTCGGCCACCGCCGAGGCCGCCCGCAGCGACCAGCCGGCACGCGCAGCCGCTTCGGGCCGTTCCGGTTCGGGCATCATGGAGCGTTCGTCCACCTCGGTGAGGCCGACGTGAATGAGCAGGACGAGCGTCACCATGCTGACGCTGATCATCAGCGGGGCCAGCAATTCCATCGGGCCCGCGCCCTGCGGGGTGGCCGGATTGTCCATGTGGTGCGCGCTCATCGACGCCATGCCCGTGTAGTGCATGCCGCAGACCGCGACACCCATGATCAGGGCCGCGCCGATGGTGGCCCAGATACCGGTGATGACCAGCGTGAACCACAGCGCCACGGTGGCCGCGACCACCGCGATCACCATGGACAGCGTGACGATGCCGGCGTTGTAGTCGATCATGGCGTCCGACCGCATGGCGTACATGCCCGAGTAGTGCATGGCCCCGACGCCCAGCCCGGTGACCGCGCCGCCCGCGAACAGTGACAAGCGGCCGAATGGCTCGCGGGCCACGATGAACAGGCCCATCCACACCACGGTGACCGAGATGACGGCGCTGAGCAGGGTGAGCGGCACGTTGTACTTGACCACCGCACCGCGGATGGTGAAGCCCAGCATGGCGACGAAGTGCATCACCCAGATGCCGGTGCCGCCGATGGCCACGGCCGCGGAGATGAGCCAGCCGCTGCGTCCGTCCCCGGACCGGGCGCGTGCCGTACACCGCAGACCGAGCAGGGATCCGGTGACGGACATGATGTAGGCCAGTACGGGGGTGATCCAACCGTAGCTGAAGTGGTGAATTTCCAGCACTCGAACTCCATTGCCAGAGCAGGGGTTTCGCAATCGCTGAGGCGACGACGGCACACTACCGGGCAAGGTTCGGATTGGGAAATTGAAAGGGAATGTTTCATTCAAATTACTGCCGGCTGGGACGTCTCCGCTGGATCAGCAATCTGCGAGCCTTCTGAATGTCATGTGCGCGTTGGACTTTGGACATCCGAGGGTGGTGATCCGCATGTGCCACCCGCTCGGCAGGCGGGCGGCACATGTGCGGCAGCTATCACTCGGCACCCAAGTCGGCGAACATCTTTCGCTTCATGGCGGGCACCGCGTTGGCGGTGCGGAAGACGAGTTTGCCGGCGCCACGCGCGAACCGGCTGTCGGACACCGACTGGGTGGCCGCGGTCAGCGAGGTTCGCACCGCCGCGAAGCCGTAGTCGATCATGTCCGTTTCGTATCGGTGGATGCCCTCGAGCAGTCCGAGCTCACGGCGTTCGGCGGCCACCAGTGCGCGGCACAGCCCCCGGGCGTCGCGCAGTGCGGTGTTCGCGCCGATACCGGCGAACGGGGTCATGCTGTGCACCGCATCGCCGAGCAGCGTGACATTCGTGGTCTGCCAGGCCGGGATCGGGACCGAGGTCTTGATCGGCAGCAGGGTGGCGGTCTCCGGATCGGAATCGGCGACCAGCGCCCGCAATTCGGGCGCCCACCCGGTGGTCATGCGCACCGCCAGGTCGTGCAGACCGACGGGTGAGAGCGCCTCCAGATCGGCGCCGTAGCGTTCGCGTTTGGCCGCGAAGGCCCAGAAGACGTACGGCTGGGTGTTGTCGAGGAGTAGCCCGGGCTCGAGACCGGGCTGGTTCCCGGCGATGCGTTCCGCGCCGACGGGAATGTCGAATTCGTGTGGGGCGAGGAACATTCCGCAGCCGCTGGGCGGGATGACGCTGAGCGGATTGCGCAGCAGCCGGGCGTCCAGGCGGGCTCGCGATTCCGGTGTCAGGCCGTATTTGCCTGCGATGGTGACGATTCCGGTGTCCACGAGCTCGGCGTGCGGGAGGTATTGCGCCCGTACCCGGGAGGTGCCGCCGTCCGCGCCGACCAGCACATCACCGATCTCGGAGTCGCCGTTGCCGAAATGGGCCCGGATCCGGCCGTCGGGCAGGCGCTCATAGCGGTCGAACATGCTGCCGTAGTGCACGACGTCGCCCAGATCGGCGAGCAGCAGCTGCCGCAGGGTGATCCGGCTGATGCCGTAGTGCCCGCCGGCGGTGTACTCACCCTCCTCCGGATCGATCTGGAGAAGTTCCCGCAATTGTTCCGTGACGAAACCGAACCCGTTGCCGCCCTTGCCCGCACACGCGACGAAGGTCGAATACAGCTCCGGCGACAGCAGTTCCGCCAAGGCATTGCTGCCGTGCGGGTTGATGTGGATGCGGAAACCCTGCAGCCGGTCGGTGCGCTGGGTTTCGCGTTCGTGCACGCTGACGCTCACGCCGGCGTGGCGCAGGCCGTTGGCGAGCGCCAGCCCGCCGATGCCGCCGCCGGCGATGATCACGTGCAGGGGTGTGTTGGTGGCCATGGCAATTGGTCCTCTCCTGAGGTCAGATCCGGCTCCAGCCGAATCGGCCCGGGCGTTTCCGGCTCGCCCGTTGCTGCTGGTGTGCTCCCGCCGCGGCCCAGGCCTCGATCATGCGATCGAGCAGCCGGGTGAGCGTGTCGACATCCTCGGCGGACCAGTCGGCGATCACCTCGCCGAAGACCTGGTCGCCGATCTCCAGGAACTGCGCGAGCTCGGCCCGCCCCGCCTCGGTGGCCTCGACCAGCACCGCCCGCCGATCCGCCGGATCGGGGGAGGTGCTGACCAGCCCGGAGTCGATCAGCGCCTGGACATGCCGGGTGATGGAAGACGGCAACGCGTCCAGGCATTCGGCGATCTCCCCGGCCCGCAGCGGCCCGGACTCGACCGCGCACTGCAGCACGCCGACCCGGACCGGGTCGTAGGCGCGAGAAGTGCCCTGCCGCATGGCTTCCGCGAATCGTGCGGTGCTGCGGGCCAGCCGCGAAACCTGGTCTTTGTTTGCTTCCATGAATCAACTATAAAAGTTGATTCCGTGAAACAAAAGAATATGGCGGAAAACGGACACTCAGCGGCGTGTGCGGTGGCCCGCGCCTCGCTACCGTCGAACTCGCGGACCGGCGTAGCCTGCGCACCACCCGCGCTGCTTCGAAAGCCCAGATGGCCCGCACGGCCTCAGCTTGACTGGGACGGCCTCTGCCTGACTGGGCCGGTCTGAGCCCGACTCGGACGGGTCCGCCTGGCTCGGACTGGCTGTGCCTGAGTCGCGCGGTAGCTGGCTCACAATGCCCACTCAGTGGGCGGCAGCGTGTCGTTGGCGATCCCCGGGGGCGCGGAGCGGCCATCATGGTGGGCGACCGAACCCGGGCATTCCGGGCGCGTCACCACTTCGCCCACAGGAGGCAGCCATGAGCGATCACGAAGTCAAGATGATCATCCTGTCCACCGACAACCTCGATGAATCCATCGATTTCTACACCGAAACCCTCGGTATGCCCCTGAAGTTCCGCGACGGCGCCCAATTCGCCGCCCTCGGCGGCGGCCCGATCACCCTCGCCCTGGCCACCGCGGTCGACCACCCCATCCACGGCCAGATCGTCGTCGGCATCAAGACCGTCGACGTGGACGCCGCCGCCAAGGCCATCGAGGCCAGCGGCGGCAGCATCGTCAAGGGCCCCTACGACGATGCCCACGAACGCCGCGCCGTCGTCTACGACAACAAAGGCAACGGCTTGATCTTCTACAGCCCCCTGTCCCGATGACCAACCCCCGAATCACCGTCGAACCCGTCGTCGACCACGAATACCGAGTCCTGGTCGACGACGGCACCGACTCCGCCGAATCCCAATTCATAGTCGCCCCGGACGTTCTCGCCGACCTCGGCGTCGCCGCAGCCGACGAGCACCGCGTCGTGGAACTGACCGCCGCCTTCCTGATCGACCACCAGCCGATCATCGACTTCCCCCAACTGGTCTACCTCGACGAGGTCGCCGCCGCCTTCGACGACTACCGCCCCGAGCTCCAACGCCGCCTCGGCTAGCCTCCTGCCGACCTACGGTTTCCGGCGCGAGCGCGTGAGGAAGCAGGCGGCTGACTGCTCACCACATATCACGTTGCAGCTCAAAAGACTTCAGACAGCTGGTGGTTCAAGCGCGAGGGACAGCTGCGAGGAATGCGCCGCGGGAGAGGCGGCGGTAAGCAGCGGTCCTGCCACGGAATCCGTTGAACGTCACGGAGGTTGGGTAAGTGGCATGGCGAAGGTCGGCTATTGCCGCATGGTCGGGCAGGGCTGCTGCCGCGGCGGCGAAGGATCCTGCCTCTATGGTGGACCGATGACGTCGGTCAAACAGATCCAGATCACCTTCGACTGCGCAGAGCCTGAGCGTGTCGCCCGCTTCTGGTGCGATGTGCTGGGGTACGTCATTCCGCCGCCACCGGAGGGGTTTGCCAGTTGGGACGATTTCAATTCCTCACTGCCGCCTGAGCATCAGGGTTCAGCGTTCGCGTGTGTTGATCCGTCAGGTGTGGGCCCGCGACTGTTCTTTCAGCGTGTGCCCGAGGGGAAGGTCGTGAAGAATCGGCTGCATCTTGACGTTCGGGTCGGCACCGGGCTCGTGGGTGAAGAGCGCTTGGCCGCAATCGAAGCCGAGTGCGCACGGCTGGTCGCGCTCGGTGCGGTACGTGTGCGACTACTGCGCGCCGATGGCGTCAACGAGTCGTGCCTCGTGATGCAGGATATCGAGGGCAACGAATTCTGTCTCGACTGAGTTGCCGCGAACGCTGTTGCTCGGCAGCCGAATTCGGGTGCTGGTTGAGGCAGTCCCTATCAGGGCGACCTCTCTGTGCTGGGGGACATATGTCAGCTCCCACACAGTGGAGTCGACGCGCGCACGAGCGCCGCCGCGTGGAGAGCGTCGAGATTGTCGTGCCCGGCGACAGCGAGCACCCCGGCGGCGACTCGCGCCGGGCAGTCGGAGCGCGTCAATTCGGTCCGCTCCCTATCCAATTCGTCGATGATCGCGACATTGAGGCCATCGATGACCGGCCGCACCCCGGCCAGATCCGTCGCGGGCACCGGCGCCGTCGCCAGCCCATACCGCCACTCGGTCACCAGCCCACGCTGGACGATCTTGCTAGCCTCGATCTGACCTTCGAACACCTGCCGCACCAGCCCCGCAGGCAGATTCCGCTCCGCCCCCAGCTGGGCCATCGCATCATAGATCGCCCGTTCACGAACCGGATCGTCGATCACCGGCTCACCCCCATCCCGCACCGCCCCCTCCCACTTGACCGCCGCGACTGTATCCGCGGTACCGAGCCGCTCGCTCAACAGCTCCACCAGCCGATCCATGGCCCCGGAATCGTCCTGCGCCGCACCCACCCCGAACTGCCCCGCGGCCACCACCATCGCCGACCCCACCACAACCGCCAGCCGTCTCATCGATGCCATCCCTTCCACCGCCCGAACCCTACCGCCCCTGGGGCAACGAACACCCCCGACGCGCGGCGGGTATGAAACTTGTTGCGCGATACAGAGATTGACATCGATCGCCCACGTTGCGCGCGTGCCACAGCGCTGGGGCATCGACGATCGTCGACCGTATCGACGCGCTCCCGGAGGGGTTTCGGGCGGTGGTTTGTCGGGTTCAGGTACTGGAGATGAGGTCGAGTACGTCCATTGTCGGGCGTACGTCGCCGAAGGACCGGTAGACGGTGTGGAGTGTGGCGTTGTGGTCCTGGTCGCGTCGAGCGGCATTGGCGTCGGCCACCATGATCACTCTGAAGCCGACGGTCGCGGCGTCACGTGCTGAGGACTCGCAGCACACGTTGGTGAGGGTTCCGGTGATCAGGACGGTGTCGATGCGCCGCTGTTCGAGGAGGTGCGGCAGGGTGCATCGGCCAGGGAAGAAGGCACTGAACGCGTCCTTGTCGACGAACAGGTCGTCCTCATGTGTCGCCAGATCGGGCCACACACGCGTGGGGAGCGGTCCGGAACCGCCTGAGGTGCTGTAGGTTTCGGCGATCCGGGGGCCGAAGAATTCGATTGCTGCCGGGCTGGGCCGGCCCGTGCGAGGAAGGACCCAAGCGACGGTTCCGCCTGCGGTGCGAAGGGTTTGGGCAATGCGGTTGATATTCGGCACGATCGCACGGCAGTAGGCGTTGTCGGTGACGTGGAACGGCACCATGTCGATGACGACCAGTGCTGTGCGTCGGGGATCGAAAGCGGTGTAGGCGAACCGGCGTCCACGGCGAGCTTCGTGGCGGGCGTACTCGCGGGCTTGGATGTGCCAATCGTGGGTTCGGTAGACCGGGGCGGCTTCCTGGTAGTCCACAACGTGGCAGTCTCTCACCACATACCGTCGACCGCTGCCGTTGCCGGTGGGATCCACAGCGACACAGCCGCCGATGACTGTCGATGAGTTTCGAGCGCGTAGGAGGTCTACCTGGTCATGAGGAAACTGATCTATGGGTTCGGCGTGTCCCTGGACGGCTACGTCAACGACCGCGACGGCAGCATCGACTGGACCGACCCGGACGAGGAGCTGCACCAGTTCCACAACGACAGATACCGCGAGATCGAGGTCTCGCTGCACGGTCGTCGGCTGTACGAGCTGATGGCCGCGCACTGGCCGCACGTGCCAGCGGACGCGCCGCGCATCGAGCGCGAGTTCGGCGGGCTGTGGCGGGAGAAGCCCAAGGTCGTCTTCTCCCGGACGCTCACCGAGGTCCATTGGAACAGCACCCTGGTCAGTGAGAACGCGGTCGAGGAGGTTCGCAGGCTCAAGGCCGCGGGAGACGGCGTCATGGAGGTCGGTGGTGCGAGCCTCGCGGCCGCGCTGATGCCACACGGGCTCATCGACGAGTACCAGCTGTTCGTCTCGCCCGTAGTGCTCGGCGGCGGCACACCGCTCTTCCCGTCACTGGAGAAGCGCATCCAGCTTCGATTGGTCGAGACGAAGCACTTCAACACCGTGGTGATGCTGCGCTACCGCGCCGACTGAAGTCCGTTCAACCGCAGCGGCCTTCGTACTGCTACCGATCGTCTCGGCGACACTCGAAAAGGCGCGAGGCGGGGTTCGCGCCAATACACTGTGCGGTGAACTGCTAGGCAGGAGGGGGCTTCTGGGCACGCTCTGGAATTTCGTCGTCGATCATCGCAGGCAGCTGCTCACCGACTCGTACCTGCATGTATCCGCGGTGGTGCAGTCGATGCTGATCGCGACCGCGTTGGCGGTGCTGATCGGCATCTTGGTGCACCGCAGCCCGTGGGGGTCGGCGCTGGCGACCGCGCTGGCCAGCATCATTCTCACCGTGCCGTCGTTCGCGTTGCTGGGCTTGCTGATTCCGGTGCTGGGGCTGGGCGTGCGGCCGACTGTGGTCGCGCTGGTGCTGTACGCGCTGCTGCCGATCCTGCGCAATACGATCATCGGGCTGGGCGGGGTGGATCCGGCGGTGTCGGACGCGGCGCGCGGGGTGGGGATGAACCGGCTGCGGGTACTGGTCGGTATCGAACTGCCGCTGGCGTGGCCGCCGATCCTCACCGGGATGCGGGTCAGTACCCAGATGATCATGGGGATTCTGGCCATGGCCGCCTACGCGAAGGGGCCCGGACTGGGGAACCTGATCTTCTCCGGGCTGGCCCGGCTGGGCAGCCCGACCGCGGTGCCGCAGGCCCTCACCGGCACGGTGCTGATCATCGTGCTGGCGTTGCTGCTCGACGCCCTGCTGGCCGGCGTCGGCCGGTTCACTACCCCGAGGGGGATTCGTGACTGAAACCGTCACTGCGGCTAACGATTCCGCACACGCGCCATGTGGCGCGCGGATCGTGCTCGACGCCGTCACCAAACGCTATCCGGGGCAACGGGATCCGGCGGTCGACGAATTCTCGATCACCATTCCGGCCGGGGAGATCGTGGTGTTCGTCGGCCCGTCGGGGTGCGGCAAGACCACCATCATGCGCATGATCAACCGGCTCATCGAGCCGAGCTCGGGCACCATCACCATCGACGGGCGTGATATCGGTCGTCAGGATCCGGACCAGCTGCGCAGGCAGATCGGGTACTCGATCCAGCAGGCCGGGCTGTTCCCGCATCAGACGGTGGCGCGCAACGTGGCTACGGTGCCCGCGCTGCTCGGTTGGAAGCGCGCGAAGATCAACGCCCGCGTCGACGAGATGCTCGACCTGGTCGGCCTGGATCCGGGCACCTTCCGCCGCCGCTACCCGCGCCAGCTGTCGGGTGGTCAGCAGCAGCGCGTCGGCGTCGCACGCGCACTCGCCGCGGACCCGCCCGTCCTGCTGATGGACGAGCCGTTCGGCGCGGTCGACCCGATCACCCGCGGGCTGCTCCAGGACGAACTGCTGCGCCTGCAGGCCGAACTGCACAAGACGATCGTCTTCGTCACCCACGATTTCAACGAAGCCGTCAAACTCGGCGATCGAATCGCGGTGCTGGGCAACGGCTCCCGACTGCTGCAATACGACACCCCGGCCGCCGTCCTGGCCGCACCCGCCGACGGCACCGTCGCCGGATTCGTCGGTGCGGACGCGGGGCTGAAGCAACTCACGCTCACCCGTGTCGAGGACGTCGAGCTCGGCCGGTGCCCGACCGCCGCCGAAACCGATGAGGTGCAACCCTTCCGGGCCGCGCTCGCCGAGCAGGAATGGCAGTGGGGTCTCGTGCTCGACGAGGAATACCGTCCTCTGCGCTGGGTTTCGGCCGAGCAGCTGGCCCACGCCACCTCGTTGCGTGAGGCGGGGTACCCGGTCACCGGCACGGTCGCCCTGCGCTCGTCCTTGCAGGAGGCGCTGGAAATGCTCCTCGCCGAGAGCACCGCCCACGCCGTGGTCACCGGCGATGACGGCGGATACGTCGGCCTGATCGCGATCGACACCCTCGTCACCCATCTGGCGGCCACCCGCACCGAAAGCAGCCGAGCCGCACGGAAATCCGCCGTCACGACCGGTGCCGCGATGGCTTCGGGTGATAGCGCGTCCTCGGAACGCGCGTCTTCCAGTGAAGCGACTTCGGATGATCCGGCCGAGTCGGGCGGGCCGGCGTGAGGGGGCGGGGGACCGAGCGGCGGTCGGAGTTCATTCGGTTGGTGGCGCAGCCGGTACTGGCGGTCGGGCTCGGGGTGGGGGTGCTGGTGTGGGCGTTCGACCGGAATCTGACCGCTACGCAGCAGGCGAGCATGAACGCGACCAACATCGTGACGGTCACCCGGCAGCATGTCGTGATCACGGCGACGGTGGTGGCCATAGTGGTCGCGATCGCGGTGCCGCTGGGGACGCTGCTCACCCGCCCCGGATTCCGCAGGCTGGCACCGCTTTTCGTGGGCATCGCCAATATCGGTGCGGCCGCACCGGCCATCGGGCTCATCGTGCTGTATTACCTGGTGACCCAGCGGACGGGGTTCTGGGTCGGGGTGGCGCCCATCGCGTTCTACGGGTTGTTGCCGGTACTGCGGAACACCATTCTCGGGTATCAGCAGGTTGATCCGACGCTGGTGGATGCCGGGCGGGGACAGGGGATGTCCGCGGCTATGGTGTTGCGGCGCATCGAGTTTCCGCTTGCCGTGCCGTACATCCTCGCGGGTCTGCGGACCTCGCTGGTGCTGGCGGTGGGGACGGCAACGCTGTCTTTCCTGGTCAGCGCGGGTGGGCTGGGAATTCTCATCGATACCGGATACAAGTTGCGGGACAACGTGACGCTGTGGGTGGGGGCGATTCTGGCGGTGGCGCTCGCGCTGCTGGTGGATTGGCTGGGAGCGCTCGCCGAACAGTTCCTCGGCCCACGGGGCCTGCGATGAGGAGGCGATGGACGGCGGTGCTGGCCGCGCTCGGGCTGATGCTGGCGGCGGGATGCGGGCTCGAATCCGGCGGGGCGGTGCCATTGCAGGTCGGAGCGGGCAGCATCCGGCCGGATCCGGGATTGCAGGGGGTGGCGATCACGGTGGGGTCCAAGGATTTCACCGAGCAGAACATTCTCGGCTATGTCATCGAATTCGCGCTCACCGCGGCAGGCGCGCGAGTGCGCGACCTCACCAACATCACCGGGTCCAACAGTCTGCGTGATGCCCAACTGCACGGACAGGTCGACATCGCCTACGACTACACCGGCACCGGCTGGATCAACTATCTGGGCAACGAGACGCCGATTCCGGACTCGCAGCAGCAGTTCGAGGCGGTACGCGACGCCGACCTGGCCGCGCACGGCATGCTGTGGGCGGACGTCGCCCCGATGAACAACACCTACGCGCTGGTCACCAACGCGGCAAGCGCACAGCGGACCGGGACGAAGACGCTCTCCGACTACGCGCGAGCCGTGAACACCGAACCCGGCACCGGACCCACCTGCCTGGGCACCGAATTCAGTGTCCGCCAGGACGGATTCCCGGGCATGGCCCGCAAGTACGGCATCGACACCGGCAAGGTGCACAAGCAGATCATGCAGGACGCGCTGGTCTACACCTCCACCGCGAACGGCGGCTGCCAGTTCGGGTCGGTCGCCACCACCGACGGCCGCATCAAAGCCCTCGACCTCCGCATTCTGGACGACGATCTCGGCTTCTTCCCCAAATACAATGCGGCACTGGTGATGCGGAAATCCTTCGCCGACACGCACCCCCAGGTGGCCACTGTGATGGAGCCGATCTCGCGATTGCTGACCAACGAGACGATCACCGAACTCAACCGCAAGGTCGACCTCGAAGGCGCCGAACCCGCCACCGTCGCGCGCGACTGGCTGGTTTCCCAGGGATTCGTTACAGCCCGATAAGCCCACTGACCCACCCACCGTCCCCACGTGCTCGGGTCTTGATACGAGATCGGGCCGCTGAGCTGCAGCTCAGCGGCCCGATCTCGGGTGATCGCTAGTCGAGGTAGTCGCGCAGGACCTGGGAGCGGCTCGGGTGGCGGAGCTTGCTCATGGTCTTGGACTCGATCTGGCGGATGCGTTCGCGGGTGACGCCGTAGACCTGGCCGATTTCGTCCAGGGTTCGGGGCTGGCCATCCGTGAGGCCGAAGCGGAGGCGGACTACGCCGGCCTCGCGTTCGGACAGGGTCTCCAGGACCGACTGGAGCTGGTCCTGGAGGAGGGTGAAGGAGACTGCGTCGACGGCGACTACGGCTTCGGAGTCTTCGATGAAGTCGCCGAGTTGGGAGTCGCCCTCGTCACCGATGGTCTGGTCCAGGGAGATGGGCTCGCGCGCGTACTGCTGGATTTCCAGCACCTTCTCGGGCGTGATGTCCATTTCCTTGGCGAGCTCTTCGGGGGTGGGCTCGCGGCCCAGGTCCTGGAGGAGTTCGCGCTGGATGCGGCCGAGCTTGTTGATGACCTCGACCATGTGCACGGGGATGCGGATGGTGCGGGCCTGGTCGGCCATGGCGCGGGTGATGGCCTGGCGGATCCACCACGTCGCGTAGGTCGAGAACTTGTAGCCCTTGGTGTAGTCGAACTTCTCGACCGCGCGGATCAGACCGAGGTTGCCTTCCTGGATCAGGTCCAGGAACGCCATGCCGCGGCCGGTGTAGCGCTTGGCGAGCGACACGACCAGTCGCAGGTTGGCTTCCAGCAGGTGGTTCTTGGCGCGGTTGCCGTCGCGCATGATCCACTGGAAGTCGCGGCGCGACTGCACCGGTAGCTTCTCGCCCTTCTCGGCGAACTCGCGCATCTTCTCCGTGGCGTAGAGGCCGGCCTCGATGCGCTTGGCGAGTTCGACCTCCTCCTCGGCGTTGAGCAGCGCGACCTTACCGATCTGCTTGAGGTAGGCGCGGACCGAGTCGGCGGAGGCGGTGAGCTCGGCATCCTTGCGGGCCTGGCGCAGCGCCTCGGATTCCTCTTCGTCCCAGACGAAGTCACCGGAGGCCTTGTCCTTCTCCGACGGCTCGTCGGCCTCTTCGGCCTCCTCACCCTCGGCGGCGGGAGCGGCCGGGCCGGCCGCCTCTTCCTCGTCCTCTTCGACCTCGTCGACCAGGTCGTCCTCTTCGAGGTCGTCCTCGTCGATCTCGATGTCACCCAGGTCGTCGAGCTCCAGCGAGTCGTCGTCGATGACCTCGTCGCCCTCAGCGCCTTCGGCGCCGGGCTCCGCGGCCTTCTTCGGCGAGGCCTTCTTCGCCGCCGTCTTCTTGGCGGTGGCCTTGGTCGCC
Organism: Nocardia sp. NPDC059236; assembly: GCF_042754085.1. NCBI lineage: Bacteria > Bacillati > Actinomycetota > Actinomycetes > Mycobacteriales > Nocardiaceae > Nocardia > Nocardia sp. NPDC059236. The sequence continues at coordinate 171,670 of NZ_JBHZAF010000001.1, forward strand.
TTCTTCGCCGCGGTCTTCTTGGCCGCGGTCTTCTTCGCCGCGACCTTCTTGGCCGGGGCCTTCTTCGCGGCAGCCTTCTTGACCGGCCGTGCTGCGGTGGTATCTGCTGAGTCGGCGGCCTCGGCCGATTCGGCGGTCTCTCGGGTATTCGTGGCTACCACGTACGCCCTTTCGTGACGGTCTCGTGCGGCGTCACGCCAGAGTGGTGATCCGGCGGAGCGGTTCTGTCGGGGGGTAAACCGGCTCTCGTGCCGGTGTCGGTTTCCGGCCTACCGCCGGGCATGTGTTCCATTGTAACGATCGAACCAGCTTACTTACGGTGCGATCCCGGCTGACACCGCCATGGCTGCTCCGACGATGCCCGCGGTGTTGCGCAGCGCGGCAGGTACCACGGGGGTTCTGTTGGTGAGCAACGGAATCCACTCCTGGTAGTCGCGGCTGATGCCGCCGCCCGCGACGAACACGTTCGGCCAGAACAGGTTCTCCAAGGTGACCAGCACCTTGCTGACCTCCCGCGCCCACTCCGGGTAGGACATGCCGACCCGATCCTTGACCGAGGCGGCGGCCCGGTGCTCGGCCTCCCGGCCGTCGACCTCCATGTGCCCGAGCTCGCTGTTGGGCACGAGCACGCCGTTGTACATCACGGCCGATCCGATACCGGTGCCGAAGGTGAGCAGCATTACCAACCCGTCGAGATCCTTTGCTGCGCCGTACCGGTCCTCGGCCATGCCCGCCGCGTCGGCGTCGTTGAGGACGGTCACGTCGCGGCCGCTCAGCGCCAGCGAGAACAGGTGCCGGGCGTCGATGCCGATCCAGGTCGGGTCGATATTGGCGGCGGTGCGGATCTGCCCGTGCAGCACCACGCTCGGCATGGTGATGCCGACCGGACCCTCCCAGCCGGACTGCGCGACGAGCTTGGCGACCGCCTCGGCGACCGCGTTCGGAGTGGCCGGATGCGGCGTCACGATCTTGATGCGCTCATAGACCAGCTCGCCGGTCGCGAGATCGACCTCGGCGCCCTTCACACCGCTGCCGCCGATATCGATGCCGAACGCGCGTCCGGGATCGGACATGGACCACTCCTCGTTTTCCTGGGATGCCGGCGAGTCGACGCCACCGGCCGATGACCGCTCGATCGACCTCCGCCTTGTGTCGTGCACGACAAGCCTAATGCGCCGGATGCCGGATCTGTGCTGCGATGGTGCTCGTGCCGGAATCGAATTTCACGTCCACCGTCCCCGCCGCCGCCACGACCACCGACACGTCCGATATCGCCGAACTGCGCCGCGTCGCGGTGTATCTGGCCGAGACCGCCGCCGCGCACGTCCGCGAGCGCCGGCCGCAGGTCTTCGGGCCGGGCGCGCACGAGCAGGACGCCGTGCAGTCCAAGAGCACCCCCACCGACCCCGTCACCATCGTCGACACCGAGACCGAGCAGCTGGTCCGCAAACTGGTCGCCGAACTGCGCCCCGGCGACCGCGTGGTCGGCGAGGAGGACGGCGGCACCCTGGCCGACGACCCGGATCTGGTGCACTGGGTCGTCGATCCCATCGACGGCACCGTCAACTTCGTCTACGGCATCCCGTCCTACTCGGTGTCGGTGGGCGCGGTGCGCGGCGGCCGTCCCGTCGCGGGCGCGGTCGCCGATGTCGCGCACGCGGTCACCTACAGCGCCGGGCTCGGCCTCGGTGCGCACCGTGCCGATTCCAGCGTGGACGGCACCGCCCCGGGCGGTGCGCCGATTGCCTTGCGCGCCAACCGGGTCGACGCGGTGTCCATGGCACTGGTGGCCACCGGCTTCGCCTACGCCACCGAGCGCCGGATCCGTCAGGGTGAGCTGGTGGCGCAGGTGCTGCCGCACATTCGCGACATCCGCCGCTTCGGCTCGGCGGCGCTGGACCTGTGCGCCGTGGCCGAGGGCCGCACCGACGCCTACTACGAGCACGGCCTGAACCTGTGGGACTGGGCCGCGGGCGCGCTCATCGCCACCGAGGCGGGCGCACGCCTGATCCTGCCGCCCGGACCCGACTCGCCGGGCACCGCAGGCGATTTGGTGTCCGCGGCCGCCCCCGGCATCGCTGACGAACTGTTCGGTCTGTTCAGGCGTCTGGATGTCACCACCCCTATCCCGGTGCCGTGACAGCGGGCTGGACGACCACCGGGCACGGCTGACCGCCGGTCCGGACCGGGCAAAACGAATCGCCGCGATCGAAGGATCGCGGCGATTCGTGTTATCCGGTTCATATATTTGGTTGCGCCGGTCGGAGTTTCGCGCCGGGTCTGCCGGTCAGAGCACACACCCCGCGAAAGAGATTCTCAGCACTTCGCGTGCCGCGCGGCCTCCAGCAGCTTGGGATCGATGGCCGGCGCGGTGCCGGGCGTCGGGTTCTTCAGCGACTTCAGCACCTCCTCGGCATCGGTGTCGGGCCGGATATCGCGGAACAGCGAGCCCAGCACCATGTCCACGGTGTCGTCCTGGCGCTGATCCTCGATGAGCTCGGCGCACGGCGCCACCAGCTGCACCGACGCCGCCGCGGGCCGGCCCTTCACGCCGAAACGGATCTGCCCGGTGCATTCGAGGTCGCCGTTCACGTACACCGGATCGTTACCGATCTGCACGTCCGGTGCACTGGCGAAACCGAGGTCACCCAGCTCGGAGGCCACGTGCGCGGCCTGACCGCGCTGGCCGTTGGCATTGAACACGCGCACCTTCGACTGGGCGAGGGCCGCGGGCTCCACATCCCGCAATCGCGACGCCCCCACCCGCTCGCCGAGGGGGGCCGGCTGGGCCGCGGTTGTGCTCGAGGCGGGGCTGGGGGAGTTGCAGGCCATCGCACCCTGGTCACCCTCGCTCGTGGTCAGCGCCTTGAACCACACGCCGACGCAGATGAGAGCGATGACGCCCACCATGGCCGCCCAGGGCTCCCAGCGCCGCCGAATGAAGGACCGTCCGTCCGGATCGGTCGAGTTACCTTGGGTGATCAGTGAAACCACGCCCACACTCTACGAAAACGTCGCGATTGTCGTGTGAACGGCCACGGCAAGTCGGCCGCTGGGTGTGGCGGGGAGGTCTCGGAGGATGCCAGGAAGATCTCGAAGAGTTCCCTTGTCGGTGACGATTACCCCTCAGTTTCAACTCGCAGGGGTTTTGATTGCGACTTTTGTCCCGGGGTCCGCTATTGTCTGGCGGCCCAGATCGTACAGCCCGGGTGAAACTGGGGTTCGATTTCGGGAACAACAAGGGCATGTCCTGCGTTGACCGAGCGCGATCCGGTGCGGATGAGGAGTATCCGGCTCGGATCTGTGACCGGTGTACGCGTGACGTACACCACGGGCGGGGCGGCATCCCACCCGATCCGGCTCCTGCCAGGAGCCGGTCAGGAGGGTGCCGGTCCGGGATATACGGAGTAAGGACGAGGGGAAGACGACATGGCAACCGACTATGACGCACCGCGGCGCAATGAATCCGACGAGGTTTCGGAGGACTCGCTGGAGGAGCTGAAGGCTCGCCGCAACGAAGCCGCGTCCGCCGTCGTGGATATCGACGAATCCGATACCGCGGAATCGTTCGAGCTTCCCGGCGCGGACCTTTCCGAGGAAGTGCTCTCGGTCCGGGTCATCCCGAAGCAGGCGGACGAATTCACATGTTCGAGCTGCTTCCTGGTGCACCACCGCAGCCGACTGGCCACCGAGTCCGGCGGTCAGCTGATCTGCATGGACTGCGCCGCATAGGGCACGGTCCCGGAGCGCAATCCGTCAGCCCGCGCTCGGTCCGCCGAGCGCGGTCCGGACGGGGCTGCGCGGAAAATCCCCTTTGCGAAGCAGGGCGGAAAGACCTCTTCGCAGTAGGGCGCGGAACCTCGATGAATCAGGACTGCTCGGCCGCGTTCTTCAGGCCGAGCGCGGTGATGATGCGTTCCGGATGACGTGTACTGACCAGCCAGTACGGCGTCGGATCATCCGGATCATCGAGCACGAGCAACACCATGGGCCCGATCCAGGCCCGATGCTGGACGAACGCGGCGGGGTCGAGCTGTCGGCCCAGCGCCGCGCTTTTCGCGCTGGTCGGCACCGGTGCCGCGCGCTTGACGAAGGTCGCGGGCAGGTGCGCGCGATCGGTGCGCAGTTCCGGGACACCGGCGTCGTCGGGGGCCACTTCCACGCGATGGCGGGAGAACCACAGCAGCACCCACACGGGCACCGGGAACAGCAGCACGTACGGCAGCCACGCCCGCACTCCCGGTGCGCCCATGTGGATTTCAGCTGCCAGCAGCCCCGTCACGACGAGCGCGACGGGCCACCACCACAGCGGCACCCAGAGGCGCTCGGTGTAGAGGGGCTCGGTCTGCTGCTTGGGACCCATGGTCACCTGAGGGGGCTGGTCGGACACGACTTCAGACTAGGTCAATGACGGAGAGGGGGAACGCGTAGGCTCGGCCTACGTGACCGGTATTCCACCTATTCCCCTGCTGCGGCTCGATCCCGGCATCCCCGTACCGACGCGTGCCCACGAGGGCGACGCCGGCGTGGACCTGTGCACCACCGAGGACGTCATCATCGAACCGGGGGAGCGGGTGCTCGTCGGCACCGGCATCGCGGTGGCGCTCCCGATCGGCACGGTCGGGCTGATCCACCCGCGGTCGGGTCTGGCGGCGAAGGCGGGACTGTCGGTTGTCAATACCCCCGGCACGGTCGATGCGGGCTACCGCGGTGAGATCAAGGTGTGCCTGATCAATCACGATCCGCGCACGGCCATCGAGCTCCGGCGGGGTGACCGCATCGCGCAGTTGCTGGTGCAGAAGGTCGAATTGGTGGACTTCGTCGAGGTCGAGGCGCTCGACGACACCGCGCGCGGCGCAGGAGGACACGGATCCAGCGGTGGGCACGCCAGCCTGTCCGCGCAGTCCGGTGGGGCGGGTCAGGCGACCGGCAAGGAGGCATGACGATGGTGTTCGGACGCAAGAAGAACAAGGGCGGCGAGAGAGACGACGCGTCGCAGTACGACGACGAGTACACCGAGTACGACGAGTACGAGGACGCGGACGAGTACGACGAGACCGGCTACGCGGCAGACGAATTCGAGGAGTTCGAGGAGCCCGCCGCCCGCGGCCCGGAGACCGGTCCCTACGACTACGAGGACGTCGCCGACCGGCTCGAGTCGATCGCCGAGCAGCGCCTGGATCTGGGCTCGGTCATCGTGCCGGTGCCGCCGGGCGGGCAGCTGCAGGTCGAGATGACCCCCGAAGGCGCGCCGCAGGCGGTGCACCTGGCCACCCAGCACGGCCGGATCACGGTGGCGGCCTACGCCGCTCCCAAGACCTCGGGCCAATGGCGTTCGGTGGCAGCCGATCTGGCCGAGACGCTGCGCAAGGACGGTGCGCAGGTGTCGGTGGTGCAGGGTCCGTGGGGCCGTGAGTTGCACGCCGTGACCCAGGGTGCGGATCTGCGCTTCATCGGCGTGGACGGCTACCGCTGGATGGTGCGCCTGGTCGCGGCCGGTCCGACCGGTGCGGCCGACGAGAACACCCCGCTGGTGGCCGCGGCTCGCGCGGTCATGAGCGAGACCGTGGTGCGCCGTGGGGACGAGCCACTGCCGGTGCGTGAACCGCTGCCGGTGGTCCTACCCCAGGAGCTGGCCGACCAGCTCGCCGCCGCCCACCAGCAGCAGCTGGCCGCCCAGCAGCAGGCCATGCAGGCCCAGATGGCTGCCATGCAGGGCGGCCCGGCCTTCCAGCCCGAGCAGGCGCCCACCGAACCGCGTCGCGGCGCGGAGGGCTCGGCCATGCAGCAGCTCGGCCTGAACTGACCGGACGGTCCGGACCGGCCTGGCCGGATTCGGCTGCACGACAAGCGAAACGGGGTTCCGCCACAGTGGCGGAGCCCGTTTCGCAATCGGCGTGATGAAGGTGTGCAGTGCGGCCACCGCACTGTCGTGAGCGCGACCCACCGCAGTCACGGACAGGCGTCGTGGCGGGGACGGATTCCGGTCAGGGGGTGGGGATGCGGCGGGGCAGCAGGGCGTTGATGCCCCGGGCACCGAGGATCGACGGGTCCGCGCCCAGCTCGTCGAGGGTGATCGAGTGCAGCGTGGCGTGCGGGAGCAGCGTGGTCCAGCGCTCCGCCACGACGAACGGGTGGACGGGGTCGTCGATCGCGCCGATGACCTCGACGGGGGCGGTGACGGCGGCCAGGACCTCGGGTTCGGGCCAGCGGTAGAAGGCGGCCTCTTCCAGAGCGCCGGGCAGCTCGGGCCACTGGGAGGTCCAGGAGCGGGTGAGGGCCTCGGCCAGCCAGGCGGGGCTGGATTCGCGCATGCGGGTCAGGACGGCGTCGAGGCCGTCGGCGCGCAGCTGGGCGGCGGTGGCGGCGGCGCTCAGGGCGGCGGGGCAGCCGGTCGTGTCGGCGCCGGTCCAGGCGGGCAGAGCGGCGACCACGCCGTACACCGAGTCCGGATGGTGTGCGGCCCAGTCGACGGCGACGGCCGCACCCAGCGAGATGCCCGCGATCAGCACCGGGCCCGAGCGCGCGGCGGCGTCCAGGGCGCTGCGGTAGCTGTCGATCACCCCGCGCGGGTCCGGGTCGACCGCCAGGAACGGCAGATCCAGTGCGGCGCAAGCGGATCCGAAGGCGCGGCGGGCGAAGTGGGCGTCGGAGCCGGTTCCGGGCAAAGCGACGGCGACCGCCGGACGTGGTAGATCGGGCACCGATCGAGAGTACTGGTGACCAGCGTGCGTGGCGGGTGCAGGCCGTCCCATCTACAGTGGCGGAGGTACGGCCACGGGCGGCCGGATGGCAAACCGCCGGGCGCCGTGGAAGGAACGAACGACGTGAGACCCACGCCGTCGAGCTCTACAGGAGAGCGTGCGAGATGCCATCCGCGGGTGGGAAGGACACCCCGTCGGGCTATTTCCGGCGGCTCGGCCGGCGCCTGACAGAGGACCTGGATCGTTTGGATGCCGAGGAGCTCGCCGAGACGTCGGAGGCGTCGGGCGCGTGCCGGGCATCGGAGTGCCGGCGTGGTGAGGAAGTCACCATGCTGGGGCGGCTCCGCAGTGTCGAGGCCTGTCCCAAATCGGCGGGCGCCGAGGTGGAAGCCGAGTTCTTCGACGGCACCGACAGTGTGGCGCTGGTGTTCATCGGGCGGCGTCGCATCCCGGGAATCGAGCCGGGTCGTCGTATCCTGGTGCGCGGCCGGGTCGGCGAACGCGACGGCGGCAAGGTCATCTACAACCCCTACTACGAACTCCGCGGGAACTCCTGACACTCATGCCTAACCCCACCAGCAACGGCGACCAGGGCCGTGATCGCACCGAGTCCTTCGGCGCGCCAGCCCCGTTCGATCCGCCCACGGTCCAGCTCAATGCCGTCTCGGGCGACGAACCGCCACTGCGCATGGACCACGCGCTGCTGGACGAGGACATGCAGGCGCTGGTCGACGCCGAGCGCGCGGCCCGGGACGCCGCCGACGACGAGGGCGAGCAGGAACCCGAACAGACGCTGCTCGAGCAGATGGGCGGTCTCAGCGGCCTGATCTACTCCTCGCTGCCGGTGCTGGTGTTCGTGCCGGTGAACTCGCTGCGCGGGCTGACCGCCGCCATCTGGGCGTCGCTGGGCGTGGCCGCGGCGATCCTGGTGTGGCGCCTGGTGCGTCGCGGTCCGATCCAGCCGGCCATCTCGGGCTTCCTCGGGGTGGGCGTGTGCGCGTTCATCGCCTACCGGATGGGTGAGGCCAAGGGCTTCTTCCTGTTCGGCATCTACGCCAGCCTGGTCTACGGCGGCGTGTTCCTGATGTCGCTGGTGGTGCGGTGGCCGTTGGCGGGCGTGATCTGGGGTGCGCTCAACGGGCACGGCACCGAGTGGCGGTCGGACAAGCGCGTCATGCGGCTGTACGACATCGCGACCGCGGTGTGGGCGGTGGTGTTCGTGGCCCGCTACCTGGTGCAGAACCACCTCTACGACGCCAACAGCACCGGTCTGCTGGCCGTGGCGCGCATCGCCATGGGCTGGCCGCTGACCGCGGTGGCGGCGCTGGTGACCTTCTGGGCGGTGCGCAAGGCGGGCCATCTGCCCTCCTCGTCCGCCAAAGCCCCGGAATCCGCGGGCTAGACAACCGCCCGATCGGGCCCTTATCGCGCTAAAAGTCCAGAGCGCAACACCTTCGGAGCCATTGGGGGACGGAAGGGGGGTGACCAACCCACCCCTGGGGTACCTATTTCGGCGGGCCTCCGGCGAGCACGATCTTTCTCAGGAGCTCTCAGTAGCTCATTCGGAGAAAGGATCGCGGAGTTGGTTACCGACGGCAAGGCAGTGGCAGCGCAGGACCGTGGCGAGGGGCTCGGGACTGCGATGCAGATTGCAGCCTCGCGCCGGCACCCGGCGGGGCGGGGAGGCAAAACAGGCAGTGTGGCGACGTCGGAGTCCCGGCGCGCCGCAGTGGAATTGGAGAAGCTGATCGGCCCGGCCGCCGCCGGTGACCGGGCAGCGGTCTCGGAGATTCTCAGGATCGTGTATCCGCTGGTGCGCCGCTACTGCGCGGCGCGCATGGGCGGCGCGGGTCACCTGCACGTGACCGCGGACGATGTGGCGCAGGAGGTCTGCCTGGCGACGGTGCAGGCCATCCCGCGCTACCGGGATCAGGGCAAGTCGTTCCTGGCTTTCGTCTACGGCATCTCGGCGAACAAGGTGGCCGACGCGTTCCGGCGGGCGCAGTTGCACCCGGCCTACCCGGTCGCGGAGTTCCCGGACGCGCCGATGAACGAGGCGGGACCCGAGGAGCGGGCGCTGGCGATGGAAACCCGCCGGGCGGCACGCGATCTCATGCAGGTGCTGTCCACGACCCACCGTGAGGTGCTGGTCATGCGAATTGTGCTGGGGTGGACGGCGGCGGAGACCGCCGAGGCCATCGGCACCAGCCCGGGCGTGGTGCGGGTCATGCAGCATCGCGCGCTGAACCGGCTGCGCGCCGAACTGCGGGTGGCGTCCTGACGGTTCGGTGTGGACAACGGCGAGTGGGCCGGGCGCAGGGGGTGCGCCCGGCCCACTGTTGTGTCCGGATCCGTGGTCGGCGCGTGGTCAGGCCGGGGCGTTGCCCCTGCTGTTGAACCCGTTTACGCCGAGCGCTTTGCGCAGTTCGTCCTCGGCTTCGACGGAGGCGACGAACAGCAGCTCGTCCTCGCCTTCCAGGGGGTCATCGGCCTGCGGGACGATGACGCGGCCGCCGCGCAGGATGGTGACCAGGGCGGCGTCGCGGGGCAGGGCGAGGGTGCGAACGGCCTTGCCCGCCAAGGGGGTGTCGGTGGGCAGGGTGATCTCGACCAGGTTGGCCTGACCCTGTCGCAGTGTCATCAGCCGGACCAGATCGCCCACCGAGACGGCCTCCTCGACCAGGGAGGCGAGCAGGCGCGGGGTGGAGACGGCGACGTCCACCCCCCAAGACGAGTCGAACAGCCACTCGTTGCGGGGGTCGTTGACGCGGGCCACCACACGCCCCACACCGAACTCGGTCTTGGCCAGCAGGCTGAACACCAGGTTCACCTTGTCGTCGCCGGTGGCGGCGATGACCACGTCGTAGGTTTCCAGCCCGGCCTCCTCGAGGGTTTCGAGTTCGCAGGCGTCGGCGTGGGTCCAGACCGCGGTGGGCGCGCTGGTCGGGTCGATGTGGTCGAGGCGGCGTTCCAGCAGCATGACCTGGTGGCCGCCGCGCAGGAGTTCCTGGGCGATGGAGCGGCCGACGGCTCCGGCGCCGGCGATGGCTACCTTCATGCTCGGGCTTCTTTCACGATCAGTCTTCGCTAGCGGGGGGATTCGCGGCGAGTGCGACGGCCTCGCCGACGGTGCCGGAGGTGGCGGCGACATAGACCAGGTCGTCGGCCTGCAGCATGGACTTGCCATTGGGCAGTACGCCCTGTCCGAAGCGGATGATGAAGGCCACCCGGGCGCCGATGGCGTCCTCGAGCGAATGCACCGAACGCCCGTACCAGTTCTCGTGCAGGACGAGTTCGGTGACCGCGACGGTGCCGGTCGGGTCGCGCCAGGTGGTGGTCGACTGGTCGGCGACCAGGGCGCGCAGGAAGCGGTCGGTGGTCCAGGGCACGGTGGCGATGGTGGGGATGCCCAGGCGCTCGTACACGGCGGCGCGCTTGGCGTCGTAGATGCGGGCCACCACGCGTTCCACGCCGAAGGTCTCGCGGGCCGCGCGGGCGGAGATGATGTTGGAGTTGTCGCCGGAGGACACCGCGGCGAAGGCGCCGGCGCGCTCGATTCCGGCGCGGGTCAAGACATCTCGATCGAAACCGACGCCGGTGATGCACGAACCGGAGAAATCGCGGCCCAGACGCAGGAAGGCGCTCGAATTCTGATCGATCACCGCGACCTCGTGGCCGATGCGGACGAGGGCGCGAGCGAGCGAGGAGCCGACCCGCCCACACCCCATGATCACGACGTACACCGTACGAACCCCATTCCCGAAAACCGTGGTGTGCGGTCTGGTTGCTTGCTCGGGTCGCAACCGTACCGTTCGAGTCTCACTGCGGGCACTTTCCCCCTCCGGAAGCCGTTCAAACCGGAACCGGGAAAACCTCACAACCCGCACCCGCCACCCTACGACTGCGAGGTCGCGCCCCGAACACGGTCGCTCGCGCACTGCCTTATGCTGCCTGGAGTGTCGAAGTTGACGACGGCCGCCAAGCGCATGCTGGTCGGCCGCCCATTCCGCAGCGATTCTCTCGGGCATACGCTGCTGCCCAAGCGGATCGCGCTCCCGGTGTTCGCCTCGGACGCGTTGTCCTCGGTGGCATACGCGCCGGAGGAGATCTTCCTGGTGCTGTCGGTGGCCGGACTGTCGGCCTACGCCTACGCGCCGTGGCTCGGTCTGGCGGTCGCACTGGTGATGGCCGTGGTGGTCGCCAGCTACCGCCAGAACGTGCACGCCTACCCCTCCGGCGGCGGCGACTACGAGGTCGCGACCAAGAACCTCGGCCCCACCGCGGGATTGACCGTCGGCAGCGCGCTGCTGGTGGACTACGTGCTCACGGTGGCGGTGTCGATTTCGTCGGCGGCCTCCAACATCGGGTCGGCGGTGCCGTTCGTGGCCACCCACAAGGTGTTGTTCGCGGTCTCGGCGATCGTGATCCTCACCGCAATCAATCTGCGCGGCGTGCGGGAATCCGGTACGGCCTTCGCGATTCCCACCTACGCCTTCATGATCGGCATGTTCATCATGCTCATCTGGGGCTTCACCCGGCTCGGCCTGGGGCAGACCGTGCACGCCGAGTCCTACGGCTTCGGTCTGAAGGCCGAGGACGAGCATCTGTTCGGGCTGGCGTTCGTGTTCCTCCTCGCGCGCGCGTTCTCCTCCGGTTGTGCGGCGCTGACCGGTGTCGAGGCGATCAGCAATGGCGTGCCCGCGTTCCGCAAACCCAAGTCCCGCAATGCTGCGACCACCCTGCTGCTGCTCGGCTGCATCGCGGTGACGCTTTTCATGGGCATGATCGTGCTCACTCAGAAGGTCGGCATCGTGTACGCGCACAACACCGACGACCTGATCGGCGCACCCGCCGGATACGAGCAGAAGACGCTGGTGGCGCAGCTGGCGGGCGCGGTGTTCTCCGGATTCCAGCCCGGCTTCTACTTCATCACCATCGTCACCGCGCTGATCCTGGTGCTGGCGGCCAATACCGCCTTCAACGGCTTCCCGGTGCTGGGTTCGATTCTGGCGCAGGACCGTTTCCTGCCGCGGCAGCTGCACACCCGCGGTGATCGGCTGGCGTTCAGCAACGGCATCCTGTTCCTGGCGGGCGCGGCCATCGCGTTCGTGGTGCTGTTCGGCGCGGAGGTGACGCGCCTGATCCAGCTCTACATCGTGGGCGTGTTCGTGTCGTTCGTGCTGAGTCAGACCGGCATGCTGCGGCACTGGACGCGACTGCTGCGCACCGAGACCGATCCGGCGGTGCGGTCGCGGATGAAGCGGTCGCGGGTGATCAACGCGATCGGTCTCACCATGACCGCGACCGTGCTGCTGATCGTGCTGGTCACCAAGTTCCTGGCGGGCGCGTGGATCGCCATCGTCACCATGGCAGCCATCTTCGGGCTGATGAAACTCATTCGCCGCCACTACGACACGGTGTCGCGGGAGCTGGACGAGTCCGAGTGGGACGGCGTGCTGCCCAGTCGCACGCACTCCATCGTGCTGGTCTCCAAGCTGCACCTGCCCACCAAGCGCGCCCTGGCCTACGCCCGCGCCACCCGGCCCGACACGCTCGAGGCCATCACCGTGAACGTCGACGAGCCCGACACCCGGGCGCTGGTGCGGGAGTGGGAGCACAGCGATATCGTGGTGCCGCTCAAGGTGATCGAGTCCCCGTACCGTGAGATCACCAAGCCGGTGGTGGATTACGTGAAGCGGGTCCGCAAGGACTCCCCACGTGACGTGGTGACCGTATTCATCCCCGAATACGTGGTCGGCCGCTGGTGGGAGCAGTTGCTGCACAACCAGAGTGCGCTGCGGCTGAAGGGCCGGCTGCTGTTCGAGCCCGGCGTGATGGTGACGAGCGTGCCCTGGCAGCTGTCGTCCTCGGCGGGCCGGGCCCGTACCGGCCGGGTGGTCAATGCCCCCGGTTCGGTGCGTCGCGGATTCGGAGACGAGGCATGAGCGCCGGATCCGATTGGTACGGAGAGGTCTTCGAGGTCCGCCTGGGCCCGCCCGGCCACGGCGGCTTCTGTGTGGCCCGCCACGAGGGCCGCGTGCTGTTCGTCCGCCACGGCCTGCCCGGTGAGCTGGTCCGTGCTCTCATCACCGAGGACCGCGGCGGTTCCTTCTGCCGCGCCGACGCCATCGAGATCCTCGACCCCTCGCCCGACCGCATCCCCGCCACCTGCCCGGTCTCCGGCCCCGGCGGTGCGGGCTGCTGCGACTTCACCTTCGCCACCCCCGCGGCCCAGCGCGAACTCAAACGCCAGGTCGTCGCCGAGCAGCTGCGCCGCCTCGCCGACTGGGAACCGGACTTCGCCGTCGAACCGATCCCGGCACCGCCCGGGTTGGCGATCGGTGGTGTGGCACCAGGAACCTCACTCGGTGCACCGATCCCGGAGCCCGGCCATCCCGGGCGGCTCGGCAGCGTGACTACCGACCTCGGCTCGACTCTGCTCGGCCGTCGCGCCGAGCCCGCCGCGACGGCCCCGCGCCCGATCCCGGGCACGAGCGTCCCGCCGGGTCGAATCGGCGGGGTGTCGACGCCCTCGGCGCGGGCGCTCATCGGCCGCCCCGGTGCCGGGGAAGCGGCGCAGGGCGGCGAGCCTTCGGTGGGGTCGTATACCGCCGGATGGCGGAGCCGGGTGCGGCTGGTGGTGGACGCGGAGGGTCGGGCCGGGGTGCACCGGTATCGGAGCACCGAGGTGATCGCGGATCTGCGGTGCCCGCAGCCGGTGGCGGGGGCCATGGCGGGGATCGGCGAGCGGGTGTGGACGCCCGGGGCGGATCTCGTTGTGGCCGTGGACGGGGACGGGATGCGGCATGTCGTCGAACTGGCTCCGGCCGGGGCGGCGGCGGGTGGTCCGCGCGGGCGGCGTGAAAGAGGCGGTGGGGCAGGGGATTCCGGTCGGCGTGGCGGGGGTGATCGGCGCAGTACCGCCGCGCGGCGGGCGGCGGCGCACAGTGCGCGGACCGAACGCGTGGTGGATGGCAGCGGCCGGGCGGTGCAGTACGTGGGCGAGCGGCGGTGGGAGCTGTCGGCGACCGGGTTCTGGCAGCCGCATTATGGTGCGGCGCAGTGCTATTCGGATGTGGTGGCGGAGTGGGCGGACTGCGCGCCCGGGGCGCTGGTCTGGGACCTGTACTGCGGCGTGGGCGTGTTCGCCGCGCGGCTGGCGGAGCAGGTCGGTGTGACCGGGATGGTGCACGGTGTCGAGTTCGTGCGGACTGCGGTCGCCGAAGGACGTGCCGCGCTGCGGGATCTGCCGTGGGTGGACCTGACCGTCGAGCGCGTCGAGCGGTGGATTCACGAACAACGGGATACCGCACCGGATGTCGTCGTGCTCGACCCGCCGCGCGCGGGCGCGGGCAAGGACGTGATCAATGCGCTGAGTGAGCGTTCGCCGCAGCGCATCATCCACATCGGTTGCGACCCCGCCGCTTTCGCCCGGGACATCGGTCTCTACCGCGCCGTCGGCTACCAGCCGGTGGACCTGCGCGTCTTCGACGCTTTCCCCGGTACCCACCACGTGGAGTGCATCGCGGTCCTGGAACGCTGACCAGGTCCTTCGAGATCGGGGAGCTGTCCCTGCGGAATGTCGCCCGATGCTCCGCACCGACAGCTCCCCGATCTCGGTGTGGCGGGTCGGGGTCGCGGGGGATGGGTTGGGGCGCGGGCGGTTTGGGGGTGCGCCAAGATGTTGCCCATGACTACGTTGTCGGATCCGACTGTGGCGTCGGTGGTGGAGCTGATCTATGAGGATCAGTCGCGGTTCCACTCGCTCGAGGCATTGCTGCTGGGGGTGGATCTCAAGCGGCCGGAGTACGGCGTCGAGTTGTGGGTGAACGCCGACAGCTACTGGGGGCGGCTGGTGACGCCGGTGTACGGGGCGCGGCTGGCGGCGCTGGGCGGAAACGCGGAGGCGGATCGGGCGCTGCTGGATCTGGTCGAGGTGACGGTGGCGCGGTTCCTGCAGGGAGAGTCCCTGGCGCGCAAGAGTCTTCCGGCGTGGATGTCGGCGCTGCGTACCGCGCTACTCGAGGACGGCTACCGGATGAAGATCGACCGGGTGATCGGTGCGGGGCTGGAGGCGAGCGTGCGATGTCGCCTGAAACCCACGGCGTGGCTGCCGGTGCGGCTGGCCGAGCGGGTGGCGCTGCTGGAGACCGAGCTCGAGGTGCGCGGCCAGCAAACGGCGCTGGATCACCTGCGGCACGCGGTGAAACACTATGAGCGGGGCCGGTTCCCGGCGTGCGAGAAGCGGCTGCGGTCGGCGTTGCAGCAGGTGACGGCGTACGCGGCCGGGACCGGTGATCCGGACGGCGGTCGCAATGTGCGGCACCTGGTGGACATCGGCCGCCTCACCATCGCGCAGGGCACGCGGCTGCTGCACGATCTGCGCGGGATGGTCGTCGAGGACCCGTTTCCGCATCGAACCCGTTCGGACGCCACCCGGTTTCGCATTCAGCTCACCGCCGTGCGGGCCGGTTCCCTGCTGGCGCAGGTCGAGCTCTGAGACTCAGGCCAGCTGCCAGGTGATCCGGACGCTGGTGGACAGTTCGCTCTCGCCGAGCTCCACCGGCACCGCGCCGCCCGGGGCGGCCATCTTGCTGGCGGCGAACGCGATTCGCGGTGTGGGCGCGGGACCGGAGACGTTCTCGGTGATCTCGAGCACCGGACCCAGCCTGCGGCCCGCTCGGAACACGTACTGTTCGGCCTTGCCCAGCGCGTGGTCCCAGGCGGCGTCGCGGGCGCGGACCATGAGGCTCTCCTCGTCGGCGACGGTCAGGGTCAGCCCGCCCAGGCGCACATCGTCGCCGCCCGCGTCGACCGCGTGCGCGATGATCGCGGCGGGCCCGCCGTCGGCGGCGGGTTTCGCCTCCCCGCCGGGTCCGGCGATCTCGCGCAGGGTGACCGTCAGCGCCGTGCCGGCGATATAGCCGACCAGCTTCTCCCGATTCCCTTCGGTCCATACGGTTTCCGCGCGCACCGTGAGCCCGCTGGTCGTGATGTCGCGACCCGCCACGCCGTCCGCGCGCAGCGACGAGATCACCGCGTCGGCGCGTTCCCCGGCCCGCGCGTAGGCGGCGGCCACGGTGTCGGCGCGGGTTTCCACCGAGATCGACACCCGCATGATGTCCGGCATGGCACTGGCACTGCCCGAGCCGACGATCGTGATCGTGCCGGTGGCGTTCTCGCTGGTCACGGATTCCTCCTCGATCGATGCGGGCACAACCCAGCCGATGCTACCGACGGCCGCCGGCCAACTGCCGCCACCGCGTCGACGACGGGTGACGCGGTTCAGCCGACCGGTTGCCCGGTTCCGGTCGCCTGGTCGAGGGTCGCGGTGAGCGAGCGGGCGCCGGTGGCGATCTCGCTCGCCGCGGCCAGCTCCAGCCGGATCTCCAGATCCGGTGCGGCGGCCGGGCCGTCGTGATGGGTGAGGCCGGATTCGGTGATCACGTAGTGGAAGGCGGTCTCGCCGATGCGGACCGTGACGGTGCCGGCGGGCACCAGCTCGGCCACGGCATGTCCGAGGGGGAGCGCGAACCAGTGCGCCCGCACGGCGTCGGTCGCGCGCTGTTCGCCGAGTTGTGCCGCGCCCCAGGCCGACAGCGAGTCCAGCACCGGCCGCAGCGCCGCGCCGGAGTCGGTGAGTTCGTAGACCGCGGTTCCGGCGCGGGGGCCGACGCGGCGTTTGGTGAGAATCCCGTCACGCTCGAGATCCTTGAGCCGGGCGGCCAGCACATCGGTGCTGATGCCGGGCAGGTCGGCGAACAGGTCGCTGTATCGGCGCGGGCCCGAACACAATTCGCGGACCACCAGCAGGTTCCACCGGTCGCCGACGATGTCGAGGGCCCGGCTGACGGTGCAGTAGTGGTCGTAGCTTCGGCGTGTCACGATCCCACTCTAACCAACAACTTGGAAATACCAAGTGCAAACTTGGAATTTCCAAGTAGAGTGTGCGGCAACCACACCGAGAAGGGGTCGTTTGATGCAGGTGAAGCAGTCGAGCAAGCTGGCGGGCGTGTCCTACGAGATCCGCGGGCCGGTCGCCGAGCACGCCGCACGGCTGGAGGCGGAAGGGCATCACGTCGTGAAGCTCAACACCGGCAACCCGCTGACCTTCGGCTTCGAGGCGCCCGCCGAACTGCTTCAGGACATGGTCCGCAATCTGCCGCAGTCCAGCGGCTACTCCACCTCCAAGGGCCTGCTCTCGGCGCGGCGCGCGGTGGTGCAGTACTACCAGACGCTCGGACTCTCCGAGCTCGACGTCGAACAGGTCTTCCTGGGCAACGGCGTCTCCGAGCTCATCATGATGGCCATGACCGCGCTGCTGGAGAACGGCGACGAAGTCCTGGTTCCCGCACCGGATTTCCCGCTCTGGACCGCCGCCACCGCGCTCAACGGCGGCCGGCCCGTGCACTACATCTGTGACGAGGGCTCGGACTGGATGCCCGATCTGGCCGATATCGAGTCCAAGATCACCGACCGCACCCGGGCGCTGGTCATCATCAACCCGAACAACCCCACGGGCGCGGTGTATTCGCCCGAGGTGGTGCGCCAGATGCTGGAGATCGCGCGCCGCCACAACCTGGTGGTGTTCTCCGACGAGATCTACGACAAGATCCTCTACGACGGCCTGACCCACACCGCGACCGCCGCGCTGGCCCCGGATCTGTTGTGCCTCACCTTCTCCGGGCTCTCCAAGTCCTATCGCGCCGCCGGCTTCCGCGGTGGCTGGCTGGTGGTATCGGGTCCGATCGAGCACGCCGAGAACTACCTCGAGGGTCTGACCATGCTGGCGGGTCTCCGGCTGTGCGCGAATGTCCCTGCGCAGCAGGCGATTCAGGCCGCGCTCGGCGGGCACCAGAGCATCTACGACCTCACCCTGCCCGGCGGTCGCCTGCGCGAGCAGCGCGACCGCGCGTGGGAGGCGCTCAACGCCATCCCGGGCATCTCGTGCGTGAAGCCCCGGGGCGCGCTGTACGCCTTCCCGCGCATCGACCTCGACATGTATCAGATCCACGACGACGAGCAGTTCGTGCTGGATCTGCTGCTGCGCGAGAAGATCCACATCGTGCAGGGCACCGGCTTCAACTGGCCGCGCCCCGACCACTTCCGGATCGTGACGCTGCCGCACGCCGATGAGCTCGAGGCCATCATCGAGCGCATCGGACGTTTCCTGGCGACCTACAAGCAGTAGGTCTCAGACCGGGCGGCCCGCCGTCATACCGCCGTCGACGACGAACTCGGCGCCATTGCAATAGCTGGATTCGTGGCTCGCGAGGAACACCACGAGCGCCGTGACCTCCTCGGGCACGCCGAGGCGGGCCAGGGAGTTCGCGTCGCGATCGGTGGTCGTGCCCTCGGGCACGCCGATCATGGGCGTCATGATCCCGCCCGGGTGAACGGAATTCACCCGCACCCCGTGCGGGGCGAGCTCGAGCGCCGCGGACTTGGTGAGCCCGCGCACCCCGAATTTCGAGGCGGTGTAGGCGTGCGCGCCCGGCACGCCCTGGATCCCCGCAGCGGAGGAAATGTTCACCACCGCTGCGGGCCTGGCCGCCACCAGGGCGTCGCGGGCGGCGGTCAGGCCGAGGAAGGGGCCGGTGAGGTTGATGGACAGGGCACGCTGCCACTGCTCTTCGGTGTAGGTGCCGAGCGGCCCGAAGTCGAGGATGCCGGCATTGTTGACCAGCACGTCGAGCTTGCCGAACCGTTCGACCGCGGTGTCCACGGCCGTGCGCCAGTCCTCGGCCTTGGTGACATCGAGGTGGACGTACTCCGCGGCGTCGCCGAGTTCGGCGGCCAGTTTCGCGCCCGCCTCGTCGGAGATGTCGCCGATGAGCACCGAGGCACCCTCGGCCACGAATGCCCGCGCGTGCGAGGCGCCCATTCCCGATGCCGCGCCGCTGATCAGCGCTACACGTCTGTCGAGCCGTCCACTCATGCCGCATCCTTTCGAGCCTGAGCGGAGCCCTCCATGGTTACGCTCCGCTGCAGCTTCCGGGCTTGACCGCTCATGCCCGGTGCCTTCCGTCGAGATCGATGATGGTCCGCTCCGGCCGGAACACGCAGCGGGTGGTGGTGTAGATGGTGGGCATGCACTTGTTGCAGTGCACGCAGGCCGACCGGGTGGCCGCGTCGGCCTGGATGCGCTGCAACAGATTCGGCTCGCGCAGCAGCGCCCGGCCCATGGCGACGAACTCGAATCCCTCGGTCATGGCCAGGTTCATGGTGTCGAGGTTGGTGATGCCGCCCAGCAGGATCAGCGGCATGGACAGTTCGCGGCGGAACTGGCGGGCCCGCTCCAGCAGGTACGCCTCGTGGTAGGGGTACTCCTTGAGGAAGGCACGCCCGACCAGTTTGAAACCCATGCGCGCCGGGCCGGGCAGCACCTCGGCGAACTCCTTGCGCGGTGCGTCGCCGTGGAACAGCAGCATGGGGTTGAGAAGTGAACTGCCCGCGGTCAATTCGAGGGCGTCGAGCGCGCCGTCGGCCTCCAGCCAGGCGGCTACCTGGATGCTCTCAGGGACCGTGAGCCCGCCGCGGCGGCCGTCCTCCATGTTCAGTTTGGCGGTCACCGCCAGCCGGTCGCCCACGGCATCCCTGACGGCGCAGGCGATTTCGCGTGCGAGCCGGGCCCGGTTGGCGAGCGTGCCGCCCCACTTGTCGTGGCGGCGGTTGAGCAGCGGGCTCAGGAACGAGCTCACCAGATAGTTGTGGCCGAAATGGATTTCGACCGCGTCGAATCCGGCCTGCTCCGCCAGCAGCGCCGCATTCGCGTGTGCCGCAATGAGTTCGCGGATCTCGGAGTCGCCGGGCACGTGCATGGCCTGCATGCTCAGCGGGCTGAACATGCGACTCGGCGCGAGCGCGGGGGCGCGGTTGGAGGCGGCGTTGGCGACCGGTCCGGCGTGCCCGATCTGGGCGCTGGCGGCCGCGCCCTCGGCGTGCACGGCGTCGGTCAGCTCACGCAGTCCGGGAACGGCTTCGGGCCGCATCCAGATCTGGTGCCGGTCGGTGCGGCCGCCCGGCGCGACCGCGCAGTAGGCGATGGTGGTCATGCCCACACCGCCCGCGGCGACCTCGCGGTGGAAGTCGATGAGCTCGGGGGTGACCAGCGCGTCGGGGGTGCGTCCCTCGAAGGTGGCGGCCTTGATCACCCGGTTGCGCAGGGTGATCGGGCCGAGTTTCGCCGGTGCGAAGATCTCGTTCATGGTTGTTCTCCCGGTGCGGTGAGTCCGGCCACCACGAAGTTCCGCAGGGCCGTCAACGCCGGTTCGGGCATCCCGTGATCCTCGATCTCGGGAGCGCCGAACCGCATGATGATCAGGTCGAAGGCCAGCATCCAGCGCCGTCGCGCCTCGCCGGCCCGCAGTTCGGGCAGCAGCGCGGTCCAGGAATCCATCCGGAACCACGGCCCCTGCCACGAGGTCTGATGCCGGCCCAGCACGAAGCGGGCCAGCAGCCGAAGATGCAGGCGCCCCAGCGGATCCGCGGCCAGCTCCTGGAACGGCGCGAGGATGGTGTCCACCACCGCGGGCACCGAATCGCGTCCGCCCGTGGCCCGGCCCAGCCCCTCCTCCCACAGCGGCCCGAGCCGGGCCTCGATGAGGGCGGCGACCAGCGCCTCCTTGGATCCGAAGTGGTAGTGCACCGCGGCGGGGTTGGCGCCCGCCGCCGCGCAGACGGCGCGCACCGATACCTCGTCATAGGGCTCGGTCAGCAGTAGCTGCTCGGCCGCCGCGAGCAGTCGTTCCCGCGTTCCCGCGGACACCTTCTCGACCATGGCAAGCAGTGAAACACGGTTCAATCAGTATTTCAATCATTGATTGAAAATTGCCGTTGTGGGCCTGGTCTACGTTGTGGGCCTGGTCTGTTGGAAGTGGCGGCAGCGCCACCGCGCCGGGCGGCAGCGAGCGGTCACTCGCTCTGCGACCAGGCCGCGACCGGCAGGGCCAGGTAGACGCCGATATGCGCGTCGACGAACTTCTCGATATCAGCGAGCAGCTGGTCACAGCGCTCCTGCCGGTTCTCGGCCCGGCTCGCGAAGTACTTCGACCGGACCTCGATGACCACATCCATCCCCGACCGATCGAACTTGCCCAGCGGATGGAAGCGGATCTCGACATCCCCCGGCTGCAGGTCGCCGTCGTAGGGCTCCTCCGGACATTCGACGGCGAGGGACACCAGGTGCGGCAGCCATTTGCCCAGCTCACGCAGCACGGTCTCGGGAAGCTCCGGCTTGTGGGTCACCTCGACGAGGGGCATCCGGCCAGTGTATTGGCCGAGGCAAGGACCGCCGGGCCCCGGCGGCGGTACGCGCTAGCGGGCGGGGAGGGCGCGGGCGATGATCTCCTCGATGACCGCGCTCTTGGCGTTGGAGTAGTGCTGGACGTACCTCCACTGTCGTTGCGCCAGTTCGCGTTTGGTCCGTTCGTAGTGGGCGCGGTCGCCGTCGTGGGTGCGGAGCCGATCACGGAAGGCGAGCACTCGCTCGATCTCGGTGTCGCCGAGGCCGGGGGAGAACACGTGGAGGTTGACGTCGTGCGGCGCACCGTCTTCCACGCGGCGGACCAGGCAGCGGTGTTCGTACCAGTCGGGTTCGCGTACGCGCAGGGTGTATCCGGCGCCTTCGAGGGCGGACACGTAGGCCGGTTCGTCGGCGGTGTCCGCGACCACGAGCAGGATGTCGATGACCGGCTTGGCGGCGAGGCCGGGCACCGAGGTGGATCCGGTGTGCTCGAGTCGTAAGACCTTCGGCCCCAAGGCCGCTCGGATCGCCCGGGCGTCGTCGGCGTACCAGGACGGCCAGTCGGGGTTGGGTTCCTCGAGGATCACCGGCACCGCGTAGGGCGTCAGCTCGCCGACGAACGCGGCGGAGATCTCGTCGTCGTCCATGGTGGCCACGACCTGAGCCAAATCGGCGCGGGTCAGGAGGTACGGAGACTGGCGATCATCTGCGCGGTCCGGTCGGCGGTGAGTTCGCCCTGGGTGCCGCGGTCGGCCAGGATGGCCAGCACCAGCAGCGCCTTGTTCGGGCCGGAGAACGCGAAGGTGTAGATCGAGTAGCTGGTCGTGGTGCAGCCCGGCGCGCCCGGCTGCCAGCTGCCGGAGGTTTCGACCTGCTGGCCGGTGATGCCGCTGGTGGTGGTGACCGCGGCCGACGCGCCCTGGTTGCCGCCAGTCGCGTCCGAATAGCCGCTCTCCGCCGAGATTCTCGCCACCTTGACGGCGGCGGCGGCGGGATCGCTGCCGTCGACATGAGCGACGAAGGCGAGGGTCCGATATGCCGAGCCCGCGCAGTAGTCGTTGCCCTCGGTGGACTTGGCGTGCCCGATGACCGAACCGTCGGCCCCGGTCTGCACGGTGATGTCGGTGGGCTCGGCGATCGTCCACCCGGCGGGCACGTCGTAGCTGATACCCAGTGCCGGGGCGACCACCGTGGTGCTGCCGGGCTTGGATGCGCCGGAGCGGGACGGCCCGGTGGCGGACGGCCCGCCCGAGGGCGCGGCGGTCGTGCCTGGCGCGGCGGTGGTGCCGCTGTCGGCGGAGTCCCGGGTCAGCGCATACGCCGCGATACCGCCGCCGGCCAGCACGATGACCGCGGCCAGCGCAGCGAGGATCAGCAGGGTGCGGCGGGGCCCGCCGCCGGGTGCGGATGGCGGCGTGTAGCCCGGAATCGGTTGCTGCCCCGCATAATTCGGGACAGAATGCTGCCCGGTGACGTACGGGTGGTGCTGTCCGGTGACGTACTGGGGCTGCTGACCCGTGATGTACTGGGGAGGCGCGAGCTGGTACCCCGGGGGCAGTTGCGCGGCAAAGCCCGGATACTCGGTCGGCTGCGGTGCCTCGCCCTGGTAACCCCAGTCCTGTTGTCCCGCATCGGGATAGCCCCAGCCCTGTGGCCCGCCGTGAGGGTTCGCCCAGTGATCATTGTTGTCGGTCACGTGTTTTCACCCTCCGGCCGCACCGAGCCGCCTCGGCTTGGTCGAAGCCCGACCCTATCGGGTGTGTACTAGCCCTGCGACGCGGGCGCGTCCGGGCCGGGATCCGGCCGGGCCGGGGACACCCGGATCACCCCGGCATCCAGATCGAGGCTGACCCGGGGCCGGTGGCCCTCGCCGCTGCCGTCCTCGCTGCCCTCGTCCTGCAGCTTCTTGCCGGGGAACAGTTCGCCTATGACGCCCACGAATTCACCCTAGCCCTCACATCCGGTGGTAGCCCGGACCGCGATACCCGTACCCGCGCCGCCCCCGCGCGAAGGCGAAGAACAGCACGGGGAACAGGAAGAACGGGAAGAAGTGGGTGGTCACCGCGAACGCGATCATGAACACCAGCAGCACACCCGCACCGATCGGGGCCAGCGGCAGCGGGCGGCGCGGGGCGGGCGGCGGGGCCGGGATCTGCGGCGCGGGCGGTTGCGGCCGGGGTAGGTCGCCGAACAGCACCGCCAGCTCGCCCGCGGTCTTGGCCGCGTATGCCCGGCCCACCCGCTCGTCGTATTCAGCGATGTCGAGCCGGCCGGCGGCGAAATGCTCGCCCAGAGCGGCGGCGGCCTGCTCGCGTTCCGCGGTGCCGACGCGGACGGTGGACGGTCCGTAGACCGCGGGATCGAAATCGGTCATGACAATCCACCTCGGGGGAGGGAAGCAATCTCGTTGTCCGCCAGCGTAGGCGCGTTCGCGGCGGCGCGCCTGCACGCGTCTGCGTAATCCCGGCTACGCCTGCCGACGTAGGCCCGCCGCGGGCTGTCCGGCGGCCAGCCCGGCGAATTCGTCGACCTTGGGATGGTCGGTGTCGGTGCGCCACACCAGCCGGACCCGCGCGTCGGGCAGGCCGGTGAGGGGGACGAATGCCACCTCCGGATGGGTGAAGTAGGTGGGCATGGCGGTGGTGGTGGCGAAGACGGCGTTGTTGTGGGCGACCGCGGTGAGCATCTCGGGTTCGGTGCGCGCGGGCGCGACCCGCGGGATGGGCCGCCCGTGCGGGGTGGTGGCCGGCGGCCAGAAGGCGCGCGCGAATTCGGGCGCGACATCCGGATGCGGTCCGATCACCCGCAATTCGGCCAGATCCTCGACGTCGATGCTGTCGCGGGTGGCCCACGGATGGCTGCGGGCGATGGCCAGCAGCCGCGGGAACACGCCCACCTCCGGCCCGACGGTCAGTCCGAGCTGCTCGACCGGGGCCAGGCAGATCTGGATGTCCACCTCGCCGCGCCGCAGCGGGCCGAAGATGTCGGTCCACGCCAGCTGGGTCAGCGTGATCTGGCATCCCGGATGGCGGGCCCGGAATCCGGTCAGTGCGGTGTCCAGGGTGGACGCGTAGGGCCCGAGGAATCCGATGCGCAGACCCCGTGCCGCGGTGCGGGTTTCGGCGAAGGCCCGCTGCAGCTCCTGGAAGGCCGGGCGCGCGCGGGCCAGCAGATGCTCGCCCAGCGGATTGAGGGTGACCCGGCGGCTGGTGCGCTCGACCAGCCGGCGGCCGACGCGGCGCTCCAGGCTGCGGATCAGCTGGCTGACCCGGGGCTGGGACAGTCCGAGGCGGTCGGCGGTCCGGCCGAAGTGCAGTTCTTCGGCGAGGACCACGAACGCTTCCAGTTCGGCCGGGTCGACGCGGGGTCCTCGAGGCGAGTCTTCGATCAGCATTTCTTATCGATCTTCGCGGATTTCGGCGTTGATGGCTATCCGACACGTGACGGATGCTGAGCCGGCGAGTGAATCGCGTCGACTTGCCGTGGTCACCGAGATGGGCGGCATCGTCATGAGCACCCGACACCTGTGAACACCCGACGCTAAGGAAAACCCCTGTGCCGCATTTGAAGAGCCTGCGCGAGTTCATCGAGGCGCTCGACGCCATCGGTGAGGTGCAGCACATCGACACCGAGGTCGACTGGAATCTGGAGATCGGCGCGATCATTCGCCGGTCCTACGATCTCCGGGCCCCCGCGCCGTTGTTCAGCAATATCACCGGATATCAGGACAGTGGTTTCCGGGTGCTCGGCGCGCCCGGCGCGCTGTCGGGTCCGCAGCACCGGCTGGCGCGCATCGCGCTGGCGCTGGGCCTGCCCGCCGACGCCACCGGTCAGCAGATCGTGGAGGTCCTCGCCGACGCGCGTGCCAAGCCCGGCATCCCGCCGGTGGTGGTGGACCGTGCGGCCGCGCCCTGCAAAGAGAACGTCATGCTCGGCGACGACATCGACCTGTTCGTCTTCCCGACCCCGAAGCTGCACGGCAATGACGGCGGACGCTACATCCAGACCTACGGGATGAACATCGTCAAGACCCCCGACGGCTCGTGGACCAACTGGTCGATCAACCGCATGATGATCCACGATCGGAACACCCTGGCCTGCCTGATCCCGGGACCCCAGCACCTGGGCATCATCCGCTCGAAGTGGACCGAGATCGGCGAGCCCATGCCGATCGCGCTGGCCATCGGCGTCGAGCCGGGCCTGCCGTGGGTGGGCGGCATGCCGATTCCCGAGGGCGAGGACGAAACCCATTACCTGGGCGCGCTCTTCGGCGAGGGCCTGGAACTGGTCCCGGCCGAGACCGTCGACCTGCTGGTGCCCGCCACCGCCGAGATCGTGATCGAGGGTCACATCGCCCTCGACGAGACGGTCATGGAGGGCCCGTTCAACGAGTTCCCCGGCTACAACGCCACCGAGGCCGGCCCCAAGGCGGTCTTCCACGTCTCGGCGATCACCCACCGCGACGGCGCGATCCAGCCGACCGTGGCGGCGGGCCCGCCGGTGGAGGAGGACCACACCATCATCGGCACCACCAGTGCCGCCGAGATCCTTCACCTGCTGCGGCAGGCCGGGCTGCCGATCTCCTCGGCCTGGTACAACTTCGAGGCCGCGGTGCACTGGCTGACCCTGGGGGTGCGGCAGGACTGGCACGAGACCACCGGCCTGGGCTCGCACGAGCTGGTGGACCAGATCGCCAAGATCATCTTCACCGGCAAGCCGTCGGTCAATGCGCCCAAGATCCTGGTGGTCGAGGACGATGTCGACATCACGAATATCGACGAGGTGGTGTGGGCCTTCGCCACTCGCTCCCACCCGGATGTCGAGCGCGGTGAATTCCATTATCCGGCAGCGGTTTCCGATCAGCTCGCGGTCTACCTCTCGCCGGAGGAAGCACATTCCTTCATGGCGGGCAAGGTGATCTACAACTGCCTGCTGGCCGATCACTTCCCACAGGGCCGCCGCCCGATCAAGGGCAGCTTCGAGAACGGCTGGCCCGCGGAGATCCAGCAGCGCGTCCTGGATCGCTGGCAGGAGTACGGCTACCGCTGATCGCGGGAACGACTACGGGCGGCGTCGTGCGACCGGACGAGGGGTGTCGGACGAGGCTCGGCCCGAGGCGGGTCGGATGCCGCCGTGCGCCGACCGCGCGCACGGCGGCGTCGGCTGCGTGTAGGCAGCAGCCGGCGCATACGTGAAGGGCTCGGAGATCGACTGAATCGTGAAGGCGGCGTCCAGATCTGCGCTGCCGTAGACCGGCCCGTCCGCGGTAGCCGGGCAGATGCCGAATGAATCGGGTTGTACTGCCGCCAGTTCCGGAATGTAGTCGGCCGGCGTTCCCGAGGTGCCGGCCCGGCACAGCTCGTACACTTCGTCGATGATGCGGGCGACGACGCCGTCGGACGGGACCTCTGGGCCACTGTAACCGGCGTAATCTGTGTTGAGCCTCACATCTGCAACGGATGTTGCAGGTGGCGTTTCGTTCCTGGCATCGGGGGCCGGAATGGGCTCCGTAGACTGTTGCAAACACAGGAGACATCCGGAGGGAGCAATAGCCGTGGGAGTGCTTTCCCGGGTCGACACGCCCGAGGACCTGCGTCGGCTGTCGGTACCGGAGCTGCACGAGCTGGCCGAGGAGATTCGTGAGTTCCTGGTGCGGAAGGTCGCCGTCACCGGCGGGCACCTGGGGCCGAACCTCGGCGTCGTGGAGCTGACCATCGCGTTGCACCGGGTTTTCGACTCGCCGGCCGACCCGATCATCTTCGATACCGGGCATCAGGCCTACGTGCACAAGATCCTCACCGGCCGCAAGGACGGGTTCGACACGCTGCGCAAAGAGGGCGGGCTGTCGGGGTACCCGAGCCGGGCCGAGAGCGCCCATGACTGGGTGGAGTCCTCGCACGCGTCGGCCTCGCTGTCCTATGCGGACGGCATCGCCAAGGCGTTCGCGCTGACCCGGCAGAAGCGGCATGTGGTCGCGGTCGTCGGTGACGGCGCGCTCACCGGCGGCATGTGCTGGGAGGCGTTGAACAATATCGCCGCCGGGCCGGACCGCTCGGTCATCGTGGTGGTCAACGACAATGGCCGCTCCTATGCGCCGACCATCGGCGGGCTCGCCGAGCGGCTCGCGGGGCTGCGCACCCAGCCTGCCTATGAGCACGCGCTCGACGCCACCAAGCGGATCGTCCAGAGCATTCCGCGCGTGGGGGATTCGGCGTACTCGATGCTGCACGCCATCAAGACCGGCATCAAGGACGCGGTCGCGCCGCAGGAGCTGTTCAGCGATCTCGGGCTGAAGTATGTGGGCCCGGTCGACGGGCACGATCCGGTACAGCTGGAGGCTGCGCTGCGGCGGGCCAAGGACTTCGGTGGTCCGGTCATCGTGCACGCGGTGACGCAGAAGGGTCGCGGCTACAAGCCGGCCGAGGACCACGAGGCCGATCAGATGCATTCCATCAGCCAGATCGACCCGGAGACCGGTGAGCCGCTGGGCGGCCCGTCCGCGTCGAGCTGGACCTCGGTGTTCTCCAAGGAGCTCATCGCCCAGGCCGAGCAGCGCGACGACATCGTGGCGATCACCGCCGCCATGCCGGGGCCGACCGGTCTGACCCCGTTCGGAAATCGCTTCCCGGAGCGCATGTTCGACGTCGGCATCGCCGAACAGCACGCCATGACCTCCGCGGCCGGTATGGCCCTGGGCGGTCTGCACCCCGTGGTGGCCATCTACTCCACCTTCCTCAACCGGGCCTTCGATCAGCTGCTCATGGATGTGGCGCTGCTCAAGCTCCCGGTGACCCTGGTGCTCGATCGCGCCGGCATCACCGGCGACGACGGCGCCTCGCACAACGGCATGTGGGACCTCTCGGTGCTGGGCATCATCCCGGGCATCCGGGTCGCCGCCCCGCGTGACGCCGCCCGCCTGCGTGAGGAATTGGGGGAGGCCCTGCACATCAGCGACGGGCCCACCGCCATCCGTTTCCCCAAGGGTCCTGCGATCGAAGAGATTCCGGCGGTGGAACGCCTCGAGGGCGTGGATGTGCTGCGCCTGCCCGACGTGGAAGTGGAAGACGCTGCCGCGTACTCGGTGCGCGCCGATGTCCTGCTGGTCGCGGTCGGCGCCTTCGCCGACCTCGCGCTCGAGGTCGCGGATCTGCTGGAGGCCGAGGGCGTCTCGGTGACCGTGGTCGACCCGCGCTGGGTCCTCCCGGTCTCCGACACCGTGGTGAAGCTGGCCGGGAACCACCGCTTGGTGGTCACCCTGGAGGACAGTGGCCTGCACGGCGGCATCGGGTCCACCGTTTCCGCCCGGCTCCGCAGTTCGGGCGTCGACGTCCCGGCCCGCGACCTCGGCGTCCCCCAGCATTTCCTGGACCACTCCTCCCGCGGCAAGATCCACCAGGATCTCGGCCTCACTCCGGGCGAGGTGGCCCAGCGGGTGCACGTGTGGCTGGGCGCCGCCGACGCCTCCGGCAGCGAGATCGAGCAGGCCCTGCTTCCGGCGGGCGAGTAGTACCGCCGAGTGGCACTCCGCTCGTGACGGGCCCGCGATCATCCGATCGCGGGCCCGTCTTTCTATACGGAGCTGGGGTTCTCGCGTAGATTCTGAAACAGGTTACAGTTTCGGGACGGGAGTTCGGATGCCGTTTGTGCTTGTCGAGAAGCCGCGGCCGGGGATCGCATTGGTCACGTTGAACCGGCCGGACCGGATGAACGCCATGGCGTTCGACGTGATGGTGCCGCTGCGGGAGACCCTCGAGGGCGTGGCGGCCGACAACGAGGTGCGCGTGGTGGTGCTCACGGGCGCCGGGCACGGGTTCTGCTCGGGCGCGGATCTGCAGCACGCCGGCAAGGTGCCGCGGGTAGAGGGGTTGACGCGCACCAGCATTGCGCGGCGCTCGATGGAGCTGCTGAACAATGTGATGCTCACGATCAAGCGGATGCACCAGCCGGTGATCAGCGCCATCAACGGCGCGGCCATCGGCGGCGGGTTCTGCCTGGCCATGGGGACCGATATCCGAATCGCCTCGGAGGACGCGTATTTCCGTGCGGCGGGCATCAACAACGGCCTCACCTCCGCCGAACTCGGCATCAGCTACACGCTGCCGCGGGCCATCGGCTCCACCCGCGCCTTCGAGATCATGCTCACGGGCCGCGATGTGGATGCCGCGGAAGCCGAACGCATCGGCATCGTCTCCCGCGTCGTCGCCGGCGACAAACTCCTCGAGGCGGCCTACGACACCGCCGACCAGATCATCCGCTGGAGCCGGGTCGGCGGCGAGCTCACCAAGCGCCTGCTGTGGAGTGGCCTGGAGGCGGGCAGTTTCGAATCCCACATGCAGAACGAGGGCATGGCCCAGCTCTACGTCCGCCTCACCACCGACAACTTCGACGAGGCCATCCGCGCCCGCCGCGACCGCCGCCCACCCGAATTCCAGGACTGAGCGAACGGCCGCCGCGCGCCCGGCGCGTGCTAACTGCCGGATCCGAGCAAGTTGGAACTGCCGGATCCGAGCAGGTTCGCGCTTCCGGATCCGGTGCAGGTGCCCTGCTGCGGGGGCTGCGGAGTGCCTGATCCCGGTGGCGCGGCGACCACCGACATAGTGAACGTATACGGCTGCATCACCACGAACGGGATCGTGGAGGAGGTCGCAACGGAGAGTTCGTGTGTTCCGGCGGTGGTCGGAACCCATGCGATGGCATTGCGGCCGGTGTGTGGGTACGAGATGCTGCCGATGCATTTCCCGTTGTCGTAGAAGCTCGTGGCGCTCACGTTCGTCAGAAATGGGCCCGCGTAGAACGAGTAGGTTTGTCCGACGACGTAGGACGACGGCACCGTGCAGGTGCCGGTCGAACAATCGTCGACCTCGGGACCGTCGATGGAGGCAGTGACGGTGGGCGCGGACAGTGCGGCGATGGTCGCGGCCACCGCCAGAGTTGTTGCGCCCCAGCCGATGCGGTGTGTGGTGCGGTGAGTGATAGGCATTTCGTTGCCGTCTCTTCCGTATTCGTGATCAGAGTCCGGCGCTGCCGGATCCGTCGAGGGCGGCGCTGCCGGATCCGATGAGGTTGGCGCTGCCGCCACCGCCGCAGCCGGGTTGCTTCGGCGGCTGGGCGGGGGTGGATCCCGCGGGCGCGGCGGTCACGTCGTACTTCTCCGAGATCTCCTTGACGCCGCCGACGATGGTGAGCGTGTGCGATCCGGCGGCGGTGGGAACCCAGGTGATCTGGAGTGCACCCGAACCCGACAGCGGGGCACTTCCGATGCATTGCCCGTTGTCGTAGAAGTCCGCTGTGCTCGCGAACATGGGCTGGAAGTTGATGCCCGCGTAGTACGTGTATGCGTGTCCGACGACCGCGGACCCCACCTCCGCGCCGGTTGCGGCATCGACGAGCATGGGAAGCCCGAGGGAGGCGGAGGCGGTGGTCGTGGATAGGGCGGTGATGGTCGAGGCTAGTGCCAAAGTGGTTGCAGCCCAGCCGATGTAGTGCAGGGGGCGGCGGGTGACGTGCATTGGTGGACTCCTCTTTCGTGCCCCTTGGTTCGGGGTCGACAGAATCTAACTTTCACAAACTGTGAAATGAGTCCACTTCAGAAAACCCTTGTGCCCCAACTTTCCTGGGCGATATTTCCGGGGTCAGCTCTTCGGGTAGAGGGCTTCGCTCAGGCGCGGGACGGTCAGAGCGCGCTGCCACGGGCGGGCGCCGCCCGCGGCGAGGTAGCCCTCGATGAGGGTCGGGGCTTCGCCGTTGGCGACCGATTTGGGCAGCCCGTCCCAGCACATGCGGCGCAGCAGGTCCGGGGTGAGCAGGTTCTCGACCGGGACCGACACCTCGGTGGAGAGGTCGGTCATGGCCGCGCGGGCGCACTGCAGGCGGGCCGCGGCGGCCGGGTCGCGGCGCTCCCAGCGGTTGACCGGGGGCGGGCCGTCGAAGTGCTGGGTGAGTGGCGGGAGCTCGCTATCGGGGAGGGTGCGGGCGCGTTCCACCGCGCCGAGCCATTCGCGCGAGTAGCGGCGCTGGCGGGGGCCGCCGAAGATCGGCAGGGTGCGCAACTGGGCGATGGACTTGGGCTCGTTGGTGGCGGCGGCCACGATGGCCGAGTCCGGGAGGATGCGGGCGGGGGCCACGTCGCGCAGGCGGGCCAGGCGGTCGCGGGTCGTCCATAGTTCGCGGACGATGGCGAGCTGGCGGGTGCGGCGCAGGGTGTGGATGCCGGAGGTGCGCCGCCAGCGGTCGGCCTTGGGGCCGGCCGGCTCCGCGGTGCGGACATGCTCGAATTCCTCTGCGGCCCACTCGGATTTGCCCTGTTCGGCCAGGTCGGCGGCGACCGCGTCGCGCAGCTCGATGAGTAGCTCGACATCGAGGGCCGCGTAGTTCAGCCAGTCGTCGGGCAGCGGCCGGGTGGACCAGTCGGCCGCGCCGTGGCCCTTGCGCAGCTCGCGGCCGAGCAGCTTCTCCACCATGGCGGCCAGGCCCACGCGCTCGTAACCCGCGAGGCGGCCGCCGAGTTCGGTGTCGAACAGCCGGGCCGGGTGCAGCCCGAGTTCGGCCAGCCCGGGCAGATCCTGATCCGCGGAGTGCAGCACCCACTCCAGATCGTTGATCGCCTCGGCCAGCGGCGTGAGCTCCCCGTCCATCGGGATCGGGTCGATGAGGAAGGTGCCCGCACCCTCGCGCCGCAGCTGGATCAGGTACGCGCGATTGGAGTAGCGGAAGCCGGAGGCGCGCTCGGCGTCGACCGCGAGCGGTCCACTTCCGGCGGCGAGCCGGCGGGCGGCTGCGGCTACCGCGGCGGCGGAGTCCAGTACCGGCGGCACACCGTCCACTGGCGCGAGCAACGGTACCGCGGCAGTGGCTTCGGGTTCATCTGGTACGGACATGGTCTTGAACTCTACGGGTTGGGCATTGGCGGGCCGCGTCACGTCGGTGAAACGACCGGCCGTGACACTGCGTCGGGCCATGGGGAATCGTACGTGGCGGCCGTCGATTTCGTTGCAGTACAGATGTTCTCGCAGGCGAGAGGGTATTTTCGGGCGACCGGCGCGGGAATTCGCGGATCGGCCGCCCCGATCTCGCGCCCAATTATTCGGTGCTCTCGCCCCGGCGCACGTCCAGCCGGGTTACCCCCGCGGGCGGCAGTCCGGCCGCGTAGGCGAGCACCTCGCAGAAGGCTTCCACGTGCGGCCGCATGACGGTGTCGGACACGGTCCAGGAGGCGCGCAGTTCGAGCTGGTGCGCGCGCGGCGGCCCCGCGATGTCTCCGTAGCGCACCGAGCTGGTGGCGGTGACCGTGCCGCCGAGGGCGGTGAAGGAGGTGCGCGAGTCCAGCGCGTCGACCAGCCAGCTCCACGCCACCTCCGGCAGCAGCGGGTCGGCGGCGAGCGCGGAGTCGATGTCGGCCTGGATGTAGGCGACCAGACGGAACACCCCGTGCCAGGCTTCCTGCCCGGCCGGGTCGTGCAGCAGGATCAGCCGGCCGAATGCGTCGCCCTCGGAGTCGACGGGCACCACGTTTGTATCTGGTCGCGTGACTTCCGCGCCTAGGGCGTACGAGTACGGGGCGAGGCGTTGCGGCGGGCGGATCGGTGCCAGCTCGATTCGAGGATGCACAGATACGGTTCCCATGGCCTCGACCGCGGCGCGGAACCGGGCTGGTTCTTCGGGCTCCGGGGTGGGGGCAGCGCCGTCGCGGAAGTCGAGCGGTGTCACGAAAGGCACCGTAGACCCCTCCGGTGCCGAGTAGTGCGAGGCGCGCCGCCGGGGCCCCTTTACGATGGGCGGTGATGAGTACTCACACCCGACGCCAGCTGACCGATGCCCCGTTCCTTGCCGCCGCCACCGGTGGCGTGCCGCATCGGTGTCCGGTGTGGTTCATGAGACAGGCTGGTCGGTCCCTTCCGGAGTATCGCGAGGTGCGTGCCGGAATCGGCATGCTGGAATCGTGTTTCGATCCGGAGCTGGTGTGCGAGATCACCATGCAGCCGGTCCGCCGCCACCAGGTGGACGCGGCAATCCTCTTCTCCGACATCGTGGTTCCGCTCAAGGCCGCCGGCATCGATCTCGACATCGTGGCCGGCGTCGGCCCGGTGGTCGCGAATCCGGTGCGCACCGTTGCCGATGTGCGTGCGCTGCCGCGCCTGCGCGCCGAGGAGGTGGGCGCGGTCACAGCCGGTGTGAAGCTGCTGCTGGACGCGCTCGGTGACACCCCGCTCATCGGATTCGCCGGTGCCCCGTTCACTTTGGCGTCGTACCTGGTCGAGGGCGGGCCCAGCAAGAACCACGAGCGCACCAAGGCGATGATGCTCGCCGACCCCGACACCTGGCACCAGCTGCTGGGCGTGCTCACCGACATCACCATCGAATTCCTGCGCGCCCAGATCGATGCGGGCGTGGACGCCGTGCAGCTGTTCGATTCCTGGGCGGGCGCGCTGAGCCTGGCCCAGTACCGGGAATACGTTCTGCCGCACTCGGAACGGGTCTTCACCGAGATCGCGTCCGCGGGTGTGCCCCGCATCCACTTCGGCGTCGGCACCGGAGAACTGCTGGGCGCCATGGGCGAAGCGGGCGCGGACGTGGTCGGCGTCGACTGGCGGATCCCGCTGAACGAGGCCGCGCGCCGGGTCGGCCCCGGAAAAGCGTTGCAGGGCAACCTCGATCCGGCCGTGCTCTTCGCGGGCCCGGCGGCGATCGACGCCCAGGTGCGCCGCATCGCCCGCGAGGCCGACGAGGCAATCACCTTGGGTGCCAAGGGTCACATCTTCAACCTCGGCCACGGCGTCCTCCCGAACACCGACCCCGGCGTCATCACCGAGACCGTCGCCCTGATCCACAGCCTCCCGCTCCCGCTCTGACCAGCGCTTCCCGCCAGCGGTGCGCGCGGTGGGATCGAAGCTCCTGTGACGTGACCGGAGCGCTTCGGCTTCGCCCCCATCGAAGGCGCTGACCGCCGGGCCCGGCCGGGGCAGGTGAGCGAGGTCTCCGAAGCCGTCGGATGCCCAGCGGGTGCGCCGGCCCGGGTGAGGGGCGGGACTTCGGCCGGTGGGGTGTTCGCGGCGCGGTGTCAATCACGTTCCGATGCGTGCCATTTCTGGGCGGGCGGTTCGAAAGCGCTGGTGAGCGTGGTTCGGGGCGGCCGGGCCGGCGTGGAACGGGGCCGTGATGGCCGGCACCGGAGGCGGGGGTGGCGGGCGGCCGGAGTAGGTTGGCTCGGGGCGACTCGAGGTCGAGGTGCGGGTCGCGGGCCGCGGGTTCGTGTGGTCGCGGCGTTCGACGAGTGGCGAGGAGTTGTCGATGCGGGTCGCGGTTGTCGGTGGCGGCATCAGCGGGCTGGTGGCCGCGTATCGGCTGCGGAAGGCGCTCGGGGAGTCGGCGGAACTGATCCTCGTGGAGCGGCGGGATCGGGTCGGGGGGATCCTGCGGACCGTCGAGATCGAGGGGGATCCGATCGATCTGGGGGCCGAAGCATTCGTGGGCCGGCGGCCCGAGATTCCGGAACTGATGGGGGAGTTGGGGATTGCGGAGCAGCTCGTTCATCCGGCGGGCAAGCGGCCGCTGGTGTGGTCGGAAGGGGTGGGGCATCGGCTGCCCGAGCGGACGCTGATGGGCATCCCCGCCGCGCCGGAATCGGTTGCGGGGCTGGTGGATGCGCAGACCCTGGCCGCCGTTGCGGCGGAGCCGTCCAGGCCGCTGCGGTGGGAGCGGGGCGGGGACGTGTCGGTGGGGGAACTGGTGCGGGATCGCTTCGGGGAGCAGGTGGTCCGGCGCAGCGTGGACCCGCTGCTCGGGGGAGTGTATGCGGGACTTGCGGATTCGATCGGCGTGCGGGCCGCGCTGCCGACGCTGGCCGCCGCCCTGGATCGCGGCGCGGCCAGCCTGACCCGGGCCGTGTCCGAGGCCCTGCCCCCGCCCAGCACCACACCGGTGTTCGGCGGCATCCGCGACGGCTACCGCGCCCTGCTGGACGCGCTGCGTGCTGCCGCCGATGTGAAGGTCGAAACCGGTACGGCGGTAACCACTCTCGCCCGCACCGCACAGGGCTGGCGGCTCGACCCGGTCGGCGACGTCGACGCTGTGATCCTCGCGACCCCCGCCCCGGTCACCGCGGAACTCCTGCGCGCGGTGGCCCCGGAGGCCGCCGCGCTGGCCGCCGGAATCGACCTGGCCTCCTCGGCGGTGGTGGCCCTCGCCCTGCCGCCCGAGACCGCCCTGCCCGACAACTCCGGCATTCTGGTCGCCACCGGTGAACCGTTGCGCGCCAAGGCCTTCACCCTCTCCAGCCGCAAGTGGCCGCACCTGGCCGCCCGCGACGTGGCCCTGGTCCGCGCCTCCTTCGGCCGCTTCGGCGACCCTGCCCCGCTGTCCTGGTCCGACGACGACCTCATCACCGCCGCCGTCGAAGACCTCACCACGGTCACCGCCGCCGACATCCGCCCCCTGCGCGCCGTGGTCCAGCGCTGGCCCGGCGGTCTCCCGCAATACGCCCCTGGCCACACCACCCGCATCGCCGACCTGCGTTCCGCCACGGCCGGCCTCCCCGGTCTGGCCCTGGCCGGCGCCTACCTCGACGGCGTCGGCGTCCCCGCCTGCGCGGCGACCGGCACCAAGGCCGCCGCCCGCATCATCGCGCAGCTGTCCTGACCCACTCCCCGGGACCTCGCCCGTCGAGGCCGTCCCGGTCGTCGTGATCGAGGTCGGCACGTCTTCGATCCAACAAGTGTTGACACTGCCTACATCCTTCCCTTATGTTAGCGCTGCGCACATTATGTAAGCACAGTCAACATTTGGAGGTGGATTGCCCGATGACGAGTGACTTGTTCTCGCCGCTGGTACTGCGATCGGGCGCGGTCCTGGCCAATCGGATCGTGAAAGCGGCCATGGAGGAGGGGATGGCCGGCTACGGGCAACTACCCGACGACCGTCTCGTGTCCCTCTACCGCCGGTGGGGAGCGGGCGGCTCGGGCGCCCTGATCACCGGCAATGTCATGGTGCACGCCGAGGCGCTCACCGGACCCGGCGGCATCGTGCTCGATGATGCCGCGCCGCTGGAACCGTTCGCGGAATGGGCGCGGGCGGGCAAGGCGGCGGGTGCGGCCATGTGGATGCAGATCAGTCACCCGGGCCGCCAGGTTGCGGCCAACCAGCCCGGCGTGGTGTGGGGTCCGTCGGATATCCCGGTCGATCTGGGCCGGCTCAGCAGCCGGTTCGGCCGTCCGGTCGCGATGACGAAGGCTCAGATCGAGGACACCATCGCCCGGTTCGCCACCACCGCGCGCCGCGCCGAACAGGCCGGGTTCGATGGGGTGGAAATCCATGCCGCACACGGCTATCTGCTGTCGCAGTTCCTGTCTCCGCTGGTCAACAACCGCACCGACGAGTGGGGTGGCTCCCTGGAGAACCGGGCACGGCTCCTGCACGAGGTGGTGCGCGCGGTCCGCGCGGTCGTGTCGCCCCGGTTCGTGGTCGCGGTGAAACTGAACTCCGCCGACTTCCAGCGCGGCGGCTTCGACGCCGACGACGCCCGCCGGGTGATCGCCCTGCTCACACCCCTCGGCGTCGACCTGGTCGAAGTGTCGGGCGGCAGTTACGAAAGCCCCGCCATGACCGGCCGCCCCGCCGACAGCCGGACGCAGGCTCGCGAAGCCTATTTCCTGGACCTGGCGACGGAACTGGTTGCCACCAGCCCGATTCCGCTCATGCTCACCGGCGGCATCACCCGCCTCCAGACCGCCCAGGACGTCCTGGCGAGCGGCGTCGCGGTGATCGGCATGGGCACCGCCCTGTCCATCACCCCGGACCTCCCCGCCCGCTGGCGCGACGATCTCGGGGCCGTCGCCACCCCGAAGCCCATCACCTGGTCGAACAAGGCCCTCGCGTCCGCCGCGGGCATGGCGGTGGTTCGGCATCACATGCGCCGCATGGCTCGCGGCCGGAACCCCCGTCCCGCAACCGGTCCCGTTCAGGCCCTGCTGTCCGACCAGATCGTGCATGGGCGCGCCCTCCGCCGCTACCGTTCCTGGCTCCAGTCCCGTCCGGCCCCCGTCAACACCGGGCGCTGACCCTCGTCACCGCGACATCAGCGCGGTACCAGGTCGATCGGATCGGTGTTCGCGCCACAGACGATGACCGCCACCCGTTCACCGGGGGCGGGGACGTAGGCGCCCGACAGCAGGGCGGCCAGGGCAGTGGAACCGCCGTGCTCGACGGCGACACGGCGGCAGTCCCACAGGGTTTGGCGGGCGGCGATGATCTGCTTGTCACTGACCAGGACCGAGCGGACATCGCCCGCATTCGCGGCGGACAGGGCCATGGCCGTGACGCGACGTGCGCCGAGGGAATCGGCTGCGACGGAGTCGATTTCGACGTCCACCGGCTCCCCGGCCTCGACCGCGGCATTGAAGGCGCGGCAGCGTTCGGGTTCGACCGCCACCACCCGCACGCCGTGATGATTGGCCGACACCGTGATTCCGGTCAGCAGCCCACCGCCGCCGACCGCGACCACCACGGTGTCGAGTTCCGGTACCTGCGCGACGATTTCGTCGAGCAGTGTCCCCGCACCCGCCGCGATATAGGGGTCGTCGTAGGCGTGTGAGCGCAGCGCCCCGCTGACCGCGGCGAAGCGAACGCATTCAGCGGCCGCGTCGGCGTAGGCGTCGCCGCCGCACAGCACCTGAGCCCCCAGTGCCCGTAGCCGCGCCACTTTCACCGCGGGTGCGGAGTCGGGCAGGAACACGGTGGCGGCGGAGTCGACCAGCCGGGCGGCCCACGCGCATGCCACCCCGGCGTTCCCGCCGGACGCGATGGTGATCCCCACCTTGGGCAGCCGCCCCTGTTCCCGCTGTGCCAGTACGAAATTCGCCGCCCCGCGCGCCTTGAAGCTGCCGGTGTGCTGCATGTGCTCGAGCGCGAACCAGACCTCGCCGGCCACCGGGACGGTGTCGGCGTCCGCGCGGGCGAGGACCACCGGGCGGGTGTGGCCGGCGATTCGATCGGCAGCCGCTGTCACGTCCCCATATGTCGGATGCACTGGCGCTTCTTTCGTTTCCATCGCTGATTCTCTTCCCGCCGAGCGGCCGCGCGGCACGGCTCACGGAACACCCCCGAGCCGATGGACCCCCTTGTTCCACTGTAACCGTGCGGGCCTGGTCGACCATCAGGACCGCAAACCGGGCCGGCTGCGCGCCCGGTCCAGCCTGGCCGCCCTCGACCCGGACGAATACCCGGTGCTGGCAACCCATCTGGATGCCAGCAGCGAACTGTTCACCAGCGACGCCGTTCTCCACGACGGCCTGCGCCGCCTCATCGCCTCCTGGGCCGCCGGCGCGAGCTGAATCACCCAGCGCGAGCTGAATCACGCAGTCCACCGTGCCCCATTTCGGGCGGGTTCGGGCGCAGTGGCACGATGGAGGCCATGGCGCGACTCGACTACAAGGCCCTCAACGACACCATCCGCTACCTCATGTTCTCGGTGTTCCAGGTGGAGCCCGGCGTGCTCGGCGAGGATCGCCAGGCGGCGATCAAGGAGGCGCGGGCCTTCTTCGACTCGCTCGAGGAGCGCGGCGTGGTGGTGCGCGGTATCTACGATGTCGCCGGCCTGCGCGCCGACGCCGACTTCATGATCTGGTGGCACGCGGAGAAGATCGAGGATCTGCAGGCCGCCTACGCCGACTTCCGCCGGGTCACCGAGCTGGGCCAGATCTCCAACCCGGTCTGGAGCAATGCGGCCCTGCACCGCCCGGCCGAGTTCAACAAGTCCCACATCCCCGCCTTCCTCGCGGGCGAGGCGCCGGGTAACTACATCTGCGTCTACCCGTTCGTGCGCTCCTACGACTGGTACCTGCTGCCCGACGAGGAGCGCCGCAAGATGCTGGCCGACCACGGCAAGGAGGCCCGCGACTACCCGGACGTGCGCGCCAACACCGTGGCCTCGTTCGCCCTGGGCGACTACGAGTGGATTCTCGCCTTCGAGGCCCCCGAGCTGCACCGCATCGTGGATCTGATGCGCGATCTGCGCGCCACCGAGGCCCGTCGCCATGTGCGCGAGGAGGTTCCGTTCTTCACCGGTCCGCGCGTCGAGGTCGAGCAGCTCATCGCCGCACTCCCGTAGCGACCCGCACCGAGATCGGGCCCGGCCGCCCTATGCGGCCGGGCCCGATGTCGTTAGCGGGAAGGTCGCCGATGTGTTGCCCGCATAATTCGGGGCATGCGCGAAATCGCGCATGCCCCATAGTGTTTCTGCGACTCACTCAGCTGCGCTGTCCGAGGGGTGCAATCGGAGCGAGATCGAGTTGATGCAGTAGCGCTTGTCCGTGGGCGTGGGATATCCCTCGCCCTCGAACACGTGCCCCAGATGACTGTGGCAGTTCGCGCACAGCACCTCGACGCGCCGCATCCCCAGCGAGTTGTCCTCCACCAGCAGCACGGCCTCCGACTTCGCCGGATCGAAGAACGACGGCCACCCGCAGTGCGAGTGGAACTTCTCGTCGCTGCGGAACAATTCGGCCCCGCACGCCCGGCAGGAGTAGACGCCCTCGGTCTCGGTGTCGGTGTATTCGCCCGTGAAGGCCCGCTCGGTGCCCGCTTCGCGCAGTACCCGGTATTCGTCCGGGGTCAGCTTGGTCCGCCATTCCTGCGGGGTCAGCTGGATGCGCGGGACGGGCAGCCCCTCGGTCCCTGTGGAGCTGTCAGCATCGGAACTCATGGCTCCACGCTAATACGAGGCGGTCGCCTTCGTCCGGGGCGCGAGGGTGACCTCGGGTTCGTCGGCGACCCATTCCGGGTGCATCCACGCGGGGTCCAGGGACTTGCCGACCTCGAGGCGGCCTTGGCGGCGGGCGGCGAGATAGCGGTCGCCCAGCACGCAGAACACCACGATCAGCAGCAGCCCCCACCCGAAGGTCGTGCGCAGATACTCCAGATCGCGGCCGATGCTCTGCCAGCGGTCCGAGAGCCACTTGTCGTAGGACATGAATCCGAAGATGGCCACCCATGCGGGCCAGTTGCGCAGCAGCGAGTTGCGCAACACCACGGTCATCAGCATGGGGAACAGGAACATCGAGTAGTACATCTGGCCCAGCGGGCCCAGCAGCATGGCCGCGGTGATCAGGATGCCGGAGGTGTTGCAGATGTAGAACACCTCGTCCTCGCGGTAGTACCGGTACAGCAGCCACAGCGAGATCAACACCAGGACGCCGACGGTGATACGCATGGTCCAGGTCAGCCACTCGGCGACACCGTAGTACCCGGCATTGCCGACGATGGCGCTGTTGAAGTAGTCCCGGGCCTCCGACAGGTACGGCAGCGTATGGGTCCAGAACTGCTTGTAGTCCACGATCAGCGGCCAGGCCAGCAGGTTCAGCGCCACCGGGATGCCCAGGGCGGTGATGAACACCTTCCACTGTCCGCGGACCAGCGGAATCAGCAGCAGCGGCGCCAGCAATGGACCCTTCACCGCGATGGTCAGCCCCAGTGCCACACCGGCCCACAGGTCCCTGCGCTTCAGGAGCAGGTGCATGAACACCAGCATGGCCATGAACAGGCAGCCGTTGATATTGGTGAAGGCCAGTGTGTTCGTCACCGTCTCGGAGACGAACATGGCCAGCAGCAGCGCGGGCGCGGCGACGGAGTTCAGCGTGTAGTTGAAAAGCTTCAGCAGCAGGTACCAGGCCAGCAGCAGAGCCATCGCATTGACCAGGATGAAGGCCCACCGCGACTTTTCCGGATCGATGATGGCCAGCGGCGAGATGAGCAGCGTGCCGCTGGGGGGATACAGATAGGCCGGATCGGTCGAGCTGAAGTTCGCGTTGTACACGGGCCGGTGGTTGAGGAACGCGAGGGACGCGTTGTACACCGGTGTGAAGTCATTGGTGATGTGGTAGTTGACAGCGTTGATGAACACCCGGTGCAACACGGTGAGGATCGCGAGCGGCCACAATGCGAAGTTCAGTACCTCGGCGGTGGTGCGAGCGGTGCGGGGCTCGAGCTGTCGAAGGAACACTCGGGCACGGTACACCGAATCCCCGCGTCACACATGCGCCGACCCGCCTAATGCGTTGTGCGGGACACACCACAGCCGCCGGTCGGATGAAACCCCGGCCCGCCCCGAATGCTCAAGCCGGTCAAGCACACTCCGCGCTCCGTCGAGTAGTGACCGGCGTCACTTCACAGGTGTGTACTCAGGCCGGGCAGGCGGTGCCGTCGGCGGGCAGCGTGGCGTCCTTCAGGTAGTCGGCGAGGGACTGCTGGGCGCAGCCGGAGTGGGCGAAGGTCGGGTGCCCCCAACCCTGCCAGACGACGGTGGCGGTGCGCGCACCCGCTGCGCCGAGTGCGCCGGTGACGGTGGGCCGGCCGTCCTGGCCGGTGACAGGGTCGGCGCTGCCGCCGAGGACCAGGACCGGCAGGTTCAGCTTGTCGGGCAGGGTCATGGGGGTGGCGGCGGGCCAGGCCGAGCAGGCCATCAGGTCGATGGCCGCGACCTTGCCGAACACCGGATACTGTGTGCCCCAGGTGGTTTCGAGCTCCTTGGCCTTGTCGGGGGTGGAGGGCTCGTGGTTGTCGCTGCAGCGGTTGACGAATTGACCGTCGGTGGCGATCCCCGCGGCGGCGCGCAGCAGGAACGGCGTGATCGGGACGTGGTCGCCCTTTCCGAGGGCACTGAGGGCGTCGGCGAATTCGGTGATCTGCGCGTTGCCGGTCGCCCGGGAGTCGCCGAGGAAGCCGCTCAGGGTGGTCACCAGCACCGAGGCCGACAGGTCGCCGAGCTGTCCGGCCCCGGCCCGGTTCACCAGATCGACGACGGCGGCCCGCGGGTCGCCCCCCAGCGAGCAGTTCAGCGACGCGCACCGCTGCCCGAATGCGGTGAGCGCGGCCTCCTGTCCCTTGACCCGCTGCTCGGCGCGCCCGTTGGCGTCCGTGCCGACTCCCTGCGGCGAGTCCAGCACCAGCCGGCCCAGGTGCTGTCCGTACTTCCGCGCGTAGTTCAACGCCACGTTCGTGCCGGTGCCGGTGCCCAGCAGCGCGAGGTGGTCCACCTGCAGCTGTTTGCGCAGCTGCTCGAGGTCGTCGGCGGCGTGCGGTGCGTCGAAGGTGGCCTGGGCCGGGGCCAGGAAGTCCAGGCAGGCGACGGTGGCGTCGCGCCCGGCGGTGCTCATGGTGTCCACGGCATCGGTTGCGCCCCGGGTGAATTGGGTCTGATCGGCGATGGCCTTGCGTTGCGGGTCGGTCATGCAGGTCACCGGCTGGGAGCTGCCGATGCCGCGCCGGTCGACCGCGATGATCGGCCGCGCGGCCAGCAGCGCGCTGGCGGGCCCGGCCGCGAGCCCGGCCAGGGTGGCCGTCGAGGACCGGTCGGAACCGGAGGTCAGGATGAGCGGCGCGGCGTCCTTGGGCGTCCGGTCGTAGCGGGCCCGCATGGCCGCATTGCGGAAGTTGCCCGCCACATTTCCGGCCACATCCACCTGAGAGGTGTATTCGGCGCATTCGAGCACCAGCCCCTGCGGCGGCGCGCCCAGCGACAGCAGGTTCAATGTCGGTGCGGTGCAGTCCTTCCAGGCCAGGTCGGCCTTGGGCACCTCGGGTGCGGGCGGGGTGGCGTCGGCGGGCGCGGTGGAGGTGGCGACTCCGGCCTGGTGCGGCTGTTCCACGGCGACGGCGGGCCGGTCGGACGGCCCGGCCCCACAGGCGGTGGTCACCAATACCGACAGTGTCGATGCCAGCAGAGCGGCCCGAGTCCAGCGCATGCGCTACAGCCTGC
The DNA here is from genome assembly GCF_042754085.1 of Nocardia sp. NPDC059236. Classification (NCBI taxonomy): domain Bacteria; kingdom Bacillati; phylum Actinomycetota; class Actinomycetes; order Mycobacteriales; family Nocardiaceae; genus Nocardia; species Nocardia sp. NPDC059236. Next base: position 214,364 of record NZ_JBHZAF010000001.1, read on the forward strand.
CAGGTCCGGCACGCGGTTTCAGCCTCGGGTGTGCGCGCGTTCCCATCGGGTCAGGATCGTGCCGTCGGTGTCGAGCAGCAGGTGGCAGGGGTTCATCGGGGTGGGCAGGGCCTTGGGGGACACCGCGATTCGGCCCGCGGTCCCGCCCACCAGCTGCGGGGATACGGTCAGGCACAGCTCGTCCACGGCCCCGGCGGTGAGGAATTGGCCGAACAGTGAGGGCCCGCCCTCGCACAGCACCCGCCGCAGTCCGAGACGCTCCAGCGCGGTGCGGACGGCGGTCACGGTGGATTCGTTCGCGTCGGATTCGATCACCTCGGCCCCTGCGTCGAGGAGCCGCTTCTTGCGGTCGCCGGGCGCGGTGGTGGTGGTGAGGATGATCGGCCGCGCCCCGGTATCGGTGAACAGCTTGCTCGCCGGATCCAGTGCCGCGGACCCGGTGACGACCGCGATGCGCGGCGGCGTCCCTTCCGGATCGCCGCCGAGCCCCTCCTGGTGCAGCCGCTTGCGCAGTTCCGGATCGGTGTGTGCCGCGCCGTAGTTCTCCGCGCGCACCGTCCCGGCCCCGACCAGCACCACGTCGGCCAGATCCCGCAGCAGCCCGAAGACCCGCTTGTCGGCGGGCGTGCCCAGCGCGCCGGAGCGCCCGTCCAGGCTGACCGCGCCGTCGATGCTGGTGACGAAGTTGACACGGACGTACGGTGCGGATGGCTCGACCGGATACGCGTACAACTCGACCAGGTCGTCGCGGGTGAGATCTGTGAGCTGAATCGCATTCGGCATACGCTGCATAAGGACCCATCCCACCACGCATCTACGCTGACGCCGTGCAACAACGCCTCGTCGATCGCCACCCGGAGGTTCCGGCAGACCAGCTCGTGGCCCAGATGGTTCCCCCGCCCACCTTCGACGAGGTGAGCTTCGGTTCCTACATCCCGGATCCGAAGGAACCGTCCCAGGCCGCGGCCGTGCTGAAGGCCGAGCTGTTCGCGGATCAGGTGACCAAGCTCCGCAAGGCCGCGGACAAGAAGGGCCTGTTCGGTAAGAAGAAGCCGGTGCACGGCATCGGCCTGTACCTGGACGGCGGCTTCGGTGTGGGCAAGACCCACCTGCTGGCCTCGATCTTCCACAGCGTGCCGGAGCCCAAGTCCTTCGGCACTTTCGGTGAGGTCACCAATCTGGTTGGCGCGCTGGGCTTCAACAATGCCGTCGAGCGGCTCGCGGCCAACAGCGTGCTGTGCATCGACGAGTTCGAGCTCGACGATCCGGGCGACACCATGCTGGTCTCGCGCCTGCTCACCGAGCTGACCGACCGCGGCGTCTCCGTGGTCGCCACCTCCAATACCCTGCCGGGCCAGCTGGGTGAGGGCCGCTTCGCCGCCCAGGACTTCCTGCGCGAGATCAAGAAGCTGGGCGCCCTGTTCGAGGCCGTCCGCGTCGACGGCCCCGACTACCGGCACCGCGATCTGCCGCCTGCCCCGGAGCCCACCGCTCCCGAGCTGCTGGCCGAGAAGGCCGCCGCCACACCGGGTTCCACGCTCGACGACTTCGACGCGCTGGTGAAGCACCTGAGCACGCTGCACCCGTCCCGCTACGGCGCCCTGATCCACGACGTCTCGGCCGTGTACATCTCGGATGTGCACCCGGTGACCGATCAGGCGGTCGCGCTGCGCATCGTGGTGCTCGCCGACCGTCTGTACGACGCGGGCATCCCGGTGACCATCTCGGGCGCGAAGCTGGATCAGATCTTCACCCAGGAGATGCTCGACGGCGGCTACCGCAAGAAGTACCTGCGCGCGATCTCGCGTCTGCTGGCGCTGTCGCGGTTCGAAGCCCCAGTTCACGCGTAACGAGGCACCGGCTCACGCGTGACCACCAATCTTGGCTCGCGTGTAACCGGCAGGTAGGACCCGGTTTCTCTCATAGTTTCCTTAGGTAATAAATTCCGAGGGTCAGCGAAAGCCGGGCCGGATTCGGTTTTCGGCCCCGGAAGGAGATCTGCCTTGCGTAACCGTGCTGTCCAAGCTGCCGCGGTGGTCACCATCGCACTGTCCGCGAGCCTCGGGTCGGTGGCGACCGCCTTCGCCACCGACCCGCCCGCCGCCACCGGCAGCGTGCTCGTCAACACCGACAACCGTGCCCTCGGCCTGAACGGCGTGCTCAACGCCCGGGACGCCGGCGGCTACCGGACCGTCGACGGCCACACTGTGCGCACCGGTCTGGTCTTCCGCACCGGCGATCTGAGCAAGGCCACCGACGCCGACCTGGCCAAGCTGGCGTCGTCGAACGTGGCGTCCATCCACGATCTGCGCACCAGGTACGAGCAGCTGTTCATGGGCGTGGACAAGGTCCCCGCCGGCGCCGCCGAGCATCACGACGACATCATCGGCCAGGCTCCGCCGCAGGTGATGGTCTCGACCCTGTCCGCGGGCACCGACCTGTATCGCGCCTTCATCACCGCTCCGGGCGCGAACGAGGGCTTCGCGAACGTGTTGCGCGACATCGCCTACAACCCGGGCGGCGTCCTGTTCCACTGCACCGCGGGCAAGGACCGCACCGGCTGGACCTCGGCGGTGCTGCTGACCATCCTGGGCGTGGACAAGGACACGGTCTACTACGACTACCTGCTGTCCAACTACTACCGTGGCGCCAAGGACGGCGACATGATGAACGGCGTGACCGCCTCGGCGCTGGATTCGGCCTTCGACCAGGTGAACAAGAGCTACGGCAGCTTCGACACCTATGTGCGCGACGGCCTGCAGCTCTCGGACGCGGACGTGGCCGCGCTGAAGGCGAAACTGCTGGCCTGACAAGGTCTTTCACGATGTGATGGCGAACGCCGGGTGGTTCTTACCGCCCGGCGTTCGCCTTTGTGATCCACGACAAAGTGGTTGACGGCCCCGCGTCGCACCGTTAACGTTCCAGGCCTCATGGGTATCGCTTTCCTGTTCTTGTGATCGCTTCGCCGCGTTGAGCTTTGCTCCGCGTCGATCCCCTCCCACGCCTATCCGCCTGTCGGCGTTCGATTTTCGCGTGGGTTCCACCCATCCGGCTCGTGCCGAGCCGAGAACAGGAGATCCCTGTGCTTACCTCCCAACTGCCTGCCGTCTCCCAGCTGACCCTGTCCGGCGTCACCAAACGCTATGCCGACCGCATCGTGCTGGACGCGGTGAACCTGTCCATAAGGCCCGGTGAGAAGGCCGGCGTCGTCGGCGACAACGGTGCCGGCAAGTCGACCCTGCTGCGGCTCATCGCGGGTCGCGAAGTCCCCGACAACGGCGAGGTCGTCGTGCAGGCCCCGGGCGGCATCGGCTACCTGGCCCAGAGTCTGGAGCTGCCGCCCACCGCCACCGTCGGCGCGGCAATCGACCTGGCTCTCAGCGATATTCGCGATCTGGAGGCCCGGATGCGCACCGCCGAGGCCGAATTGGCCTCGAACGGATCACCAGCACCGTGCTCGAGGTGGACGCGGGCGCGGTCGCCTTCCACGGCAACGGCTACCGCGGCTACCTCACGGCCAAGGCCGCCCAGCGGCACCGGCAGCAGCTCGAACACCAGCGCTGGCGCACCGAACTGGCCCGCAACGAGCGACTGGCCGAGTCGAATGTCGTCCGCCTGGAGGCGATTCCGCGCAAGCTCCCGCTCGCGGTCTTCGCCGCCGGTCCCTTCCGAACCCGCAACCGCGGCCACGGCGCCCAGTCCCGCATCCGCAACGCCAAGGAGCGGGTCTCCCGCCTGACCGCGGATCCGATTGCGCCCCCACCGGATCCGCTCCGCTTCACCGCTGAGATATTCACACTGCTGCTCGACGAGCCGACCAACCACCTGTCCCCGGCCCTGGTGGAGGATCTGGAGCAGGCCCTGGACGGCTACCCCGGCGCGGTGGTGCTGGTGACCCACGATCGCCGGATGCGGCAGCGCTTCGCGGGTCGCCGCCTGGAGCTTCAGAATTCGTGCAGCATGACGTAGTCGTGGTGCAGCTGGTTGCCGACGGTGAAGGTCTTGGTGCCGGCGACGGTGAAGCCGTGTTTGCCGTAGAAGCGCTGGGCGCGCGCGTTCTGCTGGTTCACGCCCAGCCACACGGCTTTGCTGCTGTCGGCCCGGGAGTGCTCGAGCGCGCGCCGCATCAGCGACGCCGAGACGCCGCTGCCGTGCTGGCCGGGCAGCACGTACATCTTGCTGAGCTCGGTCACCGGGCGCAGGGTGATGACCTCCGCCACGGCGGGATCGGCGGGCTCCATGGCATTGAGCAGTGCGTAGCCGACGATCTCGCCGCCGAGCACCGCCTTCAGAACCACACGGCCGGGATCGGCGAGGTACTCACGGAACCGGTCCGCGGACAGCACCTCCGCGATGAAGGCGGCCATGTCCTCGGGTGTGGATCCGGGCGGGCAGGCCAGCGGAAAGGTCGCGGCGGCGACGACGGCGAGTTCGCCGGCGTCGTCCGCGGTCGCCGGTGTGATGGCTACGGAATCGCTCACCGTTCCAGTCAAGCAGGCTCCGCGGCGGGCTCGGCGGCCGCGGGGGTGGCGTCGGTGCGGCGGTGGAAGACCCGGGCGCAGCCGATCAGCACCACCGCGAAGGCGAGCGGAATCGCGAATCCGGCACGCAGATTGGCGGCGTCGGCGACCGCGCCCACCACCGCGCCGCCGACCAGGGTGCCCGCGTAGTTGAACAGGTTGAGCCGCGCGATGAGCGCATCCAGCTCGCGTCCGCTGGTGAGCTGCCCGGCCTCGCTGAAGCACAGCGGCGCGATAACCGGCAATCCGATTCCGGCGACCAGGAATCCGAGGATCGCGGCCACCGGTCCGGGGGCGGTGACCACGATCACCAGGCCGACCGACCCGACCGCCGCGGCCACCCGCACCACCATGCGTGGTCCGAATCGGCGTACCCACAGGTCGCCGGTGAGGCGGCCGAGCAGCGACGCGCCCTGGTAGGCGGCCAGCGCCAGCGCGGCGGTCGCGGAGGAGGACAGCAGTTCGTCCTTCAGGTACAGCGCCGACCAGTTGCCCACCGCGAGGTCGATGGCGAAGGCGAGGGCGATCACCGCGCCGAAGATCCAGAAGATGCGCATCGGCACCGAGCCGGCCGGTTCGTGTTCGGCCGGACCGGCTTCGGCCTCGTCGGTGCCCAGCAGTCGCGGTCCCGCCGCCAGGCAGCCGATGGCCACCACCGCCGCGGCCACCAGGATCGACGCCTGCAACGGCACCTTCAGCGCCTCGAACGCCGAGACGAACAGCGCGCCGGTGATCGATCCCGCACTCCAGGCCGCGTAGAACGAGACCAGAATGAATCGGCCATAGCCATGTTGTATGAATACTGCCTGCATATTGGTCCCGGCGTCCACGATGCCGACGGCCACGCCGTACACGCCCAGGGCCACGAAAGCCGCAATGATGTTCGGCGACAGCGCGATCGCCACACCGGAGACCGCGATCAGCGCCAGCCCGATCCGCAGCGCGGTGCGGCTCGACCAGTGCAGCGCGATCCGCTCGGCGGTGATGCTGCCGGCGCCCGCGAGCAGGGAGATGAGCGCGACGATCGCCACGATCAGTCCGTCGGAGAGGGTGAATTTGTCCTTCAGCTGCGGGAGCTCGGTGAGAATCACGGCCAGGAAGAACCCCTGCAGCGCGAATGCCACCGAGTTCGCGGAGCGCGCCGCCCGCAGTGTCGGATGGAGAGCGCTGAGCTGCGGCTTCGGGGACTGACTCGGGGGCATTTCGAAAGAGTAGCGGCGGCGGGCCGGTCCGGCATCCTGGGCACGGGTTACGATCCGCGGCGCGCTTGGTCACACGCGGCTCGCGGTTGGGTAACGAATCTGGTCGCTTTCGTGTCTTCGGACGCATGCCCTGCGGCACTCTGGAAGTGACGGCTCGGGCTGGTGGTTTCCGATACGACGGAAGCGGTCCTTGCGGTGAGTGTGGTGGCTGGGGTGATCTTGTGAGCATGAGGCGAGTGGAAGTTCCGCGGGAGCGGTCGGTGGCCCTTGCCGACCCGGATCCGCGCGCGAATCCGGCGACGGCCGTGGGGGATTCGGCGGTGGACAAGCCTGTGCTCGGAACGGTGGAGAAGTCTGTGCGGGGCGACGCGGACACGGCTGTCCGCAGTGCCGACGGGCGTGGCCATGCGGCGGGGGAGCGGTGCCGGGAACCCGACTGCGCGGACTGCCGCTGGGATGTGCAGCGGCTCAAATTCTGGCTGCGCGGTCGGCTGCTGGCGGCCGGCGCCGAGGATGTCCAGCTGGATGTCGCTGTCGGTGCGCAGCTCTCGGATGTGCTGTGGCGCAAGGGTGATCGCAGCGGCGTCATCCAAGTGTCCAGCGCGCCACCCGAGTTGGCGCGCGCCCGCGTGGTCACCGCCCAGCTCCGGGCCGGCGGTGGTGGCGAAGTGCTGTGGATCTGCCCGCCGGGTTTCTGGACCGCGCAGCTGCCCGCGCTCGGCCTCGACGACTTCGCCGCCGAGGGCTGTGAGTACCGGGTGGTCGGCGGCCTGCTGTCCTCCGGCCCGGGCGGTGTGGTGTCGGCTCGCCAATCTGCCTGTGAACTCCGTGAATTCGTAACGGGCTGGGTGGCCGGGGAGATAGCTTTCGGCTGCCGCGACGAGCACACGGGAGGATGGGCGACGGTGACCGACTGGGAACGCCACACTCGGACACAGGCGGCCGTCATCGCACGGCAGCGCCAAGAACTGATGAATCAGCGCACGGCTCTGGCGCTGGCCCGCAAGGCCACCCGCGACAAGACCAAGCAGCTGCTGCGCATGACCCACCGCCTGGAGCGCGCGGAGATCGCCGCCCAGCAGCAGGCCGACGATCTGGCCCAGACCCGCCGCAAGATCGCCGACCACAATCGGGTCGACGCCACGCTGCGGCTCACGGTGGCGAGTCAGAAGTCCGCAATCATGCACTGGCAGCTGATCACCTGGTTCGCGGTGATGGTGATCATCACCTTCATCGCCGCGGGCCTGATCCTGAAGTAGCCGCGAATCGCGACCTGAATCCCCCTCCCCTTTCAACGTATATCGCAGTGGGGGGCTTGCGGCAAGGCCCGGGGGGTGCCGCAGAATCGTCGGCCGACAGGCGATTACCTGCGGAAATCAGGAGGATGGCGATTCATGGCCGATGTGATCATTGCGGGTGCCGGGCCGACGGGACTGATGCTGGCCGCGGAGTTGCGGTTGCACGGGGTGGAGGTGCTCGTGCTGGATCGGGACCCGGAGCCGACCAAGGTGGTGCGGGCGATGGGGATGCACGCACGCAGTGTCGAGGTGCTGGATCAGCGCGGTGTGGCGGATCGGTTCCTGGCGCTGGGCAAGCAGCACGATCCGAGCGCGTTCTTCGCCGGCATCGTGCCGGCGCGGCCGGTGCGTTTGGACACCACGTTTCCGTTCGTGCTGGGTCTGCTGCAGCCGATCACGGATCGCCTGCTGGCAGAGCGCGCGGTCGAGCTGGGCGCGGAGATCCGGCGCGGGTGTGCGGTGGCCGGGCTGAGCCAGGACGCGGACGGGGTGACGGTCGAGCTGGCCGACGGTTCGCGGCTGCGCTCGCGCTACCTGGTCGGCTGTGACGGCGGTCGGTCCACGGTGCGGAAATTGCTCGGCATCGGGTTCCCGGGCGAGCCCGCCCGGCTCGAGACACTGATGGGCGAGGTGGAGCTGACCACACCGCAGGAGGAGGTGATGGCGCTGGTCACCGAACTGCACAAGACGCATCGGCGCTTCGGTGCGATGCCGCTGGGCAATGGCGTGTACCGGCTGGGCGCCCCCGCCAACGGCGTGGCCGAGGACAGTGATGTGCGGCCCACCCTCGACGAGCTCAAGCGTCAGGTCCGGGCCGTGGCCGGCACCGATTTCGGTGCCCACTCACCCCGCTGGCTCTCCCGCTTCGGCGACGCCACCCGTCTCGCCGACGCCTACCGGTCGGGCCGCGTCTTCCTGGCGGGCGACGCGGCGCACATCCACCCGCCCAATGGCGGTCAGGGCCTCAACCTCGGCGTCCAGGACGCGTTCAACCTGGGCTGGAAGCTCGCCGCGGCCGTGAACGGCTGGGCCCCGGCCGATCTCCTCGACACCTACGAATCCGAACGCCGCCCGGTGGCCGCCGACGTCCTCGACGCCGCCCGCGCCATGAGCGAACTCACCTCCCTCGAACCCGGCCCCCAGGCCCTGCGCCGCCTGCTCACCCAACTGATGGAGTTCGAAGAGGTCCACCGGTTCCTGATCGAGCGCGTCACCGCCCTCGGCGTCCGCTACGAATTCGGCCCGGGCGCCGACCTCCGCGGTCGCCGCCAGCGCGACGTGGCCCTGAAGCGCGGCCGCCTCTACGAGCTCATGCATCAGGGCCGCGGCCTGCTCCTCGACCAGACCGGCCGGCTGTCGGTCCAGGGCTGGTCCGACCGCGTCGACCACGTAGTCGACGTCAGCGAGGAACTCACCACCCCGGCCCTCCTGCTCCGCCCGGACGGCCACATCGCCTGGTCCGGCTCCGACCAGGAGGACCTCCTCGAAGTCCTGCCCCGCTGGTTCGGCACCGCCACAAGCTGATTCGGCGCCATCATGAGTTGATGCCGCACCGCCGAGTGCTGGTTCAGCACCGCGCCGAGCTGATTCGGCAGCGTCGCATGCTGATTCGGCACCGCCGCGAGTTGATTCGGCCCGCGGTGTGCCGATATGGCAACCATGACGGTCTGATTCGGCAGCGCCCGACAGTCCGATCGGGCACTGCGAGAGGCTGATCGGGCACTCTTACCGCGGATTGGTTACCAGCGCACGTTGATTCGGCGTGTATAACGCGTTTGCCGTTTCGCAATGTAGGCATCGCAGGCCATGCATGTCCCACAGGGTTTTCAAGATGCGGGAGCTCGCAGCGCGGGGAATCGGGCGAAATTCCTCCGTGAGTGCTCCCTGATCTTGGAAGGGGTCAGCGGGTGAGGCGGAAGGGGGCGCGGTGCCAGTGCCAGTCGTGGCGCAGGACGAGGGCGGCGAGGTCGAGGAGGTCGATGCCGGTCTCGGTGCGGTAGGCATCGAGGGCGGGCCAGCTCATCGGGCCCGTGGACAGTCGGCTCGTCAGGGTGGACTCGTGGTGGGGGTTCACGCTGCGCGACACCAGTTCCGGGACGCCGTCGCGGCTGCCGGTCCAGGTGAGCCAGCCCCAGCCGCGGGAGAAGGCGTGGGCGCGAGAGGCTGCCGCGCGGGCGCGCTGGGGGTGCAGGGCGGTGTGGGCGAGGGGGAGGACGTCGATGAGGACGGTGCGACCATCGGTGAATCGTGCTGCGGCGGTGGGGTAGTGGACGCGGTCGGCGCCGTCGAGTTCGTAGATGACGGCGGCGGGCAGCTCGCGGAAGGATTCCACGCGCGGGCTGGCGTCCAGCAGGCGGAGCAGGCGAGCCTGCAGGGCGGTGTCGAAAGTGACTTCGCGGCCGAGCTTTTCGGAGTACATGCGCCCGCGGCCGTCATCGTCGTAGTCCAGACGTCCGGCCGGCAGGACCGGGAGTTCCTCGGGACTGCCGTCGCCCCATTCGACGCGCCGCAGCCACGTATTCCACATGTCGTCGGGTGTGTCATCGGATTGCGCCGCGGGCAGCAGATGCCAGCGCCCCTTCTGCTGCCACCCTGCGATGCGCTGAAAGACGAAGCCCGCCAGTCGTTTCGAGTCCTGCAGATCGTGCCCGGCGAGCCGCAGCTTCAGATACGCCCAGTCCTGGGCCGCGATATCGCCGTCGGTGGCATAGGTTTCCGCGAGCAGTGTCCGCACCAGTCGCTCGTCACCCCACCCCACGGGATACCGTTCCGCGAACACCCCCAGATCGTGCTGCCCGGTGGCCAGTGTCTGCCGCAGCATGGTGCCCACGGCCCGCGTGTACAGCTGCCGCGCCCGATCGCGCGACACCTCGAATCGCGCGCCCAGCAGCATGAGCGTCTCCGGACCCTCCCCGTCCAGTCCGAGCCGGCAGGTGATCAGCTCGGCATCGCGCGGCCGATCGGCCACCACGTCGCCGGCCATGGCGGCCAGCACCTCATTGACGTGCTCCAGCCCGAAGTCGACTCCCTCGGCCGGGTCGTCGCGCGGTGTGGTGCGCGCGGTGCGTGCATCGCTCGTCGTCAAGGCCCCTACCCGTCTTCGCCAGTCGGTTCGACGAGCCTAACGGTGCCCACCGACACACGGCGCACCACGCGCTGAACGGCCGGAATTGCCGTGGAACGGTCAGGATCCGATGACGGCATTCATGATGGTGCCCGCGCTGGTGGCGATGATTCCGCCGATCATCGCTCCGGCCACCATCTTCGGGGAGGCGAGCCCGCCGCCCGACCACTTCTCCCAGGCGAAGCGGCCACCGGCGTAGGTGATGCCCAGGACACCCGACAGCAACACGAACCAGGTGAAGTACCGGACGAGCTTCATGAGCTTGTCCGCCACCGGCGGTGTCTCCGGTGTCGGATTGCCGAGCTGGGCGAGCACGGCGTGTTGGGAAAGCACAGTGTCGTGGAAGGCGCTGAGCAACATGGTCACTCTGACAAGGTTACCGCGAAATCGGGCCGATATGGCTGCGAATGTGCTCGGGATCTACTGCGTAAGAACAACTTTCGCGGCTCGGGCGCTGCGTCTCGTTGTCTGTGTTGAGCGGATGACGGGATTCGAACCCGCGACCCTCACCTTGGCAAGGTGATGCGCTACCAGCTGCGCTACATCCGCATCGCTTCCATCCGGCCCGTTTGGGCCCGTCCGGCTGCGAGAGAGAACACTAGCCCACCCGCCCCACATTTCCAAAACGCCTGGCAAACCCTGAGTTGCCCCGACGTGCCGCCGTGGCGGGGTGGCGGTGTTCCGGTTGTGGCGCGGCGGCTATTTGGGGGTGTCCTCGTTCATGGGCACGATGGCGGAGATGAGGGTCGCGTCTCCGATCTTGGTGGTGATGACCAGCTGCGGGGACCAGGTGCGTTTGGTGGCGTCGGGGTGCTGTTCGGTGACGACCATGATGTGCTGGCCGTCGAAGGGGCCGGGCATGATCTGCACGCAGTAGGTGGTGCCCACCGGGATGCTGTCGATGCCGGCCTGGATCTGGTCGATGGTCGGCGTGGGTGCGTCGGGCGCGAACATCTCACGGACCGCCTTGCCGGAGCGGTCGACGTAGTAGCGGTTCTGCAGCGCGAGAATGGCGTCCGGGCCGGACTTGGTGCTGCCGGGCCCATTACCGCGGACATTGCCGCCCTTCACCTCATTGGGGCAGAGGTTGGCGGGCAGACCCGACGCCGGTTGGTCGGTGGGTGAGGCTGCGGCGGGCGTGGATGCGGCGGGTGCGGCCTGAGGCGTGGCGACATGGGGTTTCGCGGGTGCGTCGCCACCGGTGACCTTGGCGATCTGGACCGCGATCGCGGCCGTCACCGCGAGGACGGCGAGCAGGCCGAGCAGGGGGACGGCCCACTGGCCGCCGTTCAGCGTGGGGAGTGCGAATCTTGGTCGCTGCCTGGTCGGCCGCGCGGCCCGCTTCAAGGGGCGGCGGGCGGTCGGGTAGCCCGGCGGGGGACCGTCGGTGCCCGCGGCGTGCCGGGCGGGGTCGAAGGCCGTGAGCGCCCGTGGCGGATCGCCTGCCCGGGCGCGGCCCAGCCGGGCATGGGCCGCGCTCGCCTGCCGGGGGCCCGGCGGGTCGTCGATCGACCGAGCGTGGGACGAGCCGGAGGCCGGTCGGGTGCTCGGCCCGCTGTTTTCCGAAGCGGCGGCGGCCCAGCCGATCGACTGCTGAGGATTCGATTCCGCGGACCGCGGCTCGTAGGACTCGTCCTCGTCGAAATCGTCGTACTCGTCGTCGAATTCGTCGGCCTCGTACTCGTCACGGCCGGCCGCGTAGCTCCCGTGGCGCGCCGCGCTGACCCTGCGGTCGCCGGACTGCTCCGGGTACTCGCCGTATCCGGCGCGTCCCGGCCCGGCCGCGCCGGTGATCCAGTCCGACCAGCTGCCCGTGTACGCCTGCGCGCCCTCGTGCAGCGGGGTGGGCGGCTCCGATTCCGTTGTCCGCGAATCCGATTCGGTGGTGCTCATGGCGTCGCCCGCGGGCTGAGGTCGGGGATCAGTGGCGCCCCGCTGGTGGTGGGTGTGGTCGGGGCGGGGGAGAAGCTCAGTACCGGGACGCCGCTGCTGGGCGTGCCGGTGTCGGTGCCGCCGCCGAGCGGGAACTGCCCGTTGGGTGCGACGCTGGTGGGCGTCGTCGAGGTGCCCGCGAAATCCATTCCCAGCGTTGGTTTGTCGCTGCCACCGCTCGGGACGGCGCCCGGGGTGGCGGCCCCGGACAGGTCGTGGGCGACGGCCGCGAACCATTGGCCGACCCAGTCGGTCGGGCTCTCGCCGAATCCCGCGCCCTGGGCGTGGGTGTAGTCGTGTTTCTGAGCGGTGTCCCAGTACCGCACCCAGGTGGTGATGTCGAGCAGATCCTTGTTGTCGGTGACGTTCTGGGTGACGGCCGTGAATGCCTGGGTGGTGAGCCGGCTGATGGTGGTCGGCGGCACCAGGTTGGTGACCGCGCCGACCAGTTTGGCCCCGAACACCGCGAGCCCGGCGAGGGGGTTGGCCAGTCCGGCGGTGGCGATCTCGGTGATATTGGCCGGGGTCAGGATGTCCTTCACCACGGCCACAATGGAATTGATGGCGATGGTGCCGACCTTGAGCAGCGCCTGGAACGCGCCCGGGACGTCGACCTGGTTGTTAGGGTTGGAGGCGTCGGCGATGCGCTGCGAGATCGACTTCTGCGGCTGGTACGACAGGTCCGTCAGCGAGTTGCCGGACACGTCGTTGTTCACCACCGAGGTGGCGGTCTTGATCGAGGTGTAGGCCAGCGCCTCCGCGATGGATTTCAGTGACCCGATCGGGTCACCAGCCGAAATCTCCACCTGCCCAGCAATATTGGCGACGGTCCGCACCAGCGGCGCGCCCACCGGAGTATCGCAGGCCAGATCGCCCTCGGTGCAGAATTCGGCGACCCGCCCGACCAGGGTCCCGAAGTTCTCCAGGGTGGCGCTGTCGGGGGCGATGCCCGCCCCCGATGCGGTCTTGGTGGCGGGCGGATCCCCCAGTGCCGCCACTGATTTGCCGTCGGTGCCGGGTGCGGCGGTGGGCAGCTTCTGATCCGGCTTGCCCGGGAACAGCGGCGCGTTGGCATTGCGGTTGGGATCGCCGAAGAGCGCGACGGCCGCGATCCGGTCGGCCGGGACGGTGCCCTGGCCCGCGCCGACCTCCTGCGCGAACTGCGAGGCCACATGCGCGCCCTGCGAATAGCCGGCGATGGCGAGTTTCGTGCTGGGGCAGCGGTCGGTGACCTGTTCGGCCATGGACCGCAGCCGGTCCAGGCCGCCGGTGACGGACTGGCTGTAGGTGGTGGTGGACACCGACACCGCGCCGCCGAAGGACGCCTCGTAGGGCACGTAGGCACGGTCCACCAGACCGGTGTCGCTGGCGGCGGCCATCATGGGCCGGAAGACTTCCGACAGCATGCCGGTGTCGGTGGTGACGGCGGCGTCGGGGGAGGATTCGCCGGTGCCCTGGACGCCGAGCGCGAACAGCGCCGGGCATTTGTCGATGGGGACCGTGGTGTCCGGCGGCCCGCCCCGGGCTTCCGCCGTATTCAGCACAGCAGGCCCGACGGCGGCCGTCGCCACGATGCAGACGGCCGCGGTCAAGAGTGCCGAACTCCGAAACCCCACGCTGGGCAGCAGTTTTCGATGCACGTCGCACCTCGTTCAGGTTATGGACTGGCTGATTCCGCGCCGTGCTGCGCGCGTTCGGTGATCCGCGCCCCGGCAATGCGCGCCGCGGTGAGGATCTGCTCGGCCAGAAGCCGAACCGGTTGCGGGGGAGTGCGAGTGGGATCCCCGTCGTCCACCGGTGAGCCACCGGCGGCGGGATCCCATTCCGCCATTTCGTAGGGTTCGAGGGCGCGCCACTGTTCGAGCCAGCCCAGCCGCCAGGTGCGGGCGCCGAGCGCGACGGCCAGGCCTTCCATCTCCTCGCGCCGCTGCGCGACCGGAATCGGCAGCGGCCGAGCCGAATCCGACACGGTCACCACGCCGACCACCTGGCTGCCGGCGGGCGTGGCCCGGGCCTGATGCGCCAGCAGCGCCCGATGCAGGGCATTCACCCCGCGCAGATGACTGCGCCCGACGAGCACCACCAGCGGCGAATCCAGATCTCCCGCCAGCCCGATCCGCGCGGGCCACCGCTGCCCCGCGTCGCCTGCCCAGCTGAGACTGGCCGCGAGACTGCTGACCCCCGCGCCGCCGTGCACACCCACCAGCCACACCAGTGGCGGCCGCGGCGGCCGATTCGGCACCGCTCGATGCCACATCGGCACGGGAGGAGCCGTGGGCGCGGGCTGACTCGGTGCAGGCGCGTCGGAATATGCTGTGCCGCTGCGCCATTCGCCGCCGCCCAGTGGTTGCCATGCGGTGCTCGGCATGGAGGGCCGACCAGGGGCCGTCTCGTCGGCATCGAAGGGACTGTGGGCGGTGTGCGGTACTTGATCTGTGTTGTCGGTGGCGCGCGGTGCCGGGGTGGGGGCGTCGTGCGATGCCGGGGTGTGAGCGGCGTGCGGTGTCGGGTCTGGTGGTGGCGCGGCGCGGCGCGGGTCGTCGAGCGTGGTCATCGCAGCGCTCCGAGGAGGGTGAGGTAGGCGTCGCGGGTGGGTGCGGTGAGGTGGTGCCAGGTGATGGGGCCGCCGGTGGCGAGGTGGAGGTCGAAGGGGATCGGGACCACGGCGCGGACCCAGGAGCCGAGGTGGGTGCGTACATGGTCGAGAACCGCTGCGGCCGAGCCGGGTACCTGTTCGGTGAGGACGATGACCGCGTCGCCGACGACGAATTCGCTGAAGTTCTCGTCCAGCCAGGTGAGGGCGGGCTGAAGGCGGTTGATGGCGTCGGGGCGTGCGGCCACGGTGATCACCAGCCCGACCCGGGGGTCCGCGAGCAGCGGGGCCGCCAACCGGCTGGTGACCGGTGCGCCCGCATCGAAAACCCCCAGCAGTCCGGCATTTTCGAGATGACGCGCGACGGACACCAGGGATTCCCTGCGCGGCAACGGATCCGGCGTCCGGCCCAGCACCCGCACCCCGGTCGACGTCTGCCCCGAGCACGCGCCCACACTCGATGCCAGCCCCGGATACGGTGTGCCGAGCCAGTTCTGCAAGCTCCCCACCGGAGCCGCTGCATCACACCCGCGCAGCGCCACGTCCCCGCCCCCGAGCGTGGCGTCCACCACCACAGGCCACACCTCGCCGTCACTGTCCACGGCCGCCGCCGCGGCCAGCCCCAGCGCCGTCGTACTGGCCCCCGACGCCCCCGACCCACCCAGCACCAGCACCGGCGGCACGGCGGCCCGCACCAGCCGCCCCTGCCCACCCCGCAATGGCACGCTATCGGTGGGCGAACCGGCGGGCCCGGGCTGCATCAGCTCACTGAGCCCCGAATTCCCCTCGCCCCCAGCCGCACTCGCCCGCACGGCCTCCGCCAGCCGCGCCTCCACCTCCGGACTCGTGTTCGGGTGTTCGAGACCGGGCCGGGGTGTGGGGGTTGCGGGGGGACCGGAAGGAGTGGAGCGGAGCCGGTCGTCGATGTCGACCATGGCTCACCGGCTTCCGGCGACGATGGAGGTGATGCGGACCTGGCCGTCACGGGCGGCGGTGGTGATGACCTGCTGCCAGGAGGTCTGGGTGCCGTCGGGGTGTTTCTCGTCGACGGTGACGTTCCAGCGGTCGGCGTCCGCGCCGGTAATGGTGACGCAGTGCTTGGTGCCGGCCGGGGTGGCCGAAATCGCGTCGCGGGTGGCCTGTTCCGGGGCGACGCGGGCGTCCGGGGTGAGCAGGGCGCGCACCGCGCCCACGTCGCGCAGCACGTACCAGGCGTATTCGAGGTGCATGATGACGCCGGGCCCACTGAGGAGGTCGCCGGCGGTGTCGCCGCTCACCCGCTGCGGCGTACTGACCTCCTGGCACCAGGTGACCAGCCCCGGCTGATTCCCGCCGGACGTGCTTGTACCTGCCGCGTTGGTCGCCGGAACCGCCTGCGGCGCCTGCGAGTCACGCGGCGTGAGCGCCAGCCACCCGACCACCGCCATCAGCACCAGCGCCAGCGAAACTCCGGCAATCGCGAGCGCCCGATTGCGGATCCGCAACCGCCGCTGCGTCTGCGCCGCCCGCCGCCGCGCCTCGGACACCAGCGCCGCCATCGGATCCTCGGCCCGCAACTCGTCCGCCCGAACCGACTGCCGCCCCGCCTCACTCGCCGCCGGCACCACCCCCTCCGTCAGCCACGAGGCCCACCCCGGCGCCTCCGCCTCCACCGCCTCCGTCGGCTCCCCACCGCCTGGAGCCAGCACCGGCATCACCGGCCGCCCCCCACTCGCCCCCGAACCCCCCACGCCCCCGCCCATATTCCCGCCGTCCCCATCCCGGTCCGCCGAGAACCCTTCCCAACCTTCCGCAGCCCGATGCCGCCCCGCCCCACCTCGACCGTCCATACCTTCACTCCCAACCCGACCCAAGCCACCCTCGCCCACGCTCACGTCGCCCCCACCGGCAGTACCTCGAGCGCCCCCGCTGCCGGCCGAAACAACTCCCGAATGCCCCACGCCGATCACCCGCTCAGCCGCACCCCGCCTCGGCCGACCATCGGGTTCCCACCGACCCGTATCGGGTTCGCGTTCACCAGTGCCGGTTCGGCGCTGAGCTGTAGCGGATTCGCTTCGAGTTGTGCCGGATTCGGGCCGGGCCGTGTCGGGTCCGTTTCGAGCCGAGCCGGGTTCGTGCTGAGCCGTGCCGGGGCCGATTCGAACCGAAACGGCTCGAACCGAAACGGGTTTGCGCTGCATAGTGCCGGGCTCGAGCTGAGCCGTAGCGGTTTCGTCTTGTACTGTGCCGTGTTCGCGCGCTGTGGCGGACTCGCGCTGAGCCGTGCCGGGTCTTCGGTGCGCCGGGTCGGCTGCGCGTGGAGTGGTACTGCTTTCGGCCCTCGCTACGCCACTTTCGACCCGGGGTGTGCCGTGTTCGGTCCTGCGGGTGCCGCTTTGGGTCTGGGCTGTGGTGCCGTTGGAATGGGGTGTGGCGCTGCTGGCCGGGGCTGTGCTGCCTTCGGTTCGAGGTGCGGCGCTATCGGGCCGGGCTGTGCCGTTTTCGACTCGGGGCGCGCCCCTGTCTGGCTGCGGTGTGACGCTTTGGGTCTGGGCTGCGCCGTTCTTGCCTTGGGGCGCGCCGCTTTCGGCCTGGGCCGCGTGACCTTCGGTCCGGGCCGCGGCAGATGCCTGGACGGCGGGATCGGGGTCGAGGGCGAGGAAGTCGTGGGCGCGGTCGCTATGGGTCAGGTCGGGGTACGGGGGTGTGGAGGTGGGGTCGGGGGTGGCGGGAGGTAAGTGGCCTGGGGTGGAGTCGGCGGCGTTGGTGTCTGGAGTCACGGCGTTGCCCGTGCCGTTCCGGTCACGCACCCGGCTGGGCGGGTTGCAGGGCGGCCATGAAGGCTTCGGGGGTGAGCGGGGGCATCTGCGCCACGGCGGTGCGGAACGAGTCGACCTGCGCGTTCACGCCGTCCACCACTTGCTCGACGACGGGTGCGGCCTGCGGCGCCACCGCGGCCACCTGCTGCCCGACCCCGGTAGCCGCTTGCTCCACCGCCGGCGCAACCTGTTGCTCGACCGTGGTGGCGACCTGTTGTGTGACGGGCGCGACCTGCTGTTCAACCGTGGTGGCAACTTGCTGCGCGACCGGCGCGACTTGTTGCTCGACCGTGGTGGCAACTTGCTGCGCCACCGGCATGACCTGCTGCTCGACGGTCGTGGCGACCTGCTGCACCACGGGCGCGGCCATCTGCGCGATCGGCGCGGGCAATCCGGCGATCGCCGAAACCGACCGTACCCCGGGAAAACCCGTCACCGGATCCGAAACCGGCACCTGCGCAGCGGTATCGATCAAAGCTGGGGGAGCAGGAGGTGCTGGCTGCGTCGCATCGCCCCCGCTGAGTGCACCTGCGCCGAGGGCAGCGAGTGCGCCGCCGCCGACTACCAATGGGACGCTGACGAGTCCGCCGAGCGAGCCGCCGCCCACACAACCCGCGATGCCACCGACGATCGCGCCCGCAGGCGCTCCGACCCCGGCAGTTGGAATACCGGCGATAGCTGCACCGGCCAGCGCTCCGACTACCGCGCCAACGCCGCAGCCGATCGGCGCCAGCACTGCTGGCGCAGCCACGCCAACCGTGCCCGCACCGAGAAGCGCACCCATCGAGCTCGAGGCCGCCATTCGGTCGGAATCGTCTCGCGAGAAACCCATTCGGTCGTAAGCGGCCGCAATCTGCCACTCCGCCATATCGAGATAGGCCTGGGCCTTGTCGCGAGTTTTGGTGTCGATCCAGTCCGGCAGCTCGACGCCGCCCGTGCCCACTCGCAGCTTGTGCGGGTCCGCAGGCATCACTTCGGGCGCATTCGCGGCGGGCTGACCAGGCTGGGTGTCCTGCGGTTCAGTCGGCTGGACCTGTGGCTGGGTCTGCGGCTGAATGATGGTGTCCTGCTGCGGCGTTGTCTGCTGCTTCGGCCGGGGACGGTTCGGGGGTGCGATGGGCGGATCCGGGATGTAATCCGCAGGGCTGGGTGAGGAATTCGCGGGCGGCTGCTGCGGCTGGGTGCTCAGGCCCGGCTGCCCGTCACCGGGTACGGCGAGGCCCGGCTGGCCCGGGGCCGCGGCGGCGACGCCCTGGCCGGCCACCAGCGCGATGGGCAGCATCGACAACAGGATCGAAGTTCGTGTGGTCTTCATGTCCCCAATTCCCCTTCCCCGAATGGACAGCACCGGGCGCACGGCCCGAATCCCCCGGATGCCATGGCATTCCGCACCCCTGGCCGACTACACAGGTGGCCCACCGGAACCAGGTCCCGATGATCCCTCATGAACCCCACCACCTGCGATGATCATGTTGCGGCCCTGATCTTACCCGGATCGTGAGCCCCCACAACCGGTTCCGTTACGGGAGTGACGAATTGTTAAACCGAGCCGAGCAACACTCGTAGATCAGCGCCCGGCACTCGTAGGATCACGACACGTCGCCCGCCCGCGCGTCATCCGAACCGGCTTCACCGCAACACTTCTCGACCATCCCAGGTCCACCCGGAGGAATCCTCATGCGCGCCAAGTCAGCACACCACGCGCAAACTTTCGCCGCCGCGGCCGCGACCCTGCTCGCCTCCGCGGCCGTACTCAGCGTCGCTGCCTGCGGAGTCAGTGATCAGAGCGCCGCGAAAACGACTACCACACCGGTCGATCCGGCCCGCGCGCCCGCCGACGTGCACTGGGAGAACTACCAGGGAGTCCAACTCCCCATCGGCAGTCACGACGGTCCCAGCAAACTCGGCACCACCGCCGCGGGCTTCTCGCACACCCCGCAGGGCGCAGCGCTGGCCGCCATCAATCACAGCACCCGGCTATCACTGGCCCCGGACGGCGCATGGCCGCAGGTGGCGGCCATTTCGTTGATTCCCGGTCCGGCCAAGGACTCCTGGGTACTGGCCCGCGCGCAGGTCTCGATCACCGCCCCCGCCAATCCGGTGGTGGCCCCGCGCATCACGGCCTACAAGCTCACCGCCTACACCCCCGACCGCGCCGATCTCACCGTCTATGCCACTTACTCCGACGCCAGCATCACCGCGACCGCCGAGACCGTGCTCTGGGCGTCCGAGGATTGGCGGCTGCTCCTCGCGGACCCCGCCGCCAAAACCCAGACCGTGCAATCGGTTCCCAGCGTCCCCGCGGACGCGGTCAAGCTGGAACCTCCGAAATAGCGGCTACCCGACCAGCTTCAACCCGATCACGCACGCCACGATCCCGCCCAGGAACAGCAGCTTGACCGCACTGACCGCGTCCCCGCCGGTAGCCATGGAATAGACGACGGTCAACACCGCTCCGATCCCCACCCACACCGCGTACGCCGTCCCCACGGGCAGCCCCCGCATGGCGTAGGCCAGCCCCGCCATACTCACCACGAGCGCCACCCCGAACACCGCGGTCGGCCCGAGCCGGGTGAACCCCTCCGACTTCCCGAGCGCGGTGGCCCATACGGCTTCGAAAACCCCGGACACGACCAATACCAGCCACGACATGACAACCTCCGAAGGCCGTCTTGTCGCACACCGGGTACGGCTCCCTCGTCCGGGCCCCCAACCGGGGACTACCTACACGATGGCAAATATTCAGCGACCAGGGCAAATTCTCCGCTGGTGATCTCCGCCTCCATCCACCGAGATCACCAGCTGCATCTCATCCCCAGATCCCACTACCGAGGAATCGATCCCACTGCTCACCGGAGAAGACGAGCACCGGCCCGCCCGGATCCTTCGAGTCACGCACCCCGACGAGCCCGGCATCGTCGGCGAAGGCGATCTCGACACACTCCGAAGCGTTCGGGGACTTGCTGGACTTGAACCATTGGGCGTTGGAAAGGTCGAAGCTCACGCGGTGCACTCCTTCGCAATGCGCCACACCAGATCGCGGCTGGCGTCCTCACTCAACGCTACCTGCCGGAGAGTGTCGATGGCCCGCCGATGCCGTGCGATGACCTCCCGTTGTTCGAGATAGATCGCGCCCTCATAGCCTTCGATGTAGACGACCGGCGGTTCAACCAATCTGTTTGTGAGTGGCGGGAATTCGAGCAGCGTGAATGACCGCACCACCAGACCGCAGTTGTTTTCGGTGGCGGATGGCACCACTCGAATCGATACGTTCTCGCGCTCGCCGGCCTCGCTGAGCCGCCGCAGCTGTGCGGCCATGACGGACGGCCCGCCAGGGCGATGTCGCAGTACTGCCTCCGACAACAGGGCGTCGAGCCGGAAGTCGTCCTGTTCGAGCCGCGCCTGCCGCCGGGCGGAGAACTCGAGGCGGCGGTCGATATCGACGGCGGACAGTTCCAGCTCGGCGAAGCTGATGAGGGTTCGGCGGTACTCAGCGGTCTGCAACAGGCCCGGTACCAGCGAAAGTTGATGTGTTATCAGGTGATCCGCCTCTTCCTCCAGTCTCAGGTAGTGATCGAAGTGCGCATCCAGCTGATCGCTGTAGGCCCGCCACCAGCCGGCGGTGCCGCCCTGCGCCTTCATGATGAGATCCTGTTGCTTGACCTCCTCCCACAACCGCAGCACCTCGTCCCGTTTCGGGCTCGGATTGGGGACGCCGTAGAACTCGAGTAGGTCCCTGATCTGTGCGGTGCACATCTTGACCCGCTGGCCGTCCTCCAGTCGTCCGACGCTCTGGGGTGACATCTCGATATGCCGACCGGCCGCGAGTTGCCCCTTTCCGGCCTGAAGGCGAAAGGTTCGGAGCGCACGTCCAAATGCCCTGCGGGGCAATGTCGATCCCGCCATTTCGTTAGCCTCTCTATCTGGGAAGCTCCGTACTGGAATAGCCCTCGGTGGATGTCCAACGAATTGGAATGAATTGCACGATTCGATGGTGTCAATTCGTCCCGCGCAGTGTCTACTGAATACGGCGCGCCACACCGAATCTCGAAGAATTCCTCGCAAAAGGGAGTCCGAAATGCCCTGGGACGCATGGGCGCTGCTGTCCATCATCGTGGTCTGCACCGCCATTACCGCCCGCACCGCGTGGGACTCGTACCGCCTCGGCCGCGAGTCCCGCCACACCACCCTCCGCCTGTCCCTGACCACCGGCGGCCACCTCGACATCCCCTGCCCGCCAGGCCATTCCACCGGCCGCCATCGCCCCCAAACCCTGAGGTGACCCGATGACTCCCGCCGAAGTAGCGGTGCTTACCGCCCTCCACCCGGATCGCACTCTGACCGCCCCGCAAATCCAGCAGTCCGCCGCACTGACCAGCTGGCGCACCCGAAATGCCCTCTCCTGCCTGGAATCCCGGGGACTCATCACTCCTAGTAGCCCGCGTGG
Organism: Nocardia sp. NPDC059236; assembly: GCF_042754085.1. NCBI lineage: Bacteria > Bacillati > Actinomycetota > Actinomycetes > Mycobacteriales > Nocardiaceae > Nocardia > Nocardia sp. NPDC059236. The sequence continues at coordinate 236,278 of NZ_JBHZAF010000001.1, forward strand.
CCGCTACCGCATCACCCCGCGCGGCCGAGCTGCCCTCGTCGCCAAGGCCCGCCGCTTCGCCTGACCCGGCTCGTCTGGGGCGAGGCGGGAAGGGGTGAGTCGATTTCCCCGGGCCGAGTGGCAGCGTCGGCCCGGCGGGGCGGCCAGGGTCTGTTTGGTCACCGATCGCAGTGCTGTGAACGAACAGCGGCGGTGCCGAGGTCGAAGACCTGCGAAGCGCATAGTGGCTGTGCCGTATCGGCGATATCGAATATTGGGCTGGTCGAAAGATGCCTCGTGCCGTAGTGCACTCGGCGGCAGCCCGGCGTTGAGAGCTATCTCGGCAGCGTAGGTTGCTCGATCCGGCCACGGAGACGAAGCCTGTAATAATGCCGTCATGCGCGTACTGATGCCGCTCCCCGACAGCGATTTCGATGTCACCGAGGTGGCGGTGCCCTGGCGGATTCTCACCGACGCCGGACACCAGGTGGTATTCGCGACCGAGCGTGCCGGCACCGTTCCCCACGCCGATCCACGGCTGCTGTCCGGAGTGCTGTTCGGGCAGCTGGGGGCTGAGGACGAGCCGAAGCAGTACTACCGGCAACTCACCGAATCTCCCGAATTTCGGGCGACCGTGTCCTGGTCCGACCTCGAGGTCGAGGAATACGACGGGCTCCTTCTGCCCGGTGGCCACGCACCCCGCATGCGGCAGTACCTCGGTTCCGACCTGCTACAACAACAGGTCGCCCGGTTCTGGGCGCTGGAGCGTCCGGTCGGCGCGATCTGCCACGGAGTACTGGTGCTGGCCCGCGCCAACGACCCGTCTACCGGCCGTAGTGTGCTGGCCGACCGCAGCACCACCTGCCTGCCGAAATATATGGAACGAACCGCCTACTTTCTCACCGCTTGGCGCTTGGGCCGCTATTACCGCACCTACCCCGCCTACGTCGAGGACGAGGTTCGCGACGCCCTCGTCCATCCCGACAGCCAATTCCAAAGGGGACCAATCGAACTCGTTCGACGCGGCACTGCCACCGACGACAACCCCGCGTTCGTCGTCCTGGATGGCAACTACCTGTCCGCCCGATGGCCGGGCGACGCCTACCTTTTCGCTCGCCGCTTCCTCGACCTGCTCGCCGCGACTGCACCTTAACCAACCCGGGCGTCGTAGGCGGTGCAGATCGTGTGGTCGTCACGGCGCGGCGCTCGGGATATCGAGCATGTGGGGTCGGCGCACGACGAGTGAGGTTGTGCCCCAGGTCATTGCATGGTGGCGAGGTTGTGCCAGAGGTGTCTGAGGCTGTCGGTGCCGCCGAAGAGCGTGGTGAAGTTGGTGGAGTCGATGAGCAGGATGTCGCCCGCGCGCCGGCCGGCGGGCGGCATCCAGATCAAGGTGTTGAATTCGGTGTTTCCGGCGGTGGTGAAGGGGTGCGGTCGGTGGGGGTCGACGCGCTGGCTGGCCAGCACGCGGAGCGAGTCGCTTTCGGGCGCGGTGAGTTCGTAGTGCGGCAGATGAGGGTGGAAGTTGAATGTGGTGACCTGGTCGAGCAGCCGGGGTGTGTCCAGGTCGCGGAACGCGGTGACGGGGGCGATCTGATCGGTGCCTTCGACGACGGCCGGGCGTAGGCCCCAGATGTTGTGCACCGGTACGTCGAGCGCTTTCATCAGCGAGCGCGTGTACTGACCGAATCGCTGCTGGCGGGGCACGAGTGGATCGCCGTGATGTTCGTATTCGATCTGTCGCTGCGCGTTGTCGTCGGTGAAGCCGACGTCGTGGTGTGGCGCCAGCAGCAGGCAGGTGCCCTCCCGTTGCAGCCACTCGCGGATGGCGTCGATCTCCTCGGGGGCGGCCTGCTGTTCGGCGAGGACATGGTCGAGCCCGAACACCATCAGGGTGTCGGTGTCGGCCAGGATGCGTTCGTCGATGGGCAGGAAGTAGCCGGCCTGGTCGATGCGCTGGAAGACCGCGACGGGATGACCGGTGGCCTGCCCCGCCAGCTGTTGGAAATCCAGTGTCGAGCGGTGGAACAGCTCGAGGGTGCCGGCGATACCCTGCAGGAAATGGTCCTTGTCGTAGTCGCGGGTCTCGTAGGCCGGCCAGGTGACGTTGCGGACCTCGGTCATCGTGGAGAAGCGGTTGTAGATTTCGGCGGGGTCGCGCTGAGCTTCCCAGGGGTAGCTCCACGTCCAATAGATGCTGACCCGCCGCCGCCCGTCGGCCGTGCGCGGAATGTGGCTCTGGTTGTAGGTGCGTGCCATCGGCAGGCTGCTCATGAGGTCACCTCTCGGTTCTCGAGCGTGGCCAGGTAGCGCAGGGCGCTGATACCGGGCAGGAAGAAGTACGCTCCGCCTTTGAGAGTGGTGAAGGCGGGCAGGCCCGTGAACACCTTCCGGATCGGGCGCTTGGGGATGGTGAATTCCAGTGTGCCGTCCTGGGCGCCGCAAATGGGGTCGTGCTCATTGCCGAGTTCGTGGAATGCCTTGTCGTTGATCCAGACGTTCTGGGCGAACTCGAACTGGCGAACCAGGCTGGCGCAGATGATGAAGGCGGCGATGCCCCGGTCCGCACCGTCGTCGGGCGCATCCTCGGGCAGCGCCGGTCCATAGGTGGCGCCGCGGCGAATCATCCTGCGCCGGTTCATATTCACCGCAGTGTCGCGCGGATTGAGTCGGCGCGCATGCGAGCCGAGCGGCACCGCATAACCGTGCGGGTCCATCTCTTTGTAATTGAAGTCGTTGTTGCGCAAGGGATCTGCACCGAGCTGTGGATCGTCGTGGTCCGGTGACAGCACCAGCGGCGCGCCGCTGCGCCACCGGCCCATGAGTTTGGCGGCGAGGAGTTCCTGCCCGTCCGGAGTGTCGGCGTTCTCCCGCAGGAAGTTCCGAAATGCACCCACGTGTTCTTGCAGCCGCCGGTAGGCCATGTAGCTGCCGTTGCGGGACAAGACCTCCGGCTGTGGCAGCCCGTGGGGTGGCCCGTCCTCGTCGGGGTAGCCCATGATGAATTCACCGGGTTGCAGCGGCGCGCCCGAGCCCGGGGTCGGTTCTTCCCCGGATCCTTCGATCACCGGCTGGGACAAGCGATCTCGAAACCCGAAGTGGTCGTGGGCGTAGTTGAACGGCGGTGTCGCGTTCAAATCCAGGAACGACAACACGCGCACACCCGGACAGCCGGCCACCAGTTTCTCGTGCTCGGCCGTGCAGCGCTGACGTTCTTCCTCGGTGCGGGCGAACAGGATTGCGATGGCGTGCAGGTCGGCACCGGCCAGTCCGCCCACCCAGTTGTCGGGATGATTGGCGCCGGTGTCACCCAGGATGTCGGCCCGGGCGGCCATGCCCTCGCGGAATTCGTCGGGAAAAGTGGCAAGGGCTTCGTCTGGAACCCCGAGCGCCCGCAACCCATTCCAGGTGAAGGCCAGTGTGACCCACCGCTGCGAACTGTCCATCGTGGCGCGCACGTCCGCGGCCGACTGCACCCGGTCCACCAGCGGCGTCAACCAGGCTCGGCCCCCGGCGGGGTCGTCGAAGGACAGGAACTCATAGCGGCCGGTCACCGCTGGGGTGCGGGTCAGCAGGATGTGCTGAATATCCTCGAGTTCGAGCATGGCGGCGGGCTACTGCATCTGATCGAGCATGTCGGAGAACGCCGCCTTCACCCGCAGCGCCTTCTTGATCTCGTCGGAGGTGGCGTAGGGGTACTCGCCGTACTCGAGGAAGCTCGGAAACTGGTGTTTACGAACGAATTCCACGAATGACTCCGGATTTTCCTTCCAGTCCTCCGGGAATCCCTCGAGGTTCGTGAAAACGGTGTCGATACCGGTCTGTGAGAACAGCGTCACGGCGTCTTCGGTGTACTTGTCGAAATCGGTATCGAAGATGCCCTGGTACTGGAAGTACAGTCCGAAGCCGACGTCGAACAGCAGCCAGCGCAGATAGTGCAGCCGGAGCGGTGCCAATACGTCCGGGCTTGCTGCCACCGCGTCCTGGATCCGCTGGCCGTGGGCGCGGATGGCCTCTTCCCGGCCGGGTTTCACCTTGGCGATGATCGAGAACCCGTAACAGGCCGGGGTTCGTGGATAGGTGGCACCGTATCTGCCGCGTTGCAGTTCGAAGTAGCCCTCCTTGGGGATGGCAAGCGCTGCTGGTTTACTCCAGTCCTGATCGGCGGATGGCATGTTGTCCACACCTTTCGCAGTAAGCCACCTATTGAGACCGTGTCGTAACCTGCATTCGGCACCGAATACGGATGCCGTGAATCGGCTGAGGCCAGGGCTGAAAATTGTTGTCGATTTGTTAGGCTGCTCGACCGCGATAGGCGGTGGCGATACCGCCGAATTCCCGGGGCAGGCAACCCATTCTGGCAGGATGACCCTTATGCCGACTCCGTCGCAACAGAGCAAGCCTGCGCCACCTCTGGGTCAGCTGTCAACGCCGCGAGCCGCTGCACTGGCCGGGGTGCTCTTCGCGATATTGCTCGGTACAACGCTGGTCCTGATTCGCATCCAAATGCCCGACCACGTCGAGGATTCGGCCCAATGGCTGCAGAGCCGGCGCGCCGCGCTCACCACGGCGACCGTGCTGATGCCATTCGCCGGAATCAGCTTCCTGTGGTTCATCGGCGTCGTCCGCGACGGGTTCGGACGCCACGAAGACCGGTTCTTCCTGACGGTATTCCTGTGCAGCGGACTGCTCTTCGTCGCGATGATGTTCGTCGCGACCGCCGGTATCGCTGGTCTTGTGGCGAGTAACAACAGCGTCACCGATCCGGCCGCCCGCACCGAGGTGATCAACTTCGCCAGGATGATGGTGATCTCGGCGAGCCAAACCTACGCACTGCGGATGGCCGCGGTGTTCATGATTTCGCTCGCGACTATTTGGTTGAAGACCAGGCTGATGCCCCGCTGGCTCGTCGCGCTCAGCTACCTGGCCGCCCTGGTGCTGCTGATCGGCAGCGAGATGAGCCGGTGGCTGACCTTGGTGTTTCCGGTCTGGGTGCTTGTGGTCAGCTGCTTGCTCCTGGCCCGCGCCGGACTGATCGGCGAGCGGCGCGACGAGGGCGATCAGTCTCGGAGGCCTTCGTGAACGAGCCACCTTCGCCGCGTTCGCCTGATTTGGAGCTGGTCTACTTGGCGGTGGCGGACCGGCACCTGCAATACGAGACTCTGCTCTGGCAGGTGCCGGCGCTCAGTCTGACCGCTCAGGCCTTCCTGTTCAGTATCGCGATGGGAGCAGGCAACGACCCCGTCGCGCGGATCGCCTCCTCGCTCCTCGCATTGATCGTCTCGATCATCTCGATCATGTTGATGGCAAGCCATCGCCTCGCCGTCCGCAAGGATGAACTCTGGCTGGAGCGCTTCGAACAGAATGAACTCGACGTGGGAACCTGGGGTGCACACGGCACGGCATTCGCGAGGCAACAGGACATCGCCGACCTGGACGCGGGGCTTGCGGGCAAGCTGATACCGATGCGGCAGATGTTCAAGGTATGGGTCGTCGGACTCGGTTGCTTCGGCATAACCGCCGTCTTCATGATCCTGCGGACACTGATCTGATCGGTCTCGGCCGTTGAGCAGTCTCAGCTGGTCGGCATGCTGGACCCACGAATGAAGACTTCTGGCCCCTAGCGGATGCTGGCCGATCGCGGTTAGCCTGAATGACGTCCTTTCTCCAAAACTGTGAAAAGGACGTTGCTTCGGTCGACACAGCTACCGGAGCCGCCAGGTCGACGCGGACGTGACAGTGCCTGGCACCGGACCATTCCGCACAGGATCTGGTTCGGCAACTTCATCGTGGCTATCGCTCGTCATCTAGGACCATGACAACCGGTCGGGGTCGAGAACGGACGAAGGGCGTCATGAGCCGCTTCCGAGAGCGGCGAAGCGAGCGACAGCAGTCGTACCACTGTCTGCTTCGGCAGACTTCGCCGCTCAATCACCAGCGCAGCGGCTCGGCGGCAATCACTGAGTTGCCCGGCTGCACTGGACAAGTCACTCGACATCGAGGAACAGATATGTCCAGCAAAATGATCAAGTTCGTGGCCGCAATCGCTATTGCCCTGCCTCTGGGCGCTATCGCAGCTCCGGCAGCTTCGGCCGCGACGCCTAGTTCGACATCGACCGCGGTTACCCCCGCTGATGGATCAATTGCTATCTGCTTCCCCCTGGGCAGTGTGGTCTGGTGCATCTGAGACCACGGGGCTGACGCCTCCGCATAGTTGGAAGGAGCTGCGAGGATACTGTGGCATCCCCGGATTCCGGCTTCCCGGGGCCGGGGATGTCCCCATACTCACCGGACAGACACATTGAACGCGTCCACGCTACATCGCGGGTAACCGGTCTCCCTGGACGAGCTCTATGTCCAGTTCGATACGCACGGTGGTGCCCACCGCGGCGATGCCCGCCTGCACCATGACGTTGTAGTCGAGCGCGAAATCCTCCCGGTGCAAGAGGGTTTCGGCGTGGAAGGCCGCGCGGACGCCGCCCCACGGGTCGGGGCCGTAGCCCCCGTAGGTGACCGTGAGTTCGGTGGGGCGGGTGCGGCCGTGCAGGGTCAGGGCGCCCGGCATCGACCAGCCGGTAGGGCCGGTGCGGTGTAATCCGGTGCCACGGAAGGTGATCAGCGGATAGCGCTCGACATCGAGGAAGTCCGCCGACCGCAGGTGGTCGTCGCGCATGGCGATGCCGGTGTCGACGGTGGCGGCCTTGATTTCCGCGTATCCGGTAGTGCGCTCGAAGATCTCGGCAATGTCGAGTCGGCCGCCGACCTCGGCGAAGCGGGCCTTGATGCCGGCGATACCGAGGTGGCGAGCGGTGACCAGGACGGTGGAATGCGCCGGGTCGATGGTCCAGGGCCCCGGGGGCGGGGTGGTGACCGCGTCGGCGGAGCGTTCCAGGCGGATTTCGCCGAGAGTGCCCGCGCCGGTGGCCGAGATGCGGGCGATCAGCGCGACCGGCTGGTGGCCGGGTGCGGTGACGACCGCGGTGTGCGTGCCCGGGGGCAGCGGCGCGGTGGCCGCCGCCCCGGTCGCATCGGCGGCGGCCCGGGCGAGCTGGTGGCCGTCGAGGTCGGTGACGGTGAGTACCGCCCCTGCGACCGGCCAGCCCTCCGGATTGCGGATCTCGGCGGTCAGGCCGGTCACGACAACTCCGCGGCCGGATCGGAACTCGTTGCGTCGAGCTCGGTTTCGCCCTGTTCCGCCGGAACCCGTTCGGGCTCGGTGCTTTCCAGGTGGTAGCCGAGTTCCATGGAGTGCTCGACCTCGCCGCCGAGCACGGTCACCCGGCTGGTCACCGGCGGATAGCCGCGGGCGACGACGGTGTACGCGCCCGCGTCCAGATCGGTGAGCGTGTAGTGGCCGTCCACGTCGGTGCGGGTGGTCCCGACCGGCGTGCCCGCCGCGTCCAGCACGGTGACCTCAGCGTTCGCCACCGCCCGGCCGTCGCCCCGGACCGTGCCGGTGAGCGCCGCCGTCGGGGTCAGTTCGAGGTCGTAGCGCAGCAGGCCACCGGCGGGCACCACCAGTGCCGTGGCTGTCGGGCGCAGGCGTTCGGCCGCAGCCACCAGGGTGTACGTACCGGATCCGACGCCGTGACAGACATAAGCACCGTCGTCACCGGAGATGGCCGCGCCGACCACCTCGCCGTGCAGATCGGTCACCGTAATGGTCACGCCGGCAAGCAGTTCGCCGCCCGCGGTGCGCACGGTGCCGGACAGTTCGCCCGAACCCTCCAGCGTGAGATCCAGTTCCGGCGACCGCCCGTTGATCGACACGTTCACCGCGGTCGGCATGTGCCCGTTCGCCGAAGCGATGAGCACATAGCTGCCGGTAGCGGGCGAGTCGATGCGATAGCGGCCGTCGTCACCGCCGGTGGCGCGCGAAACCTGATGCCCGCGTTGATCGATCAGGGTGAGCGCCGCAGCGGGGACGGGGCTGCCGTCCGTCCGCTGGATCCGGCCGCCGATCGACGAGCCGTCCGCCCCGCCGAGTGCGGCGGTCGCGATCCGCTGCGCCATCGGGTCGTCGGCCGTCGCAGCCTGCTCACCGGCGAGCAGAGCGCGACCGTTCGCGATGACGCTGTGCCCATTGGCAATCGAGCTGTGCGCTGCCGCGGCCGCGGCCAGCACCGGCTCGGGCTGGGAGATCGCCTGGGCCGCACCCTCCCACACCTGGTCCTCGGCCCACTCGGCCTCGGCCTGCTGCGCCGCGATCGCCGGATCGGACTGCGCGGCCAGGGGATCGGTGGCCTGGGCCGGAGCGGCCGGGGCCTCCTGGAGCGGGATCTCCTTCATGAACAGCAGCACTATGCACGCCACCAGGGCCACTCCCGCCGCGGCCCAGAACACACCGTGCATCGAGTTGGTGAACCCGATCAGAATGGGGTCGCGCACCTGCGCCGGCAGCGCCGCGATGCCCGCGGTATTGGACTGCACGCTGGAGAGCTTGTCGGCCGAGAATCCGGGCGGCAGGTGTCCGCCGAACGCGTCGGTGATCTTGTGCGGCAACAGGTTGAACAGGATCGTCAGGAAGACCGCGACGCCCAGCGTGCCGCCGACCTGACGGAAGAAGGTCGCCGCCGCGGTCGACACACCCATATCCGAACGCGGCCCGGCATTCTGCACCGCGATGATCAGCGTCTGCATGCAGCCACCCAGGCCGAGACCGATGATGCCGCCGTAGACCAGCGGCTGCCACAGCGCGCTGTCGTACTGCACCGTCGCGTACAGCGCACCGCCGCAGGCGATGATGAACGTGCCCAGCACCGGCAGGATCTTGTACCGCCCGGTGCGCTTGGTGACCTGACCGGAGACCAGCGATCCGATCATGATGCCCGCCACCAGCGGCAGCATCAGCAGACCCGCCTTGGTGGGCGAGAAGCCGCGCACCACCTGCATGTACAGCGGGACCATGGAGATCGCGCCGAACATGGCGATACCGACGATGAAACCGCCCACGATGCACACCGTGAAGGTGGAATTCTTGAACAGCCGCAAGGGAATCAGCGCGGCGTCCGCCATCAGATGCTCGACGACGAGGAACAACACGAGGCCGACGAGCCCGATGGCGTAGCAGACCAGCGCCCTGCCCGAACCCCAGCCCCAGCCGCGGCCCTGTTCGGCGACGATGAGCAACGGCACCACACAGATGGCCAGCGCCACCGCGCCGCCCCAGTCCACCCGCAGGTCACGCCGCTGGTGCGGCACGTTCAGCACGCGCGCCACCACACCGAGCGCGAGTACGCCGATCGGCACGTTCACCAGGAACACCCAGCGCCAGCCCTCGATCCCCCACAGGTGGTCGAAGCCGGAGAACCAGCCGCCCAGCACCGGCCCGAGCACGGTGGCGATACCGAAGGTCATCATGAAATAGCCCTGGTAGCGGGCTCTTTCGCGGGGCGGAACGATATCGCCGATGATCGTCATGGCCAGCGACATGAGCCCGCCCGCGCCCAGGCCCTGGAAGGCTCGGTACCCCGCCAGCTCGTACATGGAGGTGGCGAAGGTGCAGGCCGCGGAGCCGATGACGAACAGCCCGATCGCGGTGAGGTAGAAGGACTTTCGCCCGTAGATGTCGGCCAGCTTGCCATAGAGCGGGGTGCTGATGGTGGCCGTGATCAGGTAGGCGGTGGTGGCCCAGGCCTGCTGGTCGAACCCGTGCAGGCTGTTGGCGATCTTGACGATCGCCACGCTGACGATGTTCTGGTCCAGCGCGGCCAGGAACATGCCCAGCAGCAGGCCGGACAGGATGGTGAGGATCTGCCGATGCGACAGTTGGGGTGGAGCGCCTGCCGGTGCGCCTGCGTGCGCGTCGGTCGTCGCTGTTGTCATGTGTCGATGCCCTGTTTCGAATCGATTGTTGCGGTGGTCTTTTCGATGCCGTCCACGAGCCGCGCCAGCAGACCGGTCAACGCTGCCCGGTCGGCGGTGGACCAGTCGGCCACCATTTCGGCGATCCAGAGATTGCGCAGCCGCCGGTTCTCGGCGAAGACGCGCTCCCCGTCGGCGGTGGCCTTGAGCACGCACGCGCGTCCGTCGATCGGATCGGCGCCGCGCTCGACCAGCCCGTGGCGCACCAGGTTCCGGCTCTGCCGGCTGATGGTGGAGATCTCGGCGTGCAGCAGCTCGGCGAGTTTCCCGGTGCGTTGCGGCCCGTCGTGGACCAGGGTGAACAGCATGGCGTAGGCCAGCTGTTCGAGTCCTTCGGGACCGTGTTTGATCACCCGATGCTTGGCCCGGCCGACGGCTCGGAGGAGCCGAACCAGTTGCGCCCCCAGCGCGTCGGCATCCCCCAGAGCCCCGGCGTCCGACAGGTCGGTGCTGGTATCAGGATCGTGGGTGGTGTGAGCCATTTTCGGTTCCTTCTCACACTTACTTAGCACGTGCAACTACTTGCGTGTGCCAACTATACCCACGTTCGCCCGCCGGATTCCAGTCCCGAGTTCGACTGCCATGGCTCCGGACCAGAAGCACGGCCGGGAAATTCGTGCGGTTGCAAACCCGCCAGGTGGAAACCGCCGGGTAGTGACAGACTTCCGATCATGAGTGCACAGGACGATTTCGAGCGGGTTGCGGCGGGGCTCGCCGACCGGGGCGTGACAGTCGCAAAGGTCTTCGGAAAGCCCGCCTACAAGGACGTCAACGGCAAGGCGTTCGCATGCCTTTTCCTGGATGCTCTGGCCTGCCGCCTGCTCGAAGGGACCGCCGAGCACAAGGAGGCGTTGGAGTTGCCCGGTGCCGAGCTGTTCGATCCGTCGTCGCGGCATCGGCCGATGAAGGACTGGGTGTGCGTGCCGCACGCGAACGCTGGTCGCTGGCTGGAATTCGCCGAGGCCGCCTACGGTCGTCCGCGCTGAGTAAGGCCCTCAACCGGTGGCGCGGCGGTGCTGGATCGCCCACCAGACCTGTAGTGCGGTGCCCGCGCCGCGCAGATCGGTCGCGGCGAGTTCCTCGAAACGGGACAGGCGGTAGCGAACGGTGTTGGGGTGCACGATGAGTCGCTCGGCGGTGGCGTCGACCCGCATGCCGGTGTCGAGGAAGCACTCGGCGGTGTCGATCAGGGTGCGAGCGGCCTCGCCGGAGCCGAGCGGGTCGAGGTAGCGGCGCACGAGTTCGGCGCCCAGCTCGGTGTCGGCGGCGATGGCGGGCAGCAACCCGACGCGATCGAGGTCCAGCGGGCCGGTGAGGTCGAACAGCTGGGCGGTGGCGAGGACCCGGGTGGCCAGGCGGAAGGAGCGGTCCAGGTCCGCGATGCGCGTGGCGGGGCCGTAGGCGATCAGGCGGGACCCCTCGAGCCTGCTGGAGTTTTCCACAAAGCCCGCGAGATCGCCGTCCACCGTGGTGGCGAACCCGCGTACGGTCGAAATACCTTGCAGGGCAGGAACTGTCGGTCCCTCATCCGCGCGGGACCGGTACGCGCGGTACTCACCGTCGACGTCGAGACCGAGCTGCTGGGCGCGAATCTGCAGCTCCGCGGGGCCGATCGTGCCCAGCAGCAGGGCGCGGGTGACCTCGGCGCGGAACTGCTCGTCATGGCGGGCCAGCGCGATCTCGACCTCGCGATGAGCGGAACTGAAGGCGATGGAGGCCTGGTCGACGAGGTCGAGGAGGTCGGTGATGGACTCCAGCAGCACGCGGTCGGGAACCTTGCCGGCATGGGCGGCCGCGGTCAGCTCGGCCAGGATCTCGCGCACCGCGATGCGCCAGCCGCTCTGCACATCGGCCAGTGAAACGCCCTGGCGGGCACGGGTTTCGCCGAAATCCCGCAGGGCGTCGAGATCGTCGGCCAGCAGCGGGCGGGAGTCGAGCAGTGCCCGGGCCAGCCGCTCCAGGATGGTTTCGGTGCTGCGTACCACGGTCGTCGCGGACAGGCGGGCGTAGACCGGCATCTCGGCGCGGGCGCGGGCGACCACGCGCTCGGACGCCTCGGGGACCCGGTCCAGGACTCCGGTGATCATCCGTTGTTTCGCGCTCACGCGACTCGAACTCATGGTGTCCCGACCCTACGACCGGTGTCTTGGAGAAATCAACAATCCGGCGACCTGGAATTGAACCCCATCTCCATGGCGCACGTCACAGTGCCCGCGAATACTCGTGACACCGACCACAGTTGTTCGACGAAGGGTTACCCGATGTACCTGACCCAGGGGCTGCACCGCGCCGCCCAGCAGCGGCCCGACGGCGTCATGACCATCTGCGGCGAGCGGACGCGCACCAATCGGGAGGTGCTGGATCGCGTGTCCCGGCTCGCCGGGGCCCTGCGCGGGCTGGGGGTCGCGCCGGGGGACCGGGTGGCCATGCTGTCGCTGAACTCGGACCGGTACCACGAGTACCTGCTCGCGGTGCCCTGGGCGGACGCGGTGCTCAACCCGGTCAATATCCGCTGGAGCGCCGCCGAAATCGCCTACAGCCTCGCCGATTCCGACAGCCGCGTCCTCCTGGTGGACGACGCCTTCGCGGCCCTGGTGCCCGCGCTGCGGGAGCGATACGACGGACTGGCCACGGTGATCCACTGCGGTGAGGGCGCGACGCCCGAGGGCATGGAGTCCTACGAGACGCTGATCGCCGCGGCCGAGCCCATCGCCGACGCCCGGCGCGGCGGTGACGCGCTGGCCGGAATCTTCTACACCGGCGGCACCACCGGATTCCCCAAGGGCGTCATGCTCAGCCACGCGAATCTGATGACCTCCGCGCTCGGCGGCGTCGCCACCGGCTACCTGATGTCCCAGGACACGGTGTTCCTGCACGCCGCGCCCATGTTCCACCTGGCGGATCTGGCCGGTTGGCTGGGTGTGCTCATCGTCGGCGGCACCCACGTGACGGTTCCGGCCTTCGACCCCGTGGCCGTGCTGAGTTCCATTCGGCAGCACCGGGTCACCTCGAGCGTGCTGGTGCCGGTCATGATCCAGCTGCTGGCCGATCACCCACAGGCGGCCGAATTCGACCTGTCCAGCGTCGAGCACCTCATGTACGGCGCGTCCCCGATCTCGGAGGCGGTGCTGGAACGGGCCATGCGGCTGTTCCCGCGCGCCGGATTCACCCAGGCCTACGGCCAGACCGAGGCCTCGCCCATCATCACCCTGCTCGGCCCCGGCGAGCACCGGGCCGGCCGATTGCGTTCGGCGGGAAAGGCGGTGCCGCACAGCGAAATCCGCATTGTCGACGGCGACGGGCAGGACGTGCCGGCGGGTGCGGTCGGCGAGGTGGTGACCCGCGGCGGCCACGTCATGCTCGGCTACTGGAACAAGCCCGACGAGACCGCCGCCGCCCTCCGCGCGGGCTGGCTGCACACCGGCGACGGCGGCTACCTCGACGCCGAGGGGTTCCTCCACATCGTCGACCGGTTGAAGGACATGATCGTGTCCGGCGGTGAGAACGTCTACTCCGCCGAGGTGGAGAACGCCGTCGCCGCGCACCCGGCTGTGGCCGCGGTCGCCGTCATCGGCGTCCCCGATGATGAATGGGGGGAACGAGTCCACGCGGTCATCGTCTGCAAGCCCGGCCATGCCGTGACCCCGGCCGAGATCCGCGATCACACCCGGCAGCTCATCGCCGGTTACAAGGCCCCGCGCAGCGTCGAGATCGTCGACGCCATGCCGGTGTCGGGAGCCGGAAAGATCCTGAAACGCGACCTGCGCGAACGGTATTGGGGAGACCACGCGCGCCTGGTCAACTGACGAGCCGAAACTCTAGTGGGTCGGCGATGCATCGCAGGCCGCGGGGCGGTCGGCGGCGGCGGTGAAGAACTGGCAGATCCAGCTCGGAACGATCTGCCAGGCACCGTCTTCGGGAACGAGCGGAATCTCGAGCGGCAACGCGTGCGAACCGAAACTCATGACGCCGGTCGCCACCAGCAGGCCGTGACGCAGGCGGTGGACATCGTGGATCTGGTAGCGGGTCGGTTGGATCGAGTTGTCGTTCGCCCACGCTTTCCTGATGTCGCCGTTCCTGTCCCCGGCGATGCGCAGTGTGGGCGTTCCCGCGACAGGATCGGTCCGCGCGGTGTCGCTCAGTTCCTGGTCGAGCTCCGCGGCCGTCGGGGCCGGTGGCTCAACGGCTTTGGGATCGGCGACCGGCACCGGTCCCGTGCCCGGGTAGAGCGCGTCGACGAGGTCGAACCACAGCAGGGCGGCATCGACCGGCAACAGCTGCCAAGTACCGGGACCAAATTGATTGATCGCGACCGCCACGGTGGCGTGCTTGTCCGGAAGGTAGCCCAGCTGGTCGGTGAATCCGAGGACCGCTCCGTTGTGCCCCAGCCACTGGCCCATTCGGGCGATGCCGAGGCCGTAGCCGATGTCCCCGCCGTCCAGCTGCGTGAATCGTGTTCGGGCCTGGAAGGTTTCGGGTTTCAGCAGCGTGCCGGTCGCGAGCTGGGGGCCGTAGGCGGCCAGATCCGAGATCGTGGAAACCATCGATCCGGCCGCGCCGTACAGCGACGGCGGCACCCGGTCGGTGACGTCGACGGCGGTGTTCTCGTCGAAGGAGTACCCGTCCAAGTGCGGTTCGGGGACGGTTGTATCCCGGGTATAGCTGGTCTCGCGCAGCCCGAAATCCTGTGCGGTGCTGTCGAGTACCGCCGCGACCGGTTTGCCGGTGACCTTCTCCAGGACCAGGCCCAGCAGGTAGAACTCCGAATTCGAGTAGCTGGTCTGCTGATTCGGCGGTTTCGCGCGTTCCGGATGCACGATGAGCGCGCGCAGGGTGTCACCGTCGTTCCACGCCTTGTCCGGCGTGTGCGCCAAAGCCTGGATGCCGAAATCCGTGTCGCCGTCGAGCTTCCAGACCCCGCCCCGCATCCCCAGCAGATCGGCGAGGGTGATGGTCGTCCCGTTCGGCACGCCCGGGACATACTGCTCGAGGGTGTCGGTGAGCCGCAGCCGCCCCGCGTCGGCCAGCCGCAGCACGGCCGCGGCCGTGAACGTCTTGGTGATGCTCCCGATCCGGAAATGGTCCCGCACCTGCGCCGTGCGGCCCGTCGCGGTGTCGGCGACACCGTACGCGTGGATATAGGTGCCCTTCGCCGGATCGACGATGGCGACCTCCGCGCCCGGAATCAGCCCCGCCGCCATATGCGTGGCCACGATCTCGTCGATGGTGCGCACCAGATCCGTATCCAGCGCCCGCTCACCGCCCCGGGTGGGCGAGGTGCACGCCGCCGCCGTCGACACCAGGCACACCGACAGAATCGCGACCGCCATCCGCACGGCTCCGCACCGCTGTGAAAACCCGATCCGCACGTTCGACCCCTTCGACCGAAGGTTCAAACGTAGCGCGGAGGTGTATTGGGAGCCAAGAGAATTCGAGCCTTCAACGGGCAGTGCATCGTTGCCGGCCGACCCGCACACTTCGGGCCGGGACACCCTGCGTGTCCCGGCCCGAAGTGTGCTGCGAAGCAGAAAGAACTACTGGCCGGTCTGGCAGACGCCGTTCAGGATCGCCGCGTTGTTGCCGACCAGCGCGACATCGCCCTTGGCCAGCGCGTCTGCGTAGTTGTCGATCGCCCACCGCTCCTGGCCGCTGGCGTCGATGGCGTGCAGGCGGTCAGCGACCTCCTGCTTCTGCTGCGGGCTCGGGCCGAGCGAACCGTAGCTGGCGAGGATGTCGTTGGCGGCCTGGCAGGCCGGGGTGAGGGCATTGGCGGTGCCGGCGGGCAGCACCAGCAGGGCGCCCACGGCGCTGGCGGCCAGCAGGGCGGAAGGCAGGATCTTGCGCATTCATTCACTCCCAAGAGATCGTGTGCGGTTGGCGCCTCCGAGTTTGCCCGATGCCCGCCGAAAATCGATCATCGACATCTGCTCAACGACACACCATCGGGGCTGATTAGGGAGAAATCCCCCAATGGTGTGCAGTTTGCACCGGGGCGGATCGTCTCGAGGCGGCGGGTGCGGCACGGTCCCGCGGTGTTCCCCGGCGGACCGTCCGCCCCGTCCGTTCCCGTCTGCTGCTGCCGATCCCGTTCGGCGATCCGTGCGAACAGCCGCACCACGACCTCCTCGAGCCGCAGGCCGAGCGATTCGGCCCGCAGCGCGGCCATCTCCAACGCGAAATCCTGGTCGGCGGGTGACGGGTCGCTCAGGATCTCGTCCAGCGCCATCCCGTCGATGGCCTGCTCCCGGGTCAGATCCCACCCCGGCAGCCAGCTCAACACCCACGTACCACCGCCGGAACCGAACACCAGATGCGCGGTCTCGGGCGTCACATCGCTGGTAATCGCGCGACCGGATATACGGAGCGCCATAGCCTTTCACCCTCTCGATCCCCTCGAAATCTACGGGTGCAGCCTTGAAGATCTCTATCGAATTGCTTGCCCCGCATTACAACCGAAGGTGTCCTCCGGCCCTGCGGTAGCGTGCGTTCCCCAAGATCAAGACTACTTGCCGTGGGCCGATGCGTAAAAGGCGCAATGATGTGAGGCGGGTACGGGGCACAGCGTCGGCATATGTTGCCGAGTCCACCAGGTCACGACGGCCGGAACAACCCGCCGTGACGGTGTGGAGCAGGGACTATGCCGGTCATCGGAGGCCTGCGAAGAGGTCGGTTTCCCGGGTGGGTACGGCGACGCGGTTGAAGTGGCGGACGAAGGATTCGGTGGCGAAGATCGTGTGCTGTAGTTCGGCGGGCAGCTGCAGGAACGGCACGCTGTCGCTCTGACTCGCGTGGGCCTCGAGCGCCTTGATCTTGCGCCGGGTATAGGGGGCCACGTCCACGACAGTCGTGATCTGATCCATGGGCGTGCCGAAGTTGTCCGGCGGCTCGAAGTCGATCAGGCCTCTCACCCGCAGATCCGCGAACATTTCGCGAGAGGATTCACGCGGAAGCGCCGTGTAGTAGAGCTTGTCCGGGATATCGGTTGCCGCTGCCGCCGCCACTGCGACACGGTTGGCCTGGATGTGGTCAGGGTGGCCATAGTTGCCGTTTTCGTCATAGGTAACGACCACCTGGGGGCGGTAGTGCCGCATGAGGTCCGCGAGTCGTGCTGCCGCCTGCTCGACCGGAATATTCCAAAAGGCCTCGGGGTCGTGGTTGGCGTCCCAGCCGTCCATCCCCGAATCGCGGTAGCCGAGCAGCTCGACGTGCTGGATGTCCAGCAGCGCAGCCGACTCCTGAAGTTCGGAAAGTCGTTGCGCCCGTACCGCATTCGGATCATGGCCCGGCAGGCCCGGCTTGATCCCGCCGGGCGCATCGCCCTGCTCGCCATTGGTGCAGGTCACCAGCACCGTCCGGATTCCTTCGGCGGCATACTGCGCGAAAACCCCACCGGTGCTGAGGACTTCGTCGTCCGGATGGGCATGTACGGCCATGATCGTCAGTTGGTCGGTCATGAGTCCCCATCCGTGTGTGCTCGGTGATTCGGTGCATTCACTCTACGAAGCAACACCGCGACTCGGAGCGGTGATTCCCGTGCGTCGAAATTCGAACGGCGACCGGTGCAGTGATCGGCACATGTACCCCGCGGTATCACCGGATGTTCGACACCATGAGTTGGTGGCGAGGGGACGGGTGCTTGTTGTCGATGCGCGTGCCGCGTCATTCGCGCTTGTCCGCCGCCGAGTCGAATCGGCCGATCTTGCATGAGGTACGTTCGAAAGGGGCACGCGACAGGAGGATTCAACGTGACTGCTGTGCACGGGATGTCGGTCGACATTCGGACACCGGACGGTGTCGCGGACGCGTACGTCGTCCATCCCGATGATGGCGCACCCCATCCGGGAGTGCTGGTGATCCAGGACGGGTTCGGGCTGCGGCCGAGCCTGCGGGCGCTGGCCGATCGTATTGCCGCCCACGGCTACACCGTCCTGCTGCCCAACGCCTTCTACCGGCACGGGCGCGCACCGGTGATCGAGCTGCCGGACTTCATCGACCCGTCGGAGCGGCCGGAGATCTTCCAGCAGGTCTTCCCGATGATCCGCGAGCTGACACCGGAGCGAATGCGTTCCGATGCGGGCGCCTACCTCGACTGGCTGGCAGCGTCGCCGCAGGTCGCCCCGGGCAAGGTAGGTCTCACCGGCTACTGCATGGGTGCCCGGCTGGCTGTGGTCATCGCCGCCATGTTCCCCGATCGGGTCGCGGCGGTGGCCGGATTCCACGGCGGACCACTCGTCACCGACAGTCCGGAAAGTCCGCACCTGACCGTCGGAAACATCACGGGGGAGCTGTATTTCGCCCACGCCGGCGAGGACCACCACATGACTCCGGAGCACATTGCCCAGTTCGACAAGGCACTCGATGCCGCCGGCGTCCGCCACCGCACCGAGGTCTACGAAGGCGTGCAGCACGGCTACACCCAGGCCGACACCTCCGCCCACGACGCCGAGGCCGACGAACGCCACTACCGCGAACTACTGGACCTGTTCGACCGCAACCTGCGCTGACACCCGATTCAGCTGAGCCCCAAGACCCTCGGTCCCATACGCGCGCCGCGTCCCACGATCCGCCACACAAGGAAGGTCATCGCTGTCGCGGATATTGCCGAACGCTTCCACCGTGACCAGCCCAGTTCCGCATGACGTTCCCGCTTCGCCGACGGCCGGTGGATGCCGAGCACGTCTGTCCCCGGCGATTCTCACAGGCGCACAAGCACTTCCGGGCCGTTCCGGCTCCAGCAGTCGTGCTCGGCGCGGCGGCGATCGAGGATATTGGCAGGATGCCGGGTCTCCGACGGCCCGGCCGCTCGGACGGGCGGCGCCGGAGTGCCGGCGCCGCCCGGTGCGGGTTAACCCACCAACTCGGGGACGCGCAGGTGTGCGAGCGCGAGTTCGAACTCACCGACGTCGGTCACATCCACGCCGGCCTGCTGGGTCGTGGATGCCCGGAGATCCGCGGCCTCCATGCTGTTGCGAGCCATGGCCTCGGCGCTGTCGAACGAGGCACTCGAGACAGTGGTCCCGGTTGCCCGATTGACCATGAGACTGGCACTGCAGAAGCCTTCCAGCCCTTCCATGCCCGGCAGGGCAGCAGATCGGTAGACGTTGATGGCCGAGTCGAGCCGATCCGGGGTAGTTCGGGTCCAGATCGCACGCACGCAGGCACCCTCCTGTGCGAGGTGGTCCCGATGCAGAACGGCGATATCCCATTCCTCGACCAGCGGGCCGCCACCCCCGAACATTTCGACCGCGCGATCGCGAATCGGGCGAACCCGACCCTGACTGTCACGCATCGCCTCTTCCGTTTCCCACGCGGTCGTGGCGATGCACCGGCCGGAGCGTCGGTCGACCATGAGCGACAGGCCCACCCAACCGGGCATGTCCGCCAATTCGGACATCACTTCATCGCGCATGTAGGCAATCCCGGCATCAATAGAGGACAGCTGCGCTTGAATCGTGCTAGAGCGTGCGAACACGTTCGATCCACCTCCTCTGAGCGGGGGCAGCGCCTCGGTGACGCCACCGACGCCCCTCAGCCTGCCCCGGCAAGATCGCTGTGGCAATAGCCTGTCGGCAAACGCCCGGCAGCCATGGGTGAACAGTGGAAACAGATCACCCGGCGCCGCCCCGGTGTCTGAGCGGCAATCCCGACTTCCGGTGTATGTGGGCCGACGGCGGCGTGGTCGCAGTACCGCCGATTTGACGAATGCAGCTGCGAGACCTGGAAAAAGGCAGAGAGCGAACGGTTCTCGTGCAAACCGGCATGGTGCACTCCGGGCCGCACCGCGGCTGGCTGGTGACGCAGTTCTTGCTGCCGGTGAAGATCCGCGGCCGTTATCCCGCAGCTTCCTGCTCTCGGCGGACTGCGGCTTCGTAGGCGGCAGTCAGTTCCGATAGGACGCCGTCGGTTGGGGGCGGTGCGCCGTGTAGGTGGATGGCACGGAGTTCGGCCATGAATCGCTCCCACAGTGCGGGGCCGCCGGCGGCGAGGAGTTCGGCTCGCACGGTCAGCTCCGGGGTCGTATCGAGCCAGCGTGCGCCCCAACCGCCGAGTTGAGCCATGACCGGCACGAGCTGGATCGCCGCTTCGGTGAGGTGGTATTCCACCTTCTGCCGGTGGCTCGGATCGTTGTCGCGGGTGAGCAGGCCCGCGTCGACGAGTTTCGACAGGCGAGCCGCGAGGATGTTCGAGGCGATGCCCTCGATGGATCCGGAGAGCAATTCGCGGAAGTGAGTGGCGCCGCTGAACATGATGTCGCGCAGGACGATCAGACTCCACCGGTCCCCGAGCAGCTCGACCGTCATATTGATCGGGCAGCCCGACTTGCCCGGGGGCGTCGTCAGCTTGTCATGAGCAACTGGTTGCACCATGAGATCAGTCTAGGTACAGTCCGAACTGATTGCAGATTGCAACCAGAAGGGATTGTCGATGGCGCAGATGGTTCGGGTTCACAATTTCAATCTCTCCAGCGATGGGTACGGCGCCGGTGAGGGGCAAAGTCTCGCGCACCCGTTCGGTGATGCCGACGCGACCGCGCTGTTCTCCTGGTCCGGCGCCACCGCTCACGCGCCCACCCGGACCGAGCCCGGCGGCAGCTACGGCCTCGACGACTACTGCACCCGGGAATGGCACCGCAACATCGGCGCAGAAATCATGGGCCGCAACAAATTCGGTCCCCAACGCGGCCCGTGGGAGAACTACGAGTGGGAAGGCTGGTGGGGAGAGGAACCGCCCTTCCACACACCGGTATTCGTCCTCACCCACCATGTACGGCCGTCGATCACCCGGGGCGCCACCACATTCCACTTCCTGAACACATCGCCGAAGGATGCCCTGGAACAGGCGCTGGAGGCCGCCGACGGCAAGGACGTTCGCATCGGCGGCGGCGTGGCCACAGTCCGCCAATTCCTCGACGCCGACCTCATCGACACCCTCCATTTCGCCGTCGCACCAGTCGAATTCGGCCACGGCGAAAGACTGTGGACAAGCCCCGACGAACTCACCGACCGCTTCCACCTGGAGCAGATCCCGAGCCCGAGTGGCGTGACGCACCACTTCTTCTGGCGCCGATAGGTCGGATCAGCCGACGGTGCCGCCCGGGCGCATAGGGCGGCACCGAGTCCGACGCGGTCCCGCCGACAGCGGCAGCGGTGACGTTGCAGGACACTCAAGTGATGGCTAATCGCTGGGTTGGGGTGACCATCGACTGCGTCGACGTCGAACGGGTGGCGGGCTTTTGGAGTGCGCTGCTGGATCGGCCGCGAGGGCCCTCCGAACCCGGCTGGGTCTATCTCGGAGATCCCGGAGATCAGCAGCCTCGCGTTGTTTTCCAGCCAGTGGCCGAGCCCAAGCATGGCAAGGTGCGCGTGCATCTTGATGTCGCAGTGGACGATATCGATCAGGGGATCGCCCAGGTTGTCGCGCTCGGTGGAAGGTGGACAGGGGAGCGGCACGACTATGACGAGGGTGTAGTCGTCGTGATGGCTGATCCCGAGGAGCATGAATTCTGTCTGGTCCAGTACCGCTCGTAGTTCGGGGCTGACCCGACTGATCGCGGTTGAACGGATCATCCCACCGATGACGGATTCGATGACCAATTCAATGCCCTACTGCGAGATGCCAAGTCCCTGTTAAAGTTCGCCGCCGTCTTTGTTTCGGGGGTGGCGGGGATTCGACAAGAGGAATGGGTTGGGGATGAAGCGTGTGTTCGGGGTGGGGTCGGCCGGCGCGGCGGCGTTCGCGATGGCAGTGGGTGTAGCAGGTGCCGCTCCCGGCGATGTGAGCAACGGCGACCCGAATGTGCTTGCACAACAGCAGATCCGGCACGTGTCGGTAGGAGTGGACATCCCATCCGACATGTGGGTCTTCTCGCCCCCGGCCGCCGGACTCGCCTGCTACTGGGGTTACGTGCCATACCCCGGCTATGACGCCCAGGGCAAGCCGTATTCGCCGTGGACGGACACACTTCACGTGGTCGGCCCCGGCGGCTGGACCGAACACCTCGACCCCGGTTCGGTGATCGAAACCAACTGCTACATGCACCGATCCGGAGTGTAAACCGGCACCGGTGGATCAGGTGGCCTGTGCGGCGAGTGCTCGCGTCCAGAACTCGATCACGACCTCGACGGAGGATTCGATCGTGTGGCCGTCGAGTGGCTCGAGCACGACACCGTGGATCTGCGCCTCGACCGCTTGAATCAGTAGCAGCGCGGTCAATGCGGGATCGGCTCCGGCCGCACCGAGACGGCTGAGGTGAAAAGCGACCTCGCCGGCCAGCATTTGCTCGAACTGTCGCAGCTTCGCCGTGCTGGCGGGAGTGCGAGGCGCCTGCTCGTAGAGCAGCCGATGCATGTGCGGCGCGGCAGTGTGCAAGCGGGCGACCGCAGTGATCAGCCGTCGTACGGTGTCGGCCAGAGGTGGCTGCTCGCTGCGTAATTGGGCTGCTTCGGCCAGCAGGTCCTGGGCGCCGTCGCGGAGATGGCGTTCGGCCAGGGCGTAGAGCAGCGCGTCCTTGTTGGGCACGTAGTGGTAGAGCGTCCCGATGGACACGCCGGCGAGCTCTGCCACCTTGTTGGTGGTGGTCGCGGCGTAGCCGTGCTGCTGGAAAAGTCGAGCAGCCGCATCGAGGATCGCGTCGAAGGTGAACTCCGATCGCTGCTGGCGCGGTGTATTACGGGGTGTCGACATGGGCTCCCGAAACCGAGTTGTCAGAACCGAGGATTACTCGAATTATTGTGACATGCACGGCATCTACCTCGCCTTTCTTCCCGCTGACCTCCGGCACGGCCTGCAACTCCGACCCGGGTCGACATGGTGGCGATGGCGTGGCGCGCGCATCCACATCGAGCGCGTTCCCCGACCGCAGGCGCGCGTGCGGATGCTGCTGGTGCACGGTGGTGGCGGACATTCGGCGCTGATGTGGCCGTTCGCTGCCTTGGCCATCGCTCAGGGCTTCGAGGTATCGGCGCTAGACCTGCCGGGGTATGGCCGCACCGAGGTGGGATCGCCTCGGGCAGTGCGTTATTCGGACTGGGTGGACTGCGTTGCCGACCTGGTCCGGGCTGAGAAGGCGGCCGATCCGCGCCCGTTGGTCGTGTTCGGGGCCAGCATGGGCGGGATGCTCGCCTACGAGGCGGCGGCCCGCACCGGGATGGTCGACGCGATCGCTGCCACCTGTCTCCTCGACCCTCGATCGCCGCGAGTCCGTAGCTCTATCGGGAGATACCACTGGCTCGGCCGCTACGGCACACGGCTGCTCGTCCCCGCGATCGACCGTGTCCGGGTGCCGATGCGATGGGTCGCCAACATCACGGCAATGTCCAGCCTTCCCGACCTCACCGCCACCGTCATCGCGGATCCCCGGGGCGGGGGAGTCCGGATACCGCTGGGCTTCCTGCGCACCTACGTGCGAACAGCCCCACTGGTCGAGCCGGAGAACTTCGCCGCCTGCCCGGTGTGGCTGCTGCACCCGGGCGCAGACCGCTGGACACCATTGGCGCTCAGCGAAACGTTCTTCGACCGACTCGCTGCCCCGAAACACCTTGTCGTCCTGGACGATGCAGGCCATTACCCAGTGGAAGACCCCGGAATCCGCCAGCTGACCACAGCATTGGCGGACATCCACCACCAGATTGCCGCCGCACCTGACCGAGATGGCATCGGAACACCGGCCAGCTGACCGCCACCGAGGAGACGGACTCGATTCCGTGGCTCGCGACTCCCCGCCGACGGACCTACCGTGATCTTCCTCGACCGTTTACCTTGGCGTTCAGGGGCAGTTGGTGGCCAATGGCGCACCACGCAGCGCGGAATCGATCAGCTGCTGCAATGCACCGTCGATCGGCTCTTGGCCGTGGGAGACCGTACGGCCGGGGCAGAAGGATTGGATACTGACATTGGTCGCACCCGGCAGCGGGCTCTTCTCCGCCCCAGCGTTGTCGGAGGAGAAGTGGTAGGCGATCAGGCCCGACGGCACCGCGGGATCCGCATTGAGCCGAGTCAGGAATACCGAACCCGGCACCAGATCTTGGCAACCCGGGGACACCCCGGAGCATAGGGTTCCGAGGTCGTCACCTTGTTCGGGTGTGCCGTAGTCGATGTAGGTTCCGACCGAATCGAATCCGCCGAGGAATTTCACATAGGCCCGCTGTGCGAGACCGCCCATGGAGTGACCGACCAGATCCACCCGTCGCGCCCCGGTCTGTCGACGGATATCGGCGACCTTGTCGGCGACGGCCTGCGCTGACTCCGAGATCGGTGCTGTCCCCGTAGGATTCCCGGCCAGCACCATCGAAAAGGTGGAATATCCGCGTGCATCGAGCCAACCCTGGAGGCTCTCCAACCGCGCCTGATCCGCATAGATGCCGCCGATCACCAGGACCGGGTCCCGGTCACCGCCTTCGGCTGCCGCGGTCCCGACGTGCCCCGTGACCAATCCTGTTGCCGCGCACAGCAGGACGATGCCTGTGCGTGCGATCTGCCTGAAGGAGTACATCGGCCCGCTTTCGTTGAAGATCTGACTGCCGTTCTACCACCGCAGTTATCAGTGTGCCGGGTCGGTGCAGTCCATCCGAATTTCTCGAGTGCGTTGCAGTGTGACGGCTTGGCTTCAGAGCCTAGGCATCGACCTGACGGCCCAACCGGTCGCCGAGATCCTGTGCAAACAGCAGAAAGGCCCGGCGGAAGCCGGGCCGGATCTGGTCGAACTCTGATACGCGATACTGGGATCGAACCAGTGACGCGCACGTCAGCTGCATACCCGATGTACAGCGAAAATAGCTTGCTGTCAGTAACTTTCGCGAAGATGCGGCGTTGCACCGGTCTGATGGGTACCGCCAACCAGCTTCCGCTCCACCACGGCGACGGTCTGCCCAGCATCGACGAGCCGGCCAGGGGGCGGTCCTGCCTGCCCCGCTCCGACGATGATGGCGTCGAACGCCATTGCCTCAGTCGACATTCGGCCTTACAGGCTCATGGCCAGAGCGACGATGACGAAACCGCCGCCCACCGCGAGGACGTCTTCAGCCAACGCCACCGGAAGGTCGCGGCCGCCGGTCCGCTCGACCAGCAGTCGCCGCGTGTGGAACCCGCCCAGTGTCCCGATTACCGCGCCGACCACGCCGCATACCAGCCCGGTGAAGGTGTGGTGCCACCCGGCGCCAACGACAGCACCGGCGAACGCGCCGGTGACGATCCGGGCCAGGAACTGCGACGATACCGTCCGCGGCGGGGTCGAAGGCAGTTGACCGGTGACCAGCTCGACCACCAGCAGGATGGTCAGCACGGTCACGGCGACCGGGTGTGCGATCCAGCTGGCCCAGGTATCCGCCACCGGCAACCAGCCGAGCGCGGCACCCCAGGCCACCACCGCGGGTGCAGTGAGCGCCCGCAGGCCCGCAACTACACCGATAAGCAGGGCTGACAGCAATACCAGCGCGTGTGTCATGTAGCCCTCTTCTCGTGCAAGTGGGTGAAGGAGTATCCGCCGTTGACCGGGATCGTCTGGCCGGTGACCCAGCTGGCCGCGTGCGAACGGGATGCGAGCGGGTCTGCTAACACGTGAGCAGCCCTGCTGAGATGACCACGAGCGACCGAGCGCGGTGCGTCGTATGCCGCTCAGACCTGCGAATCTTCCACCCCCGACGTCGTCGGCGCCGCAGGTGCGGCGGCGTTGCCTCGGCAGTGGACGTAGCCATCGAGTTCGATGATCATGACGCGCTCGTCGTGCTGGTTCGAGAGTTCCCCCTGGACGCGGACTTTCGCTCGCCCGCTCCGCCTCGGCGCGACCTCAGCGATCGTGACCCGGCCCGTAAGGGTGTCTCCGGGGTGGACCGGTTTCGGCAGCGTCATGCCCCTGATGTCGCGTCCGGCGACGACGGCCCATCGCGAGTAGACGCCGGCCACGGCGAGTCGTTGGAACACGCACAGAGTGTGTAGGCCGCTGGCGATCACACCGCCGAAGTGTTCGCCATCGCCGACATGGATCGCCAGCGGATCCCACTGCTGCGCGAACGCGCGGATGGCCTCCTCGGTCAGGCTGTATCGGCCGAGTTCCTGCGTGACACCGATTATCTCGGTGAGGTCCTCGGCGTAGAGGCGCTCGCCGGTGGACTGGTTTCCGTTCATGGGATATCTCCTTGGCGTGGCTCAGTGAGGAGACACGGTGGACGGCGGTGACGTCGACGGCGAGGATCACTTGGTTGGCGGACCACTGACCACAGCAACCAGATGATCCTCGCCGGCCTATCCGGCAGGCGCCGTCGTCACCGGGTGTACAGATCGCGGGCGATGATCATCTTCTGGATCTGCGGTGTGCCGTCACCGATCTGGTAGCCCGACACGTCGCGCAGCATGGCCTGCAACGGCATTTCCTCGGACCAGCCGATGTGGCCGTGCAGGACGACGCAGTCGTTGACGGCGGCCATCGCGACCTGCGGAGCCCACCACTTGAGCATCGCCGCCTGGGCGGTGTGCGGCTCGCCCGCCATGCGCAAGCCGAGGGTCTGATAGGCCAGCGCCCGGACCGCGGTGATGTAGGTGCTGTGCTCGGCCAGCGGGAACTGCACACCCTGGTTCACCGCCAACGGCTGCCCGAAGGTGGTGCGCTGCTTGGTGTATTCCACTGTCATGTCGACGGCGCGCTGCGCGGTGCCGATCACCATGAGCCCGATCAGAGTTCTGGTGAGGTCGAATTCGCGCATGATCCCGTGGAAGCCGGTGCCCGGTTCCATCATCACGGCGGAGTCGGGCACGAAGGTGCCGTCGAAGGTGAGCGCGCCGCGGCCGATGGGCTTGCAGCCCGGGTCGTGGAACCCCTGACGCGCGATGGTCGGATCATCCAGCGGCACCACGAAGGCGCCGATTCCCTTGGCACGCTTGCCCGGATCGGTCTGCGCGATGACGGCGGCGACATCGGCGTGCGGGGCCTGGGTGATGGAGGACTTCTCGCCGTACAGTTTCCAGCCGCCCTCGACCCGCTCGGCGCGGCAGGTCAACGCGGAGGCGTCGGAGCCGGTGCCGGGTTCGGTGAGTGCGGTGCAGCCGATGGCTTCACCGGAGATCAGTTTGGGCAGCCACTCCTCGCGCACCGCCGCCGGGGCGTGTGCGGCGAAGAAGCTGGTCTGCACATTGACGAAGAAGTACGCCAGCGCCATGGTCGAGCAGGCGTAGCCGATTTCTTGGGCGCCGATCCCGAGGGCGAGCAGGTCCGCGCCCTGTCCGCCGTATTCCTCCGGCACGGCCAATGCGGTGAGACCCGCGGCGGCCAACTCCCGCAGCTCCGCGCGCGGGTATTGCGTGCTCGCGGCCCGTTGCAGCTGGCCGGGAGTGAACTTCTCGCGGGCGAACTTGCGGACGTTGTCGCGGAAGACGAGGTGATCCTCGTCGAGGATGAATGCGTTCATGATGGTCCGATCTGGTTGCAGGAGTAGGTGATTCAGCGGCCGACGAGGCTGCCGTTCTCGGCGGCGGCCACCACCGAGGCGGGCGGGGAGAATCGAGGGCCGTAGGCGGCGGCGAGTTCGCGGGCCCGGGCGACGAATCCGGCGGGGCCGCCCTGGTAGGTGTTGATGAACGACAGCGCACCGCCGGTTCCGGCCGGGAATCCGCCCATGACCGAACCGACATTGGCCGTGCCCGCGGATTCGACGATGCCCTCCTCGAGGCAGGCGACCACCTCCAACGCCACCCGGAACAGGTAGCGGTCGCGCAGATCCTGGAACGGGATGTCCCGGGCAGGTCCGAACGCCTCGCGCAAACCCGGCCACAGCCCGAGGCGCTTGCCGTCCGCGTAGTCGTAGAAGCCC
Organism: Nocardia sp. NPDC059236; assembly: GCF_042754085.1. NCBI lineage: Bacteria > Bacillati > Actinomycetota > Actinomycetes > Mycobacteriales > Nocardiaceae > Nocardia > Nocardia sp. NPDC059236. Next base: position 263,922 of record NZ_JBHZAF010000001.1, read on the forward strand.
GCGCCGGCGGCACGGCCCAGGCGCCCGAATTCGTCGACCATGCGGACCACGACGCCCTCGCCCGCGGTGCGGTTGTCCGCGCTACCCGCCGCGGCTTCCCGGTCGGCGATGATCTGCCGGGACAGCGACAGGCTCACCTGGTCGAGCACCAGTAGCGGCTGGGTCAGCATGCCGTTCTGGAGCGCCGCCTGTTCGATGGAGGTGGCAGGCACGCCATCGGCCACCATCTCGCACGCCTCGAATGTGGCCGCCATGAACAGGCGCGTCAGGTAGAAGCCGCGACCGTCGTTGACCACGATCGGTGTCTTGTTGATCATGCGGACGGCATCCACCGCGCGCGACACCGTTTCCCGGTCGGTCAGAGCACCCTTGACCACCTCGACCATCGGCATCCTGTCCACCGGCGAGGAGAAGTGCATGCCGATGAACGCCTCCGGCCGGGTGACTCCCTCGGCGAGTCCGGTGATCGGAATCTGCGAGGTGTTCGACGCCAGCAGCGCACCGCCGTCGAGGACCGGCTCGACCTGGCCGTAGGTCTTCTTCTTCAGTTCGGGGTCCTCGAACACGGCCTCGATCATCAGATCCGCACCGGCGAGGTCGGCGTCGTCGGCCGTCGGGGTGATGCGGGCGAGCAGATCGTCGGCGCGCTGCTGGGTCCAGCGGCCCTTGGCGACCGCGGCCTCGACCAGGGTGCGAGAATACGTCTTGCCGTGTTCGGCTGCCTCCAGCGAGATGTCCTTGAGGGCTACGGCCACACCGGCTTTGGCGTATTCGTAGGCGATACCCGCGCCCATCATGCCCGCGCCGATCACCGCCACCTTGGTCGGACGGAAAGGCGCCGTCCCGGCGGGGCGATCAGTGTTCCGATTCACCTGCTGCAGGTCGAAGAATGCCTGAATCCCGTTGGCGGTCAGCGGATTCATCGCCAGGTTGACCAGGTACCGGGTCTCGATCGTGGACGCTGCGGTGAAGTCGACGAGGCTGCCCTCGACCGCGGCGGCGATCAGGTTGCGTGGGGCCGGCAGATCGGCGCCCTTGAGCTGCTTGCGCACGGTGGCCGCCAGCGCCAGCACCTGCTGCGACAGCTCGGCCTCGGTGGCCCGCCCGCCCGGGAGGGGGTAGCCCTTGCGGTCCCACGGCTGTACGGGAGCCGGGTTGGCTGCGATCCACGCCCGCGCGGCGGGCAGCAATTCGGCATCGGTGCCGACCACCTCGTCGACCAGCCCGGCCGCGAGCGCCTTGCGCGGGCTGAACTTGGTGCCCTTCAGCAGCACGTTCATCAACGCGCCCGCCAAGCCGAACATGCGCACGGTGCGCACCACGCCGCCCGCGCCGGGAATCACACCGAGGGTCACCTCGGGCAAGCCGATCTGAATTCCTGAACGGTCCACAGCAATTCGGTGGTGTGTGGCCAACGCGAGTTCGAGGCCACCGCCGAGCGCGGTGCCGTTGATTGCGGTCACGACCGGCTTGCCCAGGCGCTCCAGGCGACGCAGCAGCGCCTTCGCCCCGTCGAAGAAGGCGGCGATCTGTACCGCGTCCGCGCTCTGGAACAGTGGCCCGACCTCCTTGAGATCCGCTCCGGCGCTGAAGATTTCTTTGCCAGAGGTGATCACGACACCCGCGTAGGTCTCCCGTTCGGCCTCCAGGCGGTCCACGGTGACGGCCAGCGACTGCCGGAAGGCGGCATTCCAGGTGTTGGCGGTCTGGGAGGGATCGTCCACAGTCAGCACCACGATGCCGTCCGCACCGAGTTCCCAGCCGATGATCTTCTCGCTCATTGTCTTTCAAGTCCTCTCTGGTGCAGGCGGATCAGCTCAGGCGCTCGACGATGGTGGCGATGCCGATGCCGCCGACCGCGCAGAGCGTGACCATGCCGTAGCGTTTGCCGGTGCGCTCGAGTTCGTCGATGACGGTGCCGAGCAGCATGCCGCCGGTCGCGCCGAGCGGGTGCCCCATGGCGATGGCGCCACCGTTGACGTTGATCTTGTCCACGTCGATGTCGAACTGCCGGGCGAAGGTCAGCACCACGGCCGCGAACGCCTCGTTGACCTCGATCAGGTCGATGTCGTCGATGCTCAGTCCGGCCTTGTCCAGCGCCTTGCGGCAGGCCGGGTAGGGACCGGTGGAGCCGATCGACGTATCGGATCCGTGGACCGCGGTGACCACGATCCGGGCGCGCGGGGTGAGCCCGAATTCCGCACCGACACGGGCGTTTCCGATAGCGAGCAGCGACGCGCCGTCCACGATGCCCGAAGAATTGCCCGCGGTGTGCACGTGCTCGATGCGCTCGAGCTCGTGATAGCGCTGCAGCGCGACGGCGTCGAAGCCGCCGTGCTCACCGATGGCCGCGAACGCGGGCTTCAACGCGCCCAGCGACTCCACGGTGGCGTCCGGGCGAATCAGTTCGTCGTGGTCGAGCACGACGACACCGTTGAGGTCCGCGACGGGCACCACGGAATCCTTGAACCGGCCTTCGGCCCACGCTCGGGCGGCGTTCTGGTGCGAGCGCGCGGCGAAGGCGTCGAGATCGGTGCGGCCGAACCCGTATTTGGCCGCCAGCAGATCCGAGGCCGGTCCCTGCGGAATGATCGGGGTGCGCTGGTAGGCATTGGGATCCGAGGCGACGACCATGCCGCCGTCGGAGCCCATCGGAACCCGGGACATGGATTCGACGCCACCGGCGAAGATGAGGTCTTCCCAGCCCGAGGCGATCTTCTGGGCGGCGGTGTTCACCGCTTCGAGTCCCGAAGCGCAGTACCGGTTGAGCTGCACGCCCACCGCGGTCTCGCCCAATCCCGCACGCAGTACCGCCATTTCGGCGATGCCGAAACCCTGCTCACCGACCGCGCTGACACAGCCCAGGATCACGTCGTCGATCCGGTCCGCGTCGATGCCCGCATTGCGCCGCAGCAGTTCCCGGATCAGGCCGGTGGCGAGCTCCACCGGCGCGATCGTGTACAGCCCACCGGTCGGCTTGCCCAGACCTCGCGGGGTGCGAATCGCGTCGTACACGAATGCTTCTGTCGTCATTGCTCTCTTTCTTCCGTTCTGTCGCTTCGACGCGACGGTTCATACGATTGGAAATGCCTGAGCGGCAGCATGTTCAGGTCCGGTCGCGCGTGTAGAGCCCATCGATCTCGCTCGCGTATTTCTCGGCGATGACGGCGCGGCGCAGCTTCATCGTGGGAGTGATCTCGTCGCTGCCGAGTGCCCAGAAGACCGGCAGCACGGTGTAGGCCTTCACCTGCTCGACCCGTGACAGTCGCGCGTTGGCGACGGCTACGGCCGCGTCGAGCCGGCGGCGAACGGCCGGATCGGCCGCCAGCACCTGCGGCGACCCCTCGACGCCGTGCTCGGCGGCGAATACAGCCGCCGCCTCAGGCTCGAGGGTGATCAGCGCGGTCACATATTTGCGCCGATCGCCGATGGCCACCACGGAACCGACCAGCGGGCTCGCCGCACGGATCGCGTTCTCGATATTGGTGGGCGACATGTTCTTGCCCGCGGAATTGATGATCAATTCCTTCTTGCGATCGACGATGCTGACATAACCGTCGGCATCGATGACTCCGATATCGCCGGTGTACACCCAGCCGTCGGCGTCGACGGCCTCGGCGGTGCGGACCGGGTCGTTGCGGTAACCCTTCATCGATCCGGGGGTGCGGACCACCAATTCACCGTCCTCGAGGCAGCGCACCTCGACCCGGTTCAGCACCGTGCCGACGGTGCCCACCCGCTGCGCACCCGGACGATTGGACGTCGCCAGACCGATCTCGGACATACCCCACGCCTCGGCCACCGGAATCCCCAGCGCCAGCAGGAATTCCAGGGTCTCCGGGGTGATCGGCGCGGCACCGGTATAGGCAATACTCATCTGGTCCAAACCGATTCGTTCCCGCAGCCGCGTCAACACCAGACGCTCGGCCAGCAGATACCGCAGCCGCAGCGTCACGGAGATCGATCGGCCCGCGAGATCCGCGGCGACCTTGCGCCGGCCGACCTCGAGCGCCCACGCGGCCACCGCACCGCGCCGGCCGGTCTGTTCGGCGAGTGCGGCATGCACCGCCGCCTCGATCTTGTACCAGAGCATCGGCACGGTGATGAACACCGTCGGCCGCACCATCGGCAGAGCGGCCGCGAGGTTCTTGCTGTCGGCCACCGTGTACACCGCCGCACCGGTGACGGCGGGCATGTAGTGGGCTACCCACCGGTTGATGGCGTGCGCATCGGGAAGATAGGACACGACCCGCCCACCGCAACCCGCCGCGAACTCCGGGATCCCCAGCATCGCTTCGGTGCCGAAGACGGCGTTGCGATGCGACATCTCCACACCCTTCGGCGCCCCGGTGGTGCCGGATGTGTAGATGATGGTGATCGTGTCGTCCGCTCGAACCGCGCGCCACCGGGATTCGAAATCGAACTCGGGATCGCCCAGAGCTTCGAGCTCGGCCAGCGTCATCGTGCCCGCCGGGGCGTCATCGAGGCAGATCACGTGCTCGACCAGGCTGTCCGCCTTGGCCTCGAGCACACCCGCCAGGAACTGTTTTTCGCACACGACGACACGGTTCGCCGCATTTTCGAACAGGTAGGCGATCTGCGCCGGAGCGTTGGTGTTGTAGACCGAGAAGGGGATCGCGCCGAGGTGGTACGCGGCGGCGTCGATCAGGTGGAACTCGGGCCGGTTGGTGAGCATGATCGCGACCGTGTCACCGTGCTCGACACCCAGTGCCGCCAGCCCCGCCGCGAGCCGGCGCACGCGAGCACCGTATTCACCCCACGTCAACGCGGTCTTGCCGTCGAGTGTGCGCAGCGCGAGATCTCCGGCCCGAGTCGCGCAGGTGCGCTGGAACAGCTCGCACAGCGACTTCGCCTGCGACAGCTGTGAAGGGGTGTCCGTGGTGCTCATGACGGTCAGTGTGCTGTGGTAGCGGAACTGCACGCTTGTACCGTGAGTCACAAGGCGACCGGCTGCGGTTGTGCCGCCGCGGCAGTCTGTAATGTGCCACCGCTGCCATCTGTACATCGACGTACGCTCGGGAGAATCGATATGCGTCAACCCCGTGACCTGGTTGCGGAGGCCAGAGCCTGGTTCGAATCCTTCGCCAACCGTGAAGTGGCCGAGCCGGAGTTGACCACCCTGTCCGGACGGATGATCGACGCCATCGCCGCCGACGTGCCCGAGATCGGATCCGACGCCGCGCTTCGGCAGGAATTGCGGGTCGCGGTGCACGACGGCGTCGGCGCGTACTTCAGCCAGGGCCCGCACGAACGCCCCGGCGATATCCATCTACCCAACGCCGCCAAAGCCCTGGGGCGCGGACTGGCCCGGCGTGGCTATGACATCGCACTGCTGCAACGCTGCTACCGGACCCTGCAACGCATCAGCTGGGCCGAGATCATGACCTCCGCCTGCCGTGAGATCACCGATCCGGAGTTGTTGCCGGTGGTGCTGGATCTACAGTGGGATCACTTGAGCCGCACCATATCCGGTGCTACCGAGCGCGCTGAAATGGCCTTTCTGGACGAGACGCGGCGGCAAGCGAGCAGCGCGCTGACCCGCAGGCGCGAGCTCGTCGAGGCAATCCTGCACGAGGACAGGGTCGATATCGAGCGCAGCACACGGCAACTCGGGCACAACCTCTACATCCAGCAGACCGGCCTGATCATCTGGACTCTGGACCGCACCGAGGACGACGTCACGGCGATGCTGGAGACACTGGCCGTCGACATCGCGACCGCCCTCGGCGCTCCACGTCCGCTGATGCTGCCCGCCGGCGGCCGGATGCTCTGGGCCTGGCTGGCCACACCGGAAGTGCCTGACCTCCGGAAGATCGCTCACCTGAAGGCATTTCAGCAGCGTCAACCAATCGTTCAGTTGGCCGCCGGGGTCCCCGCGACCGGAGTGGAAGGATTCCGCGTCAGCCACCAGGAGGCCCTGCGGGCCTACCGGATCGCCGCAGAGACCGAGCCCGCGCCGGTCACCCTGTACCGCGATGTCGAACTCGTCAGCTGTCTGGCCGCCGACATCGCCGCGCTGTCGCGGTTGGTGCGCCGCGAACTGGGCGGCCTCGCAGAGCGGGGCGCGGCCACCGCACGGCTGCGCGACACCGCCCTGGTCTACCTCGAACAAGGCAGCATGGCCAAGGCCGCCGAATCACTGAACGTGCACAAGAACACAGTGCTCTACCGGATGCAGCAGGTCGAGGAATTACTGCCGCAGCCGCTCGACGAACACAGGATGGCCTTGGAGGTCGCTCTCCGGGTAGTGGCCACCCTCGGTGAACGGGTGCTCCCGGAGTGAAGACCGACCGGCTTCGGCACGAAAAGCCGGCGGCCGTCGATAGTCGGGGTGGGCACAAGTCGAGCAACAACGGCCTGTCCGCCGAGTGCACACGCGGACGCAAGATCCGGGTATCCCGAACTACTTTCGAGGCCGGACTACTGCGGCACCTGCGGCGGCGAGTTCGTGGTCGAGGGCGAACCTGAGAACCGGACCTCAGTTCAGATCGAGTTCACGGACCTCAGTTCACGTTGAGTTCACGACAGCAGAAAGGCCCGGCGAAAGCCGGGCCTGATCTGGTCGAACTCTGGTGCGCGATACTGGGATTGAACCAGTGACCTCTTCCGTGTCAGGGAAGCGCTCTCCCGCTGAGCTAATCGCGCCGACAAAATCCCCCGTGGAGCGGATGACGGGATTCGAACCCGCGACCCTCACCTTGGCAAGGTGATGCGCTACCAGCTGCGCTACATCCGCGTGCTCACCCGGCCTTGTGGGCCGATCGGCTTGCGGGACAGAACATTAGCCTATGGGTGGGTGGTTAATGCAAATCGCCAGGAAAACGGGGGATTTCGGGCGTGGCGGCGATGGTCAGTCGGTGGCGGGCCGGGGTTCGGTGGCGGGTGCGGCCTGGGCGCGGGAAAGGCGCACCGCCGCAACGCACATGACGACGACCGCCGCGGCGACGAAGGCGGTGCCGACGGGGCCCGAGCGTAGCCGCTCGTCGAGGACGGTCATGCCGAGGAAGGCCGCGCCCAGCGGTTCGGCCACGGTGAAGGCCGGCAGCGAGGCCGACAGTGGGCCGACCTGATAGCCGCGCTGTTGCACGTACAGGCCGAGCATGCCGCACGCGGCCAGGACGTAGAGCTCCCAACTGGTCAGTGCGGTGCCGATGCCGACCCGGAACAGCTCGGTGACATTATCGGTGAGAGCGGCGGAGATGCCGAACAGCAGACCCGCGGCCGTGCCCAGCAGCAAGGCTTGCAGGGTCGGCACCCGCACCGTGGTTGCCACCGCGATGCCCGCGACGATCACACCCAGCGTCAACCCCAGCGGCAGCATCCATCGATGCCAGGGCGCGTCGGCCACTCCTTCGGTCGGGTCCCCGACCACCAGGAAGCAGGCCAGCGCGATCGACAGCGCCGCCGCCTGCATCCACATCACCGCCGTCACCCGGCGACCGCTGTAGTGTGCGGCCAGCGGCAGCGCGAACACCAGCGCCGTCACCAGGATCGGCTGGACCACCAGCACCGAGCCCAGCGCCAGCGCCGCCACCTGGAACGCGAAACCGCCCGCGTCCCCGATCAAACCCGCCAGCCACCGCGGATTCCGAATCAACTTGGCGACCAGCGCATCCCCTTCGGGCACATCCGCTGCGGCGCGCTGCTGCGCCACCGCCGACACCGCGAACAAGATCGCACCTATGAACGCGCAGACCATCGATGCCACAGGTAGGTTTCCCACCCGGCCAGTCTGCCCGACCATCCCATGCTGGTCGGTCACCAGGGGCCCGCTACCAGCGGAATGCGAGGCGGTCGACGGTAGGGCAGCACCGTCAGCGGTCGATTTCCTCGGCCCAGGCTTGCAGGCCGGCCAGGAAGCCCCGGCGTTCCTCGGCGCCGAGCCGGGACATGGCACGCAGCAGGGCGTCGGAGCGGCGGTTGATGAAGGTGGCCACATCGTCGCGGCGGTCGTCGGGGAGCGACAGCAGGGTGCGGCGATTGTCGTCCGGGTCGTTGTGGCGCTGCAGCCAGCCGGCCCGATTCAGTTCTCCCGCGAGCTGACTCGCGTTGGTGAGGCTGATGCCGAGGCGACGGGCCAGCTCGCTCACGCTGATGCTGCCCGCGGCCAGCACCTGGGCCAGGACGGCGCCGTGGCGATTGCCCAGCCCATCCGCCTCGAAGGACGTGCGCAGGGACGAGGGCATATCGCCGTGGGCGCGGCGGAAATGCGTGGCGATGAGCGGCGCCAGCGCCTCGAGCCGCCGCTGTTCCTCGGCGCTCACCGGTGCGCCTGCGGTGTCCGCCGCTCGCGGTGAACGAGGCACGAACCCTCCGATCGATGTCGAACCGCCGTCTTGACAGAGTCAGGATACGGGTTCAAAAATCAGAACTGTTCAGAAATATGAACTATCTGCGCACCACTGACCTCTCGAAAGGCTCGCCCATGCGCACCCGCCTGCTCACCGCAGCCGCTCTGCTCATCACCGGATACCTGTGCGGCGCATTCGGTTACGGCTTGATCAATGTCGCCCAGGCATTCAAGACCGTCCCCCTGGACGTCCGCTTCACCTTCCACACCGCCCTCATGAAGGTCAACGGTCCCGTCATGCAATCGGCCATGGCGCTGGCCGCGCTGACCTCACTGCTGCTGGCCGTCTACAGCGGCGGCCTCGTGCGCCGTTTGGCCGCCACCTCGTTCGGCCTCGAGGTGACGAGCTTCGTCATCACGCGATTCGGCAACGTCCCCATCAATGGCAAGATCAAGCAGTGGGCGGTCGGCCCGGTCCCCGCCGACTACGCCCAGCTGCTGCACCGCTGGGAGCTGTTCCACATCGCCCGCACCACGACGGCACTGCTGGCCTTCGTGCTCATCGTCACCGTGGCGGTCTTCGCCCAGCCCGCACCATCGCGTCAGGCGGTTCTGGTGGCCCCCAACTGAATTCGGGCGGCCGGGGCGGCGCCGTGATAGAAGTACCGTCCCAGTCCGACGGAGAACACCAGCATCCCGTACAGCGCGTGCTCGACCGAGGCGGTGAACAGCGACTGCGTCCGCATGTACCGCGCGGCGAACAACCACCCGCCGACGCTGCTCGCCGCCACCGAGAACCAGCTTCCGAACACGATGTGCACGTAGCCGAATGCCGCGGCACTGGCCGCCACCATCGCCCGCCCGTCACCGAACACCGGCTGGTAGCGGTGGAACAGGAACGACCGGAAGATCAACTCTTGCGGATACACGCTCAGGGCGGGATACAGCACCATCACCGCCAGCCAGATGAGCGGATTCCGCCGCGGCAGATCGAACAGATCCTCCCGCCGCAGTGCCGCGGTCACGGCGGTCAATGCCACCGCGTTCGCCCCGGCGGTCACCGCCATCGACCGCGCCTGCTCCGGAAACGCCTCCGCCCGCCACAGCGACCCTCGATCGAATCCCTTCGACCGCCGCAGATAAACCGTCACCCCGGTCCCCAGCACCAGCAGCGCCGGAATCGGCGGCTTCCCCCGCAGTACCGCGTTGTAGAGGGTCGTCCCGCCGAAGAACAACGCCGCGTACTCGGCAGCCAGATAAACCGGCCGCCACCGCCGAATTCTCATGCGCTCCACCATAATTTCCCGCGCGTGAACGCGCTGATCAGAACCGATTCTCCCGATTCCTACTTCGCTGACGACATGTCTAGTTAGTCTGTGCAGTGTTAGCGAATCTGGATTGCTAGGACTTCTCGTGAGCTACTCACTCATCATCGGCAACGGCACGATCGTCGACGGGACCGGAGCGGAACCGTATCCGGCCGACCTCGCGGTGGAGAACGGACGGATAGCGGTGATCGCCGCGCCCGGGGCGCTCGCGAACGCGGTGGCGCAGAACCGGATCGACGCGACAGGGCTGCTGGTCACCCCGGGCTTCGTGGACATCCACACGCATTACGACGGGCAGATCACCTGGGACCCGCAGCTGACGCCGAGCTGCTGGCACGGCGTGACGACCGTGGTGATGGGGAACTGCGGAGTCGGGTTCGCCCCGGTCACCCCTGAGAAGCGGGAGTGGCTGATCGGGCTGATGGAGGGCGTCGAGGACATTCCGGGCGCGGCGCTGTCGACCGGAATCCGCTGGGACTGGCAGTCTTTCCCGCAATTCCTCGACGCGCTGGACCGGCTGCCGCTGGCCATCGATGTCGGCACGCAGGTGCCGCACGGCGCGGTGCGCGCGTATGTGATGGGGGAGCGGGGCGCGAAGAACGACCCGGCCTCGCCCGAGGACATCGCCATGATGGCCAAACTGGTGCGCGAGGGCATCGAGGCCGGGGCACTGGGCTTTTCGACCTCCCGCACGATCGTGCACCGCGCCATCGACGGCGAACCCGTGCCCGGCACGTTCGCGGCCGAGGAGGAGCTGTTCGGCATCGGCCAGGCGCTGGCCGACGCGGGCGCGGGCGTCTTCGAACTCGCCCCCGCCGGCATCATGGGCGAAGATCTCGCCGCCCCGGATCGCGAACTGGCCTGGATGCTGCGCCTCGCCGAACAGACCGGCCGCACAGTCAGTTTCGGTCTCCTGCAGCACGACGGCGCACCCGACGACTGGAAACGCCTGCTGGACGCGGCCGCCGCCGCCTTCGACTCCGGAATCCCGGTGCGCCCACAGGTTTCCGCACGGCCACTGGGCCTGCTGATCGGCCTGCAGACCTTCAACCCGTTCTCGTTCCGGCCCTCCTACCAGGCCGCGGTCGAGCGCGCGGGCCAGAACCTGGACGCTCTCGTCGCCGAACTCCGCGATCCCGCGCTGCGCGAGACGATCCTGACCGAGGCCGATCTCCCCGACAATCCGATGGCCTTCATCAGCATGGGACTCGACCGCACATTCACCCTCGGCGACCCGCCCGACTACGAACCGGACCCGGAAACCAGCCTGGCCGGCGACGCCGCCCACGCGGGTGTCGAACCGTTTCACTACATCTACGACCAGCTGCTCTCCCGCGACGGCCGGGCACTGTTCTACCGACCGCTGCTCAACTACTCCCGCTTCACGCAGGATCCGATCCGTGAGATGCTCCTGCATCCGGCCACCGCGGTGGGTCTCGGCGACGGCGGCGCGCACGTCGGCGCGATCTGCGACGCCTCCAACACCACCTACCTGCTCACCCACTGGGCGCGCGATCGTGCGCGGGGCGAACGCATTCCGCTGCCCCTGGCGATCCGGAAGATGACCTACGACACCGCCCAGATGTACGGCCTGGACGACCGCGGCGTCATCGCCGTCGGTAAGAAGGCCGACCTCAATGTGATCGACTTCGAGGCGCTGCGCCTGCTGCCGCCCGCCATGGCCTACGACCTGCCCGGTGGTGCTCGCCGATTGCTACAGCGCGCCGAAGGCTACCGCGCGACCATCGTCTCCGGCGAGGTCGTGCTCCGCGACGGCGAGGACACCGGCGCCCGGCCAGGAGCCCTCATCCGTTCCCAGCGTTCACACTGATTGCCGGACGTGACCGCCGCGTTCACCTTCGGCGACGGGTGAACGCCCTACATCGAGCCCAGGACTGCAGCAAGTAGGTGATATCGGCCATGATGCCGGTGATCGTCGCCGGTCAGCTCAGCTGGACCACGGCGGTGGCGCGGCCGAATACCTTGCGGCCCTCGTGCATTGCGGAGATCGCGACCGCGGCGGTGCCGGCCACCGGATCGATCGACTTGACCTTGCCGGTGAATTCGATCGCGGTCGGCCCCTCGCTGCCCACGTAGACCGGATTGCTCATGCGCACACTCAGCTGCTTCAGCGCGCCCGGATCACCCAGCCAGGACGTGACGAAGGCGCCGGCATAGGCCATGGTGAGCATGCCGTGCGCGACCACGCCGCGCTCCAGACCCACCATGCGGGCGGCGTCGGGGTGCCAATGGATGGGATTCGCATCGCCCGCCACCCCCGCGTAGCGGACCAGATCGCCGATGGTGAGAAAGACTGTGCGACTGGGCAACTCATCGCATTCGCGGAGCGAGCCGACCGCCCGCGAGTGGGTACTCCGGTACGTGGCCGGCGTGGCGATCCAATCGACGAGCTCGACCCGTTCGGGCGAATGCCGCACGAACGTGTCCAGGCCGCGGTGCACCAGCGCCTCGATCCGCTGTGCCACCTCCGCGGTCTGTGCCGATCGTTCCGACCGCGAGATCATGCTGGTCGTCCCCGTGACCACCGCCTCGCCCCGCTGATCGGTGACGACATTCTCGAACACCAGCATGTCTCCGCCGAACGCCTGCCGGAACGACTGCAGCACCACATTGCTGGTCAATCGATCCCCGACCACAACCGGCCGATGGAATTCCAGCACCTGATCCGTGTGCACCGAAGCCCGCAGGTCATAACCCATCAGCAGCTCGCTCACCCCGTGCAGCACCGGGCCGCCCAGCAGCGCCACGAATGTCGGCGAAGCCGGCAAGGCCGAATACCCCAGCGCGGCTGCGACCTCGTCATCCCAATGCGCCGCATGCTCGTCCTGAACCGCTGCCGCGAACTCCAGCACCTTCTCGCGCCCGACCTCGTAATACCCGTCCAGCCGGAAGCGCCGCCCCGCCATCTCCCGCGCGTGTTCGACCGCATCGAACCCGTCTCGGGTATCCACGCCGACCCCGGCGTCCATTACCCCACCTCCTCCACCAACCGAAGCGAACATCTCGAGTCATCGATGTAGGGCAACAGCCGTGTGGTCCAGCGAACCCCGGGTCGATCGAACGTGGGTCGAGCGAAACCTGTAACGGCGTGACAAGGCAGAGTAACCAACTCGAGCCCATTTCTGTCGCAGCGACCCCGAAGCGGACAAAGACCCCCGAGTGAATAGACAGCTCGGTGACGGTGGGGATCCCGAGTCGATGCTCAGCGAGGGAAGCGGGCCTCCGACCGATCACCACGACCGGAATCCGCACGGCAGCGGCCCATGAAGCGAATCGGCCGCAGGCACCACAGGATCGGCGTGATCGAATAGGGCCATGCTGTTCCGCCAGCTCGAGTATTTCGTCGCGCTCGCGCGGGAGCGTCATTTCGCGCGGGCCGCGGCCGCCTGCTACGTGTCGCAACCGGCGTTGTCGGAGGCGATACGCAAACTGGAGAACGAATTGAAGGTGCCGCTCGTGAAGCGCGGCCGCACCTTCGAGGGGCTGACTCCCGAGGGGGAGCGGCTGGTGCTGTGGGCGCGCCGCATCCTGGCCGACCACGACGCGCTCAAACAGGAGGTCACCGCGCTCCGGACCGGTCTGTCCGGCGAGCTGCGGCTGGGTGTCATCCCCGCCTCCGCCGCGACCATCGCGCTGCTCACCGACCCGTTCTGCGCCGCGCATCCGCTGGTGCGGGTCCACGTGGAGACCAGCCTGGCCTCCGCGGACATCGTCGATCGGTTGCGCCGGTTCGAACTCGACGCGGGCGTCATCTACCCCGACGGGCAGGACACCTCCGGACTGACCGTCACGGCCCTGTACCGCGAAGAGCAGGTGCTGCTCGTCGGCGCCGACCTGGTCGCCGAGCGGACGAGCCCGCTCGACTGGATCGACATCGTGGAATTGCCGCTGTGCCTGCTGAATCCCGGAATGCGAGGCCGCCAGCTGGTCGACTCCGCCCTTGCCGCCCGGAATCTGGTCGCGCACCCGCGCCTCGAAACCGACTCGGTCGCAACCCTTTTCGCGCATGTCGCCACCGGTCGCTGGGCCACGGTCATCCCCTCGACGTGGCTGCGCACCACGCCGCCACCCGCCGGAGCCCGAGTCGTGCCCCTGCGAGACCCTGCAGTCGGCTCGATGATCGCGCTGGTCATCCAGTCCGACGAACCGGTCTCTACGCTGGCCCGGGCCCTGATCGAAACCGCCCGCGCCGCGCGCCCCGATATCGTCGAGCACGAGCCCACAGACCGCCCACCCACCCAGCGTGGTCCTGAAGCGAGTTGACCTTCGGGGAGTGCGGTGGTCACGAAGTGCGCTGATTGCCGGGCTGTGCACCGCCGTGCCGAGATGCGGTGGTCGCCGGGCCGGGTCGACCGGCGTTGATCGGCGTTGTTTATCGGGGGATAAGAATTGCCGTTTGAACTGGGCATTCATGATCGACGACAATGGGTTGGCGGACGAATACCCGCGGATCGGTGTCCCCTCCGTTGTCGGATCGTGAGCGTCGGTCCGCTCGTCCGTCACCACCTCGCGCGAACTCCGGCTCACACCGTCGGTGGGCGTGCCGTATTGCTATGCCCGGTGGCGCCATTGTCACCGGCGGGCGATGCGGAGCTGCTCGTACGACGATCGGAGACCGGCTGTGCACCTGATACGCGGACTGACACGCGAACTGCTGGTGGTCGGTCCCCGCGGCGACGACCACCACCATGCGGTGCGCGTCGCGTCCGGGCTGGCGATCCCGGGCACCGTGCTGGTGCTGACGGGCCGGACGGATCTGCTGGTGTTCGCGGTATTCGGCTCCTTCGTCGGCATGTACGGGCGTGGCCGCACCCGCCGGTCACGGCTACGGCACCAGCTGCTCGCAGCCGCACTGATCGGTGCGGGCGCGGCGATCGGCGTCCTGCTGGCGGCGATCCATGCCCGTCCGGTGCTCCTGGTCGCCGTCGAGACCGGATTCGCCGCTGCCGGTTCATTGTTCGCCGACCGCGCCGGACTGCGGCCCGGCGGGCCCTTCTTCGGATTGTTCGCGCTCGGCGCGCTGGCGTCGGTTCCCGCGTGTGCGGCCGCACCATTGCCGGGACTGTCGCTGTTCGCCGCCACCGCGGTGCTCTGCGTCCTGCTCGGGACGCTCCACGCCGACACCGTCGCGCCGACCGCAGAAGCCCGGGCATTCGAGCTGGGGGAGTCGGCGCGCCACGCCGGCCGCTATGTCCTCGCGGTCGCTCTCGCCGGTGCGGTCGGGGTGGGGTGGGGTGTGGCCCATGCCAATTGGGCGATGGCCGCCGCTGCGGTACCCCTGGCGGCCGGGAATGCGCGCGGCCGCGTCCTGCGCGGAATGCACCGCGTACTCGGGACTTTCGTCGGCCTGGCTGCCACCGCGGTCCTGCTGTTGCCGCATCTGCCCGCGGCTCTGCTCGGCGTGCTGGTCTTGCTGCTGCTGTTTCCCACCGAACTGTTCATGGCCCGCAATTACGCTCTCGCACTGGGCTTCTTCACCCCGCTGATCATGGTGATGACCGACCTCGCCGCGCCCGCCGACCCGGTTCGGCTACTGCTCGACCGGGGAACGGACACCATCCTCGGGGTCGGCGTCGGTATCTGCGTAGCCATCGCCACCCGGCCGCGGACGACTGCCGGGCCGTCGCAGCCCGAGCTCCCGGCCGAGGATTGGAGCGGCGTCGCGCCGGGGCCCACACCTCGCCCGTGAGCCGAGTGTCGAAAGCTCTGTATTCACGACGCCCGGTCAGCGACCCGAGGCCTCGACCCGTACATTGACGTTCTTCATGATCGGCTGGTCGCTCTGGGTGCTGTAGTCGCCGATCGCGCACAGCACATTCATCTCCGGCATGTACCCGGCCGCGCAACCCCGCGGAATGTCATAGGGAATGACCTTGTAGCCGCTCAGCTTCCGCGTGCTGCCGTCTCGGGCGATGCTGGTGATGTCGACCTCGTCGAACTCGCCGAGCCCACGCTCGCGCATATCGTCGGTGTTCATGAAGATCAGGGTGCGCAGATTCTTGATGCCCCGGTAGCGATCGTTGTCCGAATAGATGGTGGTGTTCCACTGGTCGTGCGAGCGCATGGTCGCCAGCGTCAGCACGTCCGCGTTCTGTGCCAGTTGCGGCAGCGGGGCCGCGGAGAACTCCGCGCGCCCCGATGGCGTGCGGAAGACGAGTTCGCGTGCGGGCTGGCGGATCCGGAAGCCGAGCGGCAACCGCACCCGGCGGTTGAAGTCCTCGAATCCGTCCAGGACGGCGGCCATGGTGTCGCGGATGCGGTCGTAGTCGCCGACGTAGTCCTGCCAGGGGGTGCGGCTGTCGGGCAGCGCGGCCCGCGCGATCCCGGCGATGATCGCCGGCTCGGAGAGCAGATGCGGGGACGCGGGCTTCTTCATGCCGGTCGACAGATGCACCATGCTCATCGAGTCCTCCACCGAGCTGGACTGGATCCCGTTGCGCTGCATGTCCTTCTCGGTGCGGCCCAGGCAGGGGAGGATGAGCGCACGGCGTCCGTGCACCAGATGGCTGCGATTGAGTTTGGTGCTGACGTGAACCGTCAACTCGCAGTTGCGCAATGCCTCGAAGGTGTAGGCGGTGTCCGGCGCGGCGAGCGCGAAGTTCCCGCCCATCCCGATGAACACCTTCACCCGCCCGGCCGTCATCGCCTCGATGGTGGCGACCGTGTCCAGGCCGTGTGCACGCGGCGGCTCGATGCCGCACACCTGGCCGAGCCGGTGCAGGAACGCCTCGGTGGGCCGATGGTCGATGCCGCAGGTGCGATTGCCCTGCACATTGCTGTGCCCGCGCACCGGTGACGGACCCGCACCCTCGCGGCCCAGATTGCCGCGGAGCAGCAGCAGGTTCACGATCTCGCGCACCGTGTCGACGCCGTGCTCGTGCTGCGTGACTCCCAGACACCAGCTGACGATGGTGCGGTCGGCGGCACGATAGATGTCCACCGCCGCGCGGATTCGCGCTTCGCTGACTCCGGACAGCTGTTCGATCTCGGCCCACGAGGTGGCCTCGCAGACCGCGCGATAGGCGTCGAACCCGCTGGTGTAGCGGTCGATGAATTCGTGGTCCAGCGCCTTCGGATCCGACTTCGATTGCTCCAGAACGGCTTTGGCCATTCCCCGGAGCAGGGCCATGTCGCCGCCGATGCGAGGCTGCAGGTTCAGGTTGCTGGTCGGCGTCGCCCGGAAGGTGGCCATCGCGAGGAATTCGTGCGGGATGATCGCCTTGCGCGCCGCGGCCTCGACCAGCGGGTTGATGTGCACGATCCGCGCGCCCCGCTTGTGGGCCTCGACCAGCGCCGTCAGCATGCGCGGCGCGTTCGAGGCCGCGTTGACCCCCAGGATGAACAGCGCGTCCGCCGCTTCCCAATCCTTCAGATCGACTGTGCCCTTGCCGGTTCCGAGCGAGGCCTGCAATGCGCGGCCACTGGCTTCGTGGCACATGTTCGAGCAGTCCGGCAGATTGTTGGTGCCGAGCTCCCGCGCGAGCAGCTGATACAGGAACGTGGCCTCGTTGCCGAGCCGGCCGGAGGTGTAGAACGCCGCCCGATTCGGGTCGTCCAGCTCCCGCAGCGCGCGCCCGGCCATCTCGAACGCGTCTGCCCAGGAGATAGGGACGTAGCGGTCGGTATCGGGGTCGTAGCTCATCGGTTCCGTCAGGCGGCCCTGATTCTCCAGGTCGAACTCGCTCCACCCCGACAGTTCCGTGACGGTATGGGCGGCAAAGAATTCCCGCCCGACACGCTTGTGGGTCATCTCCCAGGTGACGTGCTTGATGCCGTTCTCGCAGATGTCGAGATGCAGGCCCTTCATGTCGTCGGGCCATGCGCACCCGGGACAGTCGAAGCCGCCGTTCTCGTGGTTCATCTTCAGGATCGCGCGCGGCCCGATGATGGGCTCGCCCTCGCGGGCCAGGAGACCGGTCACGCTCTTGGCCGCACCCCAGCCGGCCGCGGGGTGATGGTAGGGGTGGAAAACGGGTTCGTGCTCGTCGCTCTCGCCGACGCTCTCGGGTGAAACCGTGGCCATCACGTATCCCTTCGACGATCCGATGATCCGACCGGGCCGGGCCCGAAACTGTCCTCATCCTCGCCACTGCTCGCCGATGACGTCCAAGACGCATCAACAGACAAACGATAGATCTCGCCGATCACCGCGCGCGGGCGCCCCACCGATTTTGCTCGAGACAGCAGAAAGGCCCGGCGTGAGCCGGGCCTGATCTGTATGAAACATGGTGCGCGATACTGGGATTGAACCAGTGACCTCTTCCGTGTCAGGGAAGCGCTCTCCCGCTGAGCTAATCGCGCGGGTCTTCTGCTCTTCATAAAAGAAGAGGCGGCGACGGGAATCGAACCCGTGTGCACGGCTTTGCAGGCCGTTGCCTCACCACTCGGCCACACCGCCAAGCAGGCCGTGTTGGCCTCTCGAGCGGATGACGGGATTCGAACCCGCGACCCTCACCTTGGCAAGGTGATGCGCTACCAGCTGCGCTACATCCGCATTTCGTCCCGGGCGCCTTTCGGCTGTCCCGCTGACGAGAGAGAACATTAGCCGACGATCTGCGCAGGTAACAAATCGCCTGGTAGGAGGGGGTAAATCTGAACTACAGGCATGTAGTTCCGCCGGTCGTCCGAGGCGGGGAGAACCGGGTGGGCGTGAATCGCGGTCCATCCCACCGTGCCCAGGCGACGGGTCCGTGTCGCCTCGGCAACGCGCCGGTGAAGCCTCACCCACCACACCACCCTCAGAAACCTCAGTTTTACGCTGTTGTGCACGCGATTTGGTGTGACAGCAACCGGGTGTGTAATCTTCATTCTCGTTCGAGCGGCACCGCAAACGCCGGTCCGAACAGTCGCCTCGGCGACAACCCGCGGTTCTATAGCTCAGCGGGAGAGCACTCGCCTCACACGCGAGGGGTCGCTGGTTCGATCCCAGCTAGAACCACCATAAGGGGCTTATTCCAACCGGCGTCCGCTCGCTGGTTCGAGTAAGCCCCTTTCAGCATGTCGAGGCCGATGCGGTGCACGAGCAGCTCATGCGACGTGAGGTGATCGGGGATCTGCTGGCACGCGAACCGGACACGCGTGCATCGATAGTTTTCGGTATCCGCGCCACGAATCTGCTCGAGGACCGGTTTCGCCACCACTGTGCAGGGCGAGGGCCGCAGCCGCTCAGAATGCCGCGTGATTGGGGCGCTGGTGCATCGCGGCGAGGCGGGCCGGGATCGGGAGCCGTCATGCCGCGGCCTCGGACAACGGCGTCTACTGAAAGTTCCTTTTGAACCAGTCGACCAATTCCTGTTCGGACTTGGGACGGTTGTAGGGGGAATCGGGCGGGTCGGATAGGAAGCCGATGACGATATCGGCGCTCTGATCCACAGCGAGGAGCGAGGGAAAGGGCTGCCCGGTCGATCGATCGGTGGCGCAGGTGAACCGGCCGACCGTCGTGCCCTTTCGAATCCACGATTGGTCGGGAACCGTCGCATCGTCGCACGCGTGGCCGTCGAGCAGGATCCTGAAGAAATCGAAAACCCGGCTCGCGGCCGCATGGTCGGGTGACTGCGAGAAAGCTGCAAACGGTACACCGGACTCGTTGCCGAAGCAGAAAGCGGCGGCGGTCACATTGTTGGAGGGGGGTTCGACGTGTCGGCAGTACCGTGGGTTGTAGGCGGCGGGGAGTTTGGCGAGCAGCACGTGGTCGGCCGGAGTGTAGAAGTCAGGGTCCGCCGGAGTGGTCTTGAAAAGCGAATTCCCGTCTCCCTTGTCGCGCACCTGATAGGCCAATGCGGCGCTGCCGCCGGCCGACTCGTCGAAGAAGAAAACCGCTATGACGAAGGCCGCCTCGTCTGTTTGGATCAGCGCCGGTGTCGGTGGTGTCGTCGTCGCACTCGTGAAGCAGGCCATCCGCCCGACCTCCCTGCCGGCCTTTGTCGCGGGGCCGTCGGGGCCGGGTGGATCACCCGGACAGCTGCTGGCGTGGAGATCGCGGCTGACGCGGCGGTAGGTCAGGTGTAGTGCATCGGCATTGGGAAACAGATGGAAATCGCCGTTGGCCGAACGGATTTCGGCAATCCCGTCGCATGTGAGATGGGCTTTGTCCCCGTAGGTCCCCGGGTTCTGGTGATGACAGGTGCTGCGGCTGTACGGCGGGGGCAGGATTTTCAGCAGGGTGACATCGTCATCGGTGAATTCGGCTTTCGCCGGCCCTGTCCTCGGTGGTGCGGACTTGTGGAGCAGCGGCCAGGCGCCGACGGCCGCGGCGGCCACGACCGCGACCGCGGCAGCGGCGATCCAGAGGTGGCGTGGTCGGCGCCTGCCCGCCGGCACGGCCCCGGCCTCGGGTGTGGAGGTCGCCACCGGTGTGCGACGCGTCATGGTGGGCTCGCCGTCGACTGTGACGGTGGGACTGCCGTCTTCGGCGTCGCTGGGCGAGGATGCCAGTGCGGCGCGGGCGGCGGCGGCAAGTTCGCCGGCGCCGGTATAGCGCTGATCGGCTGGCTTCGCCATGCCGCGAGCAACGACAGCGTCGATCGCGACCGGTACTCCCGGTGCGCGGGTGCTCGGTCGGGGTGGAGGTTCGAATATGTGTGCGTGCATGACAGCGGCGTCGCTGCCGTCGTTCGGGTAGGGGCGGGTGCCGGTCAGGCATTCGTGCAATACGCACGCCAGGGCATACACGTCGACAGCCGCCGTGGTCGGGCCGGATTGGAAACGCTCGGGTGCCATGTAGTTGAACGACCCGATCGCCGAACCGGTCTTGGTCAGGCGTTCGTCGGTGTTCGTGTTGGCCAGGCCGAAGTCGACCAGATAGGCGAACCCGTCGTGGGTGAGCAGGATGTTGTCGGGCTTGACGTCGCGGTGGATCAGGCCTTCGTGGTGTGCGGCGTCGAGCGCGGCGGCGATCTGGCCGATCACCGCGATCGCTTGCTCGGGTGGCAGGGGGCCGGCGGTTCTCAGCACGGTGCCCAGGCTTTCGCCGCGCACCAGCCGCATGTCAATGTAGAGCAGCCCGTCGATCTCGCCGTAGTCATGGATAGGGATGACGTGAGGCTCCTGCAGCACTGCGGCGATGTGGGATTCGCGCCGGAACCGGGCCCGATAGACCGGGTCGTCGGCCAGTTGTTCGGGCAGCACTTTCAAGGCAACTACCCGGCCCTTGGTGGTATCGAGCGCCTCGAACACTCTGCCCATTCCGCCGGAACCGATCAACCGCCGCAGCCGATACTTCCCGAACGTCGACCCGGGCGTCAGCGGTAGCCGTGGGCTATTCACGCCCGCCCCGTATGTATTGCAGGTGACCTGCGCAGGTCGGTTGCTGCGGCACCGTGCCGGGCGCGATCGGGCATGTGCCCGGCTCCCAGGATCGTCCGATCGGATATCGCATCACCGCACCGACTTCCGGAATTCCCGCCGACGAGGGGCACCGACACGAAGCCTCGCAATCAAGGATGTCACGATTCACTGCACCCGGCGACGCTGCGGACAACCTGTCCAGCAAACCAAACGCGACCTCGCTGTCAACGCCGAGATGCGGCTGCCCTGCCCGAGCGTGTCGGGCGGTTGTCACCGGACAAGCCGTGCAGGCACCTCGCCGTCGTCGAAATGCACTGCGCTGGGCACGAATACGGCCTCGGCACCGGCGGCTCGGACTGTATCGAGGAGTTTCGGAAGCAGGCCGGCACGACATGTTCGAGTACGGTGTCGAGCCTCCGCTGATGGTGTTCGAAAGGTTCATGCACGCGTGCTTAGACGCTGTCCGCGACGGCGCCGTGCGACCTGGGGCTCGGGCACTGCGGGCCCGATCGTGACGTGTGCGAGCAACCCCGGTAGGTCGATGCCCAGATGCCGGGTGACCTCACACAGCGCGTTGTCGAGTGCCGTCCGCATGGACCCCGGCTGGGGGTGCAGCCGGACAATGGTGTCCGCGTGGCGGATTTCGACGCGGCAGACCTTGTCACCGTGGGCGCACCCGGCGACCGGCCGCGGTGCACCGATAACGACATGGGCCTCACCGCCGCGGCGGCTGACCCGGCCGGTGATGAACATCTGCACTCCAGCACTTCCCCTCGAGCGACTATTTCCACCTTGACGGTCCAATTGCTGCTCAGGCCGGGTGGATAGGAAGAGCCTGCGGGCCGATCCACCCGGCCGTCGAGCACGGTGCACCGCTCGGAGTCGGCGAAGCGGGGCACCTTTTCCGGAGCCGTCCACTGTGACCCCGGCCGGATGATCCGAAGTGAGAATGCGGCGCGATAACCCGCCCGGATTCCCGCCATGCTCCACGATCGGCTCACCCGCACCGAACCGTATCGAGATCCTGCGCTGGAGCGGCCCGAATGCCGCGGTGGTGGCACGAATCGAGAGTGCCCAGGCACGGAAGGTCAGCGATATCTCGGAATTAACTACGCGATTGAGATCCTTGACGCCTTCATCGCCCGTCTGCACCTCCTCCTGGACACACCCGCAGTCGCACGCCCTGTCGCAGTCGCGCCCTCGGCCGGTGGCCGGCACCGGCTCGCAGAGCCCAACGGGCCGAGTGCCGATGTACTGCAGCCCACCTCGCCTACGTGGCTGAAACCCGGGGGTTCCGGGCTATTGAGAGGCATGCGCAGGCAGGGTCAATCCGTATGCGCCGATTGCGGATTGGAGATCCTGCACGCAGGTCGTATGCGCTGATCAGGAATTTCACGGCGGTGACGACTTCGCCCTGAAGTCGAGGTGAGCCGTAGGCGGCCGCGTCGAGGACGGCGCGAGTGAGGACGCTGGCGGCCTCGAGCGTCCGGGTCGTGAACTTGCTGCGCACGCGGGCGGACCGAAACGTCACCCGCGAACGCGACTCGCCGAGGTCGGGGCTCCAGCTTCGGGAGGCCAGGACGGTGTGAATGCGTCCGCGGGTGCGGTTTTGGCGGTGGCCTATCCGTGCCAGGCCGTGCTCGAGGCGGTTCGATCCTCGTATGACAGCACACATTCCGCGATTACCGACCGCTGCGGTCGGCAGGCCGGGATCCAGCCGGTGTATGCGGTGTGGTCAGGTTCTCCAAATCCTTCGAACGGTTCCACGGGCCGTCTATCGGGTGTCAGTTCCCGATTGTCCGTGGTGGTGCGCTGAGTGCATGCACCGCACCGAGAGATGCGCCTATGCCGGCACCGATGGCAGCAATTGGAACCTCCATGAGGGCCGCACCGTAAGCAGCTCCTACGGGAACCGCCGCAAGGCCGATCGGCGCAAATGGCAGGCCGATTGCCGTGCCCATCATGCCGCCGACGACCCCACCGAACAGCCCGAAGGGGCTCGCCGCCACTGCCCCTGCCGTTACGCCGACCGCAGCGCCGCCAATGATTTCTCCTGCGACGCGGTCGGACCGGCTGCGCTCCATTCCGATCGAGTCGAGGAAGGTCGCCGTGGCCGCCTCGGCTTGGGCGGCGCCATCGTTCAGCTGGATTGCCTGCTCACGATTCAGCCACTCCGGTGAATCGACTTGCACGTCACCGAAGCGCAATTTGCCGGGCGGGGGCGCAATTGGCGGCACCGGGGCTACCGGCACGGGCGCATGCAACTCTCCCAAGGGAGCGAGGTACTTGTTCTCCGGCATCGGCCGCGCCCACTGCAGCGAACTCAGCGTGTCATCTGGAATCCGAAGCCCCTGGTACGGATGCACATTGGGTGCTTCAGCCGCGGGCCACTGCACCGGCTGGTCGGATCGAGGCTGTTCGCCCTGGAGCCGGTCAGGCTGCGATCCTTCAGGCTGAGTCTGGCCGGGCCGAGACGGGTCGGCCAGACGCTGGTCCTGTTGAGACTGGTCGGACTGCGACACTTCGGTGCTCTCAGTGGGCGCGGCGTTCGCGGGCTCGGTTCCCGCCAGCCCCAACGTCACCGGAACTACTCCCACGACGGCCAACGACGCCAATTTGTATCGGGGCTGGTGGGGGGCTCTATGTTTGCCCGTGCTCATAGATCGCCTTTCATATGGAAAGAGAATTTCAGCTACTACGTCACAACTGCCGGTGGCGAGTGTAATTCTCTCGCGTACGTTTTAATTCGACCTCGAGTCAAGCCTCGGTAACCTGCGAGCGTTCGGCGCGGACAGCCGAAACGCCTGTATGGAATACTTACATCCGCTCTGTACTATAGAAGTTCGGATAAAATCAACTGGACCTGCCGATGAACAATTGCAGCATTGATCGCGTCGTGTCGCAGATGGCTTGGAGCATGGCTGGATCAACACCGCTATCATCTTCTCCGTCTGTGTGAGTCGACACCCCCGCAGATCATGCCCGCGAACCGCGCGGTATGCGGCAACCGCTGAAATCGTGGCCGTAAGCGACGCACGGACGGGAACCGACCGGAAATCTATCCACCGCGGACTCGGACGTCAAGCATTGTCACATGCTGGCGTGTCACGTGGCTTATTCGTGCAAAACGGGCAAAATGTAAATATTGGTCAGGGTGCACGCCAGGGGTGATTCGGCCAGGGGTGCCACCACACGATTGTGGAGTTCAAAGACACCGCGAAGACCTCATGCAATTCTGTTCCAGCCAGAATCTGATCTTGACATCTTTGTACGAGAAGTCCATTCGAATCCAGAAGGTCGCAAATTTGAGCCAGACGGTTGTTTTTGATCGTTCGGTGGCCCAATCGTCGGCTTGTCGATCTGCGTAGATACCGGAGTTCGCTGGTGCTCGCGGGTGCCAGGTGAGCTGTTCGCTGCCACGGCCGGCGGTGGCGACCCCTCTGCTGCCCCGTCGTTCATCGGCAATCGTTCATCGGCATCGGGCGACGGAAGGGTAATACTGTAGCGAGTTCACTAGACCACCGGGAATCGTCGAGTGCGTTCAGCTCTTTCACGGATTCGGACCGTACCCGCCCCGACGTCTCGGATCTCGCCGAGCAATAGCAACACCCATCGCAGATCACCGTGATGGCTGGCGGGTAGCTCTGGCGCTTCCGTAGGCGCGCCGACATCAGATCTGCGACCGGCTGCGTTCTCGCTGTCACCCACGTGCTGCCGTTCCTCCGGTCCATCCGCGCACGTCGCCACGCCCGCGTGTTAGCACCCTCAGGATTCATAGCAGATGACTCTAGCTGTTCTGTCGTGGCTGGCCATGGATTTGCAGGATTAAGTCAAGCCAAATCCTTGAAATTCCCGGCGGGTCTCGTGGGTCAGGCCGACTGGGGAGTCCAGCCGCCGACCCGGCGCTCTGCGGCTGAATCTCGAGGCGGCGGCCGGTGCAATCTCGATGCGAATCCGACCAAGCCGGGTTGTTTCGATCGAATTGTCCGATTGCGGACCGTCCTCAAAGCGGCAATCAGGACGGATTACCTGGAATATTTGTAGGTTCCAACACGTACGTGCGCCGAAGCGGACCAACGGCCATCCCGTCGACGCAGTACGATGGCCGTCAGCGTTTGCCACCCATCATGACCCAGCCGAATAACAGGCCTAGAAGCGTCCAGATGGAAATCACCTCGGCGAGGATCACAATGCTCATGAGATCACGGCTTTCATCGAGCGGCCTCCGAACATGGGCGAAGCTGTCCAGGGGATATGTCGACGTCTCCGACGGTGAGTCATTCGGTAGTCGCATCGGAATCCTTTTCCGCATGAAGTGCCCTTTGGCGTATTTCGACGGATCCAAGCGCACCACCGTGCTGAACTCACGAAAGGTCGCTGCACACCAGCACATTGCGTGCCAGGTCCTCCAGACTCCGTCTAGCGCGCACCGCTGACCAGGGGTCTTTGGCGAACAGTCCCGGATAGCGTTCGCAGTAGGCAATGAAGGTAGATCTTTCGGTAACCCAGACAACCCGGAAATCGTTGAATGTTACGTGCTCGGCGTACACTGCGCTCCGTCCATGCAATCGGCACCTAAGACTTGCCCAAAACACTTACTCTCGAGTTGACATGCGAATCAGTGGAACAGCCGGTAACGGCCGGCTCGGATGAATTGGTTGCCGACTCGCGATTCGAGCCTCGGCCACCACTCTCTCATCGCGACAGTCCAACGCCTCCCAAGTCCAACGCCTCCCGATCGGTGAACATGTTCCCCCCGAGCGGTGGTGTCGGGGATAGACGACACCACCGCTACGTTGCGGAGCACAGAAGGGCGTTCGTTCCACAACATCGGGATCCGCCTGAGGGGGATAGCGGATCATTCGCCACATTACAGCTATTGGGCGATAATTGATGGATAAAGAGGAAAGGTTTCCTGTTTGCCGGATTGGTGACCGTCTCTATCCGGACGAAACGCCCGCAGCCTCGGTCTTGGGATTCCGGCAAACGTGCCAGTCGCCCTGCGTCCGGGATGGATCGACAAGTGTCAAACCCATTCCATTGTGTTAGCTGGACGATGGCCATATTGCTGCGCGGCCTCGATGAACCGGCTTCACCGGCCCCGGTGATCGCGAGGAGTGCGTTGAACACGGCGGCGGCCGGCTCCAGCAGCGCCTCGCGAGACTTCGGATCGGCCGGGACGCGCGGATCGTCGGCACCCTATGTCCAATGTTCGGACTTTGTCCGTTTTGCACGAACAATCCATGTGACACGCCAGTCATGTGGCAGTGCTTGACGTCCTGGTCCACGGTGGTTAGGTTTCCGGTCGGTTCCCATCCGTGCATCGCGCGGTGACGGAACACCGCGCAGTTCGCAGGCATGATCTGCGGCAAGTATCGACTCGCGCGGACAGAGATGACGATGGTTTGATCTAGTCATCCCTGGTGCGTACATGCCATGTACGCGCCAGGGATGATTGTCTTGCTCCTGACCACCTGCTACACGACGCAATCGATGCTGCAATTGTGAGGCGAGAATGAGCACTAACCCATTCGATGACGAAGACGGCAGGTTCTCCGTTCTGATCAACGACGAAGACCAGTATTGCCTGTGGCCAAGCTTTGCCGATATCCCGAGCGGGTGGCATCGAGCGTTCGGTGAGGACAGCCGAAAAGCTTGCATGGAATACATCGATAAGAATTGGACTGATATGCGTCCGAAATCCCTGAGACAGTCGATATCCGCCGATGCCGCAGCAGCTCAGGTCGCCGAGGCTTGACCTGAGGTCGAATTAGCGCATACGTGCGATAAGACGATAGCGCCATGGCAGTCGGCGCAGACCACGAGAGTCTCGCGCCGCCGATTCGCCACAGTCATGCCCTCGTTCTGGTGATGAAGCGGGATCAAGGCATGGCCGATCGGCGCAAGCAGTTCTTGGGCGTCCGTATCCGCCCGGCGTGCCGTTCGAATCTCTTGCACAACTCATCAGAAGTCGACAGAGAGGTCTTTCATGGCAGGACAGCATCTCGCTCGCTCGACCAGGCGGTTCGGGCGTGCTGGATCACTACTGGTCCTCGCGACGGTTCCATTGTCGGTGGCGTTGTTCGAGATCCCCGCGGCGTCGGCGGATGCGACCAATTCTCCAACGGCGACCAGTCGCAACGATATGAGCGGGAAGCGGTCCGTTCCTGACGGCCGCCTCGCCCCGGTCGACCCGTCCAGTCTGCACCTGCCAACGGCTCTCGCCCCGCCCGTCGCGCCGATCCAGGCTCCGGACGGGACCATTCGCATCGGCTCAGTTTCGGTCGGACGGCCGGACTGGGTCGACCCTGGGTTCACCGACGGGATCAACGACTCCTACGGGCAGACGGAGGCCATGCTGGCCCAGGGATTCGACTCGGTCGGATTCGCGCCGACGCGGTCGGACCGCATGGCCGCCGACGCTCTCGCCGGTGCACTTGCAGGCAATGTGGTGGCGGGGATAGTTTCCAGCCCGTTGACCTCCACCGGTGCGATGGTCGGTGCCGTCGCCGGTTTCATTGCCGGTATTCCCTTCCTCCCGGCGGGCTTGGTGGTCGTACCGGTCATCGGCGCTGCCATCGGTGCCGCAGTGTTCGCGATCCCTGCGGCCGTGGTCGGTTCCGCGGTCGGGGCGGGGGTGGGTGCCCTTGTAGGTGCGCTGGAACCCGCGACACCGAACCTGCCCGCCGATCAGCCGCCGCTGCAGGCCTAGGTCCACCAGAAGGGCCTCATCTTCACCAATTCAGGGTGAAGATGAGGCCCTTTTCGGCTTTCGGCGGCGTTGGTCCAAGGCTGAGCCGTGGGCGCTGATTCGGCCGAGCGGATCGTCGCCGCGGGCGGCGTCGGCGGGCTATGGTCGGGTATCGCAAGTAGGCGGTGACGTCCCTGCAACCTTCCGGGAGGCAGGCATATCGGCATGAGCCAGTCGCCGGCGGGCTCGCGGGTAGGCACGACATTCGGGCACTACCAGCTGAAAAGGCTGCTCGGGCTCGGTGGTGTGGGGGACGTCTACGAGGCGTATGACACGGTCAAAGACCGCACGGTTGCGCTCGAGCTGGTGTCTGGAGACCTGGCCGCCGATTCCCGCTACCGGGAGCAATTTCGCCGCGAATCACGTCTCGCGGCACGTTTGCAGGAACCGCATATCGTCCCGATTCACGACTTCGGCGAGATCGACGGATTGCTCTACATCGATCGGCGGTTGGTTCGCGGTGACGACCTCGGAACGCTGATCGCCCGGCACGGCCCGATGGATGCTGTCACCGCGGTGGCCGTGGTCGGTCAGGTTGCGGCGGCACTGGACGCAGCGCATGCCGATGGGCTGATCCACGGCGACGTCGAGCCCGCCAATATCCTTGTCGGCGACGACGACTTCGCCTATCTGGTCGACTTCGGTATCGGCCGCTCGGTCGCTCGTTCCGGATCGACCGACAGGGACACCCGGGCAGGAGTCTCTGGCAACGAGGCTCCAGAAGTCTTGCAGGACAATGAGATCACCGGCCGAGCTGACATCTATTCACTGGCGTGTGTTCTCCACGAATGCCTCACCGGCACCCGCCCGTACTCCAGTGGCAGTGCGGAGGCGGGGATCAGTGACGATCTGTTCGAACCGATTCCGCGTCCCAGCGTTGTGCATCCGGGAACTCCTGCGGCGTTCGATAGAACGGCCAGATTCAGGACACCAGTTTCGACGGCCTTTTCGGACCGGTCGCCGAGTACACCCTCAGCGGGCTGGACGGCCTGTCGCCGGGCGTCTACGACATCCACATCGTGTGCGGTGACGACAACGACGTGACCACCTTCGACCAGTACATCTACGGCGTCGAGGTCACCGGCTCCGACTCCGGGTGGAACTACGACAACCCGGACAACAGTCTCTCGCCCGACGATCAGGGGCTGGATGGCATCCCGTTCGACGGTGTCGGCGGCGCCGACGGCGTGTAGTCGTCGCCACGCAGAATCGTCGACGTACCTCCGGCCGGCGAGTGAGCGGGGGCGCTGCACCGATGCAGGCGCCCCCGGTTCGCTGCTCGGCGAGGGATAATCGACTTGATCATGCGGGTGCGGCCCAGCGGCAATCCTCGGAGCGGACAGAGCATGCCCAGCGAACGTCTTCGATTCCGGCTCCTCGGCCCGTTGCGGATGACGATCGACGGGATCGAGCAGGGGCTCGGCGGGCCCCGGCAGCGCGCCGTGCTCGCGATGCTGGTCATCAACCGCCGCCGAGCGGTCTCGGTGGAGGCGCTCGCGCAGGCGGCCTGGGGCGAGGAACTCCCGTCGGACATCCGGGCCGGCATACAGGTGGTGATCTCCACCCTGCGGAAGTTGTTGCGCGACGCCGGAATCGATCCCCGAGCCGTCCTCGCCACGGTCGCACCGGGGTACCGGCTCACCATCGACGACCGGTCCTGCGATCTGGGTCGATTCCTGGCCGAGAAGACGCTCGGTCTTCGATCGATGGCCGATCGACGCTTCGATGAGGCGACCGACCATTTCACCGCAGCCCTCGACGAATGGCATGGCCCGGCGCTCGCCGACCTGCGTGAGCTGTCCTTCGCGGACTCGTTCGCCACCGCGCTGGAGGAAGAACGGCTGATCGCCCTCACCGCCCGCGCGGAAGCGGAGATCGCCCGGGGCCGGGCGCAGGAGATCACGCCGGAACTGATGACCCTGGCCGCCGAGCACCCGCTGCGCGAACCCCTCTGGTGCCAGCTGATCTCGGCGCTCTATCTGTGCGGGTGTCAGTCCGATGCGCTGGGCGCCTGCCGGCAGCTGAGCAGCGCGCTCGCGGACGAGCTGGGCATCGATCCGAGCCGCCAGCTACAGGAGCTCGAGGGCCGGATACTGCGGCAGGAGCCGCTGCCCGCGCAGGAGGCCGCGGCCGCGACCGCCGCGGTGGCGGTCACGATCATCGACGAGCGTTCGCCGTCGGCAACCGCCCAGCTTCGCGACGACACCGGGAAGATCATCCGCCTCGGGTCCACAGCGCTGTGCATCGGACGTCTGCCGGACAACGACCTGGTGCTCTCGCACGGCAAGGTCAGCCGCCATCACGCGGTCATCGTGGACACCGGCCTGAGCTTCGTGATCCGCGACCTGCGATCGTCCAACGGGGTGTTCGTGCACGGTGAGCGGATCAGCGACAGCGCCGTGCTGTCCGATGGTGACGAAATCCGGATCGGCACCAGCGATTTCGTCTTCGAGCTGGTGGAATAGCCGGTCCATCGGAGATCTCCGATGGACCGGCCATCGTCAAACGGCAGTGCTAGTGGTGCTGCAGTTTCCGCTTCATCTCCTTGGTTCGGTCCTCCATGTCCGACCGCGCCCGCTGGCCTTCTCGCTTCATGCCGTCGCCCACCCGGTCCATATCGCGCTTGGCGTCGTCGGCCAAACGGTCCACGTCACGTTCCATGCGCTGGCCCTGGTCCTTCATGCCCTGCTTGGCCTTGTTTGCCGTCTGGCTGGGTTTTCGGCCCTTGCGATCAGACATTTCAACCTCCGCATTGGTAGGTTCCGTCCGAACTATGAGATCGGACGCGGATGACACCGCGTCCGCCGAATCTCCGTGCGCTGTGCAGCTCTCCCCGCCGCTCCGGCGACGATCACTGACAACCGGATACCGCAGCAACTGTCTAGACAACAATTGCGCCTCGTAAAGCCTGCGACGCCGGATCACCCTTGTCAATGATTTCGTCGAACCCGGCCGGATTCCCCCGGTCGAACACGCCGCGCGGAAAAGAGCGCGATGGGCACACGGGGGAGCGCTCGCGTCGGTAGGGTGACACCTCGGTCCGGGTCCGGGACGTGCGGTGTCGGGCGTCGGTGGAGTGCTGCGCAGTATGTGGAGTGGGTTCGATGTCAGAGTCAGTGCCGACCGTCGGCGGCCGGTATGCCGCGGTAGTCGATGCCGCCGGTGCGCGGGTGCCCATCTACACGCCGGAGTTCGCGGCCGACCCACACCGGGTCTATCGGGAGATGCGGGACAAGTTCGGGGCGTTGGCTCCGGTGGAGTTGGCGCCCGGGGTGCCGGCCACACTGGTGCTCGGATATCGCACGGCGGTAAGGATTCTCAACGATCCGGACCGTTTTCCCGCCGATCCACGGGAGTGGCAGGCAGGGGTTCCCGCCGACTGTCCGGCCCTGCCGATGATGCAGTGGCGGCCGAATGCCTTGCGTAATGCGGGAATCGAGCACGCGCGGTACCGGCGGATCAATACCGCCGGGCTGGCCGGAATCGATCAGTACGGTCTGCAGGGCACGGTGGAACGGGTCGCGGTGTCGCTGATCAATACGTTCTGTACGTCCGGGTCGGCAGATCTGGTGCGCGACTACGCTTTTCCGCTGGCATTCCGGGTGCTCAACCACCTGTTCGGCTGCCCGGTGGACATCGCGGGGCAGGCGGCGGAGGGTTTTCGCGCCATCTTCGAGGGCGTCGGCGCGGAACAGGGCAACAAACTGCTCGTGGACGCTCTGCTGCGGCTGACCCTGTACAAACGAGCGCACCCGGGCGACGACGTCACCACCCGCATGCTCCGGCATCCCGCCGATCTGAGCGAGACCGAAATGGTGCACCAGCTGGCCACGCTCTACGGCGCGGGTATCGAGCCGCAGCAGAATCTGATCGCCAATACGCTGCTGCTGTTCCTGGTGGACGACCGGTTCCGCGGCAGTGCCCTGGGCGGCAGCCTGTCCACCCGGGACGCGCTCGACGCGGTGCTCTTCGACGATCCCCCGATGGCGAACTTCTGCATCAGCTTTCCGCCCCGGCCCGTTCTGCTGGACGACCACTGGCTGCCCGCGCACCAACCGGTCGTCATCAGCATGGCGGCCTGCAATACCGATCCGGCCATCCGCGACAAGGAGCTGGCGGGTAACCGTTCGCATCTTGCCTGGGGTGCGGGCCCGCACTCCTGCCCCGCCAATTCGCTGGCCTATCTGATCGCCCAGGAGGCCGTCGACCAGCTGCTCGACGCCCTCCCGGAAATCCAGCTGGCGGTCCCGGCCCCCGAATTGTCTTGGCGGCCAGGACCGTTCCATCGCGCCCTGACCGCCCTCCCGGTCGTCTTCACACCCTCGCCGCCGCTGCCCGAGATGTGAGAGCTGCGGGTGTCACCGGGTGCTTGCCGCCTTCTTCCCCCCGCGGTGGTATCACACGTAGTATCATCACGCTGTGGCCTGGACGATGCGTTTTCCCGCCGATGAAGAGGCTGCGCTCGAGGCGCAAGCCGAGACCGAAGGGCGCTCCAAGCACGAGATCACCCGGGACGCGGTTCGGGAGTACCTCATGCGGCATCGTCGCTGGGAGGAGCCGCTGGTCGACGATGAGGACACCTTCGATATGGGTGGTCCAATCGGCAAGGACGATATCCACGATGCGATGAATCGGCCCGCATGATTGTCGTCGCGGATACTTCGGGCTTGCTCGCGTTGTTCAATCGGTCCGATCCCGAGCATTTCGCGGTCCGACGGGCGGCGGATGCCGCGAGCGCTCTGGTGGTGAGCCCGCTGGCGCTGACCGAGGTGCATCATGTGGCGAGCGTCCGTGCCGGCCGGAAGGTCGCCGATGCAGTGCTGGGCAAACTGGCCGACCGTATCGCAGTTACTCGTATTGTGCTCGGGGAAATCGGTGCCGCACAGTTGCGTTCGGCTCTGGAGTTGCGTTCGGCATACTACGACCTCGATCTCGATATCGTCGATGCGACCTGCGTCGTGCTGGCCGACCACTTCGACACCGATCGGATCTTGACGTTGGACCGCAGGGACTTTCGCACGCTCCGGCCGTTGGGCCGCTACTCTGCCTTCCAGATCCTCCCAGATGACTTCGCTGGGTAGCAGCGATGCGGGTCGAGCGGGGCCCTTGGCTCGGTGGGATCGTTGGAGGCCGTCCAGCGTCGATTCGGCGTGGATGGTTTCGGGCGGCTATGTCCGGTTTACCGAAGCTGTTGCGCGGCCGATCAACTCGTGGATGAATCGCATCTTGTCCAGTGCCGCCGGGGCCAGGACGAAGGGATAGAGGTCGGGGTGGCCCATCGACCGGTTGACCTGGTTGAGGGCCCATGACAGTGGCAGCCAGTGCTCGATGAGACGATCGAAACCGGTGTTGGCGGGTAGCCGCACTTCTGATCGGGTGCTTGCCGAGGTCATCGCGAATGATGCTGCGGTATCGAGGGTTTCACGGATGTGGAGGTAGTGGGCGAAGGTCTCGGCCCAATCCTCGACGGGATGCATTGCGGCATACGAGGAGACGAACCGATCCGGCCAGTCCGGTGGCGGGCCGATCCGATAGTTCCGGTCCAGTGCGGCCACATAGTCCTCGTCGGGGTCGCCGAACAGTGCTACGAATCTCGGCTCCCGCAGGCCGTCGCCCACCAGAACCTGCTGGTAGTGGTGGCCGAGTTCGTGGCGGAAGTGGCCCACGAGTGTCCGGTATGGCTCGTCCATCGATACGCGGAGTCGTTCGCGGTGCACATCGTCGCTTTCGGCGAGGTCCAGCGTAATCAGCCCGCTGTGGTGGCCGGTCGTCACCTCCTCACCCGCGCTGGACAACAGATCGAAAGCCAGGCCGTGGTCGGGATCCTCGTCTCGCCCGACGATCGGCAACCCGAGTTCGTTCAGCTCGAAGATCACCCGCCGCTTGCTCGTCTCGGCTTCGGCGAATTGGGCCAGCGCCGGGGAGTTGTCGTCCGCGGGCCGGGTTCGGGTCAACCGGCACGAACGGCACAATTCACCGCCGGCCCCGGTTGCCGCTGGGGCCAGCCAATTGCACCGGGCGCGCTGCAGATTGCCGCATGTCCGCCAGCGCTGACCGTCAACAGTGGTCGTCCCGCGCGTATCGAGGACGAGCAGGGTGCGACTGGGCAGGTGAAACCCCAGTGCCCCGCCGCACCTCAGGCAGACCGAATTCTCGAACGACAATCGCTGTCCGCACCGACCACACGTGAAGTCTCGCAAGGGATTCCTTCCAGTCGTACCTTCTGCTCCCGCCTTCTTCGTTCGGACCCCTGGCTGCGGGTACCCCCGAAGAGCAGGCGTCGGGCGTGTCGCCCGGGCCGGATGTGAGGTATCGACAATGACCACGGAAGGAGCGTCGGAGTTTCCGCCGCTCGACGGCGCTGCGGATCTTTCCCGCGCGACGCAGCTGCAGCAGGGAGAGGTGCTGGCCGACAGCCGGAACTGGGCGGGCTTCGCGTTGATGTTCTTCGGCGTCCTCGCCACTGCCGTCGCGTTCCTGGCCCTCTGGCTGCATCGGCCGACCCTGGGCCTGGTCGGGACGACCCTGGCCGTCGTCGGCCTCGTCAGCGGCGCCGCGCTCATCGTCCTGGAACGACGCAGGCGAACGACGGTGACGACCGACATCGACGAGCCGATCGTCTGGCGTCCAGCCGGGCCGCCGCGGTATTGAGTCTGACCCGGTGCAGCGATGTGGTGTTGAGATGGCGGACTGACCCAGAGGCGAGGAGCTATCCGTCGGTCGAATCATTCTCGGCCGAAACGCTTTTGCGCAGAATGCGGAAATCACGCTGCAGATCGCTGAGCGATACCGCACACACCCGGCCGCCACCGATAGGTCGAACCTCCGCGTACGGAATCGGGTTGTGTCGCACCGCTGTGACCTGAATGGAAGCGCCGAGCGCGGTGTCGTGGATGGGGACCAGACGCGTTCCTTTTGCGATTTCCACGGTTCTCGACCTCCGGGTGTATGCCGCGATCTGTTTCGTATTCGCGTACCCGCCTCGGCGTCGGTCAAACGGCACCAGGTCGTCTTCACGCCCTCGGCGCCCCGGCTCGAGCGGTGAGGGTCATGGGGAACCGAAGCCTGGCCAGGCGCGATGCACTGGCCAGGCGCGCACTCGTCAGTTGATGGAGAAGCTGCCCGCCATCGGGGGCGTGCCGGCCGCTCCGGCCGCCACGGTGCCGATCGGATCGCCCGAGCAGTCGATGCTGGCGTAGAAGGTGGCGTCCTGGTCGGTCGAGTTCGTCACGGTAGTCGTGTCCAGGTCGGTGAGCTTTATCCGGACACAACCGGACGGGTTGACGAGAACCCTGCCGTTCGAGACCAGGGTGCCGGTCGACGCGCCCGCGGTCGCGGGCACCAGCACCGCCACCATCCCGGCCACCGCGGCAGCGCCGAGTACTCCAGCAATACGCAACTTCATTGGATCCTCCGTGGTGAATCTGCACCCGATCGCTCGGGCACGTAACCCTGGCAAAGTACACCGGCCGAAGGCGCCGCCATGTATCCAGGAAAATACGGGCGTGTTTCGGCATGCGACCGGACCGCTGCCCGCGAATGCCCCACCAGTGCAGACGATTACCCTGGCGCCGGGCTTTTCGGAGGGCGCGGTCGCCGTGGGCAAGCGGTCCGCGAGTGCGGTGTCGCGGCCCGAGATCACCTGGCGCCCAGGTATCGGCGATTTCGAGGCGGTCTCGGAGGCCTCGACGCCGACGGTGTAGTAGTGAACTCGAATAGCGCAGCATTCCTGTGCAACAGGCAGATTCGTCTCGGGCACGGACACGCGGGGATCGGACTGGGCGGTCATCGGATGCGCATTCAGGGCGTGCCGCCGCGGGGATGGCCCTATCGTCCGCGTCATGCCGTCGAACAACCACGAGGTGCCGTTGGAACTGTTCCGGGAGCGACCGGAGTTGGCCGCGAAAGTGGCCCGTGACGTCTTCGGCCTACCCGTTCCAGAGGACACGTGCTGGCGGTTGGGTCCGGAGACGGTGACCGTCCTCGGACCGCTCGAGCTGCACCTGGATGTCGCCCTGGTCGGCGGCAACCCGCAGCGGCCCGAGTACGCGATCATCCAGGAGGTGCAGAACACCTGCACCGCCGACGACCTCGCGCGGATCCGGTCGAGCTGGCCCGAGTATGTGACCAACCTGCGCAAGCGGTTGGGGTGTCCGGTGGTGCTGCTGGCTTACTGTCCGATCGAGCGAGTCGCGGCGGCTGTCGGACAACCGATCCACACCGGCCATCCGGGTTTCGTCTTCACGCCGATCACGTACTGGCCGGGGCGGTTGGGACCGGTCACCGACCCGGACCAAGCGCGAGAATGGCCCGAACTGGTGCTGCTGTCGGCTCCCGGGCATGTGCAAGACGAGTCGCGGCGCCCAGTACTAGAGATGGTGCTGCGGGCGCTCGAGACCTTCGGGCCCGAGAGGGGCCTGATTTACTATGACTACATCAGCGCGCGACTGCCTGAGGCAGCCCGTATCGAGCTGGAGGCCATCATGTCGATTTCGGTCGAGAACTACCAGTGGGAGAGCGAATTCGCCCGGCGCCACCAGGCGATCGGTCATGCGGAAGGCAAGGCCCAGGGCGTGGCGGAAGGTCGGGCGGAAGGCAAGGCCGAGGGGGAGGCTTCGGCGATTCTCACGGTTCTGGCCGCTCGGGGGATCGAGGTTGACGAGGCTGCCCGTGAGCGGATTCTGGCATGCGCTGATCTGGAGCGGCTGTCGGATTGGCTGACCCGGGCTGTCACGGTGGCCGCGGTCGCCGAGCTGTTCGATTCACCCTAGCGCCGCTCGCTCCTGCGGATCTGGCAATGGTCGCCCACGTCGAAGACAACGTCACTGCCGCTGAAATCGCCCTCACTGCAGCGGAATTCGACGCGCTGGCCGACACCGACCGAGCCAGCTAACGCGCGCCGCAGCGAGCGATGGTGCACCCGATTTGGCATGACGGTGGGTGGACGCGCTAATGTTCTCTCAGCCGGAGCGGGGGAGACCCCGAGCCGGACAGTCGCCTCGAGCGACGAGCTACGGTTCTATAGCTCAGCGGGAGAGCACTCGCTTCACACGCGAGGGGTCGCTGGTTCGATCCCAGCTAGAACCACCATAAGGGGCTTACTCGAACCAACCAGCGTCCGCTCGCTGGTTCGAGTAAGCCCCTTTCTGCTTTCTGTGCGGTGGGGGACTGGTGCAGGCGCGGCCGGCTTGATGGAGGGCGGCGAACAGGTCGGTTTTCTCGTCGCTGATCGTCGGTTCGATGGTGTCCTGATGATCGTCGATGTAGAAGCGTTGGTAGAAGGTTTCGTTGAGCAGGCGGCGGACGTCGGTGCTGGCGTCGCGGTACAGGACGTAAGGGTCGGCAACGAGGTCCAAGGCGTGACGGAGCACTCCCGCGCCGATGGTGAGCTCTTCGGAGGTGTTCGTGAGCCCGGCTTCGAGCCGTTTGCGTTGGGTCTGGAGCTGGATCCTTTGCTCCGGAATCGGTGAAAAGTCCCAGTCCCGTTCGGGTGTCACGTCGCTCAGTCGGCGGGTTGGGCAGCCCTGTAGGGGAAGCCGCTTGATCGCAGCGGAATGCCGATCCGGTCATCGGGAAGGCTGACGACGGTGAGAGTTGGGTGGAGGCGGTGTGCGTTGATCTTTGTCTGTTCCCAAAACCAGGCGCGGATCGATTCCACAGGAATCCCCCCAGACCGTGCCCCGGCAGTCGTTCACCGTCGCGGGCAACACCTTCACAAGGGTTCATCGCCCCACGCCAGCCCCGGCAACGTCTGGGTCGAAAACCCTGACACCGGGAAACCGTTACTGCTCAACCATACCGAGGACCACGCGTTCTGGTCCTGGGCGGTGGACGGCATCGGTGATGAAGACTACCGCCTGCGGGACGATCGCCCGCCGCCTCGGCTCGGGGCTGAGGAACACCGCGCACGGCACGCGGCGCGGCGGTAGCGTCGGCCGGAACGACGGAGAGGAGCGGCCGTGTCCGAGCCGAAGGCCGAGTCGGATTCACAGACGGTTGCAGCGATCGAAAAGGCCGCCACCGGAGCGCATCTCGGCAAGTGGGTGGCAACCTATCCGTGGCGGATTCCGCCGGTTCCATGGCGTGGTTACCTCCTGTGGGGCGGGCTGTGGATTGTCATCGCAGGGGCGTGGGGGTTCGCGGCCGGCACCGCGGTCGTAGGCTGGTGGGCGATCTGGTTTGTCGTCGTGTTGGGTCTGCCGCTGATCGCGCGTTCCCGCAGCCGGTCTGGCTTCGCCGACCGGCACGCGCGGTTGGCGCTGTATGAGCGTGGCGTGGTCGTGGTGGGCGAGCGCGGCGTCCTCCATACCGCGCGCTTCGACGCCACACTCGCCTACCTCGTTGCCGCGGAGTATCCGGCCGACGCATTCCGGCGCGGAAAGGGGCGGCCGAGACAGTACACCGGCAACCTCACCGATAGTGTGGGACAACGTTTTCCGCTCACCGGCTACTTCGCCACCGACTTCTGGTTGCGCGGCGGATACACCGAGCCGGAGATTTGGGCTCCTGCGATTCAAGACGGAATTGTCGAGGCCCGATTCGATGCCGCGACCGTGGCACTCGACGCCGGGCAGACCCTCGACTTCGGCCCCGTTCAACTCGCCAAGTCAGGCATCTCCGCCGACTGCCAAACCATCGACCGGGCCAGTATCGAGGGGGTGTCCGTCGATACCGGCCGCGTCGGCGTCATCATCGCAGGAACCTGGCGGCCGTTGAATGGCGCCGCCCTCGAATCGGTTCCGAACTATCGGCTACTGATCGCACTGGCGAATCACCTCCGCGATGAATCATCGTGAAAGCGCAGGTGACACGGCCGCCGGGAATCAGTTCGAGAAATCTGGTGGTAGCTATTGGTGGGCTCGCCTGATCAAGTGTCGCCAGTCGGGGGTTCCCAGCCTAACGGCCCTCGTGGTCGGGGACCTGCGGCAAAGCGGATCCAGGTAGCGGTGACTTGGCCCGTGAGGGCCAGTGACGCGAAAAGTCACGCTAAGCGGCCCGCAGGCGTGCTTTGGATTCCGGAATGCGTTGCTTGGCAGCATGTTCCCGGTTATGGCTGAACGCCGGCGACTGGTAGAGACAGCAAGGGGATCGGCGGAAGATCAACTGGCCGTGGCCATCCGAGGCCGGCCGAACGCGCCATGATGCCGATGTGCGAGCGATTTTCCGCGGTCGCTGAAGCTCCATGCGGCGTCGCGCTGAAGTCGACGATGCACTGAAGCAGCTCGCCTGCTCATTCCTCGAGTGCTTCGCGTTGTGCCGGGCTCAGGCGGTCGGGTCTCGTGGTGAGGGTGTACGTCGTGGGCCCGATGGCTTGCAGGAGGAAGGGATCAGCGACAGCTGGTTGACGTTGGATCGCGTCGAGGGCTGCGATGGTGCGGTCCTGGGGCCAGTCGAGCGCGGTGGCCAGCGCGCTCAGGTCGAGCGGTCGACCGGCGTGTACGAGGGCTGCGAGCACGGTCAGCGCGTCGTAGCCGAGGGTCTCGGCGAGGCGGCTGCCGCGCATCTGCTCGCTGAGCCGGGCGAAGAACTGGCCCATCTTGGCGAGGCGGGCGCCAGGGGTGGTGTCGGCACCGAAGATCTCGATGCCCTGCTGTGCGGCGATCGCTATCTCGCCGTGTGCGCCGGTGTCGGCCTGCCACGCCCGGAGCCAGACGTCGTCGTCGATGAGGTATCGCTGGCGGCGACCACCCGAATCCGGTTGGCGCACCACCAGTTCCATGGCCTCGAGGTAGCCGATGGACTTGGATACCGACGCCGGACTGACCTGTAGCTCGCGCACCAGGTCGGCTGCGGTCAGCCCGTCGGCGTCGGCGGTGAGTAGGCGAACGAACACCCGCGCGGTCATCCGGGGAAGGCCGGTCGCGGCCAGCAGGGTCGCGAACCGGTCCACGAAGCCGCGTACCGCCGCGGGCGGCTGCGCGTCGATCGTGGATGCGGCGGGCCGGGCCGGTTTGCGGCGGCGGGCGCGGTCGCCAGCGGCCTGCTGCGCGTGCTCGGCCGAGTAGTCGCCGGGTGTGCCATTGCGTTCGACCTCGCGACTGATCGTTGAGGTCGGTCGGCCTAGCCGGCGGCCGATCTCGGCGTATCCGAGCCCGTCGGCCAGCCACGCCGCGATGCGGCGGCGGTCCGTATGGGTCAGTCTGCCTCCTGGCACCGGCATACCTCCTGTCCTTGCGTTCATCCACAGTACATTGCAACGACAAGCTCAAGATAGTTGCATTTATTGACAATTCTATTGCAACGATTGGCGTCTATCTCGGATTTTGTCCAGCCTTTCGTTGACGGTGATTGAAACGCAACGTAGCTTTTTCTCATCTGGAAAGAGAGGACCTGACAATGCACGTGATGGCCGTGTCGACCGTTTCGGACGACGGCAAGTTCTGGGGTGGCCTGAAGAAGGCACACGCCAAGCTCCCCGAGGGCGCCACCTGGAAGGTGGCAGTCGCGAGCAAGGACGGCGCCAAGGCGGTGAACATCATCACCGCCGACTCGATCGAGGGTGTCCGGGACTTCTTCGAGACACACGCCGGTGCCTACGCCACGACGGAGTACTTCGAAGCGGACGCCGCGAACGCAGTCGGTCTCCCGCGATGACAGTCGACATGTCACGGCTTCAAGCCCGGGTCACCGCACTCCTCGCGGAGTACGGAATCCCGAGCGCCGCGATCGGTGTGCTCCACGACGGAGAGATCGCCGAATTCGCGGTCGGCGTCAGAAACGTGGAAACCCGGGAACCGGCGATGCCCGACACCCTCTACCAATGCGGCTCCATGACCAAAACGTGGACCGCACTGGCCTTCAGGCAGCTCGTCGACGAGGGGAAAGCCGATCTGGACGAACCGATACGGACCTACCTGCCCGGTTTCACCGTGGCCGATCCCGAGACGAGCGCCAAGGTCACTGCTCGTCACCTGCTGAACCACACCAACGGCATCGAGGAAGCCTACGGCGATCCCGGCGAGGACGACGACGTCTACGAGCGCATGGTCGCCTACATCACCGACGCGCCGCAGGTGTTCCCGCTCGGTCACACCCATGGCTACAGCGCGGCGCTGGGTTACGCCATTCTCGCGCGGATCCTGGAGGTGCTCGACGGCAAACGCTGGGACGATGTCATGCGGGATCGCCTGTTCGATCCCATGGGCCTGACCAGTACGAGCAGCCGGCGCGAGCAGGTGGACGAAACCCGGGCCGCGACAGGGCATCTGATCCGTTCCCTGGACGAGGGCCCCATCCTCACCCCGATCGACTACCTGCCGCGTGCCTTCGGCCCTGGCGGGCACATCACCTCCACAACCAGGGAAGTGCTCACGATGGGGTACGTTCTGCTCAACGAGGGCGTGGCGCCGAACGGAAAGCGCATCGTTTCGGCCGAAAGCATCCGGGAGATGATGTGCTCGCGGGTGCCCGTACCGGATCCCTACATGCTCGGGCCGGAATGGGCGCTCGGGCTCATCGTGTGTGACTGGCACGGCGAAACCGTCTACGCCACCGACGGCAGCACGATCGGTCAGAACGCCAGGCTCCGGCTCCTGCCGGACTCCAACACCGCCATCGTCATGCTGACCAACGGCGGCCCGCGGGAAAGCTTCTACCGCAAGGTGTTCAACGAGATCCTGACCGACCTCGGCATGGTCACCATCCCGGACCTGCCCCTACCGGACACGACGCTGGCACTCGACCTGTCCAGATACGAGGGCATCTACGAGCGACCCGGCGCACGCTACGAGGTGTCAGCCGAACACGGAACGCTGCACCTGACCCTGGTCCTCGACCCAATGCAGGCCGAGTTTCTCCAGAAACCAGACCGCATCAGATACAAGCTGCTCCCGGTGAGCGAGACACATTTCCTGATGCCACCGGCGGATCCGTTGGAGGACACTCAGACGGTAGCGATCTACGACTTCACCAACGGCACTGCGGGATACCTCCACACCAACTGCCGGGTGAGCCCACGACTGGATTGACCTCCGAACAAGATTGAATACCCCTGCCGCCCTGGCTCCGTGCCGTCGGCATGCTGCACACGCTCGAGGTCCTGGGCGCGCTGGCCGAGCAGATAGGTCGGCGAGTAGTAATTTGCCTGCGACCATGGTGCTTTCGGTGTCGAAGACGACCTTCTCCTCGAAGAACGACACCCCGGTCGCCCGATCGCCCTCGATCTGGACGTCGTGCGCGTGCACGAACTGCTTGACCAGCGCCCCCGACGCCGGACCGCTGTTCTCGATCAGCTCCGGAAGACCCGCGAAGTACCGTTCGATCGCCGGTCGACCCTCGGCGCGGCCCAGCTCGCCATAGTCGAGAAAGGCTGTCTCGCTGAACAATTCGCCGACGCGATGCCATTGGCCGTCATTGATGCGGCGGGGTAGCCGGTGGCGCAGGGTGCGCAGTGAGTGCTGGTTCTCCAAGGTTCCGAGGCGCTCGGTGAGCCGTTTCACCTGCTCGATCAACTCCAGGTTGTCCGACATTTCGGCGATGCCTTTCGATCC
Source organism: Nocardia sp. NPDC059236 (assembly GCF_042754085.1). NCBI lineage: Bacteria > Bacillati > Actinomycetota > Actinomycetes > Mycobacteriales > Nocardiaceae > Nocardia > Nocardia sp. NPDC059236. Next base: position 306,108 of record NZ_JBHZAF010000001.1, read on the forward strand.
GTTCGCGCCGCCGGTGTCCCTGCCCGGCTCTCGAAAACCTTTGCACGAGTGGATAACCGGTCACAACAGCCCGGAGCAGAACCTACGGTTCGCCCGTAGGTTTCAGTGCGGGACCGCTCCGGCTGCGGTGCGTCCGGAGACGGGCCGGACGTCGCGGTGCGAGATCAGCCATTCGCCGTCGAACTTCTCGAATCTATCCCGGATCAGGCCGATGACGGTCCAGTCCGCCGGCCGGTCGTAATCGGAGTACGCGGCGGGCGAAGACCAGTGCCACACCGTGGCATATGCGGTGAGCAGCGGCTGCCCACCGGTCCAGTCGATGTGCGTCTGACCGATGACATGCGCGACCGGGCTGCGCTTGTCCTCGGGAACCTGGGTCATGTACGCGGTGAACTCGTCGCGCCCCTCGAAACGGGTGACCGGGCCCGGCATGATCCGGTACTCGATCACCGCGTCGGGCGTGAAACATTCGTTGAAGCGTTCGCATTCGCCCGAATCGGCGATCCGGAAGAAGCGAAAGAACGTCTGGAAGATCGCCCGCTCGGCGGCGATGGTCGCGAGCAGGTCGTCGGGTATTGCGGTCACGGTCGATCCTTGGTCGTGCCGAGGGATATCAAGGTGCCGAGCGGTTCACCGATCTTCCCGAGGCCCGTACGCGCACAGGAAGGTATCGACCGCCACTGTCGCGACGGCCCGCATCTCGGCGGTGGGCACCTTGCGGGTGCCCAGGCGGGAACGGCCCTCCATCGGGCCGGTGATCAACATGAGGAACTGCTCGGCGGCGATCGCCGGGTCGGCGGCCCGCAGGTGGCCCGACAGCGACAGCCGCGCGATCCGATCGGCGAGGGTTTCGGCCAGTTGCACCGAGGTGCGGTTCACGACAATGTCGATCAGATCGGGGAATTGGACGATCTGGGCGTAAGTCAGCCAGCGCAGCGCCCGCGAGCGATCCGTGCAGCACAGACGGATCAATCGGTAGGCGACATCTTCGAGGGTGGCGCGCAGGTCCGGGCCCGGACTGCGCAAACGGTCGACCACGGACAGGCTTTCGGCCAGCACCTTGTCGGCGACCGCGGCCAGCGTCTGCCGGAACAGGGTCTCCTTGTCGTTGAGGTGGTTGTAGATGGTCGGCTTGGCGACACCGGCCTCCTCGGCGATCTCCTGCACGCACGCCTGCGCATAGCCCCGGCGGGCGAACACCACGAAGGCCGCCTCCAGGATCGCCCGGCGTTTGTCGATGCGTCCGCGCGTGGCTGTTCGACCGCCCGGTGGCGTTGTTGCTGTCACCTCCGCAGTGTATCCGACCAGTACTCGAAAATTTGATCCTCTGGTTCAGATTCATGTACCCGGTTGTACTACTCATACAAGGTCACCAAAATGAACCAGCGAGTATAGATTGTGCCGTTCGCGCCTGGAGTTGTCCACCGTCCGAACGGCATTCGCCACTTCTCAGGAGTTGCCGTGACCACTCTGACGCCCATGGATGCCCACATCGCCTTCTTCGACCAGCTGGCCCTCGATGCCGGTCCGGTCGTCATCGTCAACAGGTTCGGTGTCGATCCCGGCGACATTCCCGCCTTCCTGGCCGCGTGGCGCGTGCACGCGGCGTACATGCAGGGCCGGCCGGGCTACATCTCCACGCAGCTGCACCGCGGTATCGGGCCGTCTGCGACATTCGTCAATATCGCCGGGTTGGGGCTGTTCCTGATCGGATCGCTCGGTTCGGGGCTCGCGCCGGAGGTCGGAACGCTGATCGCCTTCCGCATCGTGCAGGGGATCGGCGCGGGCATCGTCGACCCGCTCATGCTCATGCTGCTGGCCCTGGCGGCCGGGCCCAGCCGGGCGGGCCGGGTCATGGGCATCATGGGCATCGTCGGGTCCAGCGGTCCGGTGTTCGGCCCCATCGTCGGCGGACTCATTCTCCGCCAATGGGATTGGCGGTGGATGTTCCTGGTGAGCGTGCCGATCGTCCTGCTCGCGGTGGTGCTGTCGCTACGCATCCTGCCCGCGGATCTGGCTGCGCCGCAGGGGATTCGGGCGCGGCTGGACCTGCTCGGCGTGGTGCTGATCGGGCCCGGCGCGGCCATCGCCGTGCTCGCGCTGACCCAGGCGGCCGAACGGCGCACCTTCGCGGCCTGGCAGGTACTGCTGCCACTCATCGCGGGCGTGGTGCTGTTGATCGCCTACGGTGCGCACGCGCTCCGGCAGCGCGAGAACCCGCCGCTGATCGACCTGCGGCTGTTCACCCGGCGCAGCTTCAGCGCCAGCGTCATCGTCGGCGCCTTCGTCGGCGTGGCGACCTTCGCCAGCCTCTTCGCCATTCCGCTGTACCTGCAGGCCGTGCGCGGTCACGACGTGTTCCAGGCCGGGTTGCTGCTCGCGCCGCTGGGCGTCGGCGCGGCGGTGACCATGCCCTTCGCCGGCCGCTTCTCGGACCGATTGGGTTCGCGGGAACTGGCTTTCGCGGGCAGCGTGGTGACCTTGCTCAGCGCGGTGGGCTTCAGCCTGCTGGGCAGCCACACCCATGAGGTGTGGGTGGTGGTGGCGGGGTTCTTCATCGGCGTCGGAATGGGCGCGACCGGTGCGCCCATCCAGGGTGCGCTGTACCGGACCCTGCCGCCCGAGCAGGTTCCGCAGGGCAGCTCGGTGCTGTACATGCTCAACCAGCTCGGCGGCTCCGCCGGAATCGCGGTGGTGGCCTTGCTGATTCAGACGGCAGCGACGCCGCTGGCGGGCTTCCATCACGCCTACTACTGGATCTCCGGCTTCCTGGCGATCGGCACCCTGGCCACCCTGTTCCTACCCGGCAAGCCCGCCGCCGCACCGTCGATGGACGCGTCGGCCGCGGAGCCGACCGCCGTCCCGCAGGAGGCGTGAATGAAGACCATCGTGATCACCGGCGGCACCGACGGCATCGGCCGATACCTCGCCGGCGTCTACGCCGGGCGCGGCGACCGAGTCGTCGTGATCGGCCGGCATCCGGAGAAGGGCGAGAGGTTCGCCGCGGCGGCGGGATCGAACGTGAGGTTCCTGCGCGCGGATCTGGATCTGCTGTCGGACAACCGGGCGCTGATCGAGGAGTTGCGGAACTCGTATCCGGTCCTCGACGCGCTGGTGCTGTGCGCGCGGTTCTATCGGTCCGCGCGCAACGAGACGCCCGAGGGTATCGAATCCACCTTCGCGCACTTCTACCTGAGCCGTTACCTGTTCGGTCACGAGCTGCGGGAGGCGTTGGAGCGCAGCGGCAATCCGGTCATCATGAACGTGGCCGGACCCGGAGCGGATCTGTCGGCCGTGCAGTGGAACGACATCCAGTTCGAGCGGTACTACAGCGGCGGCGCGGCCCTGGGGCAGGGCGGCAAGCTCAACGACCTGCTCGGTGTCTCGTTCGCTGCGCAGTACCCGGATGGCAAGACTCGCTATGTGCTGGTGCATCCCGGCGTCACCGCGACTGGTCAGACCGGGGAGTACGACCCGGCGACGGCGCTGATGGTGGAGAACATGCGCCGGTTCGGCAAACCGATTCCGGCCGCGGCGAAGCCGATCGTGGACCTGATCGACGCCCCGCCCGCGGACCCCTTGAGCGCGTTCGTCGAAGGCCGGCGGATCCCGATTCGTGGTCGCGGGTTCGACTCGAATGCCGCCGCCCGCTTGAACGAACTGACCGGCAAATTCTTGGCGTCACACCGAGAGTCGGCCCGATAGAAAACACCGCCGCCGGAGATCGAGCAAGAATGTGGATCTGCGAAATGCATATTAAACTTTGCTCCAGGCTGCATTGTGGTTCACGTCACGCCGGGTCGAGTCGCAATTCATTGAGGTTCGGGTCAAACTGGAAGGCAGGTCCCGCGGTCGGAGACGATTACGAAAGATGCTCAGCGACTGCCAGTTCCGTCGTTGCTCGCGCTGACCACCGCGGCTTTCATCACTGTTCTCACCGAGGCGTTGCCCGCTGGCGTACTGCCCGGAATGAGCGCCGACCTGAGAGTCGGCAACCGGGCAGCTGGTCACCGTCTACCCGATCGGAACCGCGGTATCGGCCATTCCGTTGTCGGTAGCGACGGCCGGATGGCGGCGCAAGCGGCTGCTCCTGGCTGGTGTGGCCGGATTTGCGGTGGCCAATACCGTGACGGCGGCATCGCTGTCGTACCCGCTGACGCTGGTCGCGCGGTTCATCGCCGGAATCGCGGCCGGTGTGGTGTGGTGCTGCTGGTCTTCGGCATCGCGTCGATGGTGAGCATCTGGTTCACCGGCGCGCACATCGACCGCCGCCTGCGTGGATTGACCATCGGCGGAACGATTCTGGTGGCCATCGCGGCCGCGATGCTGGCCGCGCAGGTGCACAACGCGGTGCTGATCTACGTGGCGGCGGCGCTGTGGGGCTTGGGCTGGGGCGGCGTGCCGACCCTGCTGCAGACCGCGGTGGCGATCGCCGGCGGTGACGCCGCCGATGCGGCCCAGGCCATGCTGGTCACGCTGTGGAACCTGGCAATGGCTGGCGGCGGTGTCGTCGGCGGGGTGCTGTTGACGCTGTTCGGCTCGATGGCATTCCCGTGGACCGTGCTGGCGCTGCTGGCACCCACCCTGCTGGTGGTCCTCGGGGCTCGCGGGCATGCCTTCCCCACTCGATCGATGGACTACGCGTGAAGGCTCCCGTGTCACCGGGGGCACGACAGCGTGCTCGGGTGTTGCTCGAGGCGGGACTCGAACCCCTCTGCATGGCATCCGTGCCGGTCCGCCCGTGAAACCCGGGGCTTGTCCGGGAGAAGCCGCGATGGTGTCGTGGTCTACGCGGGAGGACGGGTTGACGTGCTCGCCGTGAGAGGTCGTTGAGAGGGAGTGTTGGTGGAGGATCTGGAGCCGGGCGTGCGGCATGGGGCGGAGCTGACGCAGGAGTTGCTGGCCTACTTCGGGTCGATGGCCGAGATCGAATTGGCGCCGGAGGACGACATTTTCGCGCTCGGACTGGTGAATTCACTGCGGGCGCTGGAGATTGTCGTGCACGTGGAGAGCACCTACGGGATCTCGGTCGATGTCGATGATCTCGAGCTCGACAACTTTCGGAGTGCCGCGCGTGCGGCGGCCTTCGTTGTCCGCAAGCAGGGCGGGGACAGCCACTCGTGATCGAAGTGGACGACCTCGTGCAGGCTGCGGCCCGTGATGCGGCACGGTGGGATCGGGACGGTCTGCCCGATGAGATGATCGAGCTTGCGGCTCGGAATGGGCTGCTGGGAGCGGATCGGCCCGCGTGCTTCGGTGGTGCGGAGCTCGATGCGCGGGAGCTCGGGCGATTGGCCGCGACGCTCGGGCACGCGTGCACCAGCCTGCGTTCGCTGGTGACCGTGCACGGCATGGTGGCCGCCGCAGTGGATCGGTGGGGTACGGCCGCGCAGCGCGAGGCGTGGCTGCCCCGGCTCACCGCCGGTGAGGTCATTGCCGCGCTGGCGGCGACCGAAGTCGGCGCCGGAACCGAGTTGTCCGCTGTCGCTACGGATTTCGAGCCCGAGGGCACGGATATCCTGGTGTCCGGCACCAAGCTGTGGGTGACCTTCGGTCAGCGTGCGGACGTCTACCTCGTGCTCGGTCGAGCGCCGGGCGGACTGTGTGCCGCACTGGTGGATCGGGACCGGCCCGGAGTCGGTGTGGAACCTGCCGAGAGCGGTCTCGGGTTGCGCGGCGCGCGGCTGGCGACCGTCCGGTTCGACCGCGTGCGCATACCCGCCACCCAGTTGATCGCACCACCGGGGTTCGGTCTGTCCCATGTCCTCGGCACCGCATTGGATCACGGCCGCTACACCGTCGCCTGGGGTGGTGTCGGGCTGGCCCGCGCCTGCCTCGGCGATGCGGCCGCCCATGCGGCCGCCCGCGTCCAGGGTGGCACCGCGCTGGCCGAACATCAGCTGATCCGCGCCACGCTCGGCCGCTGCTGGGCGGATGTGGAAGGTGCGCAAGCCCTCTGCGAACGCGCGGCCGATGCGCGGATCACGGGATCGCCTCAGGCGCTGATCTTCACGATTGCCGCCAAATACGCCGCCGCCGGCGTCGCGGCGGCGGTCAGCGAACGGGCAGTGCAAGTACTCGGCGCGGCGGGCTGCGCACCGGACAGCCGGATCGGCCGCTTCTATCGCGACGCCAAAGTCATGCAAATCATCGAGGGAGCACAGGAGGTCGCCGAGGTGGCCATGGGCGAGCACGTCATGCGGGGTGCGCGATCATGAACGAACGCGTGCTGCTGGGTCCGGTCGCGACCTGGTTCCCGGACCGGACCGCCGCGGTCGCCACGCTGGCGGAGTTGGCCGATCTGCCCACGAACCGCCGGGAACACGCCCTGGCCCTGGGCATCGACACGGTGCGCACCGCTGACGAGATGACCGAGGTCGATCTCGCCGCCGAGGCGGCACGCGCGGCGCTGGACGAGGCCGGTCTCGCGGCCGCCGATCTGGACGCGCTGATTCTGGTCACCGGCCGCGCGCCGCAGTACCTGCTCGCCTCGGAAGCGACCCGGCTGCAACACCGGATCGGCGCGGCCCGCGCCTTCACCACGGCGGCCGGGGACCTCGGCTGCGTATCCGTCTCCGCCGCACTGACTCTGGCCGCGAGCCTGGTTCGCGCGGATGCCCACTGCCGCAATGTCCTGGTGGTCACAGCCGCCAGGACGCCCACCCGGAATCGCTACCGCGCCCCCATGACATTGCTCGGTGACGGCGCGGCCGCACTACTGGTCACCACCTCCGGACCCGGCCGCTGGGAGTTCGTCGACCAGATCGTGCGCAGCGAAGGCAAATACGCGGACCTGTTCCGCATCGACTACCGCGATATCGGCTCCGGCGACTGGGCCGAGGTGTGCGCGGACGAGTCCACCTACTCGTTCCGGCTCGCGGTCGAGAGCAAGAAGCGATTCGACGCCATTATTCCGGAACTGCTGCGACGCAATGGCATTCGAGACGGCGAGGTGGGACCGATCCTCATGCAGAACCTGTCGGCCGGCGCCTTCGCCTTCTGGGAGGAGGCCCTGGATCGCCCCGTCGACAAGGTCTGCCGAACCAATCTCGCGGCCTACGGCCACCTGGGCTCGATGGACATGCTGGTCAATCTGGAGGCCGCCGCGGCCACTCGTGCACCCGGTGAATACGCGCTGTTGTTGAACAGCAGCCCGGTCGCCGCGTGGAGCGCCGGCCTGCTACGGAGGGTGTAATGGCGGCGACAGTGAAATGCCTGGTCTGGGATCTCGACGATACGGTATGGCCCGGCGTTGTGCTGGAGTCGGACGGCGGTACGCCGAAACCGGAAGTGCTGCGAACGATCCGGACACTGGATGAACGCGGCATCCTGCATGCCGTAGCAAGTCGTGGCGAACCAGAGGCTGCCACAGCGCATTTGCGCATGCACGGGATCGAGGACATGTTCTCGGCCGTCGAGATCGGCTGGGGTCCCAAGTCGGAGGCCATTCGCCGGATCGCGGAATCCCTCAATATCGGCCCGGATACGATCGCCTTCGTCGACAATGATCCGGTCGAGCTGGCCGAGGTGGCCGCCGTCCTCCCGGAGGTCCGGTGCTACCCTGCCGACCGGATCACCGAACTCCCCGGCCTCTCCGAATTCACCACGGCCACAACGACATCCGAGGCACGGCAGCGCCGGTTGCTGTATCGCGCGGAACGGGAGCGCAAAGCATCCGAAGCCGAATTCAGCGGCTCGGACGCGGATTTCCTGGCCTCGCTGGATCTGGTCATGACCGTCAGCGAGGCGACCGAGGCGGATCTGGTTCGCGCACACGAGCTGACCGAACGCACCCACCAGCTCAACACCACCGGCGTCACCTTCGACATGGACGAGCTGCGGGCATTGTGCGCGTCCCCGCGCCATGAGGTGCTCGTGGCTTCCCTGACCGACCGTTTCGGCGGCTACGGCACGATCGGGCTGGCGGTGACCGAACGGCGCGGCCCCGATGCGGTGCTGCTCCTGCTGCTCATGTCCTGTCGTGTCATGTCGCGCGGCGTCGGCACGACTCTCATCGCCGAGGTGGTGCGCCGTGCCCGCGCGGCCGGTTTGCGGCCTGCGGCGGAATTCGTTGCCACACCACGGAATCGGGTCATGCTCGTGACTTTGCGCTTCGCCGGGTTCGAAGTGGCCGAGAAGGACGGCGATCGCATCCTGCTCGTGTGCACCGTGCCCGCCGAAAATATCGGCGGCACCGGCCATGTCGAGGTGGTTCGATGAGCGTGGATCTGCTCGGCGGCCTGATGCGCCAGTTCGAGCGGGTGCCCGATCGTCTCGCGGTCGTGGTCGGGGATCGTTCGCTCACCTACCGCGAACTGGACACCGCGACAACGGCTCTCGCGCGCCGCCTGCTCGTGGCCGGGGTGCGGCCCGGGCAGACGGTCGTCGTCTACCAGCGGCAGAACCTGGACACCGTGATCGGCATGATCGCGGCCCTGCGCGCCGCTGCGGCCTGGTGCGTCATCGAACCCGGCCACGGCGGCGAGTCGTCGCTCGGTGCGGTGCTGGAGGCGCTGGACTGTGCCGCGGTGATCATCGATGGCCGGGATCCGCTCACTCCGGGCGATGCGGCGGCCACGCTGGCGGACGCGATGAATGGTCCGGCGGTGATCGACATCGCGGCGTGGGTGGATCCACCCGAGATCCCGCTGCCCGGCCCGCCGCCGCGGCTCGCCCCGGCCTATGCCATCACCACCTCCGGCTCCACCGGTGTTCCGAAGGCGGTGGTCGTGTCGCGCGCCAACCTCGCCACCCAGATCGGGTCCCGGAACAATGCGCACACCGACGGTGCGCTGGTCACCTGCTCGGCCCTGCGGCTGATCTGGGACGGTTCCCTGCTGGGCGTGGTCTGGCCGCTCGCGGTCGGCGGCACCAGCGTGTTTCCCGACTACCGGATGGTGCGAGATGTCGACGCCGTCGCCGAACTCGCTCGCAGCCGGGGTGTTTCGCATTTCATCGCGACGCCGTCGTTCTATCGGCTGGCGCTGCCACGGCTGGCCGAGCTACGGCCGACGTTGCGAACGGTGATCCTGGCGGGGGAGGCGGTCCCGCCGCGCCTGGTGGACGAGCACCGCGAAGTACTGCCCGCCGTGGCGCTGCACAACGAATACGGCCCCACCGAGGCGACGATCACCTGCATCGGCCCGTACGTCGCGGACACGCCGCGGCGGGTCGTCCCGATGGGAAAGCCGGCCGCGGGCACGACGGCTCACCTGCTGGACGACAAGCTGCGCCCCGTGCGCAGCGGCACTCGCGGCGACCTGTACCTCGGTGGCGGGCAGATCGCCGACGGTTATGCGGCCCGTCCCGGACTGACCGCGACTCGATTCGTGGCCGACCCCTTCGCCACCGAACCGGGTGCTCGCATGTACTGCACCGGCGACCTCGCCCTCGCGGACACGAACGGCGACATCGAATTTCACGGCCGGGTCGACAATCAGGTGAAGGTCCGTGGCGTGCGGATCGAACGCGGCGCGGTGGAGGCGGTGCTGGAAGACCATCCCGCCGTGCGTGAAGCGGTCGTGCTGCCCGTCGCCGATGTCGACGACTCGGTGTATCTGGCCGCCTTCTGGGTGCCGCTGGACACCGCGGCGACCACGCCCGCATCGAGCGCGCTGGCCGGATTCTGCGCTGAACGCCTCGTGCCGGAAGCGGTTCCGGCACGGTTCGTGACCGTCGATGCCCTTCCCATCACGCCGGGCAGCAGCAAGCTCGACGAGGCGGCGTTGCGCGCGCTGCTGACCGGTTCCGCGGTCCGACAGGCGGTGTCGCGGGACGACTGGACCGAGACCGAGCGTGCCCTCGGCGAGATCTGGTCGGAGGTGCTGCTGCACGACGAATTCGACCGCGCGGACCGCTTTCTCGACGTGGGCGGCAACTCCCATCGCGTGGTCGCTCTGCACATGCGCCTGCAGGCGCGCTGGCCGGACGCCATCTCGGTGGGCCTGCTGTTCGATCTGGACACCGTGGCCGCGCAGGCGGCCGCACTGCCCGCCGACCTGTTGCAGCCCGCCGCACCGGCGGACGTTCCCCTGGCATTCGAAGTGTGAAGGACATCGTGACCGCACCCGCACCACGCGACGGCGACATCGCCGTCATCGGCATCGGCGCGCGCTTCCCGGACGCGGCGAACCTCGACGAGTTCCGCGAGAACCTCGCCGCCGGAAGGGATTCGATCGGCCCCATGCCGGAGTCTCGCGCCTCGGCGACCGCCCTGGACCGCCGCGTCCGGTATCTGCCCATGGGGCACCTCACCGATATCCACACCTTCGACTACGCGTTCTTCGGCCTGTCCAAACGCGAAGCGGCCCTGATGGATCCGCAGCAGCGGATCGCCCTGGAGCTGGCGCACCGCGCCATCGAGGATGCCGGTTACGCACCCGCCACCCTGCGCGCGGCCACCACCGCGGTGGTGTTCAGCGCGCCCATGCCCAGCTATCACGCCATGGCCGTCGACCCGGGCCCCCTCGCCATGCTGGGCAATCTGCCCTTCGGCGTCCCCGCCCGCATCGCACACCTGCTCGGCTTCGACGGCCCCTGCTACGCCGTCGACAGCGGCTGCAACGCCTCCCTCATCGCCGTCCACCACGCCTGCCGCGAATTGCGCAGCGGCGACGCCGACTACGCGCTGGCCGGCGGGGTCAGTGTCCGCGCGCACGGCGCTCCGGACTGGGCCGTGCAGACGATGACCGAGATCGCCTCACCGAGCAGCCGGGTCCGAGCCTTCGACGCCGACGCCGACGGCACAGTCCCCGGCGAAGGCGGTGCGGCGCTGCTGCTGACCACGCTCGAGCGGGCCCGCGCCGACCGTGCTCCGGTCTACGCGGTCATCCGGGGCAGCGCCGTCCTGCACAATGGCCATGCCGCCGCAACCATCAGCACCCCCAGCGCCGCCGCGCAGGCCCGGGTCATCGCGCGCGCCTGGCGCAAGGCCGGTGCCGATCCCCGTGATGCCGGATACCTCGAAGCCCACGGCTCCGCCACCCGGCTGGGCGACGCTGTCGAACTGGAGGGCCTGCGCACCGCGTTCGCCGAGCGCGCCACCGCCCTCCCGATCGGATCGGTGAAGACCAATATCGGCCACCTCGATCACGCCGCCGGTGTGGCCGGCCTGGTGAAGGCCGTCCTGTCGGTCGCCGACGGACAACTCTTCCCCTCTCTCCACTTCCACCGTCCCACTGGCGATCTCGACTTGGCCGCGGCCGGCCTCGAGGTGGTCACGCAATCGAGACCGTGGCGGAGCGACGGCCCGCGCCTGGCGGGTGTCAGCTCCTACAGCCTCGGTGGCGCCAACGCCCACTGCGTCGTGCAGCAGGCCCCCGATGCGGTACCGCAGCCGGAAGCCGAACCGGCCGAGGCGAGTCGCGAGCCGGTGCCCCGGCTGATCGGGGTTTCGGCGCGGACGGCGACGGCGCTCGCGGACCTGTGCGGCTCGCTGGCGGGGCGTATGCGGGACGATTCGATCGATCTCGCGGATGTGGCGTTCACGCTCGGCCGGGGCCGTGCGCACTTCGGCCATCGCATCGCGGTATGTGCGAGCAGCACCACGGAATTGGCCGATCTGCTCGAAACGCGCGGCGCTGCCGTCGATTCGGACGGTGTGCAGCCGGTCGCGCCGCGAGTGGCGCTGTTGCTCTCGCCGGGTGCTCTGCCGACCGGGCAAGGTGGCACCGCACTGCCGGAACAGCTGCCCGCGAACGGGGAGACGGCCGCGGTGCTCGCGGCACAGCTCGCGGTGCACGATCGACTGCGGGCCTGTGGGATTCAGTTCACGGCCGTGCTCAGCGGGGGCGCGTCGAAGTTCGCGGCACGCTATCTGCTCGGGTCGCGGGAGCCTGTCGACCCGGGCGAATTGGCAGTTGCCGCGGAGACCCCCGCGGTGGACCGGTCGCGTCTGCTCGCGGCGGCGGAACTGCTGTTGCGGGATGGGCCGGTCGTCTTCGTCGATCCCAGCCGGGACGGCATGCTCGGGCGGTACCTCACCGAGGATCTCGCGGGTCGTGCGGATGCCGAGATCCTGTTCGGCTCGGCCGATTCCGCGGCGGCGCTCGGCATCCTGGGTCGGCTCTACGAGCGTGGAGTGGATCTCGACTGGGCGCGGGTGCAGGGCCGGGCCGGTCGCAGGCTGCGGTTGCCCGGGCACCCGCTGCACGGCACCCGGTGCTGGGTCGAACTGCCCACTGCGGCGCAGCATGCCGAGATCGCGTCCGAGCCCGTCGAAGCTGTCGCCGCGCCCGAGCCTCCGGTGGTCGCCGTGCCGTCGGATGCGGCGGAGTGGTTGCGCGCAGTGCTGCGCGAACTGCTGCACGCGGAGACCGAAATCGGGCTGGATGACGACTATTTCGACGTCGGTGGCAATTCGATCATTGCCGTGCAGTTGGTCGAGCGGGTGGAGGAGGCATTCGGGTTTCGGCCGAAACTGCTCGATGTGTACGAGCGGCCCAAGGTGGCCGAGTTCGCGGACCTGCTGCGGGAAGGGGCGCGCCCGGCGCCCGAGGTGATGCCGGGAGCCCGCGGGCTGCCGGCCATTACGCGCACCGACGAGCTGGTCATGTCGCCCGGGCAGGAACGGATGTGGTTCCACCATCAGCTTGTTCCGGACACCACGCTCTACAACTATCCGGTGGTCAACGTTCTGCGCGGGCCGATCGACGTCGATGCGGTCAAGGGAACATTCGAGGATTTCGCGGAGCGGCACGAACCGCTGCGCTACAACCTCGTCGAGGTCGACGGTGTGCCGGCGGTGCGAGTGCGGCCCGCGCTCGGCGAGTTCTTCAGGGTCGTCGATGTGTCCGGTGCCGCCGATTCGGTCGCCCGGGCGCGCGAGCTGCTCCGGGAGGCCGCGGTCCGGCCGTTCGATCTGGGCCGTGACCCCATGGTGCGGGTGCTGGTGGTCGAGCTCGCTCCGGAAATGCATGTGCTGCAGGTGGTGTGCCATCACTGCGTCACCGACGGCCAGACGCCGGGGATTCTCGCGCGGGAGATTCCGGTGCTCTATGCCGCCCGGCGGGAGGGGCGCCCGGCCGAGCTGGAACCGCTGCCGATCCGCTACCGCGACTACGCGCGCTGGCACCGCGAGCTGCTCGACTCCGGCGCGCTCGCGCACGAGCTCGAATACTGGACGCACATGCTGCGTGGCGCGCCGAAACTGCGGCTGCCCACCGACTTCCCGCGACCGGCGCGTAAGACGTTCGCCGGTGAACTGGAGCCGTTCACGGTGCCGGCGACGCTGCTCGCCGCGGCTCGCACGGTCGCGAAGCGGGAGTCGGTGTCGCTGTTCGTGGTGCTGCTGTCCGCCTTCTATCTGCTGCTCGCCCGGCGCAGTGGTCAGCGCGACCTCGTCGTCGGCACGCCGACCACCGGCCGCACCCGCCGCGAGCTGGAAGGGCTCATCGGCTTCTTCAACAGCACCGTCGCGCTGCGCGCCAACCTCTCCGGTCCCGCGACGCTGGGCGATCTGCTCGAACGAGTGCGTGGAATCGTGCTGGGCGCGCTGGAGAATCAGGAGATCCCATTCGAGCGGGTGGTCAATGCCCTCGACGATCAGCGCGACATGTCGCGCACCCCGATCTTCGATGTGCTCTACGTCCACCAGGACCTCACCGGCGCCGGATCGGTCAACCCGCTCGGCGGCGGGGCGACGGAGTTCTTCGACTCCGAGCACACCATCCACAATGCCTTCGGCGGATTACCGCCCGGCACAGCCAAATTCGACCTCAGCCTGATCACCTACGATCGCAGCGACGACCTCGACATGCTGGCCTGCTTCGAGTACAGCACCGAGCTGTTCACCCAGCGCACCGCCGCGGGGTTGGCCGCCGCCTACCTCGGGATCCTCACCGAGGTCGTGGAGTCGGCTCCGGATCGGTCGATCGAGGAGCTGCTCGTCACCGTGCCGTCGCCTGCCGGCATGCGGGCGACGGAACAGGCTGTGGCACTGGATATTCCGACAGACCGGCCGCGCGGAACCGGCTCGGCCCGATACACGCCGGGGACGGTGCGCGAGCGGCTCGATGCCGTGCCGGGCGATGCGGATCTGCTCGCCGCCTGGGCGGCACTGCTGAGCTGGTACTCCGGCTCCGATGACGTCGTGGTCTGTTCGGCAGCCGGTACCGCCCGAGTGGACTTCGCCGGCGAACCCACCGGGGCCGAACTGCTGGAACGAACCGCCGCGGAGCTGGCCGCGCTGGCGCAGGGTGACGGCCGTGCCGGGGCCATCTGGTTCGGCGACACCCCGCCGGACACCGCGGAACTGGCGCTCGATCGGGAGTCCGGTGACCGCGCGGTCCTGAAACTGGCTTACGCCACAGAACTTTTCGACGAATCGACCGCGCAGCAGATGCTTTCGGATCTGACCCGGCTGCTGCACGGCCTGCTGGAGACACCGAATGATCCGGTGCCGGACATCGCGATGCGCTACATCGCGGAAGCGGAGGTGACCCGATGACCGGAGTCGTGGCAGTGATCGGCGCGGGCACCATGGGCGCCGGCATCGCACAGTGCCTCGCGCAGGCCGGACGCGATGTCATTGTGGTCGAACCCGATCCGGCCGCCGTGGAGCGGGCGCGCCGTGGGTTGAACGAAGCGGTGCGCCTGGCGCTGCTGCTGGGCCGCGGTGACCGGCGGACGGCGCTCGAGGCTGCCCGCCGGGTGCGCTGGACCGACCGTCTCGATGACCTCGGCGCGGTCGAGTTCGTCATCGAGTGCGCGGTCGAGCGGATCGAATTGAAAGAGAAGCTCTTCGCCGAACTGGACCGCGTCTGCCCGGCCGACGCCGTGCTCGCCTCCGCGACGTCGGCCATCCCCATCGCCCGGCTGGCCGCCGCTACCGGTCGCCCCGATCGCGTGCTCGGCCTGCACTTCATGAACCCGGCCCCGCTGACCGATGCGGTGGAAGTCGTTCGCGGGGCACAGACCTCGGCCGACACCATGGCGCGCGCCACCGAACTGCTCACCGCTCTCGGCAAGGAATCGCTCGTCGTCGGCGACCGCCCCGGGTTCGTCATCAACCGCCTGCTCATGCTGAGCATCGCGCAAGCCGCCGCCACCCTCGACACCGGTACCGACGCCGCGACGGTGGACGCCCTCTTCGAACGCTGCCTCGGCCATCGCATGGGTCCGCTGCGCACCGCCGACCTGATCGGCCTGGACAACGTCGCCGACACCATCGAGGTGCTGCGGCGCGAGACCGGCGAGGACCACTACCGCATTCCGCCCGCGCTCGCGACGCTCGTCGCCGCGGGACATTTCGGCCGCAAGACCGGACAAGGATTCCATGACTATCGTTGAGACCACCCGCACCGCGACGACCGGACCGCAGGTCCCGAGCGATGCGCAACGCGCCGCCCTCGCGGCCGGTGATCGCTATGTCGACCTCTACATCGAACTGACCGGCCGAGTGGACGCGGAGCTCCTGCGTCAGGCGATCGACACCGTGATGACGGAATGCCCGGTGCTGCACAGCGTGTTCCGTGCCGACGCCGGTGCGATCCAGGTGTGCGAGAACCCGCCCGTACCGACCGCCGTGCTCAGCGTCGACGGGAGCGGTGCGGGAGATTTCGTCGCCGAGTGGATCGCCGAAGAACGTGCGTGCCGAATGGATATCGCGCACGGGCCGCTGTACCGGCAGGCCGTCTTCCGATTCCCGGATGGCCGGCTCGGCTGGTATCAGCGCTATCACCGCCTGGTCAACGACCAGCCGGGAGCGCTCGCGATTCTCGCCCGGGTGCGTGATCTCCTGGACGGCGCGCCCACGACCCCCGGCGCGAATCCACCGTTCGGTACGACAGCCGACCAGCTGGAAAATGAACGCCGATACCGCGAATCGGGCGCGTGGTCCGCCGACCGGGACTACTGGGAGCAAACTCTCGCCGACGCCGCCCGGCCCGAACCTCCCGCCGCGGGTATCGCGCGTCCTACCGGCGGTACTCCGGGTGAGGCGGTCTGGGCTGCGGTGGGAGCATCGGCGGAACTCACCAGGGCCGCACGTGTGTGCGGGGCCGGTGCGCCCGCGGTGGTGCTGGCCGCGTTGGCCGTCTACGCGTCTCGCTTGGCGTCCGCGGGGGAGTGCGTGGTCGCACTCGATACCGGGGAAACCACTGTGCCGCTGCGGATTCTGGTCACGGCCCAGGCCGGGTTCTACGCGATCGCCAAACAGGTGGGGCGGGAGCTGCGCAAGGCACGGCGACTCAGGTTCATTCCCGATATCGATGAGCCCTGGGCGAATTCGCCGGTGCACGGGCAGTGGCCGCTCGCGGTACGAATGCTCGGCGGTGCCGTGATCGACGGCTTCGGCACGGCAGCGGTGACCGAGTGTTTCGGGGGCGGGGACGAGTTCACCGTATGCGTCGATGATCAGGCGGCCGGTGGCTGGCGGATTGCCGTTCCCGGAGCGCATCGTTCGCACCGGGACCGGCTGATTCGGCTGCTGGAGCAGTTGGTCCGTACGCCGCATGCGCCCATCGCCCGGATCGATATCGCCGCCTCGGGGGAGATCGAGCGCCTCATCGGCAGTCCCCCCGCCGACGTGGTCACGGCGTCCACGACACTCGCGGCTCTGTTCACCGAGCAGGCGGCCCGGTCGCCCGAGGCGGTGGCGATCGTCGGACACGAAATCCGCATGACCTACGCGGACCTGCACGCCGACTCGAATCGACTGGCGCGCAAGCTGATTACCCTCGGCATCGGGCCGGAACAAGTGGTGGCGCTCGCTTTCGGGCCATCGGCCGAACAGATCCTCGCGGTGCACGCGGTGCTGGCAACCGGTGCCGCGTACCTGCCGTTGGACCCGGAGCATCCGCGCTCGCGTCATGCCCAGGTGCTCGACATCGCACAGCCGGTGTGCGTCCTCACCACGCGGCGGGACGGATTCGACGCTCCCGATGGCGTCCGGGTGATCCACATCGATGAACTCGACCTGGCCGCCGAGTCGGGTGCCACGGTCACCGATGACGACCGCATCGCCCCGCTGCGTCCGGAAAACCAGGCGTACGTGCTGTTCACGTCCGGCTCCACCGGGCAGCCGAAGGGCGTGGGCGTCACCCACGCGGCCGTCTGCACTCATCTCGCCTGGATGCAGCACCTGCACCGCCTCGACGACACCGACACCGTCGTGCGCAAGACCGCCCTGACGTTCGACGTATCGGCCTGGGAAGTGCTGTGGCCGTTCACCGTCGGTGCCCGGCTCGTAGTCGACGGATCGGGTGCGCACGGCGATCCGAACGCGCTGGCCAGAGCGATCATCGAGCACGATGTCACCACGGTGCAGTTCACGCCGTCCACGCTCGCGGCGCACCGGCAGGCGGTGGCCGCGCCGATGCCGCCGAGCGTGCGTCGCATACTGCTCGCCGGTGAGGCGCTCACGCCCGCACTGGCCGCGGCGCTGCCGACTGTCGCTCCGGGCGCCCGCTACGACAATCTCTACGGTCCGACCGAGGCGACAATCGCCGTCACCCGGCACGCGATCGGCGCGAACGACACTGCCGCGGTACCCATCGGAGCACCTGCGTGGCATGTCCGTGCCCACGTGCTGGACGCCTTTCTGCGGCCGGTTCCGGCGGGCGTGCCGGGCGAGCTCTATCTCGGTGGCGCGACGCTCGCGCGCGGCTATGTGCGCCGGGCGGGGCACACCGCCGCACGTTTCATCGCCGACCCGTTCGGTGATGCCGGGCAGCGGCTCTACCGCACCGGTGACATCGTGCGGTCGACCGGTCACGGCGAGCTGGAGTACCTCGGCCGCAGCGACTTCCAGGTGAAGCTGCGCGGCGTGCGCATCGAACTCGGAGAGCTCGAATCGGTGCTCGCCGCACAGGAATCCGTGGCCCAGGCAGTTGCCGTCGTCGATGACCGCAACCATGCCGGTGGTCGCCTGATCGCCTACGTCACCCCGGCCGCCGGGCACACCATCGATCCGGACGCTCTGGACCAGCGGTTGCGTGCGGTACTGCCCAGGCACCTGGTGCCCGCCGTGATCATCGGTCTTCCCGAGCTGCCGGTGAACCGTTCCGGCAAGGTGGATCGAGAGGCCCTGCCCGCACCCGATGTCGAGACGGTGGCCTTCCGGGCCCCGCGCACCGACACCGAAACCGCGCTCGCCGCCGCCTACGCCGAGGTGCTCGGCCGGGACCGCATCGGTGTCGACGACTCCTTCTTCGGGCTCGGCGGCGACAGCATCATGTCGATCCTGCTGGTGTCGCGGGCACGGTCGCGCGGTATCGCGGTGACCGCGCAACAGGTCTACGAGCACCGCACCGTCGCCCGCCTGGCGGCCATCGCCGAAACCGCGGGCGGAGAGGAGATTCCGCCGCTCGCCGAGCTGCCCGGCGGCGGCGTCGGCGAACTGCCGCTCAACCCGATCCTCCGGTTCCTGGTCGAGCGCGGCGGCACCTTCGATCGTTTCTGCCAGTCCATGACCCTGGACCTGCCGGCCGGAATCGACCGCGGCGCACTGGTTTCCACCCTCTCCGCGGTCGTCGATCACCACGACATGCTGCGCTCGCGGCTCTACCGCGACGGCTCGGGGGACTGGCATGCGCGGGTCACGCCGCCAGGCAGCGTCGATGTGGACTCGCTCATCCACCAGGTGGCCTACGACACCGTCCTCACCGGTGAGGAACTCCGGGTACTCGCCGAAGCCGAGCTGAACTCGGCCATCGACTGGATCGATCCGTCCGCCGGCGCGGTACTGCGGTTCGTCTGGCTGACACCGGATTCGGGCACCGCCCCCGGAATGCTTGTCATCGCCGCGCACCACATCGCCGTCGACGGCGTCTCCTGGCGAATCCTGTTGCCCGACTTCATTGCCGCATGGGCGGCGGTCGCGGCGGGGAACACCCCGCGGCTGCCCGCGGTCGGAACATCCATGCGCCGATGGGCGCACGCGCTCGTCGACGCCGCGCACACCGAGGCGCTCACCGCCGAGCTGCCGCTGTGGCGCGAGATCGTCGAGGGCCCGGCGCCGTCCTTCGGCGAGCGGCCCTTCGATCCCCACTGCGATATGGCAGCCGACGTGGCGCACACCTTCGTCGAACTCGACGAGCGCGATACCGCCGCTATCCTCACCGTCATTCCCGACCGCTACCGCGCCCGCGTCGCGGACGCGCTGCTGACGGCGCTCGCGCTGGCGGTGACGCGCTGGCGGTCGCGGCGCGGCGAGGACGAGCGGTCGGTGCTGCTGCGCCTGGAAGGCCATGGCCGCGAACAGGACGCGGTGCCCGGGACGGAACTGTCGCGCACCGTCGGCTGGTTCACCTCCATCGTCCCGGCACGGCTGGACCTGACCGGAGTGGATCTCGACGACGCCTTCGGCGGCGGCCCGGCCATGGGAGTCGCTCTCAAGGCCGTCAAGGAACAGCTGCGGGCAGCGCCGCACAATGGCCTCGGCTACGGCCTGCTCAGATACCTGAACGAGGACACCGCCGCCGCACTGCCGCCGGGCGAGCCGGGGGAGATCTCGTTCAACTACTTCGGGCACATCGCCGGCCTCGACATTCCGGAGGAACTCGCCGGAATCGGCTTCCTGCCCTCCACCGAATTCGGCATGCTGGCCGTTCGTCCCGACACCGGCCGTGGCGCGCTGGGTGCGGTGGAAGTGGATTCCATCGTCCTCGGCCACCGCCTGGTGACCGGCTTCGGCTATGCGCGTGGCATATTCGGCGAGGCCGCGGGCGAGGAACTGGTCGAGCTGTGGCGTGCGGCGCTCGGCGCCGTGGCGCGGCACGCGCGCGATCCCCGTACCAGCGGCGGACACACCCCGTCCGACTTCCCCCTCGTGTCCGTCACACAGGGCGATATCGACGTCTGGGAACAGCGGTACCCGACGCTGAGCGAGGTGTGGCCGGCGACGCCGCTGCAGTCCGGCATGATGTTCCACGCCCTGTTCGATCCGGACGCGGTCGACGTGTACACGGTGCAGCTGGTGCTGGGCCTGGATGGCGTGGTCGACGCGTCGCGGCTGCGGTCGGCCGCGGCGGCCGTGCTGGAGCGACATGCCAACCTGCGCACCGCCTTCGAGGTGGACGCCGCCGGGACGCCCGTCCAGATCGTCACCGGTGATGTGGTCCTGCCCTGGCGCGAGGTCGACCTGTCCGGGGCGACCGGCGCCGGCGAGCGCCTGCTCGCCGCCGAACGTACGATGCCGTTCGACCTCACCGCCCCGCCGCTGCTGCGCTTCCTGCTGCTCCGTCTCGGCGACGGGCGGACCCGGTTCGCCGTGACCTGCCACCACGTGCTCCTCGACGGTTGGTCCATCCCGCTGCTGCTGCGCGAGATCATGGCCGGTTACGCCGGTTTCACGGTCGAACCCCCGCCTCCTTACCGCCGCTATGTGGAATGGCTCGCCCGGCAGGACGACTCACGTTCCCGGCGGGTGTGGGCCGAGGCGCTGGCCGGGGTCACCGAGCCGACGCTGCTCGCGGACACCGCTGCAGTGCACGCCCCCACCGGACTGCCCCAGGAGCGGGCGTTCGACCTGGACGAGGCGCAGACCCGGGCGCTGATCGGCCTGGCGGCCGAGTTCGAGGTGACGATCAATACCGTCGTGCAGGCGGCCTGGGCAATCCTGCTCGCGCGCACCACCGATCGCGACGACATCCTCTTCGGCACCACGGTCTCCGGCCGCCCCGCCGACCTCGCGGGTGTCGAGAACATCGTCGGGTTGTTCATCAATACGATCCCGGTGCGCATTCGGCTGGCCCCGGGCGAGTCCGTGGGCGCGCTGCTGCGTCGCGTACAGCGTGAGCAGTTCGAACTCACGGCCCACCACCACCTGGGCCTGCCGGATATCGGCGCACAGACCGATGTCGGTGAGCGGAACCTGTTCGACACGCTGCTGGTCGTCGAGTCCTACCCCGTCGACGAGGCGAAACTGCGCTCGGATGCCCTCGCATTCGCCGGATTGGCGATCGGCGGATTCGAGTCCAGGGAGGCGACGCACTACCCGCTGACACTGACTGTCCGGCAAACCGATCGGCTGCACCTGCTGGCAGGCTGGTGGCCCGAGCTGCTCGACGCGGAGACCGTGTCACGACTGGGCGAACGGCTGACCCGGGTGCTGGTGGCGCTCGCCGCGAATCCGAATACCGCTGTGGCGGACATCGATCCGATCGGCGAGGCGGAACACCGCCGGGGGTGGGACTGGCAGCGCCCCGCCGCGCCGGTGCCGGACGTGACGCTCGTGGACCTGTTCCGCGCCCGGGCCGCGGTGCGCGCGGATGCCGTCGCGGTGCGATTCGGCGACCGAGTATTGACCTATCGGGACCTCGACGAGGCATCCGATGACCTGGCCTGCGCTCTCGCGGCGCGCGGCGTCGGCGCGGAATCGCTGGTTGCCGTGGGTGTTTCACGGTCGGTGGAGCTGATCGTGACGCTGCTGGGAGTGCTGAAATCGGGGGCGGGCTACGTTCCGCTCGACCTCGGTAATCCGGCGCAACGGCTCGAATTCATTCTCGCTGAAACGAACCCGCTCTGCATCGTGACCACCGCCGCCGACCGGGCGGCACTGCCCGCGGGCGACCGGCCGTACCTGGTACTCGACAGCGTCGACCGCAGCGGCGGCGAAGTCGCCTCGGTCGCCTCGGGTCCGGACAATGTCGCCTACGTGCTGTACACGTCGGGTTCCACGGGGCGTCCCAAGGGCGTGAGCGTGACGCATCGCAATGTCGTCGCCATGCTCGCCGCGACGCGGGATCTGGTCGATGCCGACCACACCGATGTGTGGACCATGTTCCACTCGCCCGCCTTCGACTTCTCGGCATGGGAGATGTGGGGAGCGCTCGCGAGTGGTGGCACGCTCGTCATCGCCGACGCCGACGTGACACGTTCACCCGACGAGTTCGCCGAACTCATGGCCCGCGAGGGTATTACGGTGCTGAGCCAGACACCCTCGGCCTTCGGCGCACTGCTCGACACCGGCCTGCGCCGCGCCGTCGTGCCCGCGCTACGGCATATCGTGCTCGGCGGCGAAGCCCTGGATCCGCGTCTCCTGCGGTCGTGGTACGACACCGATCCGGCCGGGGAGGTCCGGATCTCGAATCTGTACGGCATCACCGAGGCGACCGTGCACGCCACACACTTCGCGGTGGACCGTGCCCACGCCGGGTCGGCAACTGCCAGCGTTGTCGGTCGTGGCCTACCGGGAATGACTGTGCGCGTGCTGGATTCGTGGCTGCGGCCGACGCCTGTCGGCTCGCGCGGCGAGATCTATCTCGCGGGAGCCCAGCTCGCCCGTGGTTACCGCGCCCGCGCCGCGACCACCGCGGAGCGCTACGTGGCGGATCCGTTCGGTGCACCCGGCACCCGCATGTATCGCACCGGTGATCTGGCGCGCTGGAATGGCGACGGGCAGCTGGAATACCTCGGCCGTAGCGACCAGCAGGTGAAGATTCGCGGCTACCGCATCGAACCGGGGGAGATCGAGGCCGCGCTGCTCGAACACGAGTCGGTGGCCCGGGCGGTCGTCGTGGCCCGGACCGCGGATTCCGGATCGGCACGCCTGATCGCCTATGTGGTACCCGGCACTCATGATGCGCTCGCGGTCGAGACACTGGAAACGCATATCGCACAACGTGTTCCCGTCTACATGCGACCGGCCGCCATCGTGCCGGTCGATACGCTGCCGCTGACCGGCAACGGCAAGCTCGACGTGGCCGCACTGCCCGACCCCGTCCTGGTGTCGCGCTCGGATCGGGCACCGCGGACCCCCGCCGAACAGGTGGTGGCCGAGCTTTTCACCGAGGTGCTCGGCGTCGACCGGCCGGGTGTGGACGACTCGTTCTTCGCGCTCGGCGGGGACAGCATCATCTCCATTCAGCTGGCCTCGCGGGCGCGGGCTCGCGGCCTGCACTTCACGCCGCGCGAGGTGTTCGAGCGCCGGACCGTGGCCGGGATCGCCGCTGTGGCAAGGACACCGGAGGCCGCTGCCGGCGCGCCGCGCCTGCTGCCCGAATTGCCCGGCGGCGGGATCGGCGAAATGCCGCTGACGCCCGTGGTCCGGTGGCTGACCGAACGTGGCGGCGGCTTCCGCCGGGTCGATCAGACCGTCACCGTCGAACTGCCCGCTCGGACCGGGCACGACGCCCTGATCCAGGCCGTCTCGGCGCTGATCGACCGCCATGACATGTTGCGCAGCAGGCTGTTCCGCGACGACTCCGGCGAATGGCGACTCGAAACCATGCCGACGGATGCGCTGGACGCGTCGGAACTGGTGCACCGCGGCACCTTCGAGGATGCCGCGGACGCCGATACCCTGCGAGAGCTCATCGCCGCGGAACTCGACGCCGCGCTGGATCGCCTCGATCCGGCCGCCGGGGTGATGGCGCAGTTCGTCCGGCTCGATGCTGAGCGGGGGAGCGTGCCGGGTCGGCTGATCATCTCCGTGCACCATCTCGCCGTCGACGGCGTGTCCTGGCGCATCCTGCTGCCCGACCTGTTCGCGGCCCTCGCGAATGCCGCGAGTGGCGTCGTGCCGCGGCTGGATCCGGTCGGAACCTCCATGCGCCGCTGGGCGCACAGCCTGGTCGATGCCGCGCACGCACCGGATCGGCTCGCCGAGCTCGATTTCTGGCGGCAGGTCTGCGCGACACCGGATCCCCTGCTGGGCTCCCGGCCGCTGGACCCCGCCGTCGATACCGCCGCCCGGCTCGGGACGGTCGAAGTCACCGCGGACGAAACGGTGACCGAGGCGCTCGTGCGGACCGTTCCCGCACGCTTCCATGCGGGTGCCGACGAGGTCCTGATCGCCGCGCTGGCCGTCGCGCTCGCGGTCTGGCGTGCCCGGCGGGGCAGGCACGCTCCGGTCTCGCTGCTGCGGGTGGAAGGCCACGGGCGCGAGGAACAGGTCGCGCCGGGCGCGGACCTGTCCCGCACCGTCGGCTGGTTCACCTCGCTGTACCCGGTTCGGCTCGATATCGGTGGGATCGATATCGAGGCGGCATTGGCCGGGACCGATGCGACCGGTGCCCTGCTCAAGACGATCAAGGAACAGCTGCGTGCCATCCCCGATCACGGAATCGGCTACGGATTGCTGCGCTACCTGAATCCCGATGCCGCCCAGCAGCTCCCGGCGGCGATGCCCGGGCAGGTCGCCTTCAACTACCTGGGCCGCGTCGACGACCGCGGTGCGGACGTGCTCGCGACACCGGATGCCGACCCGGACCCGGACCTGCCCGCGGCCGCCGCCATCGAGGTGAACGCGATCGTGACGGGCACCCGGCTGCGCGCCGGATTCACCTATCCCACCACGCTTCTCGACGAGGCTGCGGTCTCGGAGCTGGCGCGGCTGTGGGTGGTCGCGCTGGGAGCCATCGCCACGCACGCCCGGGATGAACGCGCGGGCGGGCACACGCCGTCGGACTTCCCGCTGGTGCGGGTGAGCCGTGACGACATCACCGGCTGGGAGCGGGATTACGGCCGGCTCAGCGACGTGTGGCCACTCACACCGCTGCAGTCGGGGTTGTTGCTCCACGCCGTTATGGCCATGCCGTCCGCTTCCGGCGTCGCCGACGTCTACAACGTGCAGACGGTGGTGCGACCCGGTGGGGCGATCGACCGCGATCGGCTGCGACAGGCCGGGCAGGACATCCTGCAGCGCCATGCGAACCTGCGCGCGGCCTTCGTCTTCGACGATTCGGGCAAGCCCATGCAGGTGGTGCCCGAAACAGCCGAACTGCCGTGGCGTGAAGTCGATCTGGCCACGGTGGACGATCTCGTGGCGCTGGCGGCACAGGAGCGTGCACGTCGATTCGATCCGGCCCGACCACCGCTGCTGCGCTTCACGCTCGCGCGTGTCGCGGAGGCGGAGCCGGTGCTGATCGTGACCTACCACCACATCCTGTTCGATGGCTGGTCGGTGCCGCTGGTACTGCGCGATCTGCTGGCGCTCTATGCCGGTGTGCCGCTGCCCGCGCCGGACGGATCCTTCCGCGACTACCTCGCCTGGAACCACGACCGGGACGCGGCCGCATCCACTCGGGCCTGGCAGCGAGCCCTGGACGGTGTGGCCGAGCGGACCCTGGTCGCCCCGCCCACCCGCTTCCGCGAAAGTACGGTCACGACAGGGGAATACCGGTGGTCTCTCGATGCGGAGACCACCCGCGCACTCGTCGCGACCGCCGCCGAAATAGGTGTCACTGTCAACACCGTGGTGCAGGTGGTCTGGGCAATTCTGCTGGGGCGCAGGCTCGGACGCGGTGACGTGGTCTTCGGCGCGACCGTCTCCGGTCGGCCCGCCGCACTGCCCGGCGTGGAATCCATTGTCGGACTGTTCATCAACACCGTGCCGGTGCGTGTGCAATTCGGTCCGCGCATGCCCGTGGCGGATCTGCTGCGCGCGGTGCAGGTCGAACAGGCCGAAATGATCGAACACCACCAGCTCGGGCTGAGTGAGATCCACGCCGCCGCCGGCCTGCGCGACCTGCTGTTCGACACGGTGCTGGTCTTCGAGTCCTATCCGGTGGACGCCGAGCAACTCACCGCCGCGGTCGCCACCCTCGACGGCGTGACCGGCGGGCGCCTCGAACTCACCGACGCCACCCACTATCCGCTGTCGGTCACCGTCGATCCGGGACTCGAGTTGAGAGTTCGAATCGGTTATCTCCGAGATGTTTTCGATGAGTCACAGGTGGCCGAGATCGGGGCCACCATGCGGGAACTGCTGACCGCCATCGCCCGCCATCCACACTCGACCATCGAGGAGCTAGCATGACCCGGCGCCTACCGCTGACACGTGCGCAGCAACACGTCTGGGTCGCACAGCAACTCGATGCCACCGGGCAGCGTCTGATCGTCGGCGGCTACGTGCAGATTCACGGCGCGCTCGACGAGGAGGTGTTCGAGCGGGCACTGCGCCTCGTCACCGCCGGGGCGGAATCACTGCGCGTGCGCTTCGACACCGAGGCCGACGGTTCGCTCGTGCAGGTGGTGGAAGAGGTGCCGGACTGGCCCTTGCACCGCAACAGCTTCCGCGGCGCGGCGGACGCGCACGGGGAGGCGTTGCGGTTCATGGAGGCGGCCCTGCAGCGGCCGTTCGACCTGGGGCGCGCGCCGCTGTTCGAACACCATCTGCTCGATGTGGGCGAGGCGGGCACGCTGTGGTTCATTCGCTCGCATCACGTGGTGCTCGACGGGGCGTCCTCGGCCGCCTTCATCCGGCGTGTCGCCGACACCTACACCGCGCTGCTCGACGGGTGTCCGGTGGAGGAATCGGTGTTCGACCGGGTGGCGGATCTGGTCGCCGAGGACGAGCGGTTCCGGACTTCCACGCGGTTCGCGGCCGACCGCGAATTCTGGGCGCAGCGGCTCGCCATCGGCGGGTCCTACGAGCCACCGCAGTTCGCCGCCGCGCCGGCGGCCGCGGACGGTAATCGGTACCTGCGGCAGGCCGGGGTGCTCGCCGAAGCCGAGTGGAAGACACTGCGCGCCCGGGCGGATGCCACCGGGACCCCGTGGCCGGTGTGGATGCTCGCCGCCATCGCGCTGCTATTGCACGCGGATTCGGGCACGCGCACGGTCACTGTCGGTTTGGCGGTACCCGCCAAGCGCTCTCGGCACGCACTCGGTATGACGGCGAACATCCTGCCGCTGCGGATCACGGTCGATCCGGCCGCCACCCTCGGCGAGCTCCTCGCCGCCGTGCGCGCCGAAACCCTGATCATCCTGCGCCACCAGCGTTTCCAGTACGGCGATATGCTCGCCGACCTGGGCGGGAGCGGGCTCCAAGGCGGCATTCTCGGGCCCACCGTCAATGTGATGCCCATGCAGAAGGATCTGCGCTTCGGATCCGAATCCGCCTCCCTGCGGCATTTGGCGGCCGGACGCTCCGACAATCTGAACATCAGCGTCTACGACAACGGCGATCCGGCGCTGTCGGTGGTGCTGGAATCGACGGCGCTGCGGTACTCCGAGCGCGACCTCGCCGCGCACCACCACCGGCTCACCGAGACCGTTGCCGCCCTGGCCGTGGCCCCGGAGGAACTCCCGCTCGGCATGCTGCGGCCCACACCGGATCCGGCCGGGCCCTCGGTCACCGACGACGTAGCCGAAACACTCGTCGATCGATTCGACCGCATGGTGGCCGCGAACGGTGGGGCCGTCGCCGTGGTGCACGGCGACGAGCAGCTCACCTATGCCGAGCTCGACGAGCGGGCTCGCAGACTGGCCCGGATCATTACCGGATACGGCGTCGGCCCGGGGGAATTCGTCGGCCTCGCACTACCGCGCTCCATGGATCTCATCGTCGCCATCATCGCGGTGCTGCGCGCGGGTGCGGCCTATGTACCGCTCGATCCGAGCTATCCGCCGGGACGGCTGCGTGCGGTCCTCGACGATGCCGCACCGGCGCTCGTACTCACCGGTGCCGGAGTCGAACTCCAGGAGGGGATCTCGGCCGCGCCCGTCCTGCGCATCGGGGACCCGTTGCAGGTCGTTCCGAGCGAACACGCTGTGCCGCGGTCGCCGCAATTGCCTGCCTACGTGATTCACACCTCGGGAACGACCGGCCGCCCGAAGGGCGTGGTCGTCACACACGCGAATGTGGTCCGGCTGCTCACCGCGACCCGGCCGTGGTTCGAGTTCGGGCCCGATGATGTCTGGACCCTTTTCCACTCCGCCGCATTCGACTTCTCGGTGTGGGAGATCTGGGGAGCGCTGGGCCACGGCGGCAAGCTGGTCATCGTCGACGCCGAGACGGCCCGATCGCCGCGTGAATTTCTCGAACTGCTGGTGACGCAACGAGTCACGGTGCTCAATCAGACGCCTTCCGCCTTCGGCATGCTGGTCGACGCCGAGGCGAGCCGGCCGGCCGAAAGTGACCGGCTCGCACTGCGTTACGTGCTGTTCGGCGGTGAGCCGGTGGAGCCGTGGCGGCTGGCCGAGTGGTGGGCGCGGCATGATCCGCGGGCGCCGCGCCTGGTCAATATGTACGGCATTACCGAGACGACGGTGTTCACCACCGGAACGCCGCTGACCGGTGTCGCGTCGGCCGGCGAAATCGGCACGGCTATACCGGATCTGGCCGTGTACATCCTCGACGCCGCGCTGCGACCCGCCGCGCCCGGGGTGCCGGGTGAGCTCTACGTCGCCGGTCCCGGCGTCACCGCGGGATATCTGCGTCAGCCGGGCCGCACCGCCGTGCGCTTCACCGCCGATCCCTTCGGCGGACCCGGCACCGTCATGTATCGCAGCGGTGATGTGGCGCGGTGGACCGAGGACGGGACACTCGAATACCTCGGGCGAGCCGACCGGCAGGTGAAGATCCGTGGCTTCCGCATCGAACCGGGCGAGATCGAGGCCGCCCTGTGCGCACTCCCGGCGGTGTGTGCGGCGGTGGTGCTGATCGTGGAACACCGGCCGGGTGACCGGCGGCTGGCCGCCTATGTCGCCGGCCCGGGTATCGATATCGGCGCGGTGCGCACCGCGATCGCCGAACGGCTTCCCGCACATGCTGTTCCGTCGCTCATCGTGGCGGTCGACGCCATCCCGACGACCTCCAACGGCAAGATCGACGAACGCGCTCTGCGCGCGCTCACCATTGATGGCACGGCACCCGCCGACGGTGCTTCGCCGCGTGGCGATGCCGAGGCACGGCTGCGCGCCGTGTTCGAGGAAGTGCTCGGGCACAAGGGTTTCGGCGTCGACGACGGCTTCTTCGCCATCGGCGGGGACAGCATCCTCGCCATCCGGCTGTCGGACCGGGCCCGTGCCGCCGGGCTCGCGATCACACCGCGGGATGTGTTCGAACACCAGAGTATTCGTGCGCTGGCACGCACGGTCGGGACGCCGTCGCCGGTGCCCGCCCGGGCGGCGGCGAGCCCGCTCGCCATGCGCGACGGCCGTACCTTCCTGCCCGCGACGCCCTTGCAGGCCGGGCTGTTGTTCCACTCGCTGTACCAGGGCGGGGAAGGCGAGGACCCCTATCTCATACAGGTTGTGCTGACGGTGGACGGCCCGATCGACGCGGAGCGGCTGAGCGCTGCCCTGCGCGCGGTGCTCGATCGACATCCGCACCTGCTGGGCCGGTTCGTCGTGGATGGCGATATGCCGGAGTACGAGATTCGCGCTGACATCGAGTTGCCCTGGCGGGTAGTGGATCTCGGCGATCCGACGTCGGGCCGGCGTGACGAGGCGCTGGAGCGGGTGTGCGCCGAGGACGCGCACCCGGAGCCGCTGGTGGGTCCGCTGCTCACGGTCACTCTCGTTCGCACCGGGCCGAACTCCGCCACCCTGCTGGTGACGCACCACCATGCGCTGCTCGACGGCTGGTCGCTGGGCATCCTGCTCCGCGAACTGCTGCTGGGCTACCGCGGCCTCGAATTGCCCGCTGCCACACCGTTCACCGCATTCCTCGAATGGTCCGCGGCGCAGGACCGCGACGGTGCGCGCCGGGTCTGGGCCCAGGCCCTCACCGGAGCCGAACCGTGCAAGGTCGCGCGGGCCGACCAGCGGCGGTGGCGGCGGCCCGAGGAGCGCAGCTTCATCCTGCCCGCCGCCACGGTCACCGCGCTGCGCGAACAGGCCGCGGCGCACGGGCTGACGCTCAACTCGATGATCCAGGCGCTGTGGGCGCTGGTGATGTCGAATCTGACCGGAAGCGATGACGTCGTCTTCGGCATCACCGTCTCCGGCCGCGATGGCGGTGATCTGGACGGCGCCGTCGGACTGCTGATGAATACCGTGCCGCTGCGGGTGCGCACGCGCGTGTCGGAGACGCCGATCGAACTCGCGGTCCGGATTCAGCGGGAACGCGTGGCGTTGATGGAGCACGACCATCTCGGGCTGCCCGACATCCTGGCGGCGGCGAGCGCGAGCGACCTGTTCGACACCTCGCTCGTCTTCGAGAACTTCCCCATCGATACCGCTCTGCTCGACGATCCGGACACGGACCTGCGGGTGACCTCCGTGAATGTTGTCGGCGGAACACATTTCCCGCTGACCGTCATCGTGGAGCCCGCTGCGGGGGCGCTGACCTTCCGAATCGCGGTGCAGCTCGAACAGGTCGATGCCCTCACCGAGGTCGACGAGCTGTGGTCGCGCATCCTCGCCGCCGCGGCGGCGCTCACCACACCGCGGCAGTCCCCGGTGGGCCGGCTCGACCTGCTGCCGCCCGCGCACCGAGCCGAACTGCTCGCCGCCGGACGCGGCGCGACGGCCGATATCGAGAATGGCGGGCTCGGACAGTGTTTCGAGTCGACCGTACGGGCGCACGCACACGATGTCGCGCTCTGGTGCGACGGTGCGGAGCTCACCTACGTCGAGTTGAACGCGCGCGCCAATCAGGTCGCTCGCTGGCTGCGCGCCCGTGGTGCGGGACCGGGCGTGCCGATCGGCATCGCATTGCCGCGCTCGGTCGATCTCGTGGTCGTTTTTCTCGCCATCGCCAAGTTGGGCGCGGTATGCGTACCGCTCAGCGACCGCTACCCGCCCGCGCACGTGCGGCGGCTGCTGGCGTTCACCGGTGCCGAACTGGTGATACATGAACTCGACGGTGCGGCAACCGAGTTCGACGACAGCGATCTCGGCGTCGCCGTGCCGGCCGATGCCGTGGCCACGCTCATGTTCACCTCCGGATCGACCGGTGCGGCCAAGGGCGTGGAGGTCACCCACCGCAATATCGTGACGCGCGCCCGCGATCGGATCGGCCGGGACGACGGGCATCAGCGGATGCTGATGCATCTGCCCTACACCTGGGACATGGTGGTGTGGGAGATGTGGCTGCCGCTGCTCAATGGTCACACCGTGGTGCTCGCGCGCTCCGGCGTCCTCGATGTGCACGACTACAGCGAGGTACTGCGCGCTGGCCGGGTCACCTCGATCATGCTGTCGCCGGGCCTGTTTCACATACTGGCCGAGCAAATTCCGAACGAGCTCGCCGCACTGCGGATGATCGCGTCCGCCGGTGATGTGCTGCCGCCGCACGCCGCCGCGGCCGTGCGGCGCGGCGAGCACCCACCCGTGGTGAGAAATCTGTACGGGCCGGTCGAAGCGACCAGCTTCGTGCTCAGCTTTGCGCTCCCGGACGACATGTCGCCGGACCGGCCGGTCCCGGTCGGACGCCCGGCCGACAATACCCGTGTCGCGGTACTGGACTCGGCGCTGCGACCGGTACCCGCCGGGGTCACCGGTGAGATCTACCTGTCCGGCGCGGGACTCGCCAACGGCTACCACCGCGAACCGGCGCGCACTGCGGAGCGGTTCGTCGCCGACCCGTTCGACGCCGCCGGTGGGCGGATGTACCGCACCGGTGATCTCGGGCGCTGGGACACCGACGGCCTGCTGCATTTCCTCGGCCGTGCCGATCGGCAGTTGAAGGTCAACGGTTTTCGCGTCGAACCGGGAGAGGTAGAGGCGGCCATCCTGCGCGAGCCCGGCATCACCGCGGCGATCGTCACGGCGCGCCGGGCCGCGAGCGGACAGTCGCTCATCGCCCACGTCGTCGGGGACGGCGCCGTCGATACCGCCGCATTGCGCACCCGGCTGGCCACAACCCTGCCCTCGTATCTGGTGCCCTCGGCCATCGTGGCCATGGACGAATTGCCGCTGACCCCCATCGGCAAGCTCGATGTCGGCGCGCTGCCCATGCCCGTGGCCGGTGAGCGCGTTCCCGTTCGCACACCACGGCAGCAGGTCATCGCGACCACGTTCGCGCGGGCGCTGGGTGTGGTGGAAGTCGGACTCACCGATGACTTCCTCGCGCTCGGCGGCAACTCGCTGTCCGCGATCCGCATAGTCGCGGGCTTGCGGTCCGCGCTCGGAGTCGCGGTGTCACTGCGTGATCTGTTCGAATCGCCGACCGTCGCAGCCCTCGACCAGACCCTCGAACGCCGCGGAACCGGGGATCTCCCGCACAGCCCCCTGTCACTCGGGACAGTCGACATCGCCGCCGTGCGCCGAACGGACCCGATCCCGCTCACGCCCATCCAGCAGGGGCTGTGGACCGTGAATTATCTCAGCGGCAACCGCCCCGACTATCTGATCACCACCGGGATCGAACTGCACGGTCCGCTCGACATCCCGGCGGTGGAAGCGGCTGTGAATGATCTGGTCGAACGGCACGAAATCCTGCGCACCGTGCTGCCGTACGTCCTGGACGGTCCCATCCAACGCATCCTGCCGATCGAGTCCGCACGGCCGGACTTCCGGGTTGTGGATATCTCCGGCGGCGAAAACGTCGATAGTGCAATCGATTCCGAGCTGCGACGGGGCTTCGACCTCACCACGGAAACGCCCCTGCGCATCCGCCTCTACCGCTCGAGCCCCGAGCACCACATCCTGCTCGGCGTAATCCACCATGTCGCCGCCGACGGCGAATCCCTGCCTGTGATCCAGCGGGACCTGCTCACCGCCTATCGTGCCCGTGCTACCGGACAAGTGCCCCAATGGTCCACTGCGGCAACACAGTTCGCGGACTACACACTGTGGTTGAGGCGATTGCTCGAGTCCGGGGACGCGCACGGCCGCCTGCTGGCCCGGCAGGCGCGCTACTGGCGCACCGCACTCGACGGGCTGCCACCACATCCGGTGCTACCCACTGATCGTCCGCGCGCCGAACGCCGGGAGAACACCGCGGCAGCCGTCCCCGTCCACCTCGACGCGGCCACCCACCGCGCCCTCGCCCGCGCCGCCCGCACCCACCGCGCCAGCATCTACATGCTCGTCCACACCGCCCTCGCCCTCGCCCTGTACGACCGCGGCGCGGGCCCCGACCTGCCCATCGGCGTCGCCCTGAGTGCCCGCGACGCCGAGGGCCTGCAGGACCTGGTCGGCTGCGTAGTCGATACCGCGATCGTCCGCGTCGACCTCTCCGGCGACCCGCCCCACTCCGACCTCGTCCAACAGGTCCGCGAACGCGTCCTCGCCGCCTACGACAACAAGGAGTTCCCGTTCGACAACCTCGTCGAACTCCTCAACCCACCCCGCTCCCGAACCCACCACCCGCTTTTCCAGGTCATGGTCACCTACCTTCGCGGAGGCGAAATCGCCACAGCCGGAGCCGAACTGACCATCCGCCACCGCCCGGTCCCGGTCCGCCACATCCCCTGGGAACTCCTGCTCAACCTGCGTGAGGAGTACACCCCCGATGGCGACCAGGCCGGGATCCACGGCGAAATGGTCTACGCCGCCGAACTTTTCGACCACCCCACCGTCGAATCCATTGTCACCGCGATGACCACCGCCCTGGAGACGCTGTGTACCGAACCGGCGGACACCGCTCACCCGCACCACCGGGCAGAGCTCGGAGACCAGGTCCCACACCACCCCTGTGTGTAGGCCGACGGCCGATCCGGAGTCGGTGATCTGCGAGTCGCGGCGAGCGCACCCCGGCTGAGGAGCCAGGCGGGATCTCCTACAGGCTCGCCGTGCGGGGCGTCGCCGGGCCGAGGCGACGAAGCGCTACGGCGTGCCGTCGGAGGTGGGCGTCCGGCGCGTTCGACCGCTGGTTCTCGGACCCGTCGAGACCGTCGAGTTCGAACCCGACGGCCCGTTACGTTTTCGATGAGGCCGTAACAATTTCGGTAAACGGGTAGCGCCGAGCGCGCCTTCGCACTAGCTTCTACTCGAAGTCAAACTCGAACTCGAATCGACTACGAGTATTATCGGCTGGACCGCATGCGGCCCTCGATCCACAGGAGTACGACCATGGGCACCAAGCGAATTGTCTTCATCGGGGCCGCAGGAGAGATGTGTCGGCTTGCCATTGAACGGTTCGCCGTCGCTGATGGGGACTGGGAACTGGCCCTCTACGACATCCGTCCCGAGCTGCTCGATCAGCTGGTGCAGCGGCTGCCGTCCGGCCTGGCGACCGCCGCACGGCTCGACCTGTACGACCGTGAAGGGCTTCGCGAGGCCATCGACGGGGCCGCGCTGGTGGTACTCGGCGCCGGTCCGTACATCCGCACCGCCGGCCCCGTGATGGAGGCGTGCCTGGAGGCCAAGGTGCCCTATCTCGATTTCGACGACGACATCGAGAGCACCCTGCACGCGCTGTCCTTGCACGACGACGCCCGAGCGGCCGGGGTGCCGATGTACATCGGTTGCGGTGCGTCGCCCGGCTTCACCAACGTGCTGGTAGCCGACGCGGCCGGCGAGCTGGACAGGGTCGAGAACATCGACGTGTACTGGGTAGTCGGCGATGAGCGCGGATCCATCGGCCGCGCGGTTCTCGACCATATGCTTCGGGTCGCCGCCGGCCCCTGCATGACCTGGGAGAACGGCGGACCGGTGTTGCACCAGTCCTGGCTGGAGACCCGCTGGACGGAGCTGGGTGCCGGACTGGGGCTGACCATGGTGCACGAGACCGCTCACCCGGAGCCGGTGACCTTGCCGCGAAAGTACCCGGATGCCAAGAACATTCGCTGCTTCGGCGGGCTGGATCCAGCACCCTACAACGGCATGGTCCGCGGCGTCGGCCTGGCCGTGCAGACGGGGAAGATGCCCATGGAGAAGGCCATCGACTTCCTGGAAGCTCTGATGACCAACAAGTTCGGCAGCGTCAAGGGCTGGCGCAACGCCCTCTCCGGTATGTGGAACCTCGTGCGCACCGGGGAGGCGACGCGTACCGAGCTGATCAAGTTCCTTGCCTTGGCGGCGGTGGGCCATACCTTCCCCCACAAGACCGCCCTGAAGGTCGAGGTGACCGGACTCCGAAACGGCCTGCCAACGGTGGTCACCCGCCGTACCCCGGTGAGTGGACCTGGCACCTATCTGTTCACCGATATGGCCGCGGCGACGGGAACGGCGTGCGCCGCGTTCATGGTGGTGGCACTCGACGAACAACCCGGAACCCGCGCCGGGGTATTCACGCCTGAGGAATGGGCCGAGCCGGAGCGGTTCTACAAGGCCCTCGAACGTGTCGGCACCCCGCGCGAGGAGATCTTCGAGGTCTCGCACTAGGCGCCGGTTCATCGACACGTCAAATATCGAGCCTCGGAACAAGGTTGGTCATGGATCTCAAAACCGCACTGTATGCACTCGCCGATCTCCTCATGATCGTCGCCGGGTTCACCACCGGCTGGAAGTTCATCCGGAACTACGGAAACTACTTACTCGGCCTCGAATGGATCATCGTCGCGACATCGGGAACCAACTTCCTCATTTACGGGCTGGTCGGCGCCAACGAAACCAGTCCGATGTATCACCTCGCATTCTTCTTCGACGCGTTCTCCCGGTCGGTCGGAATCACCGTGATTCTCGTCCTGGGTCTGATGCAGGTCACCCACGGGTTCAAGCCTTCGCTCGCCGTCGATATCGGCGTCTTCGGGCTGGCCATCGCAGGTGGACTGGGAATGTCCTTCTTCGCCGGTGAACTCGGGCTCGCCGGGGCCATCTTCTATGTCGTGATGAACGCCCTGACCACCCTGTTCCTGCTCTATTTCGCGTGGCGGCTGTGGAACATCGGTGAGCGCGGTAACGCGATTGCGGTAGCGGCCGTCTCAGCCGCGGCAGCCACGATCGCCGGGATGTACGACTTCTACCGCATACCCGGCGACGACGAGCACCACACGATCTTCTACATCCTGGCCCTGACCACATGGGCCTCCCAAATGGTCGTGTACTACTTCGGCTATCGCGTGCTGCAAAATAGCAATGACCGAATTGCAACTGGTCGAGCACCAGGGTCCTCGGTCGCGAGTTCGGCGGCAGTGTTCGACTGAGTTGATGCCGTCGCCGAAGCCACCTGGTTGAAGGACCTCGAACGCGAAAACTCCACCCTGAAAAGGCTTCTCGCCGAAGCTGAGCTGGAGAAGGCAGTCCTGAAGGAGATCGCCAAGGGAAAGGTCGGTCCATCGCAGGTTTGTGATGGACCGACCTCCCTCATGCCCGCATTCTGGCGAGGCTCGGGGGTGTTCAGTTCCCGACGGAACGCGCCTGGCGCCCGTCCATCAGGTCCTCGGCCAATGCCCTGAGCCGGATGGCCGGTCCGCCGGTCGGGTAGATCCCGCCGACCGCGAAGGCGCCGACGATGGCGAGGTGGAGCTGATCGGCGAGCCGATCGCCGTCCGGGACGCCGAGCCGTGCCGTCAGCGCGCGGAGCCGTCGCGCGAGTTCGTGTTCGTGCTCGGCGCACCGCTGCCGGATTTGCTCCGATTGCGCACTGCTGAATTCCGCGGCTGTGTTGACGAAAGCACAGCCGCGGTAGCCCTCTCGCGTCGCGACGTCCTGGATCCAGGCGAGCTGGGCGTCGAGTTCGGCCCGTGCGTCGGCGTGGCGCGACGCGGTCTGGTCCCAGCGGGCCCAGAACCGGTCATCGCGCTGCTGCAGCACCGCGAGAACGAGGTCGTCCTTGGTGGGGAACCAGCGATACAGGCTCGCCTTCGCCATCCCTGCCCGCCGCACCACCTCATCGACACCGATGGCGCGTACACCGTTGTCGTAGAAGAGGTCGGTCGCGATGCCGACGAGTTTGTCGCGCACCGCGATTCCGCGCAGCTGCCTGGGCTTTTCGGTCACGCTCGCTCCGGTGCCTTCACCGTGATCGCGGTCTTGCCGAAGCCACGCCGGTCCTTGACCCACTGCTGGGCATCGGCGGCCTGGGTGAGATCGAACTCGGCGCCGACGACGACGCGGACCGCGCCCGAATCGACCAGCTCCGCGAGGGCCGCGAGGGCCGTGGGATCGGGTTCCACCAGGCACGAGGCTGCGCGGATACCTCGCTCCGCCGCGGCGGCCTGGTATCCCTTGACCGACCATGCGGTCGCCAAGGCGATCGCGCCTCCGGGCGTCACGCGGTCGAACAGCGAAGCGCCGAAATCGAATCCGACCAGATCGATCGCCGCATCGACCTTCCCGATTGGCGCGACAGCGTCCGGATCGGTGTAGTCCACGCAGGTGTGCGCGCCCAATTCGTGCAGTGCGGCATGGTGATCGGGACGCACCAGGGCGGTGACCGTGGCGCCGCGCGCGACCGCCAACTGCACCGCGAGGTGACCCACGCCGCCGGAGGCGCCACTGATCAGCACGTGCTGACCGGCGCGTGCCCCGACCGCGTCGAGCATCTGCCAGGCCGTCAGCGCGGCCATCGGCAAGCACGCCGCCTCTGCGAAGGAAGCCGACTTCGGCATCGGCACAAGCTGATACGCGGGCACGGTCATGTATTCGGCGTACGTGCCCGCGGGATAGGGGAACCAGGCCAGACCGTAGAGGCGGTCGCCCACGGCGTAGCGGGTCACTCCATAGCCGACCGCATCCACCACACCGGCGACGTCCCACCCGGGGATGCAGGGCAGCCGCATGGACTGCTCATAGCCGGAATTGTTGCCGGTGTGCATGTCGATCGGGTTCACGCTGGTCGCCCGCACCGCGATACGGACTTCACCCGCGGCGGGCTCCGGCCGTTCGACGTCGGCGATCTCCAGTGGCGATCCCCAGTTCTCGTGCCGGGCCGCGCGCATGGTGGTAGTGCTCGGCCGGCGAGCGCCGACGATCATGACGCCCGCACCAGGGCGCTCGCGTCGACGCCGGACTGACGGGCGACCCCGGCGACGTCGAAGTGGAAGCTCTCCCAGCTCACCCGGCCGTCCCGGAAGCGGAACAGAATGAAGACCGGCACCGAGACCCGATTGCCGTTCGGCACTGCGCCGTTGAAGGTGAACGCCGGAGTGAAGGTGATCTGGCCCCAGCAGCACAGGGTCTCATCATCGAGCCCGTGGCCGTCCAGCCGGACCTCGTAGTCGGGCGCGAACGCGAACCATCCCCTGATCGCGCCCTCGACCTCGGTCCCGGCGTAATGGGATTCGAGCGACGGCGATTCGAGTACGGCGTCCGGGTGGTACACGGCCATTGTGGCCGCTACGTCCTGTCGGCTTTTCGCCTGTGCCAATCGTTCGACGATCTGGACGGCTTCCCGCACGTCCAGTGTCTGCGCAACCATGTTCGACTCGCCTCCATCGGGCCAAAATCGAGACTGATCTGTCTCGATTTCAAGGTAGCGGCGGGGCCGCACACGCGTCAAGCCGGGCGTGCGTCGGGCGGCCGCGAGTTGGCATGCCGACTACCGCGCCCGGATTTCGTTGGGGCCCCACGCCTCTCGCTGACGCGAGCGGGCGCGCTCGGCTAAGGCCGCAGGTTCCTCACCTGCGGCCCTTGCCATTTCATGCCGCTAGACCGGCGCGCTGGAGGTGAGCTTCGCTCGGCGCAGGGCGCGTAGTTCGTCCGCGCGGGGGTCGGCCACCTCATGGGATTCCGGAGCGTCGAAGACGCGAACGGTGCGGGTGGTGGTGTCGAAGCGGGACCAGCCCGGGTCGCCGTGGGTGGCGAAGCGCACCCAGGCGCGATGCACCTCGTCGGCCAGCGGCTGCGGTGGGTTCGGGCCGGTCAGGGTGTGGCCGGCGGCGAGTTGGTCGAAGACGAAAGGGACCTCGATGACGTGGCAGGCACCCAGGTCGGCAATGGCCGAGCGCCAGGCGAATTCGTAGACGTAGGCCGGGTTGCCCGCTGCGGCGGTGGATTCCGCGATGCGCATGGCGTCATCGCGGAAGACGAGGTCGGTGAGGACGGCGGCGAACACGTCCGCGGGTGTGGCGTTCGGGCGGTTGGCGGCGTAGCGATCGGCGACCGATGGATCCAGACCGTAGCGCGCGAGGAAATGCGGCAGCGTCTGGTCGGTGATTCCGGCGGCGAGACCGGAGGGGAAGGTGAAGAATCGGAATTCCTCGGCGGTCCATCCGGTGAGCAGGGGTACGGTCCGATCCGGTTGGGCGGCAATGATATCCGCCGGACGGTCCGGGATCACATCGCCGTCGATCATCGGGAAGAAGCTCATGATGCCGAGTCCGTTGGCGACGATCGATGCACCCCAGCGGTCCGGATCCGGGTCGGTCATCAGCGCCAGCGCGAGCGAATCCTGGGCGCTGCGCAGCTCTTCTGGTCCGAGCCGGCCGAAGGCGGACGCGGCCGGTTCGATGCCGAGCAGATCGGCCAGCTGCCGTGCCACCTTGCCCGCGTCCTCCGCGGTGGCGACCGCGGAACCATTGGCGCTCTGTGCGATCGCGCGCCGGAACAGCCCGCGTGCCCGCGGTGACGCGAGCAGCGCCACCACGCTCATCCCGCCCGCGGACTCGCCGAAGACCGTGACATTGCCGGGATCGCCACCGAAGGCCGCGATGTTCTCGCGCACCCACTCCAATGCGAAGATCTGGTCGCGCAGACCACGATTCGACGCGGAACCGGGAATCGCGGCGAACCCGGAGATGCCGAGCCGGTAATTGATCGACACCACCACGACGCCGTCGCGCGCGAAGGCGGTGCCATCATAAATACGCCGGGCGTTCGACCCACGGACGAACGCGCCGCCGTGAATCCACACCAGCACCGGCAGACCGGACCCCGTGTGATCGGGCGTCCACACATTGACGTTCAGATACTCGTCGCCGGGGATCCCGTCGCTGCCGATGAGGGCGTGAATCGGCGCCGGATACGGGGATTGCACACAGGTGGGTCCGAATTCGAGGGCTTCGCGCACCCCCGACCAGGCCTCGACCGGTCGAGGGGCTTCGAACCGGGCGGGCCCGATCGGCGCTGCCGCGTAGGGGATGCCGAGGAAACGGGCGACGCCGCCCTCGCGCGTGCCCAGAACCTTGCCGCCGGTGACGGACACGATCTCTGCCATCTTGAACTCCTTCGCCGACTTCAACTATCGCGCAGCGATCGCTGGGCGGACCCGATTCCGAATTTTCAGGCTGCGGTGCGCGCGACTCGATGCATGGGCGCGAGACGCGCGCCGAGGAGCGGGCGACGCGGCGATTTGGCAGAGCGGAACGGTACGAGACATGTGGTGGACCGGACGTCTACTCACCGAACCGACTCACGTCCCCGGAATCCCGGAGGCGGCCTCCGTAGAAGTCAGAGCAGTGCGGGGTGCTCATGAGCGGCTTCCCCGCCGGAATTCGGCTCGGCGGCGGCTTCGTCCAGGCCCACCCCGGACTGGATTCGGCTGCTGGTACAGCACCAGCCGATCTCGGTCACCATCGATGCCATCCGCGCGCTCGCTGAGAGCGGTCGTCGGCCAGGCCGTTGCTGGTGAGGCTGGTGTGGTCGCTGGGGGCACCGCACGGGTTCGCGGTTCCGGCCGCGGTGGGCAACAATCCGCCGCTCGGGCATACCCGTGGTTACGATCGGGGTGTTGGAGCCCAACTCGTCGAAGCAAATGAGCGGGCATGGTCGAACGGAAAAGTGACGGAACGCAGCCTGACCTGCGGATAGGGGTCGCCGAGGAACTCGCCGCGGCCGGGTTGGACGATGCCCTGGAGATCGGGCGGGGCGGGTTCGGGGTCGTCTACCGGTGTCATGAGCATTCGCTGGATCGGCTGGTCGCGGTGAAGGTGCTCGATGCGCGGTCGAGCGGGGATGAGCGGGAGCGGTTTCTCCGGGAACAGCGGGCGCTGGGCCGGTTCGGCGGGCATCCGCACATCGTCCAGGTGCTGTCCGCCGATGTCACGGTCACAGGGCGGCCGTATCTGGTCATGCCGTTCTTTGCACTCGGGTCGCTGCAATCGCGGATTCGGGAGCGGGGGCCGCTGCCGTGGCAGGAGGTGCTGTCGGTCGGGGTGAAGATCGCCGGTGCGCTGGCGGCCGCGCACGGGCACGGGATGGTGCATCGCGATGTGAATCCGGCCAATATCCTGCAATCCGACTATGGCGAGCCGTTGCTGAGCGATTTCGGAATCGCCCGCATCAGTGGGGCTTTCGAGACCAGGTCCGGACTCATCGCCGGGACACCGGCATTCACCGCGCCCGAGGTGCTGCGGGGAGCCGAACCTGCCGAGGCCGCCGACATCTACGGCCTGGGCGCCACCCTGTTCTGCCTGCTCACCGGGCACGCCGCCTTCGAACGCCGCGAGGGCGAGTCGATGGTCGCGCAATTCGTGCGGATCACCTCCGAGCCGGTGCCCGACCTGCGGAACAATGAGGTACCGGCAGCGCTGTGCTCGGCGCTGGAATCCGCTATGGCACAGGATCCTTCGGACCGGCCCGAGACCGCAAGCGAGTTCGGTGACCGGCTGCGCAATATCGAATTCGCCTCCGGGCTCATCGTCGACTCGATGGCGCTGCCGGCCGATGTCGGAGCCCGGACGGTCACACCGCCTGTTCCCGTCCCGCCGCCGCGTTCGAGCTTGGCGCCAGCACCGACGCCGTCCACCCGGTACCGTCCGCCGAGCGCGCCGCGGCAGCCGGTACTGCGCGGGCGTCTGCTCGACCGGCTGCGGGAGGGGCAGGGCCGGCGGCTGGTGCTGATCCACGGACCCGTCGGATTCGGGAAGAGCACACTGGCCGCGGAATGGGTGGATGTTCTTGCCGCCGAGGGTGTTCGGGCGGCCTGGCTCAGCGTGGACGACGATGACGACAATGTCGTCTGGTTCCTGACCCATGTGGTGGAGGCGATCCGCTACGCCCATCCGGGTGTGGCCGCGGATCTGGAACAGCTGCTCGAGGAGCATGCCAGTGATGCCGCGCGGCACGTCATGACCACCCTCATCGACGAGATCCACAACAGCGGCGAGAACCTGGCGCTCGTGATCGACGACTGGCACCGGGTGACCAGCGCCGCGACGGTGGCCGCGATGGAATTCCTGCTCGACCACGGCTGCCATCACCTGCGGGTGATCGTCACCAGCCGCAGCCGTACCGGACTTCCGCTGGGGCGCATGCGGGTTCGTGACGAGCTCACCGAGATCGACGAGTCCGCACTGCGATTCGACGACGCGGAAACCGCCGCGTTCTTCGCCGACACCGGCGGGCTGACCCTCGCCGCGGCCGAGGTCGAGCGACTGCGCGAATCCACCGAAGGGTGGGCGGCGGCACTGCAACTGGCCTCGATGTCGCTGCGCGGCCGCGACGATCCGGGCGCGTATATCGATCAGATCTCGGGACGGCACTACGCCATCGGGGAGTACCTGATGGAGAACGTCGTGGACACCCTCGAACCCGAACTGCTCGAATTCGTCACGCGGACATCGGTTCCGACGCGCATCAACGGTGAGCTCGCCGAGGTGCTGACGGGCGTGAGCAACGGCCAGGACATGCTCGAACAGGTGCGGCAGCGAGATCTGTTCCTGCGCAGCATCGACGACGATCTGCGCTGGTTCCGCTACCACACGCTGTTCGCCGACTTCCTGCGCGAGCGGCTGATCCGGCAGCATCCGGGACTGCTCGAGGAACTGCACCTCACCGCCGCGCAGTGGTTCGAGGCCCACGACATGCTCACCGAGGCCGTCGATCACCTGCTCGCCGCAGACGAACCCCAGCGGGCCTCCCGACTGGTCGCCGAGCACGCCGGGCAATTGATAGAGCAGTCGCGCATGGGGACGCTGCTCGGGCTGGCGGCCAAACTGCCGGGCTCGCTCACCGCGTCGAATCCGAAGCTGCAGCTGAACATCGCCTGGGCGAACGTAGCCATACAGCGCCCGGCCGCCGCGGAGACCGCCTTGGCACGCGCGGAGACAGCGCTCGCCGCGGCCCGCGACCACGATGGCGAATCCGCCGACCTCGAGCTCGAGATAAAGCTGGTGCGGATCAGCCTGGCGCTCGCGACCGACCAGACGGCGGTACTGGCGCCGGAGCTCGCACAGGCACGGGATTCGGTGCGGCCCTTCATGGCCCACGGGCTGGCAGTGGGGGCGATGATCTCGGCGCTGTATCGCTTCGACTTCGCCGAGGTGCACAGCTGGTATCGCTGGATCGAACCGTACCGAGACCGGGCGCGCGGACCGTTCGGCCCGGTGTACTGCGACTGCGTCGACGGGAGCGCCGCCTACGAACAGCTCGATGCCGGCACCGCCGAGGCCCGGTTCCGCACCGCGCTCGGTCAGGCGCTGCAGACGGGCAGGCAATCGCAGGCCACCCGGCTCGCCAGCGCGCTGCTCGGCGAATTGCTGTACGAGAAAGGCCAATTCACCGAGGCCGAGGAACTGCTCGCGGGCGGGCTCGGCGTCGAGGGCG
Organism: Nocardia sp. NPDC059236; assembly: GCF_042754085.1. Classification (NCBI taxonomy): domain Bacteria; kingdom Bacillati; phylum Actinomycetota; class Actinomycetes; order Mycobacteriales; family Nocardiaceae; genus Nocardia; species Nocardia sp. NPDC059236. The sequence continues at coordinate 349,032 of NZ_JBHZAF010000001.1, forward strand.
GGGCGGTCGAGTTCCAGATGGCGGGCTACGGCACCGCCGCCCGCCTGGCCGCGGTGCGCGGCGACTTCGACGCGATGAACGAGCGATTGGACGAGGGAACCAAGCTCGCGGCGAACATGATCCTGCCGCGGCTGGCAGCCCGCATGATCAACGAACGCATCCGGCTGGGTCTGCCGATCACCGACACCGACCGCCGCGACCTCGAACACCTCGAACCGTATACCGCCCATCCCGATGCTCCCACCGCGATGGCCGCAGAACTGGCCCACGAATCGGCCATCCGGCTACTCCTCGGCAAGGGCACCCCGGCAGCGGCCGAGCAGGCAAGCCGGCAAGCGCAGCGCCTCGTCGACGTGATTTCCACCCAGAACCGCCCGCGCGCGCTCACGAATGCCGAACTCCTGTACGGCTGCTGCCTGTCGGCCGCCGGCCGGACCGCGGACGCGGCGAAGTTCCTCGAGCCGACCCTGACCCGCTGCGCCGGACAAGGCTTGGTGCGCCTGGCCGTCGACGTGGGCCCGCAGCTGCAACCGGTAATCGAAACCCTGTACGGTGCAACGACATCAGCCCAGCACCTGATTCGAGCATTCCTCCGTCACGTGCTCACCGAGTTCGAAGACGTACCGCTCCACCGCAACAACTCACCTGAAAACGGCTGACACGGCACAAGGTCGCCCCGGGCCTCGCAGGTTCGCACCCGCCGGCTCGGCGTTGCGGTCGGAGATCCGGGTGAGTCCGAAGTTCGGCGGCTCGGTGCGGTCGGCATCCAGCGATCGACAGGTCGTCTGTGCGTGCGCTTTCGAGGCTTGGCACGCCGAGGGGGAGGGGATGACAGGGGAATCGTGCGAACTTGTGGCAACCTTGCCGGGGCTTCAGCGAAGGCTGGGATTGCGGATCGAGGAGCGGTGTATGGCGAAGATGGGCAGGCGGAAGCGGTCTCGGCTCATTACCCAGGGGGTGATTACTTCCGGGAAAGCACTGCGGGTGCTGGATGCGCAGGGGGCGAAGGCGGAGTCCGTCGTTTCGGAGGCTACAGCGTCAGCCGTTTCGGAGCCGGTGGCGGTGGCGGCGGTTGCCGCAGAGGTTGCGGAGACTGGTGCCGCGGCGACGGGCGGAGCGCCGGATATCAAAGCGCTGGCCGAGCGGGTGAAGGCGCGGCGGCGGGAGTACGGGTGGACGCAGGCTGAGGTGGCCAAGAAGGGGCGGGCCGTCGGCCGGGGTGATCAGTCAGATCGAGCGGTGCCTGGTCGAGGCGCCCGCGGGGGATGTGCTGCACAAGCTGGATGCGGCGCTCGAGTGGCCGGCGGGGACGGCGGACGGCATTCTGCGCGGGGCGTCGGCCGAACTGGTGGGTGCCGCAAAGTAGTTGCGGCAGTAGGCCCCGATCGGATCGTCGATCGGGGCCTCGCCGTATCGATCGAGGCCGTGCCGTATTACGTGTGGGCAGCGCCGTCGATGCGGATCTCGGTGCCGCTGATGAAGCGGCCGTCATCGGAGACCAACATGGCGATGACGCCGGCCACGTTCTCGGGGCCCGCCAGTTCGGCCGGATTGTCCTGGGGCAGAACGGCGATCAGGCGGCCGAACAGCGACCAGTCGCTGTCCTGGGGGAGATAGCCGGGGTGGCGTCGGTGATGCCGGACTTGATGCCGCCGGGGGCGACGCTCACCGCGCGCAGGCCCTGCTTGCCGTATTCGAGGGCCAGGACATGGGTCAGGGTCTGGATGCCGCCCTTGCTGGCGGAGTACGCGGCCATGTACGGGTGGGCGAAGTTCGCCGAGGTCGAGCTGAAGTTGACGACCGTGCTGCGCGGGTTGGCGAGCAGGGCGGGCAGGGCCTCGCGGATCACCAGGAAGGTGCCGGTGAGGTTGACATTGATGATCTGGTTCCACAGATCCAGCGACGTCTCGTGGGTGTGGGCCGCGCGCAGCATCCCCGCCGCGTTCACCACCGCGTCCAGTCCGCCGAGGGCGTCGATGGCGGTGCGCACGCCCGCGACCACCTCGGACTCCACGCCGATATTCATCTCGACGGTGGTCAGCCGCGCGGCGGTGCCCGCTTCGGCGGCCTGCTTGCGGGTCAGGGCGAGGCCCTCGGCATTGACGTCGGCGCCGGCGACGACCGCGCCTTCGGACAGCAGACGGAGGACGGTGGCCTGGCCGATACCGGATCCGGCGCCGGTCACCAGAATGCGGCGCTGCTCGAGACGGTTCATGGATCACTTCCTGATCGGTGGAACTAGTTTCTGACACGATATGCCGAAAATGGCACGTCGCGCCATCAAACGTTTTCGACCTCGGTACAGTTCCCGGGTGACCAGCGAGCGAAACCGTGCCGGACGCCCGGCGCTCAGCGAGACCCGACGGGCGGCCACACGCCGGGAAGTGGCGTTGGTGGCCGCCCGCCTCTTCATCGAAAACGGTTATGCCGCAACGACCGTGGACGAGATCGCGGCGGCCGCGGGGATGGGGCTGCGCACGTTCTACCGGTACTTCGCCGGGAAGGAGGACGTCGTCGCGCCGCTGCTCGCCATCGGAACCCAGGCCTGGGCCGACGAACTCGCCGCCTGCCCGCCCGAACTGTCGCTGCGGGAAGCCCTGAGCCGCTCGTATCGCACCGCCACGGTCGGCACGCTCGCGATCGAGGGCATCGCCGAGAGCCGCCTGCGCCCATTGGTCCGGGCCGCAACTCAACTGCCCGCCCTGCGCGCGACCTGGCTGCGCGTCCAATACGACTGCGAAACCCAGCTCATCCCGATCATCGCCGCCCGCACCGGCCGCCCCGCCGACGACCTGGACGTCGCGCTCGCCGCCGCCATGGCCAATACCGCCGTCCGCCTGGCGACCGAACTCTGGGCGGCGGGGGAGGCGTCCGGCTCCGCCGCCGACGTCGTCGACACCTGCCTCGCGCGCCTCGCCGCCAACAGCTTGCTCTAGCCCTCGTCGCCGAATCCCGCCGCGCTCACACCGCTGGTTCCTTAAGCGAACTACCCGGTCCGCGTTAAGCCTTCACACCTACCGTCGGCACGCGGTGCTCGAGGTGGGAGGGTCTGGTGTCGGAATCCGATGTGCTCAACGCGGACGAATCGGTAGACGGCGTGCCGGAATCAGCCCCGTCGGAACGGGATTCGGGCACCGAAGAGGCTGCACCCGCCAGTGCCGCTGCAACCGGCGGAGCAGCGGGGTCGGTACCCCGAGGGGATGGCGAATCCGGCTCGGGGCATTGGCATATCGCGACGCGCATCGGGTTTCGGTTCGGGGTGCTGTATTTCGGTTTGTTCGGGCTGGCGGGTGTGCTCGGTCTGGTGCCTATTCTGTTAGCGGGCTTGGGAATCGATACCGGATGGGCTTCGGTGCACAGTGTGCTGGCCTGTACGCGGCCGCCGGTCGAGTGGACCGCCACCCATGTGCTGGGGCTGCGGGTGACCAGTACCCAGGTGGGTAGTGACAGCGGGTTCCAATGGGCCGCACTGTTTCTCGTAGTGGTGGTTGCCGTGACGGGAACGGCGGTGTGGTCGGTGGCGGACCGGCGTCGGCCGCGCTATACCCGCTCGTACGCCTGGGTTCGGCTGTATCTGCGGTTCGTGCTCGCTGTCGCGATGTTCTATTTCGGGATGGCCAAGGCGATTCCGACGCAAATGCCGTTCGTGCTGAATCGGCTGGTCGAGCCCTTCGGCAATTTCAGTCCCGAGGGTGTGCTCTGGTCGCAGGTCAGTGTGTCGCAGCCGTACGAGATCGCATTGGGCGTCGCGGAATTGCTGGCCGGTGCACTGCTGGTCGTGCCGCGCGCCACCGCGGCCGGTGCGCTGCTGTGCGCGGTGGATATGACCCAGGTGTTCCTGCTCAACATGACCTACGACATTCGTTTGAAGACGGTCTCGTCACAGTTCCTGCTGCTCAGCCTGTTTCTGCTCGCGCCGCACGTGCGCCGGCTGCTGACCGTGCTGTTCTCCGATCGCGCCGCACCCGCGATCCGGCCGGTCCCGCTGTTCGGCTCGGTGAGAGCAAATCGGATCGCACTCGCGGCCCAGCTGGTGGTCGGTCTGATCCTGCTGGGGGTGGCCGGTGCGCAGAACTGGCGGCAATGGGAGCACCCCGCGCCGGAGCTGTACGGGATCTACCAGGTGGACGGCTTCTCCTCGGAGGGCTACAAGCGCGATCCGCTGCTCACCGACCAATTGCGCTGGCGCCGAATCGTGGTCGACCGGCCCTTCCATGTCTCCGACCCGGTGGTGCTCACCATTCAGCACATGGACGATTCCTTCGAGGTGTACGGCGGCACCATCGACGCGCGGCGGCATTTCATCGATCTGCATCACCGCATCGCCCTGGGGACCTTCGAGGAGACCCCGGTGCGCGTGCGCCTCAGCTACTGGTGGCCGGGTCCCGGCAGGATGGTCGTCGATGCCGACGACTACTCGGGTCATCGCATCCACGCCTGGTTCACCCAGCTCGATCCGAAGTCGTTTCCCTTGCTGGAGCGCGGTTTCAGCTGGGTTCAGGAACAGCCCTACAACCGCTGAGCGTCGGCCGGAGTGGCGCGCAGGCCGTCGAGGGTCACCGAGATCAGGCGTTCGGCGGCGTCGGGTGTGGTCTCGCAGGCGACGCCCAGGCCGTGCCCGAGCCGGATCAGGTCGCGCGGCTCGATGTCGGCGCGGATCGTGCCCGCCTCCCGTGCCGCCTGTACCAGCAGGGAAGCCGCCCCGGTGATCGCCTCGCGGCACAGCGTGAAGGTCGGCGTGTTGTGGTCCATGCCCGCCTTGAGCGTGGTGGCGAGGACGCGATTGGCCATCACCCACTCCACCTGTTCGCGCATCCAGTACTCGAAAGCCGTTCCGGCCGTGTGGGTTTCGAGGAGGTCGTGGGCGCGTTGGCTCAAATGCTCGATGCTGGAACGGTAGACGGCCTCGATCAGCGCCTCACGATTGGGGAAGTGCCGGTACAGGGTGCCGATGCCGACCCCGGCGCGGCGCGCGATCTCCTCGAGCGGCGCCTCGGGGCCCAGTTCGGTGAAGGCCTGCTGGGCGGTGGTCACGATCCGCTCATAGTTGCGGCGCGCGTCGGCGCGCATCGGCTTTCCGGTCGACGGTGCTTCCACGAACCCTCCACTAGAAACGGATGGGCCCTCCGGTTAGGCTTGCGCAATTGGAGGAACCCTCCATATGATAACTCCATCGGAAACGGAGGCATCCTCCGTTTGTATCCCATTCGATGGAGCATTCCTTGTCGACCACCCTTCCCTCGAGCGCTGCCGTGCGCATGCCGGCACCCGCTCGAGCCCCCCGACTCCGGTCGGGAATTGTGCTGGCCACCTTGTTGACCTGCCAATTGATGATCGTCCTCGACATCACCGTGATGAATGTTGCGTTGCCGCGCATCCAGACCGACCTGCACTTCAGCGCCACCGGCCTGTCCTGGGTGATGAACTCCTACAGCCTCGCCTTCGGCGGATTACTGCTGCTCGGCGGCCGCGCCGGTGACCTGTTCGGCCGCCGCAACCTGTTCCTCGCCGGCGCCACCCTGTTCACCCTGGCGTCGCTCGCGGGCGGGCTGGCGCCCTCCGCGGGCTGGCTGCTCGCCGCGCGCGTCGTGCAGGGCATCGGCGGGGCCATGGCCGGACCCAACACCCTCGCCCTGCTGACCACCACCTTCAGCGATCCGAAAGCCCGGATGCGCGTACTCGCACTGTTCTCCGGAATGTCCAGTGCCGGTTTCGCTATCGGCCTCATCGTCGGCGGACTGCTGACCGAATGGCTGAGCTGGCGCTCGGTGCTCTTCATCAATGTGCCGTTCGGGTTGATCGTCGTGGTGCTGGCGCTGCGCTACCTGCCCAGGGCGGAGCGGCAGCCGGCCCACCTCGACCTGCCCGGCGCGCTGACCGCCACCACCGGCGTGGCCGCTCTCGTCTACGGCTTCATCAACGCCGCCTCGGATGGGTGGGGGACTGCCACCACCGATATCTCCCTGGCGGCCGGCGCGATCCTGATCGCCGCGTTCCTCGCCATCGAATCCCGTGCGGCCCAACCGCTACTGCCGCTGCGCCTGTTCGCCGACCGCAATCGCGCCACCGCCTACGCGAACATGTTCCTGGCGCCGATGGCGGGCATGTCGATGTTCTTCTTCCTCACCCAGTTCCTGCAGGATGTGCTCGGATTGAGTGCGCTGGCAACCGGTTTCGCCTTCCTGCCCACCGCTGTGCTGATGTTCACCATGATCCGGCTGATCCCGCGCCTGCTGCCCCGCTTCGGCCCGAAACCGGTGACCGTCACCGGTGCGGCCCTGATGGTGGCCGGCCTGGTCCTGCTCACCCAGCTGACGGCCGACAGCGGCTACTTCCCGCTGCTGTTCATCGCCATGATCCTGATGGGATGCGGTATCGGCCTGTCGGTTTCGCCCCTGAACGTCATCATCATGTCGAATGTCGACACCCACGAGGCGGGCGCGGCGGGCGGCGCACTGCAAACTCTCCAGCAGACCGGTGCCTCCCTGGGCCTGGCCATCCTGGTCACGGTCTTCGGCACCGCCTCCCGCACTGCCGGCGGCTCGGCCCAGCACGCCTTGGTCGGCGGCATGACCACCGCCTTCGCGGCCGCCGCCGCCATCGCGGCCCTCACCTTCGTCGTCGCCCTCACCTTCCGAGCGGTCGGTCCGGCGGCGACAGCGGCCCGGCGCGGCTAGCCCCGGCGGTATCCAGGTCGGGTCAGGTCACCGGCGTGCGGCCGAGGCTTCATCGAACGATCGGCCCACCACGAATCGTGGTGGGCCGATCGTCGTCTACCGAATCCCACTGCCCCACACGGCGGTCAGCCACACCTGCCGGACGGCGGCCATGTTGCGGGCGGCGGCCGCGGTCCGCCGGGGGCTCCTGGTTGTCGTAGGAGGTCAATTCGCTTGTCTCCTGGTCTATTTCGGCCCAGACCTGCTCGAGGGCGGCGGCGACCACGCGCGGATGTGCGGCAATCGATCGGATGGAGGCCATTCACAGCCGTTTCGGGATCAGCGATCAGGACAAGCTCTACACCCTCGCCTCGCTGGCCCTCGAAGCGGACCGGATCCTCGACCACCTGGGTCTGGCCGTGTTCACCGACACGGATCGCCTGGCCCGCTTTCATTTCTGGCGCGGAGTCGGCGAGCGCATGGGCCTCGAGGTGCCTGAGACCCGAGCCGACCTGCTGGCCTGGGCCGTCGACTACGAACACGCCCACTACGCCTACACCGAGGGCGGTCGCGCGCTCGTCGACCAGCTCTTCGAGGACTGGCGGCAACGCTGGTTCCCCGGCCCGCTGCGCCCGCTCGCCGACAATGCCCTGCTGCTCGTCATCGACGACCCGCTGCGCGCGGTCCACCGGCTCCCGAATCCGCCCGCCGCCCTGCAGTCCGTCGCACCCCGAATCATCGATTCCTACATGACTTTCCAGTCCGTCCGCCCTCACCGGCTGGACCGATCCTGGGTCGATCATTTCCGCCGCGACGACGCCGGCCCCGTCGACCTCGATCGGATCGGATACCAGCCGGGCCGGTACGGAATCGAGCGCCAACGCTGATCAGCATTCGGATGCACTCGCCAGCGCGGTAGGGCCGGGAATGGCAGGATCGGGATTGTGAGTGAGCCGGTGCACCCCAACGACATTCGGATCTCCGACGCCGAACGGAAGAAACTCGAGGAGACGCTGCGCCGCGCTGTGGACGCCGGTGTGCTGAATCTCGGTGAGTTCGACAGCCGGGTGCAGTCGATCTGGCAGGCTCGTACCCGGGGCGAGCTGGCCAAAGTATCCGCTGATCTGCCCGAGATGAAGGAGCCGGGGCCATCGGGTGGGCGGATCGCCATGACGGTGCTGACCATCGTGTGGTTGTCGCTCAGCGGGCTGAACTTGATCGTGTGGCTGTTGCTCGGCGTCACGCTGGAGTGGTTCTATCCGTGGTGGGTGTGGGTGCTGGTGCCCCCGGGCGCGGTGCTGGGGACCTTGTGGGCGTGTGGAATCGGTCGGAAGCCGGGCAACGAGTGACGGATCGTTACCGCAGCATTATCGATGTCCACATCGTCCTGTGGCGCGATGGCTTGGTCCTGCTCGGCGAGCGCGCGAACACGGGCTACGGTGATGGCCGGCTGAATCTACCCAGCGGCCACCTCGAGGACGGCGAATCGGTGGTGGACGGCGTGATCCGTGAAGCCATGGAAGAAATCGGAATCACCATCGACCCCGCCGACCTGCGTTTCGCGCACGTACTCCACCACCGCGGCGAGTCCGGGGCCGCCCGCATCGGCTTCTTCTTCGAAGCCCTCCGCTGGTCCGGAGAGCCGGTGAACATGGAGCCCCACAAATGCGCCGGCCTGCTCTGGGCCGACCCGAATGCCCTGCCGCCCAATATCATCCCCTACCAGGCCGCGGGTGTCCGCAACTGTCATCTCGGCACTTCCTTCGCCCTGCACGGGTGGGACTGACCCGCCTGTCAGCTCTCCTGCGGGGCCGGGGTGCGCAGGTGCCGGCTCATGTCGCCGGTCAGCGTGATCTGCACCTGGCGCTCGGCGAACCGCCACTGCCCGGCACTGCGCTCGAAGCGGTCCCGGTAACGGCCGGCCGCCACCGGCTGCAGAGGCAGGTCCGGTGTGGCCTGGAAAACCGTGAAATAGGAACGCGCCGTGGCGATATCGGCATCCTCGCCGAATTCGACGGCGATATTGGTAGTGACGTGATGGGTGCGCGGCGTCCCGTCCTCGTACACGATCACCATCCCCCGAAACATCGTCTCGATCCGCTCACTCCCCGCGACCGACCCACCGCTGCCGCTGAACACCCCGTGCTCGAATAGCGCCCCCACTCCAGCGAAATCCCCACTATCGACCAACTCGGCATACTTCGCGATCAAGTTCGTCACGGCGGTCGTATCAGCGACTGAGCTCATGCCACCCGAGAGTAGGCCACAGCCACCTCGCTCACGGTCCGTGCGCGTCGATCGCGTGCAGGAGCGGCACGGCGGAGATGAACAACCGACGCGCACGAACTGGGGCCTCGTGGGCGCAATATTGTGTGAAACGCAAAGATTTCACTGCTTTGCCGGACCGGTGGTGGGACAGTGGGGTATGGCGTCCGGAGGTTTGCTCACGTGATGCGGGGCCGGGGTGGCGAGCCGTGACGGTGTTCGTCGGAACATCGGGGTGGCAGTACGCCGACTGGCGGGAGCTGGTGTATCCGCCAGGGATCGGGCAGCGACGGTGGCTCGAGGTGTATGCGCGGGCGTTCGGGGCGGTGGAGTTGAACGCGGCCTTCTATCGGCCGGTGGCGCGGACGACCTTCGAGGGGTGGCACGGACGGACGCCGGAGGATTTCGTGATGGCGGTGAAGGCCAGTCGGGTGGTGACCCACTATCGCCGGCTGCGGGACGTCGAGATCCCGCTGGAGCGGATGATCGATGCGGCGCGCGGACTGGGGGATCGGTTGGGGCCGATACTGATTCAGCTGCCTCCCACCCTGACTGCCGAACCCGAGCGGCTCGACCAGGTGCTGGGGCTGATCCCCGCCGAGTTGCGCGTGGCGGTCGAACCGCGCCACGAGAGCTGGTGGGACGACCGGGTCCGGGCCGTGCTTGAAGCGCACCGTGCGGCACTGTGCTGGGCCGACCGGCTCGGGCGGCCGATCACGCCGCTGTGGCGCACGGCCGACTGGGCCTACGTCCGTTTCCATGAAGGTCCCGGCCGGTCCGCACCCCGCTACCCGGAACGCGTTCTGGCCGAGTGGGTCCGGCGCATCGAGGACACGTGGGATGGGAATCTCGATGCCTACATCTTCTTCAACAACGATGTCGGTGGCGCGGCCGTCCGTGATGCGATCCGGATCGGTGAGCTGTTCCACGCCGCGGGACGGCCGGTAGCCCGCACGCCCGATCGACTCCCGCTCGCGCCGTGACCGTGACTCGCAGCCGTAGATGGCGCGATGAACGGAGCCGGCCCGAGGAGGTCGCGGCCACCGTGGCGTTCCTGATGAGCCCGAACGCGGGATACATTACCGGCCAGGTCATCAACGTCGATGGTGGAATCGGCATGGGCCACTGAGTTTCTCGCCCAGTACCAGGCGGTAGTGGCGTAACCGCCTGCTCACCGGGCTGTCTGCCGATATCACCTGGCTCACGCCGTGTTCCGAATGGGCTCACGAACTACACGATCGGGATCTCCCCGCCGAGGTGGCCGCATCGGATCGCAACGCAGCCAAGCAGTTCCGGCAGTGCGCCATCGATATCGCGGACATGGCCATCGAGATCGCGGAGGGTGCTGGCGCGGCATCCGATGAGAAGGCTCGCCAGGGACTGCTGTGTATCGAACGGACACACCATCTGCAACGGCGGATGCCGCAGGCGAATTCGATGCTGCGCAGGCAGTACGTGCAGCTGTGCGCGGAGATCGTCGAACGCCGCCGTGCCCGGGTCGGGCTGGCCGGTCGGGTCCGGGCCCTGCTGATGCGGCACGGCCGCGCCATCGATCAGGTCGCTATCGCCGCCGACCTGCACATGAGCGTCCGCACCCTGCGCCGCAGGCTGGCCGAGGAGGGCACCACCTTTCGCGAACTGGCCTGCGAGACAACGGGCCTGCTGGCCGAGGAGCTGCTGGCCGCAGGCTTCACTGTCGACACGGTGGCCGCCCGGCTCGGCTACACGAGCGTGTCAGCGTTCGCGACCGCTTTCCGGGACTGGAAGGGGCAGACCCCCGGCCAGTTCGCGCGTTCCGACCTCGCCCCGCAGCATCGTCGCCGCACAGGCGGCATCGGCGCGGCGGGACGCCCCGCCCGCCCGCACCCCACCACGAATGAGCGCCGCCCTACCGGACAGCATGAAATCTAGGACGATTCGGGCGATCCGGACGCTGAACCCGGTTGCGGCTCAGGCCGGATCGAATCCGGCGAGCCGCGCGGCGTGCAGGGCGATGTACAGCTCGGCGGCGGCCTTCGGGTCCGAGCACCGGCGATCGGTCAGCGTCTCGATCCGCCGCAGCCGGTAGTGAATGGTGTTGCGGTGGTAGTGGAGCCGTTGCGCCACCTCGGTATTGGAGCCACCGCATTCGAACCACAGCTCGAGGGTGTCGAGGAGGGTGTCGCGTTCCTCCGGCGGCAGTTCGAGCACCGGGCCCAGGACGTCGTCCGCCAATTCCCGTGACGCCGAGGGCGCATGCGCGAGAACGAGCGGGATCGGTGTGCTGCCGTACGCGGTCACGGCCGGGCTGCCGGGTGGCGCGCATCGTCCCGCGAGTTCCGCCTCGCGCAAGGCGGTCCCCGCGGACCCCGGCGTCGGGAAGGGACGGCTCACCCCGATACGCCCGGTCGCGTGGGCGCGCAGGCGTGACAGCACCCGCTCGTGCGAGCGTGCGGTGGCCACATTGAGCAGCCCGATCCGCGCACCCGGCTCGGTGAGCCAGATCGACTCGACGAAGTCGGCCCGCAGCCGATCCTCGATCCCGAACAGCGGTTCGATTGCGCCGGAATCGGTTTCGGCGTGCACCACGACGAAGCTGCCCAGCGGCGGCAGGTGCAGGGCCCGGGCGATGTCGCGCTGGGTGGGATCATCGGCCTCGCCGTCGAACAGCCGCCGCAGCATGGCGCGGCGCTCCACGTCGTGGCGGCGGACCCGCTCGGTGAGGTAGTCGGTGTACGCATCGGCGGCGGCGCCGGAATAGTCGTCCAGGAGCCGCCACATCTCCGAGCCGAGTTGCGGCAGCGCGTCCAGATTCGTCCCCCGCGCCGTGACGAGCGCGCGTTCCCACAGCAGCCGTCCCGCCAGCCGGTACGCGTGCAGCACCGCCGCGATCGGCACGCCCAGTTCCGCCTTGACCCGGCCCACCACGGTCGCCGGTTGCAGCCGCCGCCCGGCGCTCCCGGAGAGTTGTTCGAGCAGGGCGGCCAGATTGTCGCGGACGACGAGGTGCAGCTGCGCCTCGGTGAGGGCGGCCTCCGCGTAGGCGTTCTCGCCGGTGAGGATGCGACCGACGAGTTCGGTGGTGAGGTCGTCGACCTCGACGAGCAGGGTGCGCGCTACCGCGGTCGAACCGCTCGGCGTTACCGCGATCGAACCGGTCTGCGGCACTGCGGTGGAGCCGTTGCGCGGCGGGCCGGTGAGCGCTGTCATGGATTCGATAGTAGGCACTTGCTCTCGACGCCGACTGTGCTCCAGCACAGTCGGCCGGGCGGTATCGGCAAACCCGCGCACATGGTGGGCGGATGCACCTGACCCGCAGTATCGACACCGACAGCGACAGTGACCCGGGTCATAGCCGACCCGGGTCGATCGATGAGGTGGAGAGAGGTGCCGACCGTGTACGACTACGTCGTCGTAGGCGCGGGGTCCGCGGGATCCGTGCTGGCCAGCCGATTGTCCGAGGATCCGGCGATCCGGGTGGCCGTGATCGAGGCCGGGCCGCGCGACACCGCCGAGGAGATCCATCTGCCGGTCGCCTTCCCGTCCCTGTTCAAGAGCCCGCTGGACTGGGACTACGACACCGAACCCGAACCCCGGCTGCACAGCCGCCGCGCCTACCTGCCGCGCGGCCGCGTCCTGGGCGGATCCAGCTCCATGAACGCCATGATCTACATCCGCGGTGCCCGGGCCGATTACGACGCGTGGGCCGCGGCCGGCGCGGACGGGTGGAGCTACGACGAGGTGCTGCCGTACTTCGTGCAGGCCGAGGACAACGAGCGCGGCAAGGACGCCTACCACGGTGTGGGCGGACCGCTGTCGGTCAGCGACAGCCGGTCGAATCATCCACTGGGCGAAGCATTCCTGCGCGCCGCCGAACAGGCCGGGCACACCCGCAACGACGATTTCAACGGCGTCACCCAGCTCGGCGTCGGCCGCTACCAGGTGACCCAGCGCAACGGCATGCGATGCAGCGCCGCGGTCGCCTACCTACACCCGGCGCTGGAGCGGGAGAACCTGACGGTCATCACCGACGCCCTCGCGCACCGGATCGTCATCGAGAACGGCCGGGCCACCGGTGTGGTGATCGGCCGCGACGGCAGCACCGAGACCATTCGGGCCCGGCGCGAAATCGTGCTGGCCGCAGGCGCTTACGGCTCCGCGCAGCTGCTGTTGTTGTCCGGCATCGGCCCGGCCGAACAGCTGGCGGCCTTCGGCATCGAGACCGTCCGCGACCTGCCGGTCGGGCAGCACCTCCAGGACCACCTGTCGGTGTTCCTCAACTACCGCACCGACCGCGAATCCCTGATGACCGCGCTCACGCCCGAAAACCTGGGCCTGCTCCAGGAATCCGGCCGCGGCCCGCTGACCTCGAATATCGGTGAGACCGGCGGCTTCCTCGAAACCCGTACCGGACTGGCGGGCCCGGACATCCAGTTCCACCAGGCCCCGGTCCTCTTCCACGGCGAGGGCATGGGCGCGGCGACCGAGCACGGCTACGCGTTCGGCCCCTGCCTGATCAACCCGACCAGCCGGGGCGAACTCACCCTGCGCTCGGCGGACCCGGCCACCGCGCCGCGCATCCGCCACAACTACCTCGACACCGAGGCCGACCGCGCGAGCATCATCGCCGGACTGCGCAGCGCCCTCGACATCGCCGGCCGGCCCGCGCTGCGCGAGCTCACCACCGGCGAATTCCTCACTCCCGCCGGTGATTCCGACGCCGAACTGCTCGACTTCGCGGCCCGCACCGCTCAGACCCTCTATCACCCCACCTCCACCTGCGCCATCGGGGCGGTCGTGGACCCGCGCCTGCGCGTACTGGGCGTCGCGGGCCTGCGCGTCGCCGATGCCTCGGTCATGCCGTCGGTGGTGCGGGGCAATACCAACGCGCCCACGATCATGATCGGCGAGAAGGCCGCCGTCATGCTCGCCGAGGACGCCGACTCGGAAGGAAACGCATCGTGACCACCACCGCCGCGGCGACGATCGACGCCACCGTCTCCGCACTCCGGCAGGGCGAAATCGACTGGGCCCGAACCCCGCTGCCCGCCCGGCGGCAGCTGCTCGAGCAGATTCACGCCAATACCGCGCGCTACGCGCGGGAGTGGGTCGAGACCGCCGCCCGCATCAAGAAGCTGCCCCTGGACTCGCCGCTGCTCGGCGAGGAATGGGTGAGCGGCCCCTACTCGCTGCTCACCGGCGCGGCCGCGCTCGCGGAATCGCTGCTGGCGCTGGAGCAGGGCCGCAGCCCCGTCGACGGCTACCCGATTCACGCCGCCCCCGGCGGCCGCACCGCGGTCGACGTCTTCCCGCACGGCGTCTTCGATTGGCTGCTGCTCAACGGATTCCGCGCGGAGGTCTGGACCAGGCCCGGCGTCGACGCCGAAACCGTCCGCGCCCGAGCCGGTCTGGGACAGCGCACCCCGGCCGAGACCGGCGGCGTGGGCGTGGTCCTCGGCGCGGGCAATATCTTCTCGATCGCGCCGCTGGACGTGCTCTACCAGCTCTACGCCGACAACCGGGTGGTGGCGCTCAAGCTGAATCCGATCACCGACCCGCTGCTGCCGGTGCTGGAGAAGATCTTCGCACCCCTGATCGAGGGCGGCTTCGTACGCCTGCTCACCGGCGGCCCCGAGGTCGGCACGGCGCTGGTGCACCATGCCGGCGTGGACGCGGTGCACATGACCGGCAGCGCGCTCACCCACGACGCCATCGTGTTCGGCACCGGCGAGGAAGGCGCGCGGAACAAGGCCGCGGGCACGCCGAAACTGGACAAGCCCATCACCAGCGAACTGGGCGGTGTCTCACCCACCATCGTGATCCCGGGCCGCTGGTCCGACGCCGACCTCCGGTACCAGGCCGAGCACCTGGCCACCCAGCGCCTGCACAACAACGGCTACAACTGCGTCGCCGCGCAGGTCGCGGTGATCTCCGCGGACTGGCCCCAGAAGGACCGGTTCCTCGCCGAACTGCGCGCCGCGCTCGAGCGGGCGCCGCAGCGTCCGGACTACTACCCGGGCTCGGCCGCCCGCGTCGACGGCGCGCGCACGTCCTATCCCGACGCCGAGCGGATCGGCGCGCGCACCCTCATCACCGGCCTGGTGCCGCACCGGGACGAGACCGCGCTGCGCACCGAGTATTTCGCCCCGGTGCTGGGCGTGCTCGAATTGAGCGGCGCCGCAGCGGAATTCCTCACGCAGGCGGTCCGCGTGTCCAACGAGGAGTTCGAGGGCACCCTCGGCGTCAACATCATCGCCGACCCCGCCACCATCGACCGGCTGGGTGAACGCTTCGAGCGAGCCATCGCCGACCTGCAGTACGGCACCGTCGCCATCAACGCCTGGACCGGCCTCGGCTACCTGACCGCCCGCGCCTCCTGGGGCGCCTTCCCCGGGCACACCCTCGCCGACATCCAGAGCGGAATCGGCGTGGTGCACAACGGCTTGCTGATCGCCGATCCGGAGCGCACCGTGGTCCGCGGCCCCTTCCGCCCCGTCCCGCGGTCGCTGCTGCGCGGCGAGTTCGCGCTCTCCCCGAAACCGCCGTGGTTCGTGACCAACCGCACCGGCGCCACCACACTGCGGCGACTGACCAACTTCGCGAAGCGACCCGGCGCCGCCGCCCTGCCGGGCATCTTCGCCTCCGCGCTGCGCGGCTGAGCGCAGCGAACCGGGCCGGGCGCGCCCTTCCGCGCACGGCGCACCCGGCCCGGTTCACCCGTGCTGTACCCGAGAAAGACATCTGCACAATGACTTACGACGAGCTCGACCTGCCGATGCCCAGCACCATGCAGGACGAACCGCTGTCCCTGGCCACCCTGCTGCGCTATGCGAGCACGGTGCACGCCGACGCCACCGTCCGCACCTGGACCGGCACCGAATCCCGCGTCCTGACCTACCGCGAACTGGGGGAGCAGGCAGCCCGGCTGGCCCACGCCCTGACCGCGCTGGGCATCGGCCGCGGGGATCGCGTCGGCACCTTCATGTGGAACAACAACGAGCACCTCATCGCCTACTGCGCGGTGCCCGCCATGGGGGCGGTGCTGCACACCATCAACATCCGGTTGTTCCCCGAACAGATCACCTACGTGACCGATCACGCCGCGGACCGGGTCGTGATCGTCGACGCCTCCCTGATCCCGGTGTTCGCACCGGTACTGCCGACCCTGCGGACGGTGCGCCACGTCATCGTCGCCAACGGTGACGCCGCGGCGCTGCCCGCGCCCGAGGGCGTCACCGTCCATGAGTTCGACACCCTGCTCGCGCAGTATCGGGGCACCTTCGACTTCCCGGTCCTCGACGAGCGCTCGGCCGCGGCCATGTGCTACACCTCCGGCACCACCGGCGACCCGAAAGGTGTTGTCTACTCCCATCGTTCGAACTGGCTGCACTCCATGCAGGCCTGCACCACCGATGCCATGGGCGTGCGCGCCGGCGACCGGATGCTGGCCATCGTTCCCATGTTCCACGCCAACGCCTGGGGTCTGCCCTATGCCGCGCTCATGGCCGGAGCGTCGCTGGTGATGCCCGACCGCTTCCTGCAACCGGAACCGCTGCTGGCGCTCATGGCCGCCGAGCAGCCGAGTTTCGCCGCGGCCGTGCCGACGGTGTGGAACGGCGTGCTGACCGTCGTCGACGCGAAGCCGCAGGACCTGACCCATCTGCGGGCGGTCGTGGTCGGCGGTGCCGCGGTGCCGCCGCAGCTGATGCGCGCCTTCGAGGAACGGCACGGCGTGCCCATCATCCAGGCGTGGGGGATGACCGAGACCTCCCCGCTGGGCGCGCTGGCCTGGCCGCCCGCGGGCCTCGACGGCGAGGCCGCCTTCGCCTACCGGATCACCCAGGGCCGCATCCCGGCAGCGGTCCAGGCGCGGCTCGTCGGAGACGATGGCACCGAGCTGCCCCGTGACGGAAAAGCGGTGGGAGAGCTGGAGGTTCGCGGCCCCTGGGTCACCGCCTCCTACTACTCGCCCGATGCCGCGGGAATCGGCGCCGACGCCTTCCGCGACGGCTGGCTGCGCACCGGCGACGTCGGCACCATCAGTGCCGACGGCTACCTCACCCTGGTCGACCGGGCCAAGGACATCATCAAATCCGGCGGTGAATGGATCTCCTCGGTCGATCTGGAGAACGCGCTCATGGCGCACCCCGACATCGCCGAGGCCGCCGTTTTCGGTGTGCCGGACGAGAAGTGGGACGAGCGCCCCGTCGTGGCCGCCGCACTGCGCGCCGGCGTCGAACCCGATGCCGGTGCGCTCCGCGCTTTCCTGTCCGACAAGGTCGCGAAATGGCAACTCCCCGAACGCTGGACGTTCGTCTCCGAGGTGCCCAAGACCAGCGTCGGCAAGTTCGACAAGAAGGTGCTGCGCGCCCGTTACGCCGCCGGTGAACTCGCCATCGTCATCCCCGACTGACCGCTGGTGAGGATTGTGCGCCGCCGCGGGGAATCCCCGCGGCGGCGCACACTGTCATTTCTCGAAGTAGCGGCGGGGGTTCCGCACCAGGATGGTGTCGATATCGTCCTCGGTGAGGCCCTTGGCGAGGAGGGCGGGGAGGACATCCTCGCTGATGTGGCGGTAGTTCCACTTCGGGGCGATCTGGGCCTTGGCGGCCGGATCGAACCAGTCCATGAAACAGGCGGCGTCGTGGGCGATGACGATCTTGTCGCGGTAGCCGCGGCGGACGAGCTCCACGATGGTGTTCACACGGTCCTCGAACGGCAGCAGCACGTCGATGCCGAAGCGGTCCATGCCGAGATAGGAACCCGCGTCGGCCAATTCGGCGAGGTAGTCCAGATCGGTGGAGTCACCGGAGTGGCCAATCACCACGCGGGTCAGGTCCGCGCCCTCCTCCCGCAGCACCCGCTGGGCCACCAGCCCGGACCGGGTGTGCGGGTTGGTGTGCACGGTGATCGGCGCTCCCGTCCGCACCGCCGCCTGACCGACCGCCCGCATCACCCGCTCCACACCCGGAGTCAGCCCGGGTTCCTCGATGGCGCACTTGAGGAATCCCGCGCGCACCCCGGTCCCGGCGATGCCCTCGGTGAGGTCCTTGACGAACAGCTCCACCATGGGCTCGGGCATGTCCATCATCAAACCCGGTCCGTTGTAATGGAATTGGAACGGCAGGTCGTTGTAGGTGTAGATGCCGGTGGCAACGACGATATTCAGCTCGGTGCGGGCCGCGATCTGCTGGATGCGGGGGATGTAGCGGCCCAGCCCCAGCACGGTCGGGTCCAGGATGGTATCGATGCCCAGCGATTTCAGCTCGTCGAGCTGCTTCACGGCGTCGTCGACGCGGGCCTGCTCATCCCAGTCGCCGTAGTTCTGCCGGTACTCCTCGCCGAGCACGAAGACGTGCTCGTGCACCAGCACCCGGCCCAGCTCGCTGGAATCGACGGTGCCGGTGACGGTGGGGACGATGCTCATCGGGATGCCTTGTCTGTGAACAGGTTCGGGTCGATGGCGCGCTTGAGGATCTTGCCGGTCGCGCCCTTGGGCAGCTGGTCGGTGAAGGCGAAGCGGTGCGGCACCTTGTAGGCGGACAGGCGCTCCTTGGCCCAGGCGCGCAGCTCCCCGGCATCGAGTTCGACGCCGGGCGCGGTGGCCACCACCGCGCCCACCTCCTCGCCGTAGTGGTCGTCGGGCAGGCCGATCACCGCCACCTCGACAATGCCGGGGTGCTCGTAGAGCACCTCCTCGACCTCGCGTGGATACACGTTGTACCCGCCGCGAATGATGAGATCCTTTGCGCGGTCGACGATGTAGACGTAGCCGTCGGCGTCGAGGCGGCCCAGATCGCCGGTGCGCAGCCAGCCGCCGGACAGATCGGCCGCCGTCGCGTCGGGCCGCTGCCAGTACCCCTTCATCACGCTGGGCCCGCTCATGAACAGCTCACCGACCGTGTCGGCGGGCAGCACCGTGCCCTCCGGATCTCGCACCTCGATCGACGTGCCGGGCAGTGCGGTACCCACCGACCCGGCCCGCTGCTCGCGATCCAGGGGGTTGTAGGTCGCGGCCCCGCTGGACTCGGTGAGCCCGTAGCCCTCGAGAATGGTGCAGCCGAAACGTTCCGTGAAGGACCGGATCACCTCCGCGGGCAGCGACGCGCCACCCGAGCAGGCCAGCCGCAGGCTCGCGAAATCCTCCGGACCGTAGTCGCCGGCGCTGTGCAGCATGGCATTCCACATGGTCGGCACGCCCGCCACCACGGTGAGCCGGTGATCGCGGATCGTCTCGATCATTGCCCCGGGGACGAACGGCGACACCATGGAGAACGAACTGCCCGCGTGCAGGGTGGTGATCAGGCACACCGCCTGCCCGAACACGTGGAACAGCGGCAGCCCGGTGCCGAAGCGTTCCTCGGGTGTGAGTCGCAGCTGATCGATGAAAATACGAGCGGTCTCGATCAGATTGGCGACGGTGAGCTCCACGCCCTTCGGTTTGCCCGTGGTGCCCGAGGTGTAGAGCAGGATCGCGGTGTCGTCGGGTTCGCGCCGGACCGGTCCGGCGGTCGGCTGGGCGGGGGAGGCGTGCGCACCGGGCTCGAGCACCTGCACCGGGATCCCGCGCTCGGCGGCGGCCTGCTCGGCCGCGGTGCGGGCCAGATGCCAGGCGATGGCATACCGGGCGCCGGAATCATCGAGCACATAACCGATTTCGGGTGCGGTCGCCATGGTGTTCACCGGAATGGCGACGGCTCCGATCAGTTGCGCGCCCAGGTAGGCGATCACGAACTCCGGCACGGTCGGCGCCACCAGCAACACGCGATCTCCCACCGCGACACCGGATTCGGTGAGCCGGCCGCCGAAGGCCGCACTGCGGCGGGCCAGCTCGGCGTAGGAGAGGGTGTCGTCCAGGTGGCGCAACGCAATGGCGTCGGGGCGTTCGGACGCGTGCTGCCAGATACGGTCGGCGACATTTGTCATGGAACATCCAGTTATGTAGAGGTCGGATGAGACGGGGTCGGAGTGAGCGGCGTCACGACCCTGTGCGCGACCATATCTGAATCCGGTGTCAACTTCAATGACGGTCGGCCGTCGTTCCGGCCGCGCGAGCGAGCGGGTCGAAGGCCGTCGGCGTGGGACGATATGTGCTGGTATACGCGGTGATACGGTGGCAATCGGCAGCCGTCCCCGTGACCGAGTGAGTGATCCGCCGTGACGTCCGAACCCATCGACCGCCAGGCCGCGCCTCGCCGGGTGCCCCCGCGCACCAAGCGCGGAGAGCGCACCCGTGCCGCCCTCATCGCCGGGGCGCGCGAGGTATTCGAACGCGACGGCTACCTCGACGCCAGGATTGCCGACATCTCCAAGGCCGCGGGCGCCGCCGCCGGCTCGTTCTACACCTACTTCGACAGCAAGGAAGAGATCTTCACCGCCGTCGTCGAGGAGGTGCAGGAGGAAATGCTGCACCCGCACGTGCGGGCCCGCACCGGCGTCACCGACCCGCGCGAGCTCGTCGAGGCCGCCAACCGGGAATACCTGCTGGCCTACAAGCGCAATGCGCGCCTGATGGGGGTGTTCGAAGAGGTCACCCAGATCAACGAGAACTTCCGCGCGCTGCGCCTGGAACGCAACCGTGCCTTCATCCAGCGCAATGCCAGGATGATCCGCGAACTGCAGGAATCCGGGCAGGCCAGCGCGGATCTCGATCCGCTGATCACCGCTCAGGCGCTGTCGGTGATGGTCAGCCGTATGGCCTACATGGTCTTCGTCCAGCACCAGCGCATCGCCTTCGAGAAACTGGTCGGCACCCTGACCCAGCTGTGGGTCAATGCCCTGCAGGTGAAGTCCGAATAGCTAGCGACCCGCCTGATGGCTCGCGACCCCGCCTGATGGCTCGCGACCCCGCCTGCGCGGATCGTGGCGGTAGCTGCCGCGAGGGTCCGAGAATATGAATCCGGGTTCGAGTTCGTGTCGTTTTCTCCTGCATGACCTCGGCTTTCGAGCGCACTGTGTGCCGTATCACAGGAGTTCGACCCCCTCGGCGGTATTGACCGCGACGGGAGTTTGGCGCAAGGTGGCGGAAGAAAATAAGCGCTTAGTAAGTTCCCCGCTCGGGGTCGGCCCCGGGTCGCGGCGCGAGACCGCCGTGGCCACGGGCGACCTGAAAGGACCTGTCCGTGAACAGATTCGAAGGCAAGACCGCCATTGTCACCGGCGCCAGCCGGGGTATCGGCCTCGGTATCGCGCAGCGCCTGGTGGACGAGGGCGCCAAGGTCGTGATCACCGCCCGCAAGCAGGAGGCGCTCGACGAGGCCGTCGCGGCGCTGGGCGGGCCGTCGAAGGCGCTGGCCGTGGCGGGGCGCGCCGACGATGCCGCGCATCAGGCCGAGACCCTCGAGCGGGCAGTCGAGACCTTCGGAAGTGCCGACCTGCTGGTGAACAACACCGGGATCAATCCGGTGTTCGGGCCGATGGTGGAGCTCGATCTCGACGCGGCCCGAAAGATCGTGGAGGTCAACTGCCTTGCCGCCCTGTCGTGGGTGCAGCACGCCTACCGGGCGTGGATGAAGGACCATGGCGGTGCGGTCGTGAACGTCTCCTCGGTCGCCGGGCTCAAGCCCGCGCCCGGCATCGGTTTCTACGGTTCCAGCAAGGCGATGCTGACCCACATCACCCAGGAGCTCGCGGTCGAACTCGGCCCGGACATCCGCGTCAACGCCGTCGCGCCGGCGGTGGTGAAGACGAAGTTCGCCACCGCGCTCTACGAGGGCCGCGAGGAGCAGATCGCCGCCGCCTACCCGCTCAAGCGGCTGGGCGTGCCCGAGGACATCGGCAGCGTGGTCGCCTTCCTGCTCTCCGCGGACGCGGCCTGGCTCACCGGCCAGCTGCTCGTGGTGGACGGCGGTCTCACGCTGACCGGGGGCGTCTAGAGTGGCGGACATGCGGGCCTGGCGGGTCCACGAACTGGGCGAACCTGCACAGGTGATGCGGCTCGACACCGTGGAGCGCCCCGAACCCGGCCCACGTCAGGTGGTCGTGCGGGTCACCGGCGCGGCGGCGAACTTCCCCGACGTGCTCATGTGCCGCGGCCTGTACCAGGTGAAGCCGCCGCTGCCGTTCACGCCCGGCGTCGAGCTGTGCGGGGAGGTCGTGGCCACGGGTGGCGAGGTCACCGGGATCGCGGTCGGTGACCGCGTGCTCGGCGGCAGCTCGCTGCCGTACGGCGGTTTCGCCGAGTACGCGGTCCTGGAGGCGGCCCAGACCTTCACCGCGCCAACCGCTTTGGACGATGCGGAGGCCGCTTCCCTGTTCATCGGTTACCAGACGGGATGGTTCGGACTGCATCGCCGTGCCGCGCTGCAGGCGGGGGAGACCCTGCTGGTGCACGCGGCCGCGGGCGGGGTCGGCAGTGCCGCCGTCCAGCTCGGCAAGGCGGCCGGGGCCCGCGTCATCGGCGTGGTGGGCGGGCCCGAGAAGGCCGAGTACGCCCGCGCGCTCGGCGCCGACATCGTGATCGACCGCAGGAGTGAGGATTTCGTCGAGGTCGTCAAGCGGGTCACGGACAATCGCGGCGCCGACGTCGTCTACGACCCGGTCGGCGGCGACACCTACACCCGCTCGACCAAGTGCATCGCCTTCGAGGGCCGCATCCTGGTCGTCGGCTTCGCGGGCGGCGACATCCAGAGCGCCGCACTGAATCACGCACTGGTCAAGAACTATTCGATCGTCGGCCTGCACTGGGGGCTCTACAACGCCTACGACCCGGCCGCGGTCGCCGACTGCCACCGCGAGCTGACCCGGCTGGCCACCGCGGGCGCGATCCGCCCCCTGGTCAGCGAACGACTCGACTTGGCGGACATCGCCGATGGCGTCCAGCGCCTCGCCGACGGCAAGACCGTCGGGCGCGTGGTCTGCACGCCCTCGGCCTGATCGACACCGACCTGATCGCACCACAGAGGAGAACATCGTGAGCACGCAGACACCGCGGGTAGCGGTCGTGACCGGCGCGGCGCGGGGCATCGGCGCCGCGATCGCACGGCGACTGGCGGACGACGGAATGGCCGTCGCCGTCCTGGATCTCGACGAGCAGGCCTGCAAACCGGTCGTCGCGGAGATCGAGGCGGCCGGCGGCCGCGCCCTCGCCGTCGGCGCGGACGTGTCCGACGAGCAGGCCGTGACCGCGGCCGTGGACCGGGTGGCCGCCGAGTTGGGCGCGCCCACCGTGCTGGTCAACAATGCGGGCATCCTGCGCGACAACCTGCTTTTCAAGATGAGCGTCGCGGATTGGGACGCGGTCATGGGCGTGCACCTGCGCGGCGCGTTCCTGTGCACGCGGGCGGTCCAGCGCCACATGATCGAGCAGGGCTTCGGCCGCATCGTCAGCCTGTCCAGCACCTCGGCGCTGGGCAATCGCGGCCAGGCCAACTACTCGGCCGCCAAGGCCGGATTGCAGGGCTTCACCAAGACCCTCGCCTTCGAGCTCGGCAAGTTCGGCGTCACCGCCAATGCCGTCGCACCGGGCTTCATCGAAACCGAGATGACCCAGGCCACCGCCGAGCGCATGGGCGTCTCGTTCGACGACTTCCGGCAGGCGGTCATCTCCACCATCCCGGTGGCCCGCTCCGGCAAGCCCGAGGACATCGCGCACACGGTGTCGTTCCTGGCCAGCGAGGGCGCGGGATTCGTGTCGGGACAGGTCATCTACGTGGCCGGCGGGCCGAAGAACTAGCCGCGCAACGGAATCGAACGGAAGGACGCGAACAATGCGGGTATTCCAGGGGCTGCCCGAACTGGAGAAGGCAGTCGGCACCCATCTCGGCTACAGCGACTGGCACACCGTGACCCAGGAGCAGATCGACCGGTTCGCCGACGCGACCGGCGATCACCAGTGGATCCACATCGATCCGGAACGGGCCGCCGCCGGTCCGTTCGGGACGACCATCGCGCACGGCTTCCTCACCCTGTCGCTGCTGCCCATGCTCACCGCGAGCGTGTACACCGTCGAGGGGCTGTCGATGGGAGTCAACTACGGGGCCAACAAGGTTCGCTTCCCGTCCCCGGTCCCGGTGGGCTCGCGGCTGCGCGCCGGGGTGGAACTGGTGTCGCTGACGCCGGCGAGCATGGGGTTCCAGGCGGTCAGCCGGGTCACCGTGGAGATCGACGGTGCGGCCAAGCCGGCTTGCGTCGCCGAAGCCGTCTCCCTGCTGGTGCCCTGAGACGAAGGAGCACGACCGATGAGCGATACGGTTCGCGACGACCTGCGCCGGCGGGTGGAATCCCTACTGGCCGAGCATGATCCGGCCACCACCGACCCGGTGACCTTCCACCGCGCCCGCTTCGACGCCGGACTGGCCTGGGTGTACTTCCCTGTCGGGCTGGGCGGCCGCGGCGCCGACCGCGACCTCCAGCTGTTCGTCGACGAGCTGTTCGAACAGGCGGGAGCTCCGGGTCATCAGGCCGAACTCAACGGCATCGGCCTCGGGATGGCGGCGCCCACCATCGCCATCCACGGCACCCCGGAACAGCGGCAGCGCTACCTGCGTCCGCTGTGGACCGGCGAGGAGATCTGGTGCCAGCTGTTCAGTGAGCCGGGCGCCGGATCGGACCTGGCGGCGGTCGGCACCCGGGCCGTCCGCGACGGTGGGGACTGGATCGTCAACGGGCAGAAGGTGTGGACGTCGGTGGCCCACAAGGCCGATCTGGCGATCCTGCTCGCGCGCACCGACCCGGACCGCCCCAAGCACGCGGGTATGTCCTTCTTCATCTGCGATATGCGCCATCCCGGCGTCGAGGTGCGGCCGCTGCGCCAGATCACCGGCGAGGCCGAGTTCAACGAGGTCTTCCTCACCGACGTCCGCATCCCCGACGCCCAACGCCTCGGCGGGGTGGGGGAGGGCTGGCGCGTCGCCACCACCACCCTCAACAACGAGCGGGCGGCCATCGGCGGGCGCGCGGTGCCGCGGGAGAGCGGTGTGCTCGCCGCGGTCACCCGCACCTGGCGGGAGAATCCGGACCGGCACACGCCGGAACTGCACGACCGGCTGCTGCGGCTGTGGGTCGAGGCCGAAGCCGGGCGGCTGGCCGCCGCGCGCATGCG
The DNA here is from genome assembly GCF_042754085.1 of Nocardia sp. NPDC059236. Classification (NCBI taxonomy): domain Bacteria; kingdom Bacillati; phylum Actinomycetota; class Actinomycetes; order Mycobacteriales; family Nocardiaceae; genus Nocardia; species Nocardia sp. NPDC059236. Next base: position 373,974 of record NZ_JBHZAF010000001.1, read on the forward strand.
GCAGCGGACCTCCGCCGGTCAGCCGGGGCCCGAAAGTTCCGCGCTCAAACTGGCTTTCGCGCGGTCCAACCAGCAGCTGACCGGTCTCGAACTGGAGATCCTCGGCGAGGACGGCCTGCGCTACGACGACTGGACCATGGTGCGGCCCGACCGTGTCGACTTCGCCGGCCGCGGGCCCGGCTACCGCTACCTGCGCGCCAAGGGCAATTCGATCGAGGGCGGCACGTCCGAGATCCTGCGCAATATCGTCGCCGAACGGGTCCTCGGCCTGCCCGCCGAGGCGCGCGGGGACAAGGACACCGCCTGGAAGGACCTGGCCCGATGAGCGACGACATCCTGCTGCTCGATACCGACACCGAGGCGGCGCTGCGGCACGCGGTGCGCGATCTGCTTGCGGCCCAATGTGATCCGGCGGCGGTCGCGCGGGCCTATGCGGGCGATCGGTCGCTGACGCCGGGATTGTGGAAAGCGCTGGCGCGGGACCTGGGGCTGGCCGGACTGCTCGTCCCCGAGGAGCGTGGCGGCGCGGGCGGCTCCGCTCGCGACGCGGCGGTGGTGCTGGAAGAACTGGGGCGGTCCGTCGCGCCCGTACCGTTTCTCACCAGCAGCGTCATCGCCGCCACCGTGCTGCTCGCCGGTGATTCCGACCTGATCGGGCAGCTCGCCGACGGTGCGGTGACAGTAGCGCTGCTCGCGCCCTTCACCGCCGCCGCGCCGGACGTGGTCCCGTCCTTCCGGAAGGATGCCGACGGCCGCCTGTCCGGCAGCGTGACCAGCGTCGCGGGCGTCCTGGACGCCGATGTGCTGCTGGCCGCGGTCGACACCGTCTCCGGCACCGAGATTCACGCCGTGCCGGTGGCTGCAGCCACGGTGACGCCGGTGGTCTCGCTCGATATGACCCGGCCGCTGGCCGATGTCGTGGTCGACGCCGCGCCCGGTCAGCTCGTGGTCCCGGCCGACGGGGGAGCGGCCGCGCTGCGGACGGCGCTGGAAACCGGCGCGGCGCTGCTGGCCTCGGAGCAGGCGGGTATCGCGGCGTGGTGCCTCGAGGCGACCGTCGGCTATCTGAAGATGCGCCGCCAATTCGGCCGCGTGGTGGGCGGATTCCAGGCGCTCAAACACCGTCTCGCCGACCTGTTCGTGGAGGTCGAGGCGGCGGCCGCCAGTGCCCACTACGCGGCGGGCGCGATCGCTGCGGGCGATCCCGACGCCGCCGTGGGTACCGCGGTCGCCGCGGCCTACTGCGCGGACGTCGCGGTGACATCCGCCGAAGAAGCGCTCCAATTACACGGCGGCATCGGCATGACGTGGGAGTATCCGGTGCATCTGTATCTCAAGCGCGCCAAGGCCGATCAGCTCGGGCTCGGCAGTCCCGGCCGGCACCGCGCGGTGCTGGCCGAACTGGCCGACCTCGGCTCGGCCGCCGGAAAACGAAGTTGAATCCGGGTTCAAGTATAGTTTCGCCTGCGCGGCACAGACTATTTCGAGGAGTGAGCATGTTCGACATGACCGATCGGGCCCAGCGCTACCGGGACGATCTACTCGCCTTCATGGACGAGCACGTCTACCCGGCCGAGGCGGTGTACGAGGAGCAGATGGCGGAGTCCGGGGACCCGCACTTCCAGCCGCCGATCGTCGAGGAGCTCAAGACCGAGGCCAAGAAGCGGGGGCTGTGGAACCTCTTCCACCCGCATCCGGAGTGGGGCCCGGGCCTGACCAACCTGGAGTACGCGCCGCTGGCCGAAATCATGGGCCGCAGTGCGCATCTCGCGCCGGAGGCCACCAACTGTGCCGCCCCCGACACCGGCAACATGGAGGTGCTCACCCTCTTCGGCACACCCGAACACAAGGAGCAGTGGCTGCGCCCGCTGCTGGACGGTGAGATCCGGTCGGCGTTCGCCATGACCGAGCCCGCGGTCGCGAGCTCCGACGCCACCAATATCCAGCTGCGCATGGATCGCGACGGCGACGACTACGTGCTCAACGGCCGGAAGTGGTGGACCTCCAATGCCTTGCACAAGAACTGCAAGGTCCTCATCGTCATGGGCAAGACCGATACCAGCGCGGCCACGCACCGCCAGCAGTCGATGATGGTGGTCCCGATCGACGCCCCGGGTGTGACCGTGCAGCGCGGCCTGCCGGTCTTCGGCTACCAGGACCGCGAGGGGCACGCCGAGGTGCTGTTCGAGAACGTGCGGGTGCCCAGGACCGCGCTGCTCGCCGGTGAGGGCGACGGGTTCATGATCAGCCAGGCCCGCCTGGGTCCGGGTCGCATCCACCACTGCATGCGCGCCATCGGCATGGCCGAGCGGGCCCTCGATCTGATGATCGACCGTGCGCAGTCGCGCGTGACCTTCGGTGAGCCGGTGGCGAATCGGGCCAATATCCAGGACTGGATCGCCGAGTCCCGCATCGAGATCGATATGGCCCGCCTGCTGACGCTCAAGGCCGCGCACCTGATGGACACCGTCGGCAACAAGGCCGCGCGCACCGAGATCGCGGCGATCAAGGTGGCGGCGCCCAATGTCGCGCTGAAGGTCGTGGACCGCGCCATCCAGGTGCACGGCGGCGGTGGCGTCTCCGACGACTTCCCGCTCGCCAGCATGTACGCCCACCTGCGCACCCTGCGCCTGGCCGATGGACCGGACGAGGTGCACAAGCGTTCCATCGCGCAGTGGGAACTGCGCCGCCGCGACCCCGAGTGGGGCAAACGCGGGTAACCGCAACGAGTTTCGACACCATCCATTCTCCGAGGAGGATCCCATGGCCGATCCCTGCGTCGTCGTCGCGACCATGATCGCCAAGCCCGGCCAGGAAGACCTGGTCGAGAAGACCCTGCGTGCGGCCGCTCCGGCCGTGCACGCCGAGCCCGGCTGCCTGCGCTACGCGCTGCACCGGCATGCCAAGAACCCCGGGCAGTTCGTCATGATCGAGAAGTGGGCGTCCCGGGACGCGCTGCGCGAACACGGCCAGGGCGCGGCTCTGCGCGAAGTCGGCACGGCCCTGGCCAACGCTCTCGCGGCACCGCCGGACGTGCAGGTCTTCGAACCGCTGCCCGCCGGCGACCCCGACCAGGGCGCGATCTGAGGAGACCCCCATGACGAAGACACAGCAGGTACGGCTGGCCCAGCGTCCCACCGGACTGCCCGGCGTGGGCACCTGGAAGGTGACCACCGAGGAACTGCCCCCGCTCGGCGCGGGGCAGATCCTGGTGAAGATCGACTTCATCTCGCTCGATCCGGCCATGCGCGGCTGGCTCAACGACGTGCGCTCCTACCTCCCACCGGTCGGGCTGGACGAAGTGATGCGGTCGCTGGACATCGCGACCGTCGTCGAATCCACCCACCCCGATTTCGCCGTCGGCGACACCGTGAGCGGCACCTTCGGAGTGACCGAGTACGCGATCAGTGACGGCCGCGGCGTGCAGCATGTCGACCTGGGCGTCGCGCCCGGGCCGACCTGGCTGGGTGCGCTCGGAATGCCCGGCATGACAGCGTATTTCGGGCTCCTGGAGGTCGGGAAGCTGAAAGCCGGTGAGACCGTGGTGGTCTCGGCGGCGGCGGGCGCGGTCGGCAGTGTGGTCGGCCAGATCGCGAAGGCCAAGGGCGCCACCGTCATCGGGATCGCCGGCGGGGCGGAGAAGTGCCGGCTGCTCACCGAGGAATTCGGTTTCGACGCCGCGATCGACTACCGCGGTGAGGACGTGCTGCAGCGGCTGCGGGAGCTCGCGCCGAAGGGCATCGACATCTACTTCGACAATGTCGGCGGTGAGATTCTCGATGCGGCGCTGGCCAATCTGCGTCGCGGGGCCCGCATCGTGCTGTGCGGGGCGATCGCGGCCTACAACGACGACCAGCTGCGGCCCGGGCCGTCGCGCTACATGTCGCTGCTGGTGTTCCGGGCGTCCATGACCGGCTTCGTGGTCTTCGACTACGCCGACCGCTACGGCGAGGCGGTGGCGGACATCGCGAAGTGGCTGACCGAGGGCAGGATCAAGAGCCGGGAGCATGTCGTGCAGGGTGGGGTGGAGCATTTCGGTGAGACGCTGAATCTGCTGTTCACCGGCGGCAACACCGGAAAACTGGTGCTCGCGCTCTGATGTAAGACTGTTCAGGTGACCGAATCAGAGGATCGCTCGCGCGCGGACGAGACGCGGGCCCGACTACTGGACGCCGCGGTCGCCGCTTTCGCCGAGCGCGGCTTCCACGGCGCCACCACGCGCGACATCACCTCGATCGCGGGACTGAGCACGGCGGCCATCTACGTTCACCACCGCTCCAAGGAAGAGCTGCTCTACCAGGTTTCGCACACCGGGCACCTGGACACGCTCGAGCGGATGCGGGAGGCGGTGGCCGCCTCGGGCGACCCGGTCGAGCAGTTGGTCGCGGTCATCCGGCAATTCGCGATTCACCACGCCCGCGCGCACACCGTCGCCCGGGTCATCAACTACGAACTCGCCGCGCTGAGCCCCGAGCATCAGCGCGAGATCAAAGAGATCCGCCACGTCATCGACACCGAGATGCGGCAGTTGATCGAACGCGGGGTCGACGCGGGCGTGTTCGACAACCCGAATCCGCGCATGGCGGCGGTGGCGCTGCTCTCGCTGGGCATCGACCTCGCGCGCTGGTACCGGGAGGGCGGGCCGCTGTCGCCCGAGGAGATCGGCGACTACTACGTGGATCTGGCCCTGCGGATCGTCGGCGCACGCAAATAGCCTGCGCCACATAGTATTTTCTGTTCTTCACCCGTTCCGCTCCACCCTTGAAGCCGACATCGGATTCGGGTAAGCATGTGATGACGCACGTCACATCCGGCCGTCGCGCTGCGAGCGCCGCACGGCGACAGCCGGGTCCGGCGTCCTCCACGCAATGAGACATGGGAGCGATCTCGTGAGCACGCTTTCCCCCGCCACCGCCCGACTGACCTACCGCGCCCTGGAACCGGTGCACGGCATGATCTACTTCAGCCCGCACGGGCCGCAGGTGTATCGGGAGCTGGGTATCACCGATCCGCGCATGATGTATTTCGCGTCCCGCTCGGCCGCTTTCGGGCCGGTGCCGGCCGAGGTCACCATCGCGACCTTCTTCAATTTCAATCCGGCGGCGGTCCGCGCGGTGCTGCCCGCCGCATGGAACATCGCCGCTCCCACCGACATTCTCCATGCCCGGCTGGCAGCCGCCGACCGCTCACTGCGGCAGGCGTGGGGCGTGGACGTCGACGGGCCGGAAGTACGCGAGGCCGCCACCCTGGCGCGGCAGGCGGCCGAACGCGCCTGCGACCGCGCACACGGACGCCCCCTGTTCGCGGCACACGCGGCCCTCCCATGGCCCGCCGAACCGCATCTCGTGCTCTGGCACGCACAGACCCTGCTGCGAGAATTCCGCGGCGACGGCCACGTCGCCCTCCTCCTGACCGAAGGCCTCAGCGGCCTCGAAGCCCTGATCACCCACGCCGCCACCGGCGAGATCCCGCCGGAAGTCCTGCGTATCAGCCGATCCTGGACCGAACAGGACTGGGCCGAGGGGGTGGCCGCACTACGCGACCGCAACTGGCTGACCGATCGCGATCTCACCCTGAGCACCCACGGCTCCGCGCGCCGCGCAGCGATCGAGACCCGCACCGACGAACTGTCGACCCACCCCTACGAGGCGATAGGGCCGGACGGCTGCGAACGCCTGCGAAAACTCGCCTCGGCCTTGACAATTCGCATCATGGACGCCGACCTCGCCTTCCCGCCCATGCTGTCACAACGCTACCGCGACACGGTTCGGTAAGGCCGGCGGTCCGGGGATCTGAAATTCGGTCAGAGCGCCTTCAGCAGTTCTGCGGCCAGCGGGACCGAGGAGGCGGGGTTCTGGCCGGTGCAGAGGTTGCGGTCCACCTCGATGTGCGGGGCGAAGGGCTCGGCTTCGCGGTAGTCGACGCCCAAGGCGATGAGGCGGTCCTGGAGGAGCCATTCGGCCTTGTCGGCGAATCCGGCCTGTGTCTCTTCGGCATTGGTGAACGCTGCCACCCGGTATCCGGCGAACGGTGACCTGCCGTCGGCGTTCACCGCGAGGTCCTCCATCGGGCCGTGGCCGCCGCTATAGATTCTCCGATACTCGGCAGGATTCTCCGATGCTCAGCGGCCGTGGGAGCGTTCGCCTCGCAGGGTGGTGACGATGCTGGTCACCGTGGCGACCGGCTTGCCGTCCGCGCGGGTGATATCGCACTGGTAGTGGGTGATGGTGCGGCCGGAGTGGGTGGGGAAGGCGGTGGCGCGCAGCGTGTCCTGCCATACCGGGCGGAGGAAGACCGCGCGGAGATCGATGCTGGTGAACGTTTCGCCGGGACCCACGACGGTGGAGTGGGCGGTGCCGATGGCGGCATCGGCCAGTTCGGTGAGCAGGCCGCCGTGGACGGTGCCCTGCTGGTTGCCGTGCCGGGCGGGATCGGTGTCCATCTCGACGGTGGCGCGGCCGGGGTCGATGGCCACCAGCCGGATGCCCAGGGTACGGGAAATGGCGGTGGGGTAATGGAATTGGCAGGTCAGGCCGTCGGTCCCGGTGCCGTCGAGCTGCGCGCGCAGGTAGTCCAGGACGGGCACTTCGGTGGTCGCGATCGTCATGGGAACGGACGGTAGGACGCCGGGTCAGGACGATCAAGAAATTGTCCTAGGTACAGTCGGACGATGCGGACCTACACCGATGTCGCCGCCGCCCTCGCCGGGCAGATCCGGGACGGGCGCTGGGCGCCGGGACAGCGCCTGCCGACGCATCGGCAGCTGGCCGCCGAGCACGGTATCGCGGTGGCCACCGCGACCCGGGTGTTCGCGGAACTGAAGCGGGCGGGGCTGGTGGTCGGCGAACCGGGGCGGGGGAGCTTCGTGCGCGATCGGTCGGTGCGGCTGGCCGCGGCCGCGTACGGGCCGGGCGCGGAGACGGTGTGGGCGGATCTGGCCTTCACCCAGCCGCTGTCGCCGCGTCGGGAGGAATTGCTGCGCACGGGTTTACGCGAGCTGGCGGCCTCCGGCGATCTGGACGCCCTGCTGCGGCAGCAGCCGCCGGGCGGGCGGCCGCACGATCGCGCGACAGTCGCCGGGTTCCTCGGGCGGCGGGGGATCGAGGTCGATCCGGCGCGGGTGGTGGTGACCGCCGGGGCGCAGCACGGGCTGGATCTGATTGTGCGAGCGATGTTCTCACCCGGCGACGTGATCGCCGTGGACGAGCTCACCTACCCCGGATTCAAGCTGCTGGCCCAGGCGCACGGGCTCACACTCGCACCGGTTCCGGCGGCCGGGAACGGCCCGGACCCCGACGCCCTGGCACTGTTGTGTGCGAAAAGGCCGGTGCGCGCGGTCTATACGATGCCGACCCTGCACAATCCGCTCGGCTGGGTGATCGACAGCGACCGCCGGCGAGCGCTCGTTTCCGTTGCGCGCCAGCATGATCTGTTCCTGATCGAGGACGCCGCCTACGCCTTTCTCGCCGATCCGGCCCCGCCACCGCTGGCGGCGACCGCCCCGGAGCGCACCTTCTGGGTGTCGAGCCTGTCCAAGAGCGTCGCGGCCGGACTGCGTTTCGGCATGCTGGTCCACCCGCCCGTGGCCGCGCCCGCCCTGGCCCGCATCCTCCGCGCCACCATGGCCGGTCCGCCCGGGCTGACCAGCGCCCTGGCCACCCGCTGGCTCACCGACGGCACCGTCGACACTCTCGAACAGGCGAGTCGCGTTGCCGCGCAGGAGCATCAGCGGATCCTGCACCGGGAGCTCGGCGATCGGAATCCGATCGCCCACCCGCGCTCGTTCTTCGCGTGGCTGCCCATCGATCCGGACCAGCGCATGGACCGGATCGCCGCCGAACTGTCCCGGCGCGGCATTCGCGTCTGCACTGCCGAGGCGTTCGCCACCACCGCGCACGTGCCGCACGGGCTGCGCATCGCGCTGGGATCACCTGCCCCGGAAGAACTTCCGCAGGTGCTCGCGGAAATGCGCGCGGCCCTGGACAGCGTGCCACTGTGACACCAGGACCGCGCGAGATCCGGGTCGAGCCGGGTCAGGGCCGGATGACCGTGACCAGATTGATCAGCGACTGCTGTCGCGGATTGTCGGGCGGAGTGCCGCCGAGGTCGTGAATGTAGTCGGTGAGATTGACGCGCTCACCGGTCCAGCCGCGGGCGGTGAACCATTCGGTGGCGTCGCTGCGCGGCTCGTTGTAGATCATGTCCACCCAGTCCGCGCCGGTCTCGCCCTCCCCGGTCATCTCGGCGACCGACTCCGCGGGCAGCGGATCCATCTGCTCGATGGCGACCCGGCTGCCGTGCGCGCTGAGCCCCACGATGGCGTCGAAGAGCTGGTCCTGCGCAGCCGGTGTCAGATAGATCAGCAGGCCCTCCACCAGCCACGCGGTCGGCGCGGCGGGATCGAATCCGCTGTCGCGCAGGGCCTTCGGCCAGTCTTCGCGCAGATCGACCGCCACCTCGTGCCGTTCGGCGCGGGGCCGGTGCCCGGCGGCGGCGAGCGTGTCCCGTTTGAAGTCGAGCACCTGCGGGCGGTCGAGCTCGTAGATCACGGTGCCGTCCGGCCACGCCAGCCGGTAGGCGCGCGAGTCCAGGCCGGCCGCCAGAATCACCACCTGACGCACCCCCGCATAGGAGGCGGCGGCCATGTAATCGTCGAAATATCGGGTGCGAGAGATCTGATGCTGCTGGAACTGCACCCCGAACTCGGGTGCCAGCAGCGGGTGTTCGGGCAAACGGCCCGCCAGCAGCTCGGCCCATTCCCCGCCCGCGGCCCGCACGAACAGCTCGGCGAACTCATCGTGCGCCGGCGCATCGATCGCGCGGCCACCCAGCACCCGGGCAGCCGCCACGAACAATGCCGTGGATCCAACACTGGTCTTGATATCCCAGGAATCACCTTCGGTGCGCATATCCGCCAACGTACTCACGCGGGCGCACAAGGTCATTCCGCCGCGCGAAGTCAGCCGGAATCCACCACGGATCCATCATCTGGCTGCAATTCACAGCGTCGAATATCCTGTCCGCGATCGATCTGATCATCCTGATCGGCTTGAACCTCGTAGATCCGCCGCGCACCGCGCACCTTTTCGAAGCGGAACCCTTACCGTTCCGGGGCGTCGGCATCAATGCCGGCGGTCCATACCTGTGCCGCGCCGGTCTCCGATCGGGGAGGGACGGTGGCGGGAATATCGGGCTGTGGCACGGTGGTTCCGCACGACGACAGAACGCACGCCCGGGACCCGGATCCGGCAGCTGTGCTCGGCAGGCAGCGGAGGAGGCCCGGTGAACGCCGGATTCGACCTGTTCGGTGAACACGTCCTCTGGACCGACGCCGTCGGCAATCTGTTGTCCCTCGCGGTGGTGTGGCTGGCCATGCGCAAGACCATGTGGACGTGGCCCGTGCAGCTGGCCGGTGCGGTCCTGCTGCTGGCGGCGTCGGTGCACGCCCACGTGCCCGGCAATGCGCTCAAGCAGCTGTTGTTCATCGGGCTCGCGGGCTACGGCTGGCTGGCCTGGCGGCGCGGCACCTCCGAGCACCGGGATCTGATGGTCCGGCCCGCCACCCGCCGCGAACGCCTGACGCTGCTGGCCCTGCTGGCGGTCGGCACGGTCGCGGTGGCCGAGGCGTTCGCCCACCTCGGCTGGCTGCACATCGCCTGGTCCCCGTGGGCCAATGCCTATGTCTTCGTCGGCAGCGCCATCGCGACCTTCGCGCAGAGCCGGGCCCTGACCGACTTCTGGATCATCTGGATGCTCGTCGATCTGGTCGGTGTGCCGCTCGCGATGAAATCCGGCCTGTACGCTTCGGGCGCGGTCTACGGTCTGTTCTTCCTGCTCGTGGTGCTCGGGTTCCTGCGCTGGCGGGGCGAATATCGTTCGCGCCGAGACCTTCCCGCCGCCGCGGCGGCCGTCGCCGCGCCCGCGGGCGGCGAGTGAGTCGGTCCCGATACTGGTAATTCGCTGCTCTGCCCCTATTTCTTCCGGATTCTCGATTTGCCGACAGGAGAGCAGGCTGCTAGGCAGTAGCCACTGATCGAGGTCCATCCAGGCGGGTGGAGTTTTTTACGGGGCGGGATATGGGTGACGTGACTTCCGGCGATTCCGGGTCGGTGTTCGGGCGGGTGGAACCGCCGAGCTTCGGCGGTACGCTGCGGCGACTGCGGGAACAACGCGGCGTCTCGCGTGAGCGGCTGGCCTTCGGCTCGGGTGTCAGCGTCAGCTACATCACGCGCATGGAACGCGGCGACCGCGACCACCCGACCGAGCAGGTGCTGACGGCCATGGTGCGCTATCTGCACAAGGTGGGCCCGGTGACCCCGGTCGAATACCGGCATCTGCTCGAACTGTCCGCCCTGCCGCAGCACCCGGCCGCGGTCCGCGGCCCGATCGCCGTGGACGTGCCGGGCATTCTCGCCGCCCACCTCCCGCACCCCGCGGCCTATCTTGACCGGTATCTGAATCTGCTGGCCGCCAATACCGCTCATCTGCGCACCTTCCCGGGCGTCGGCGAGGACGGCAACTATCTGCGGTGGATGCTCACCAATCCGGCCGCGCGGGCGGTGCTTCCGGCCTGGGAGTCCGATCTGCGGCGTGCGATCGCCACGCTGCGCGGCGTGATGGCCATCGTCGGCGGGGCCGACGACGATGCCCGGCTGCTGACCGAGTTCGGCCGCTTCGAAATCTTCCGGCGCATGTGGACCGAGGAGCACTACAGCCTCACCGGGTCGCCGACGGTCATGCGCCTGCGCGATGCCGAGTCCGGTGAACCGTATGCGCTGCTGTGGCAGATCCTGCGGGATCAGTCCACCCAGATGTACCCCGATCAGCCCCTGTTCATCGTCGGACTGCCCACGGCGAGTCGACCTGGAGACCCTCCGGTCGGCTCGTAGGATCGCCCGCGGAAGGTTCTTTCCACCCGGAGGGAGGCCGAACGCGGTGCCTGTCTACAGTCTCGACCGGCCGATCGTGGTCGGTGTCGACGCCTCCGAGTCCGCCCTGCACGCCGTGCGCTGGGCCGCCGTGGACGCGGCCCTGCGCGGCGCGGCCCTGCACCTGGTGTTCGCGGTGCCCGCGGGCGGCGAATCGCCCCTGGACGAGAGCCCGGTCCGGCTGCTGCACGATCGGCTGCGCGACACCGCCCAGGCCGCTCTCGACGCCGCCGCCGAGATCGCGCGGAAAGCCGCCGGGGACCGCGAGATTCGCGATATCCGCACCTTCCTCGTCGATGTCCCGGCCGTCATGGTGCTGGCGGAGCTCGCCGGCACCGCGTACTACGTGGTGGTCGGCGTGCGCGGGATGAGCGCCTATCACCGCAGCCTGCTCGGGTCGGTCAGCACCGGTGTGGCGCGGCATGCGCAGGGGCCGGTGGTGGTGGTTCCCGGTGAGACGGACGGGCTGTCGGACCGGGCCGTGGTGGCCGGCGTGGACGGGTCGCCGCACAGCGCCCGCGCACTCGAGATCGCCTTCGACGAGGCCTCCCGGCGCGGCGTGCCGCTGATCGCGGTCCAGGCGTGGGAGGTGTCCGGGGACAGCGACACCCGCTCGTACGACGACGCGGTCCAGCTGCTCACGCGCATGCTCGATCGCAATACCCGGGACTACCCGGGCGTCGAGGTGAAATCCGTTGTGAAGGAAGGGCGTCCCGCCCGCGTCCTGCTCGATGCCGCCGCCGGTGCGCAACTGCTGGTGGTCGGAAGTCACGGCACCCGTGGCTATCCTGGTATGGCGCTCGGCTCGACCGGTCACGCGCTGCTGCACGGCAGCGAGTGCCCCATCGCCCTGGTCCGCCTGCGCAACTGAGCCGGGCGGCACTGCCGATTTCGCGCAGCGCATCCTCGGTTACGGGAGTTTCGCACCGGCACACCGGATTCGGCCGCGACTTGCCCGCGTGCTGTCCGACTGATGGCCGAACGCCTACGCGTCAATGCCCGGCAAGCTCGCCGGGTTGTGCACACGCGGCCCGCTGACATCGCGGTACGGCCAAGAAGAACAGCGCGTGTGTAACTGTTTCGCCAGAAATCAAGAACCCCAGCAATTTCTGGGTACATCATGCGCAAGCCGGGCCCGACCCGGAGGTTACACAAATAAAGAAAGTTACGACCATGCGTAGAGCAACGGCGCTCTTCGCCGCATTACTGTTGGCCATCCTCTTTTCCATCACACACCTGGCGGCCCCGAAGGCCAATGCCGATGTCTGCACCGGTGATTGGGCGATCGGCATCGGCGGACTCGGCGACAACACCTCGTCCATCTTCATCCCGTACGTCGATCAGCCAGTCGGATACAACTCCGCCGACCCGATGTCGGGGTTGAACGAACTGGACCGACTGTTCTGGCAGCACCGCAACGAATGCCCGGGCGACCACATCCGGTTGATCGGGCACAGTGAGGGCGCCGGCATCGTGCACGCCTGGGTCACCGCACACCAGGACGTCGACAATGCCAATGCCATTCTGCTGTCGGATCCCAAGCGGGCCCCCGGCCCGGGTTGGGGCGGATTGTCCTCGACTCCCGGCAACGGGATCATCGGCTATCCGCTGGCCGGCGTCGACGACTGGTTCGGCGACTTCCCGGTTCTGACGGTGTGCAACCACGACGACCAGATCTGCGACACTTCGGCCGGCTGGTGGGGTTACCTCTTCGGGGGAGCACATGGTCGTTACGATTTCAATGTCTGGGACTACGGCGACTGGGATTCCGGCGTCTGGTACCGGTAATCACGTGATTCGAAGGGGATCAGTAGCCGAAAGGCACTGGTCCCCTTTGGCTGAACCCGTGCCCCATCGACGTGCACACGGCCGAGCCATTGAAGGTGATCTGACAGGTCGCGCCGGCACGGGTAATCGAGAACTGCGGATCGTGTCCGCTCACCTGCGCGATGGGGGCCAGACCCGGATTTCCGCCCGCGAGGGTGTGGCTGCCGTTGGAATTCCACTCGGGATGCGCGGGCAGCGTGGTCGAATCGATGGCAATGGCAGGCACATTCGAGAACGGCACCTGCGCCCCGGCATACAGCACATTCATGGTGGCGGCCGGAACCGTCAGATCACACCCCACCGCGCCGGCCGCGCCGATCGAACAGTTCCACTCGCCCATGCTGAAATACACGGTGTCGCCGACCTGGGCGGGACCGCCCGCGTCGTCGGCGTACGCGCCGCCCGCCCCGAACAAACCGGCAACAATCCCGAGAATTCCCCCGCAAACCCATGCGGCGGTCGCTTTCACAGCTCTGGACACGGCATCTCCCTGATGCGCATTAAGTGTTATCGACCGAACCGGCCATAGAGAAAACGTATCACTTTACGGCGCAAAGGCAGAAGTTCTGTCGAGGGGGCTGACACAATTTTCGGCCACCGCGCCGGTCAATTCGCCTCAGCGACCGGCAAATCCTTCCGTGTTTCAGACCTTCAGCCCGTTGCGGGTGACGTAGACGATGTGGAAGGTGATCAGCCCGGCGAGGACAACGAGCCATTGCAGCGTGGTGGCCAGGGGAACGGCGTCGAGGGGCAGTGCGTAGGCGAAGACCACCCGGATGACGGCGTCGAGGGTGAACACCGTGCCCCACAACGCGGTCAGCACGCGCAATTGATGGCGGAAGCGGGAGTCGTTGTCCCAGCGGGTATCCCATTCGCGATACCCCGCCTCGCCGATCTTCACCGTGACGATGGTGCGGGCGAAGCTGCGCATCATGGGCTGCTGGGTGAACAGCGTGCCCAGCGTCCACAGGCCCAGCGCCCCGAACAGCCAGCTGTCCCGGACCAGCAGGGTGCGCGGATCGCCGGTGACCAGGGATACCACCGTGCCCGCCACGATCATGGTGAGGGTGAACAGGGCGATCGCGTCGACGCGGCGGTGGCGGACGGCGTCGTAGGCGAGGAAGGGAAGGGTGAGCAGGGCGGGCGCCACCAGTGCCAGCCACGGATTGACGCCCGCGCCGCGCAGTGCGTAGTAGGCGCCGATAGGGAGGACGAGTTCCAGGATCACCTGGCGCGCAGTGTGTTTGCGCAGGGCCGCACGCTTCTGGTCGGGGGTGCGGTCGGGGCCGGGTGTCTGCGGGGTGGTCGCGGTCAGCGCCATGATCAGGCGTCCTTCCGGGTGGCGCGGTCGAAGATGTCGGCGAGTTCCTGGGCGCAGGCCGCGGTGTCGAAGGCCGGGTCGGCGGCGGCGCGCGCGATGGCGGCGTCCACCGAGCCGCGGATGGCCATCAGCATGACGACCGGATCGAACGCGCGGAATGCCCCGTCGCGCTGGCCTTCTCGCAGTCGCTCGACCTGTGCCGCGGACATGCTGTCGAGCTGCTCGACGAGGCCGAACAGGTGCGGATCGTCGGTCCCGGCATTGGCCGCGATATTCGACAGTGCCCGCATGTGTTTCGGATATTCGTCGATCAGGGCCAGGTTCGCGGCGAAGAAGCCGCGCAATCGGCCCCGGTGGCCGTCCTCCGTATCGAGTTTGGCGACAACGTATTCGGCGGAGGTCCGCATGATGCGGGCGACCACCTCGCGGATGAGATCGCCCTTGCCCTGGAAGTGATACGAGATCATGCCGGTGCTGCTGAGCCCGGCCTGCTTGGCGATCTTGGCGAACGAGGCGTTCGGATAACCCTGATCGGCAATGACCTCGATGGCCGCGTCCACGATCTGTGCGCGCCGGGCGACCTCGGTGAACGTCCGCCCCAATGCTTGCTTGCTTGGGCTGGATTTTGCTTGCATGAGCAAAACCCTACGGCGGTTTGCTCGGCCGAGCAAGAGAATCGTCCGTTCCGCGACACTCATCGACCCGGACGTAAGCCGAAAGTGGTACCTCGCCGTGTGCTGTCGGCTGATGGCCGCGCCGCCCCGCTCCGGAATCGTCGGAGCAGACACGGTGACGCAGCGGGCGTCGCCCTTCCGATACGAGGTGAACGGATGATTCAGGCGCGTGGGCTCGGCAGGCGCTACGGGGACGTACCGGCGGTGGACAACCTGTCCTTCGATGTCCGGCCCGGCGTGGTGACCGGCTTCCTCGGTCCGAACGGGGCCGGGAAGTCGACCACCATGCGGCTCATGCTGGGCCTCGATCATGGCAGCGGCCGCACCCTTTTCGACGGGCAGCCCTACGCCGAGCTGACCGATCCGCTGCGCTCGGTCGGCGTCATGCTCGATGCCCGCGCCGTGCATCCCAAGCGCACGGCCATCGGGCATCTGCGCATGATCGCCGCCGGGGCGGGCATCGGCGAGGGCCGGGTCGAGGAGGTGCTGGGCCTGGTCGGCCTGTGCAATGTGGCCGGGAAGCGGGCGGGCGGGTTCAGCCTCGGGATGCACCAGCGGCTGGGTCTGGCGGCCGCGCTGCTGGGTGATCCGGCCACCCTGATCCTGGACGAGCCCGCCAACGGGCTGGACCCCGAGGGCGTGCGCTGGCTGCGCGATCTGCTGAAAGAGCTTGCGCACCAGGGGCGCACCATCTTCGTCTCCTCGCATTTGCTGAACGAGATGGCGCACCTGGCGGATTCGCTGGTCGTCATCGGCGCCGGGCGGCTGCTGGCCGCGGAATCGGTGCGCGAGTTCGTCGCCCGCAACTCCGCGCCCCGCATCACGGCGCGCACCGATCGGCCCGCGGAACTCGCGAAGGCGTTGAACCGCCACGGGTTCCGTGCCCGGGTGGAGGCGGACGGCACGGTGGCCGTCGAAGGTCACGACCGGCAGGGTGTCGCCGCCCTGGCCTTGCGCGCCGGGCTGCTGATCACCGAGCTGACCCAGGCGCGTACCAGCCTGGAGGACGCCTACTTCCAGGCCACCGCAGAGTCCGCCCAGTACCGCGGCCACGTTGTCGCCTGACATCGAACAGGAATTCCGCTCATGTCCAATGCCATTCGCTACGAACTGACCCGGCTCGCCACCCTGCGCTCCACCTGGGCGCTGCTCGCGCTCGGCCTGGCCCTGCAGGCCTTCATCGCCTATCTGTCCGCGGCCCGCGACTACGCCACGCCGAGCGAGCAATTCGCCGCGTCGGTCTCGGGGCTGCCGTTGCTGCTGGCCACCCTGTTCGCCACCGCGGTGGCGGTCAATGCCTTCGGGCACGAATACCGTTACGGCACCATCACCACCACCGTGCTCACGGTGCGCCGGCCGGGCCGGGTCCTGGCGGCGAAGGCGCTCACGGTGGGCGTGCTCGCCGCCCTCTACGGCCTCGCGCTGGTGGGCGTGACCGTGCTCGTGCAGCTGCTGACCTCGACGCTACCGGCCGAAACCTCGCATCTGGCAAGGGCTTTCACCGCAGTGCCGGTGTACGTGACGCTCGCCGCCCTGGCCGGTATGGGCATCGCCGCCATCACCCGCAATGCGACCGTCGCCATGGTGGTGGCCATCGGCTTCCCGACCGTGGTGGAGACCGGCGCGGTGCTGGCCGGCGTCAGCCCGAAGGTGATGCCCTTCCTGTCCGCCGGGCAGTTGGTGCAGCCCGGCACCGGGAATCCCGCCCTGCTGGTATTGCCGCTGACGCTGGTGGCGGCCGGGTTGCTGGCACTCGGACGCGTGCTGCTCGCGCGCCGTGACGTGTGAGAATGCCGAGCCCGACTAGGGTTGCCGGAATGAGCACGACGCGACGGATCGGCACGGTGATCCTCGATGTCGTGCTCGCCGCGCTGTTCGGCGCGGCCGGTTTCGAGGAGGTGCACACCTCCGCGATCGGCCTGCTGCCCGCCGCCGCGGGCCCGCCGGTGGCCGTCGTGGCCGGTATCGCTCTGCTGGCGCGGCGCTTCCGGCCGCTGCCGGTGCTCGGGGTGGCGCTGTTCGGGCAGCTGCTGGTCGGCGCGTTCGCGCCCATGCTGCTGGCGATCTACACGGTCGCCCGGGGCTACGGCAACCGCCGCCCGACCTGGCTGGCGGCGCTCGCATCGGTGATCGTGGCGGTGGTGCCCTGGGGCGCGGGCAGCTGGTGGGCGCTGTTCGTCCACCGTGGCGTCCTCCTCACGGTCGGGCTCGCGCTGCCGCTGCTGCTGGGACTGTGGACCAACCAGCGTGCCGAAACCCTTGCGGCCCTGCGGGAACGCGCCGAGCAGGCCGAACGCGAACGCGACCTGCGCGCTGCGGCGGCCGTGGAGGCCGAGCGCCTGCGCATCGCGGGGGAGCTGCACGATATTGTGGCGCACCGGATTTCGCAGATCACCGTGCTGGCCGGGGCGCTCGAGGTGTCCGCCGACGGCAAGCCCGCCGAGATCGCCGGCACCATCCGCGCCACCGGATCGCGCGCCCTGACCGAGATGCGGGAGCTGCTCGGCGTGCTGCGCGCCCGCGACAGTGGGGAGGCAGCGCCGCTGCGGCCCGTGCCCGACCTCGGCGCCATTGCCGAGCTCGTCGCCGAGGCGGTCGCCGCCGGGCAACAGGTGGACCTGTCACTGCCGCCGGACCTGCCGCCGGTGCCGGGACCGGTCGGCCGGGCCGCGCATCGACTGGTCCGGGAGGCGCTGACCAATGCCGCCAAGCATGCGGCCGGGGCCGAGGTACGGGTGGCGCTCACCATCACCGACGATCGTCTCGACGTCGATGTCCGCAACGGCCCCGGTGAGCGAACCGCCCTGGCTGCCCAGGGTTCCGGCTTCGGTCTGCTCGGCATGCGCGAACGGGTCGAACTCGCCGGTGGGACCGTGCATTCCGGTCCGCTGGCCGGCGGCTACCGGGTGCACGCGACGTTCCCGCTGACGGCCGACGAATGACGATGTGGTGAAGGAGGTTTCGTGATCCGGGTGGTGCTGCTCGACGACGAGGAACTGGTGCGCTCCGGCATCGCCATGATCCTGGAGGCCGGCGGCGATATCGAGGTGGTCGCCCAGGACGGCGACGGCCGCGCCATCGTGGACCTGGTGCACCGGCACCGCCCGGATGTGGTGGTCACCGATATCCGCATGCCGCACGTGGACGGCCTCGAGGTGACCCGCCGGGTCCGCGGCCTCCCCACACCGCCGGCGGTGGTCGTCCTCACCACCTTCGGACTGGACGAATACGTCTACGCCGCACTGGAATCCGGCGCGGCCGGCTTCCTGCTCAAGGACACTCCGCCCCGCGAACTCGCCCGCGCCGTCGAGGTGGTCGCCGCCGGTGACGCCATCCTCGCCCCCGCCATCACCAAACGGATGCTCACCGCCTTCACGCAGGGTCCCGGCGCACAGCAACCGGACGCGCTCGCCCAGCTTTCCCAGCTCACCGATCGCGAACGCGAGGTCGCCCGGGCCGTCGCCACGGGTGCGGGCAATGCCGAGATCGCCCGCACCCTCCACATGAGCGAGTCCACGGTCAAGGTGCACATCAGCCGCGTCATCGCCAAGCTGGGTCTCGAAAACCGCACGCAGATAGCGATTCTCGTGCTGCGCGCCGGATTGGCCTGAAGGCCGGTCAGTCCGGGTCCCGCCAGTCGACGGTGAGGGAGCCGCCGCCGAAGCGGGTGAGGTCGCGGGTGAGGATGTCGCGGATGCGGTGCAGGGCCGTGGCGTCGGTCGCGTCGATGCGCACCACGAGGGCCTCGGGTTCGGCGATGAGGGTGCAGTGGCCCCAGGGGTCGAAATGGGCTGTGGTGCGGGTATCGGTGCTTTCGACGCGCAGGTGGATCTCGCCGGCGGCCCGGGGATTGCCGGCGTGGACGCGGTGGCCGCGCGGGGAGGCCATGGCCTCGGCGTGGGTGCGGAACTGACGTAGGTAGCGGGCCGATCGGTCGGTGGGGACACGGGATTCGAGTGCGGGCATGGGAATCACTGCCGGGTGAGGGCGGCGAGCCAGGCTGCCACCGGGGTCGGGCTGGGAAGGATGTCGAGGGTGGCAGGTTCGAGGGAATCGAGTCGCCAGCCATCGGTGAAGGCGGACTCGATATCGGTGCGGCTCAGGCGATGCGGACCCCAGGTGCCGGGCTGGCGATCGCTGAAACCGAGCAGGAAGTAGCGTCCGCCCGGCGCAAGGATCGTGGCCAGGCCGTCGACCAGGGCGATGCGGTCCGCACCGTCGAACAGGTGGAACAGGCCGCAGTCCAGCACGGTGTCGAAGGTCTCGCCGAGGGTGGCCAGGTCCAGGGCGCTGTGGCGCACGAACCGGGCCTGCACGCCGCGTTCCGCCGCCTTGTACCGGGCCAGTTCGAGCGCCTGCGCGGATTGGTCGATCCCGGTGGCGTCGAGGCCCAGGCCGGCGGCGAGCAACGCGTGTTCGCCGGTGCCGCAACCGAGGTCGAGGACCCGGCCGCGCAGGGCACCGGACTCGGCGAGGGCGGTGAAGGCGGGCTGGGGGCGGTCGATGTCCCACGGCGGTTTCGTCGCGTACAGGGTGTCGGGTGCGTTGGGGTCGTGGTATTCGGGGTGGGGGTCGTCGATGGGTGGGAACACGGAATTCTCCTGTCGGGAGGGCCGGCCGTGACCTGATGCCTCGAATTTATCGAGACACTGTGTCTATGGTCAAGCGTCGGTGTCTACAGGGGTGTCAGTCTGTATGGTTGAGCCGTGCCGAAGCTGTGGAACGAGACGATCGACGCCCATCGCCGCGAGGTGCGGGACGCGATCCTCGATGCCACTGCGGCCCTGGCCTTCGAACAGGGGCTGCGCGGGGTGACCATGTCGCAGATCGCCACTCGCGCCGGTATCGGACGGGCCACCCTCTACAAGTACTTCCCGGATGTCGAGACCATTCTGCGCACCTGGCACGCCCGCCGGATCGAGGCCCACCTCGGGGAGCTGGTCAAGGTCCGCGACGGTGAGGGCAGCGCGAGCGGCCGCCTCGACGCCGTCCTCACCGCCTACGCGCACATCACCCGCCAAACCGGCAGCCACGACCGGGAATTGGTGAGATTCCTGCATCCCGACGAGCACATCGTCGCCGCCCTGAACCAGCTGCGCGACCTGCTCCGGCAGCTGATCGAGGAAGGGGCAGCCACCGGCGAACTGCGTGCCGACGTCCCGCCCGACGAACTGGCCGCCTACTGCCTGCACGCCCTGTCGGCCGCGGCCGACGCGACGTCGGAGGCCGCGGTGGGACGGCTGGTATCGGTCACTGCGGCGGGACTTCGCGCGGTCTGATTCACCACCCTGCTCCCTGCGGCACGGATCGGCGCGCTTCGGGCGGGAGCCGGGATCTCAAGTTCGGTCGCGCGTAATCGTCGACCGCACAAGCGGTTCCAGCTGGGTGGCAATGCGATCCAAGGGCTCCGCGCTCTGCTGTGCGCGGCACATGGCCACGCTGCCCTCGACGGCGGCGACGATCAGGGTGGCCGTACGCTCGGCCTCGGCGCGTTCGGCCCCGTGGGCGCACATCGAGTCGGTCAGCAGTTCGGTCCAGCGGCTGAAGGCCGCGGCGGCCGCCTCGCGTGGTGCGCCCTCGGCCTCGGGCAGGTCCTCGACGGCGACCGCCAGTACCGGGCACCCGGCCCGGAAGTCGGTGTCCACCACGACCTTCCGCCACATCCGCAGGAAGGCGCGCATCCCCTCGATCGGCCCCCGATCCAGTTCGCGGGCGAGCAGTGTCGCCGCGAGATCCCCGGCGAAGGTGACCGCCTCGGTCGCGAGCTGGGTCTTGCCGCCGGGGAAGTAGTGGTACGTCGAACCCAGTGGCGCGCGAGCGTATTTGGCGAGCTCGCGCACACTGGTCGCGTTCAGGCCGCGCCGCCGGATCATGTCGGCCGCCCCGGCCACGAGTTTGCCGCGCGAATCCACGGCCTCGCCCGGCGTCCCCGCCATCGCTCCTCCTTGTCTATAACAACCGTCATAGAGTACCGTCCCTCGATTATAACAACTGTTATAGACGGTTGGCCGAAAGCGAAGGAGCACGTAGATGCGGTCAGAGTGAGGTGCTGCGGGTGTGGGTGCCCCGGGCCGCGACTACGACATCGCGGTGGAGGGCACGTCCACGGCGGCGGGAGTCGATCTCGCGCTGCGTTCCCTCGGGCCGGGCGGATTCTGTCAGCCGGTCGGCTACTACCTGCCGGTGGGGACAAAGGTCCCGCTCATGCACATGTACGCCACCGACGCGACCGTGAACATCGGCGTCTCGAATGTCCGGCCCATCCTGCCCGAGGTGCTGGATTTCGTTGCCCACCACGATTTTCCGGCCGAGATCGTGACCACGATGACCGCCGCTCGGGAGGACGCGCCCGCGGCGTACCCGGCGCACACCACCAAGCTGGTCCTGCGCCGCGAGCCCCTCGGGGTTTCCGAACCGGGCGACTAGTTTGCCCGTTGGCCTGCGGTTCGGCACTGGATTACCGCACACTGGGCTCCTGGCAAACGCCGTGTGAGGGCGGTGTTTTCACTCGGGAGCTAGCATGATCGCAACCCAGCCTCGATCCGATGATGAACGGCGGCTCGCCGAACTCGGTTACAAACAGGAATTGGCGCGATCCTGGTCCGGATTCTCCAATTTCGCGATCAGTTTCACCATTGTCTCGATTCTCACCGGCGGCCTGGCGAGCTATGGGATCGGCCTGTCCAATGGCGGGCCGATCACCATGGCATGGGGCTGGCCGCTGGTCTCGGTCATGGTGTTGTTCGTCGGGCTGGCCATGGCCGAATTGGCCTCGGCCTATCCGACATCGGGCGGACTGTACTGGTGGGCTTCGGAGCTGGGCGGGCCGGTGTGGGGCTGGTTCACCGGATGGTTCAACCTGATCGGGCAGATCGCGGTGACCGCGGCCATCGATTACGGCGCGGCCATCTTCACCACCGTGGTGCTGAATGTGATCGGATGGGATATCGGGACCGACCGCAATGCCATCTTCGCGGTGTTCTCCGGGATTCTGGTGCTGCACGCGGTGCTGAACATCATCGGCCCGCACCTGTCGGCGGTCATCAACAATGTGTCGGCCTGGTGGCATGTGGGCGGTGTGGCCATCTTCGTGGTGGTGCTGGGTTTCGGTGCGCGCCACCACCAGAGCATCGGCTTCGTGTTCACCAAGACCGTGGACAACAGCGCGATCGGGTTCGGCGGGGTGGCGTTCAGCTTCCTGCTCGGGCTGCTGCACGCGCAGTACACGTTCACCGGGTACGACGCGTCGGCGCACATGTCGGAGGAGACGCACGACGCCTCGCGCATGGCGGCCAAGGGGATCATCAACACCATTGTGGTGTCGGCCGTCGCGGGTTATCTGCTCATCATGGCGGTGACGTTCGCGATCCCGAATCTCGACGATGCGCTGGATCCGGCCAAGAACAGCGGCTATCCGGTCATCTACATCCTGCAGAATTCGCTGAATTCGTTCTGGTCGGGGCTGCTGCTGATCATTGCCGCCGTCGCCCAATTGTTCTGCGGCTATGCCTCGGTCACCGCGGCCTCCCGCATGCTGTTCGCCTTCGCGCGCGACGGCGCGGTGCCGGGATCCAAGCTGTGGGCGAAGCTGTCGGCCCGCCGGGTGCCGGTGAACGCGGTCTTCTTCGTCTCGGTGTTCGCGTTCATCCTGCTGATTCCGTCGATGCTGGTGCCCGCCGCCAATGCCCCGACCGCGTACGCCGCCGCCACCTCGGTGGCCACCATCGGCCTGTACATCGCGTACGGGATTCCGGTGCTGCTGCGGCTGTTGCGCGGCAACCGATTCCAGGCCGGGCCGTGGCAGCTGGGGCGCTGGTATCGGCCGATCGGGATCATCGCGCTGGTCTGGATCGTGATCATCAGCGTGCTGTTCATCCTGCCGACCGACGATCACGGGTATCCGTGGGTGGACGGATTCACCTGGAACGCGGTGAATTACGCGCCCCTCACCCTGGTCGGGGTGGTGGGCGCGATCGCCGTCTGGTGGTTCGTCTCGGCCCGGCGCTGGTTCACCGGGCCCAGACGAACCGTGGAGGAGCCGCCGGAGGTCGACCAGGACCCCGTCGGCGCCTGAACCGCAGCGCCCGAAAACCGTTGCGCTACAGGGGCGTCACGTACGCGCCCGCAATACCGCCGTCGACCATGAACTGCGAGGCGGTGATGAAGGAGGAATCGTCGCTGGCGAGGAAGGCCACGGCGGCGGCGATCTCCTCCGGCTCGGCGAACCGCCCGACGGGAATGTGCACCAGGCGGCGCGCGGCGCGTTCGGGATCCTTGGCGAACAGCTCCTGCAACAGGGGAGTGTTGACCGGTCCGGGGCACAGCGCGTTCACGCGAATGCCCTGGCGCGCGAACTGGACTCCCAGCTCCCGGCTCATGGCCAGCACGCCGCCCTTGGAGGCGGTGTAGGAGATCTGGGAGGTGGCCGCGCCCATGACGGCCACGAAGGACGCGGTATTGATGACCGAGCCCCGGCCGCGTTCGAGCATGTGCTCGATGGCGTACTTGCTGCACAGGTAGACGGAGGTCAGATTGACCTCCTGCACCCGTTTCCAGGCGTCGATGCCGGTGGTGAGGATCGAATCGTCCTCCGGCGGTGAGATGCCCGCGTTGTTGAATGCGATGTCGAGGCCGCCGTAGGTGTCGACGGCGGCCTGGAACAGGTCCCGCACCTGCTCCTCGTCGGTGACGTCGACCTTCACGTAGAGCCCGCCGGCCTCGGCCGCGGCGGCCTCGCCGCTGGTGGCGTCGATATCGGCGACCACGACCTTCGCGCCCTCCTGGGCGAAACGCCGGACGGTGGCCAGCCCGATGCCGCTGCCGCCGCCGGTGACGACCGCGACTCGATCCTGTAAGCGCTGCAACGTATCTCCTTCGATGAGGGGCGGGTTACTCGGTGGCGAGGAAGACGTTCTTGGTCTCGGTGAAGGCGCGCGCGGCGTCGGGGCCGAGTTCGCGGCCCAGCCCGGACTGCTTGAATCCGCCGAACGGCGTCCAATAGCGCACGGAGGAATGGGAATTCACCGACAGGTTCCCGGCCTCGACCCCGCGGGCCACCCGCAGTGCCCGCCCGACATCGCTGGTCCAGATGGAGCCGGACAGGCCGTAGGCGGTGTCGTTGGCGATGCGCAGGGCGTCGGCCTCGTCCTCGAAGGGCACCACCGCCACCACCGGGCCGAACACCTCCTCGGTGAGCACCCGGTCCTCGGGGCTCGACGGGAGGACGACGGTGGGGGCGAACCAGTATCCGGGGCCGTCGGGGCGGGCGCCGGTGAACGCCACCTTGGTCGACGGTTCGAGGAATCCGGCGACGCGGTCGCGGTGGGCGGCGGAGATGAGAGGTCCCATCTCGGTCGACTCGTCGGACGGATCGCCCACCCGCACGCCCTGGACCGCGGGTTCGAGCAGTCCCATGAAACGGTCGAAAACGCTGCGCTGCACCAGGATCCGGGAGCGGGCGCAACAGTCCTGACCGGCATTGTCGAAGACGCCGTAGGGCGCGGTGGCGGCGGCGCGCTCGAGGTCCGCGTCGGCGAACACGATATTGGCGCTCTTGCCGCCCAATTCGAGGGTCACCCGCTTCACCTGCTCGGCGCAGCCGGCCATGATCTGCCTGCCCACCTCGGTGGAACCGGTGAACACCACCTTGCGCACGGCCGGATGGGTGACGAAGCGGGCCCCGACCACCGCGCCGCGACCCGGGATCACCTGGAAGACGTCCTCGGGCAGGCCCGCCTCCACGGCGAGCTCGCCGAGCCGGATGGCGGTGAGCGGGGTGAGCTCGGCCGGTTTGAGCACCACGGTGTTCCCGGCGGCCAGCGCGGGACCGAAGCCCCAGGTCGCGATGGGCATGGGGAAATTCCAGGGCACGATGATGCCGACCACGCCCAGCGGCTCGCAGAAGGTGATGTTCACCCCGCCCGGGACCGGAATCTGATTGCCCAGCAGGCGTTCCGGCATGCCCGCGCTGTAGTGCAGGACGTCGCGGACATTGCCGGCCTCCCAGCGGGCATTGCCGATGGTGTGGCCGGCATTGCTGACCTCGAGCCGGGCCAGCTGCTCGATCTCGGCGTCCACCGCCTCGGCGAAGCGGCGCAGCAGCCGCGCCCGGTCGCCGGGGGCGACGGCGCGCCAGCTCGCCGTCGCCCGGTGCGCGCGTTCGATGGCGGCGTCGGTGGCGGCCGTGTCGGCCGCGGCGATGGTGGCCAGCACCTGCTCGGTGGCGGGATTGACGATGTCGGTGGTTGTCACGGGGTGCGCTCCTTTCCGTACTGTGCCGCATGGTCGACCAGGGCCCGCATGAGGCGGAGCTCGGTCGGGTTCTCCTCGGGATGCCATTGCACGCCCAGCAGGAACGGGCCGTCGCGGGTCTCCGCGGCCTCGATGATGCCGTCCGCTGAGTGCCCGGTGGCGGTGAGGCCGGGGGCGAGCGTGCCGATGGCCTGATGGTGGTGGCAGTGCGCCTTCGCCTCGGGGCCCACGATGGCGGCGAGGCGGCTGCCGGGAACAGTGGTGACGGTGTTGACCGTGAAGACGCCGGGGGAGCGGGAGTGGTCGGTGTGCCCCACGGTATCCGGGACGTGTTGCAGCAGGGTGCCGCCCAGGGCGACGTTCACCAATTGCAGTCCGCGGCAGACGGCCAGGACCGGCAGGCCCGCGGTGCGGGCGAGCGCGAAGAGCCCGAACTCGGACTCGTCGCGGTCGGGGCGCAGGCCGCGGGTGGCGGGATGCGGTGGCGCGCCGTAGCGGGCGGGATCGAGGTCCGCGCCGCCGGTGAGCACCAGGCCGTCGAGGCGGTCGACGAGCTCGGGGCGCGGAGTTCCGGTGGGCGGCAACAGGACCGGGATGCCGCCCGCGCGTTCGGTCAGGTCGACGTAGGTGCGGGCCAGCACCGCGGCGTCGACGTCCCAGTGGCCGAAGCGGGTGCGTTCGGAGTAGGTGGGCAGGCCGATGACGGGCCGGCGGCCAGGGTCAGAGTCGTTCGAAGCCACGGATCCGCTCCCAGTCGGTCACCGCCGCGTCGAAGGCGTCCAGCTCGACCTGCGCGGCATTGCGGTAGTGCCGCACCACCTCCGGACCGAACGTCTTCTGGGCGATCTTGCTGTCGCCGAACAGCTGCGCGGCCTCGCGCAGGGTGTGCGGGACGCGCGGGCGGTGCGAACGGTAGGCGTTGCCGTGGAACTCCGGCTCCAGCGGGAGCTGCTGCTCGATGCCGTGCAGACCGGCCGCGATGGCCGCGGCGACCGCCAGATACGGGTTCACATCGCCGCCCGGGATCCGGTTCTCCAGGCGCAGCGACGGGCCGTGGCCGATGACGCGCAGGGCGCAGGTGCGATTGTCGCGGCCCCAGGCCAGGGCGGTGGGCGCGAAGCTGCCGGCCTGGAATCGTTTGTAGGAGTTGATGTTCGGGGCCAGCAGGTAGGTGAGTTCGCGCAGGCAGTCCAGCTGGCCCGCGATGAAGTGGCGCATCAGGGCCGAGGGGTCGTCGCCGTCGGCGAAGACCGGCTCGCCCGCGCTGTTGCGCAGGCTCAGGTGGATGTGGCAGGAATTGCCTTCCCGCTCATTGTATTTCGCCATGAAGGTGATGCTGCGGCCCTCCTGGGCGGCGATCTCCTTGGCTCCGGTCTTGTAGATGGTGTGGTTGTCGCAGGTGACCAGGGCCTCGTCGTAGCGGAAGGCGATCTCGTGCTGGCCGGGATTGCATTCGCCCTTGGCGGACTCGACATACATTCCCGCGCCGGACATGTCGGTGCGGATGCGGCGCAGCAGCGGTTCGATGCGGGCGGTGCCGAGCATCGAGTAGTCGACGTTGTACTGGTTGGCGGGGGTGAGATCGCGGTAGCCGCTGCGGAAGGCGGACTCGTAGGTGTCGTCGAAGACGAGGAATTCGAGTTCGGTGCCGACATAGGCGGACAGGCCGCGCTCGGCCAGGCGATCCAGCTGGGCACGCAGCACCTGCCGGGGTGAGGCGGCCACGGGCTGCCCGGGCCGGCCGTGCGGGTCCACCTGCTCGACGTCGCAGAGCACCAGCGCGGTGCCCGGCCACCACGGCACCAGCCGCAGCGTGCCCAGGTCCGGGCGCAGCACGAAATCGCCGTAGCCGGTGTCCCAGGAGGACATCTCGTAGCCCTCGACCGTGGTCATCTCCACGTCGACGGCCAGCAGATAGTTACACGCCTCCGTCGCCCGATCCAGCACCTCCTCCACGAAATACCGTGCCGAACAACGCTTTCCCTGTAATCGCCCCTGCATGTCGGTCATGGCCACCAGCACCGTGTCCAGCGTTCCCGCCTCGACCCGCGCCACCAGCTCCGCCACGCTCAGCATCCCGGCCCGCATTTCTTGACCCCTCTCGACGTCAACCCCGCTCACGCTAGGCGAACCCGGGCTCCGTGTGTGCCCGAATACGGCAAGTGATCACCCGCGTGTCCGTACCGTTTCGGAGCTGGAGGCCGGTGCCGCGTGGGCGAACGGCTCGATGTGTCGCGAAGCGCCGGCCGGCGCTAGAGGAAGGCTTGAGTGAGAATCCGCCACGCGATCGGCGCGGCGAGACCCGGGACGGTCAGGACGATCAGCAGTGCGAGGACAGTGCTCGTCAAGCACCCGCCGCCGGCTCCGCCACCGCCCCCGCCGCGTGCCAGCTGTCCCGATTCCTGGGCTGCCCGAACCGCCCGTCGCGAGGCCTCGGACCCCTGCCAGTGCGGAGAGTTCATCGCCGTGCCGCCTTTCCTCCCGAATATGCCGACACCGCAACAGTATTGACCGCCGCGGCCCGCCGAATCCGCCGAAGTACTCAGCGCCGCTACTCACCGCCGGAGAGTCGGGCGACTCGCCGGGAGCGGAAATGTCGCTGCGGGCGTGGCGGCCCGTCGGCTACCGTCCGGACCATGCCCGGTCCTGGTGAATCCGCCGCCGTCTATCTGATCACCGGTATTCAAGCCGCCGGGAAATCGACCGTGGCGCAGGCCCTCGCCGAGTGGCTGCCGCGCTCGGCCCATGTGCGCGGTGACATCTTCCGGCGTTTCCTGGTGGGCGGGCGCGCGGACATGACCCCCGATCCGAGTCCCGAAGCGCTCGAACAGCTCCGCCTGCGGCACCGCCTCGCCGCCGAGGTGGCCGACTCCTACGCGGCGGCGGGGTTCACGGCGGTGGTGCAGGATGTCGTACTCGGTGATCTCCTGCCGTACCTGATCGGCCGGATCCGCACCGATCCGCTCTACGTCGTGGTGCTCGCGCCGAGTCCGGACGCGGTGGCGCGGCGCGAGGCCGCTCGGCCGAAGAACGCGTACGGAACCTTCACCGTGCGCGACCTGGACAGCGTCCTGCGCGCCGAAACCCCGCCCCTCGGCCTGTGGCTCGACAGCTCCGACCTCACGGTCGGCGAAACGGTCGATGCGATCCTCGCGAACGCCCGGCCCTTGGCCCGCTGACGAATGCTGCTGGGAAGCCCAACTCTGGAAGGGCCCGTCCCAACATCCTCAGCGCCCTCAATGCCTGGGCTCGGAAGCGATCACTCACTGTCACGAGGGTCCGTGCGGCACACCATCATTTGATCGGTGCCCTTCTGGAATTCGTACTCGACCTCGACGACGTCGCTGGTGATACCGAGTTCCAGAAGGTCGCCGCGCAGTTCATCCAACCGCGGATAGACCTCTGCCGATCCGGTGGGCACCAGAGGGAAGATCCGCACGTCGCCGCGGCTGACCCGGACCAGCTCGGTGATCGCGCGCACGTGGAAGTCGAATCCGAGCCCGTCGGCATAGGAGAAGAGCAGATGTGAGCTCAGCACCAAGTCGAAGGCGTTGTCAGGAAACGGAAGTCGAGGCAGCTCCGCAGGCACATATCGATCCGGATTTCGCTGCCGATCGGCGACGAAGAGCTCGACCGCCGAGCGCCGCCGCCGATGGTGATCATCCGGATCGGCGAAGAACGTCCAGCAGTAGTCGCCCGTATGGGCCCGGACGTACCGGTCGCCTAGATCGGTCTGGGCTCGGCAAACCTCCCCGACCTCAACGCCATCGAACTCGAAATACGCTGCATCACAGGCGGTCACATCACCTCCGAACCCCGCCACCTCGGCGGCGAAGCTCGCCGCCCCAGCAGGGCAATCGAGGATCCGGCCCCCGAGATCTGCTGCCCCGAGACCGAACATCGCCCGATACTCGTCCAGCCCCCGCGAGGTGATCAGAAACCCGTCCACCTCATCGCCGAAGCCCGCATCATCCCCGAGACCCATTCGCAATCTCTTCCTCTCGAATCAGCCACACCGACCGGAACAGAAAGCCGCAGAACACGAATCATGGCCGCCCGATGTGGCGGCCCAAACGCACAGTTCACAGCCGCTGAGAAAGCGGCCACCAGCGAGGTGGTCGTCTACGACCCGAAATCGGGCCGGCCGCCGCTGGCCCGGCTGAAGGCCCAGGCGACCCGCCTCGACGCGGAAGCGGTCATCGTTCCCGGACCGGAACATTTCGCCGACGGGCAGATACCCAGCTCACTGGTGCGGCGGCTGGACGTCATCACGATCCATCCCGAGGAAACCTATGCCCGCCGTGCGGTCCTGCCGCTGCCGGATCTGCCGCCGGTCAAGCCGAGGGAGCATGATCGCTGAGGCCCGGCTCCACCTCAGCTGAACTGGTGACCTCCCTCTGATGCGGAAGCGGCGCCGGGCTCGGCAGCGGGGCCAGGATTCCCAGATCAGCCCGGGCACACGCGTAAAAGCGGTCTCGCGCATCGGAAGTTCCCGCCAGCGCTTGCCGCACCGACTCCGCGGTGATCGACGTGTCATTGTGCAGCCGGCGGAGTTCCCACACCTTCTGCTGCCACTCACGAGCCGCTGCCACAGTCGGCCCATCGGCCAGCAGCAGAATCGACTCCAGCAACGCAGCCCGCTCGTCTTCCGCAGTCACCAAAAGTGGCCACCCTGTCGAAATATCCAGCACCTCATGGCCGGGCCAGAGCTCAGGATGCTTGGAAGCAGCCATCTTGACGTGGATCCGGACCTCACGTTTGACGGCCGCTGCATACGCGGAGTACGCCTCTCGCCGCGAGCCATCCCACCGCAGAGCCTGCTCCCGCTGCCAAGCGAAGAGCTCTTTCCGCGAGCCGAAATAGTAGCTCAACCACGCCGACGTAGCACCGGTGACCAGGGCGACCGCAGCACTGTAAAGCGCAAGCACCACACCAGGATACGGTTCACCGTTGTCCGTGATGCTCCACGCCGCCCGAGCCCGACCCTCGAGGTCCGTGACCACCGAGACGGGATATGTCACTCGCTGAAGTCTTCGTCCACGTTGCGGATGACCGGCCAGTCCAACCGTTCTGAACGTCCACTACGGCTGAGGAATTGGCGCGAAACTGCTGTTCGACAGCGGCTTGTGCGGGATTGCACCGGTCGCCCGCAACTCGGCAGCCGCGCTGGCAGGTTCGATCAGCGCGAAATGCGGCTCGGGCTCCATGGGGGCACGGCATCACCGCGTGGATGATGATGTCGGCGTGGAGGTTTGGGTGCGAACCAGCTCACATGGCCGTGCCCCTCTGGTGGGTCGGGCGGGTCAGATGCAGGTCGATCGCGAGTTGCTCGACTGTTTCGGCGGCGCAGACGCGGTTCTCGCCGATTCCACCGTGCGCACCGCGTTTGGCCCATCCGACGACGTACACGCCGCGCAAAGGATCCCTGGTTGTCGGAGAAATGACTCTGCCGTTTCGGTTGAGGATCTGACCGTTGTGTGTTTCGGGGAGTCCGTCGATAGGTGCCGTGCGGAACCCGATGGCACGAACCACCGTGCTGGCCAGGAACGTGTGCCCGCCGGTCGTATACACGGTCAATTCGCCGGTGCCCGTCGACTCGATGTTCGTCACGTGCTGTTCGAAGCAGAACACGACTGGCAGCCGGGTGTCGTCTCGGTCGTTCGGATTGGCCAGGTGGTCCATCGCCGGTCTCAGCGGCTGGTCGGCTGCGGAGCCGGGTTCATGTTCCAGGGTTCTGGTCGTGTGTATCGACAGATTGGGCAGGGCCAGGATGTCCTGCATGGCGGGGGTGGCAAATGCGGACCGGTCTGCGCAGGCACGGGACAGAACGGTCACCTGTGTCAGTGCGGCGATGCTCGGAGATGTGCTGTGTCGGTGGGCGAGGTGTCTGATCACTTCGAGGGCGACGTTTCCGCCGCCGACGATGAGGCAATGCGGCCCGAGGGTCGGCGGCGCGGTGGGGGATGGGTTGTTCACGCCGGCAAGGACATCGAGTGCGTCGTACACACCGGCGGGCATTGTCGAGTCGGATCGGGTGAGGGGGCGGGGAATCGAGGCGCCGTGGGCGAAGACCACCGCGTCGAACCGGCGGCGCAAGGCGTCGAGGGAGAGATCGCGGCCGATCTCGGTGTTGTAGACGACGTGGACCCGGTCGTCGCCGAATGGCACATCGAACAGGCTCAGCATTTCGCGCAGGCCGGTGTCGGGTGCAATGGCCGTACGCAGCAGGCCGCCGAGGTGGGCGTGGCGTTCGTAGACGGTGACGTCGACGAAGCTGGACCGTCGCAGCAGCTCACGAATGGTGTACATGGCGGCGGGGCCGGCGCCGACGACTGCGATGCGGGGCCGTCGGTCACCGACGCCCGAAGGCCGTGGGAGCGGCGTTGCTGGTCGCCGGCCGGGTGTGGTTCGGGGCCTGGTGTTTGCGAAGTAGTCGCTGTTGCGGCGGAGATGGTGTTGTTCGGTCGCGGTGAGGGCGTGGTCGGCTTTGATCGCTGAGGTGGGGCAGGCGTCGACGCAGGCGGTGCAGTCGATGCAGGAGTTCGGGTCGATGTGCAGTGTCGGCGTGGTGGCGAAGTCGGTGTCGCCGGGTCGGGGGCGGA
This sequence comes from Nocardia sp. NPDC059236, assembly GCF_042754085.1. Classification (NCBI taxonomy): domain Bacteria; kingdom Bacillati; phylum Actinomycetota; class Actinomycetes; order Mycobacteriales; family Nocardiaceae; genus Nocardia; species Nocardia sp. NPDC059236. Next base: position 405,577 of record NZ_JBHZAF010000001.1, read on the forward strand.
TGCAGTCGCGCGGACACGCATTCAGGCAGGAGACGTCCTTGCAGCAGTGTCCCAGGATGACGTGGGCCATAATCGCTTTCGAGAGGTCAGAGCAGGTTCGAGGCGCGGTAGATGCGTCGAGCGACCCGGTTGAGCAGGCCTTCGCGGTGGAGGAACTCGATGAACGAGGCGGTGGCCGAGCGGAACATCATGCGGTGGTGCTCGTTGGCGTCGATCGCGGATTTCACCTCCGGCCAGCGCAGTCCGAGTTCTTCGTAGACGCGCCGGTTGATCAGGCTCTTCGCCACGACGTGGGTTCCGACGGCGATGGCGATCGTGCTCAGGAACCGTCGTGGCCGCGAGATGGTGGTGAGCTGGTCGCGAATGCGGCGGCGGGCGAAGGCCATGTGCCGTGATTCCTCGACGACGTGGATGTAGGAGGTGCGGCGTATCGCGTCGGCGACCGTGGCGTCTGTCATCCAGTCGCGTTGCATGGCGTCGAAGATTTCCTCCCCGGCCAGCACGATCCCGTAGGCGACCTCGTGCCAGGCGAACATCGCGAACAGCCGGCCCAGCAGTTTCTGCAGCCGGTCGTGGGGATAGAAGTGTGCTCCGATGCTCTCGACGCCCTTGATGAACATCAGCGAATGCAGGTTCTCGTCGGCGCATTCGTTGAGCAGGAACGCGATGTCGGGGCGAGCGGGGTCGGCACCGTGATTGGCGCGCAACAGCGCGACTTGTAGTCCGACTTCGAGCCAGATCGCGATGCCGAGGAACTGCGCTACTTCGCATCGGGTCAACAGGATTCGTTGCTGCTCCGACATCGACGCCCAGATCGGGGTGTCGAACAGCGGCGACCACTGCGCGGTCATTCCGTAGCACTGATCGGTGTCGGGCCCCGGCTCATACAGCTCCGGACATCGTGGGTCGAACGATAGTCGCTGGGCCGACTGGATCAGTGTGTGGAAGAACTGATCCTGCTCGGTCGCTACCATTGCTGAACTCCTCTGCTCGGTCATGTTCCACGCTGGTTGGCGCGCGGCCGGGCTTCCTTTTTCCTCCGCCGTGTTCTCGACGGCCTGGCGAACAGGGATGGCTGTCGGCGGACCTATGCCCGGAAAGGCGAGGCTCTGCGACCGCGCATCCCGCCGCGCTGACCGTCGCGCCTGGAATTCGCTGAAAGTGCCAACACTGCAAATCATTTTGGAGAGATCAGGCTCCCTCGGCTGTGCACGGTGAGCCGATGTGCGGACGTGACGTACCGCGCAGGCCGAGGATGGCTCAGGGAGTATAGGCGTTGTTGAGGGTGACGATGTGGTCCAGGGCGTCGAGAGTGTCGCGGATGGTCATTTGGCGGGGGCTCAGGCGCCGGCCTGCGGTGTCGAGGAATTCGCGTGCAGCCGGTGGGTATCGAGCGGGTTTTGTGGAGTGCCGCTGGCGGTTCAGCCCTTGCCACGGTGTGCTTCTGGCGTGAACCTCGAGACACCGCCGTCCAGCACGTGTATGCGCTGCTGCCGCTGGCTGGCACACCCGATCGAGGAAGGCATCGACCGCGTAGGTCACTGCGTTCACATTGTGCGGCGTAGTCTGCGGCGCATGAGAGTTGCGGCGGCACAGTTCACTTGCGCACCTACCGATGTCCGGGCCAATATCGGACAAATGGTCAGGCTCGCTGAACAGGCAGGCGCAGACTCAGCCGAGCTGATCGTGTTTCCGGAGCTGGCGGTGACCGGATACGAATTGGCAGTCACTGCAGCCGATGAGAGCTTGTGGCTCCGCGCCGATGACCCTCGCCTGGATCCGCTGCGCACCACCGGGATAGCGACCGTTGTGAACTGCGCTGCCCCCGCCCTCGACGGTCACCGTCCCGTGATCGCCACTTACGTCTACAGCGCCGCCGGCGATCTGCTCACCACTTATCACAAACAGCATTTGTTTGAGGAAGAGCAGCAGTTCTTCACCTCCGCGGACAAAGACGGCCGCTTCGAACTCCAGGGTTTACGTTTCTCGCTTGCCACCTGCTTCGACAACCATTTCGCCGACTTGGTCGGCCGAATCGCCGACGATGGCTGTGACGTCCATCTGGCCAGCGCTCTGTACGGCACCGGTCGCGGCATTGCCGAACGTGCGTCGATATATCCAGGCATCGCAGACCGTGCGAACGTTTACGTGGTCCTTGCCAACCAGGTGGGGCCGGCGGGCCCGGTCACCGGGTGCGGCCGCGCCGCCCTGTGGGACACCTACGGAACCCTGGTGGCAGAGGCCGACGACCAGACACCGATGTTCGTCGTCGCCGATATCGGCTAGCAATGGCCACACGGCAGTGCTCCGGCGGAGGCCGAGACGCGGCGGTGCGTAACCCGCGAATAGGCCGTGACCCGTGAGAGGTCGGGCAATTACGCTGCTGGCCAAAGAGATCCCCGACGGACTGCGCGCGGGCGTCTCGGGCTTCTCTGGATGCGCACCGTGGCGACGCCTACGTAGGGTGTTGGGGTTGTTCCGGCATCGACGAGGTGTGAGTGCATGGTGCCGGTCGGGTGATGAGAAGGGGCGCGATGACATCGCAGGCAGGGACCGCCGGACGTACCTATGTGGTTACCGGTTCGGCATCGGGAATCGGCGCGGCGACTGCTGCGCTGCTCCGTGAACGCGGTGCCAGGGTCATCGGATGCGATCTCGAAGACGCTGAGGTCCAAGCTGATCTGTCCACGCCTCGAGGTCGTCGCTCACTCGTCGACCAGGTGAGTGAGCTCGGGCCGATCGACGCGGTGCTGGCGATCGCGGGCGGCGGCAGGACCGGCATGCTGGAAACGAATTACTTCGGCGCTGTCGCGACGTTGGAGGGCCTTCGTCCGTTGCTGGCGCAAAGTCCCGCGCCGCGAGCGGTGGCTGTGTCGTCGACATCGTCGCTGGCACCTGCGGACGAACGCATCATGCAGGCATGCCTCGACGGCGACGAGGCTGCTGCCGTCGCATATCTGGCCAACAATCCGGCTGCCGGTGGCGCGACCGCTGGTTACGGAGTTGCCAAGCGTGCCTTGAACCGCTGGGTGCGCAATGTCGCTCCGAGCGCCGAGTGGGCCGGAGTTGGCATAGCGCTCAATGCCGTTGCCTCGGGTGTCGTCGACACTCCGGCCGCAGCATGGATCTTCGCCGATGACAACGTGCGCAAGGCAGTCGAAACCGCTGCGCCACAACCCTTCGGCGGGTTCCCGGGCCGTCCGGAATGGGTTGCCGAGCTCATCTGCTGGCTTGCCGGTGAGGAAAACCGTTTCGTAGCCGGTCAGGTCATCTTCGCCGACGGTGGGTCGGAAGCAGCGGCGCTCGGCGACCACCACTGGCGGTAGTCCACACCTTCCGACCTGGTCCGCACGGCAACAGCTGGAGAACCTGCACTGGCATTCCCGCGCACGGCCAGCGGTCGGTCAGCCGCCCGAGATGACGTCTGCCCGTTGACCTTCCGTAGCCACACCCGGCACCCCAGGGGCACCCAGGACCCTACGACCGCCCCGAGCACCGCGGCAATCACCGTGGGATCTTTCGAGGGCCCGCGTCGGCCGGTTCGATCGGCGCGTCAGCGATATGAGAGTGGGCAGCCAGGTATGACGCATGGCGTCGGTGATGTGGATCAGCGTGGTGGATTCATGGGAGTGAACGCTGGTTGGGTGTCTGTGCATCGGCGAGGTCGGTGGAGTGAGCCAGCGCGTTGTACAGCCAGTCGTGGGCTCGTCCGATAGTGACGCGAGGTCCGAAGAACCGTTCTGTCAGAGCCCAGTAACGGTGAATCCGGTGGTCGGAATCGGTTGCGTCGATCAGCAACTGCTCGCGGAAGCGCGGGGAATCACGTTCCCCTCGTGCCTCGGCATGGGCGTTGACGAATCGGTCGAGTTCGGTGCCGGAGTGCGGCCGAACGCCTTCCGCTACGAGTGGCACCACGTCCACTATTACGTTGCCCATGTTGATGTACAGCGCTCGAGGGTCCCGGATCAGCTCCGGTCGATTCCGCCAGTACTGCTGTCGCACAGCACTGTTCATGTCGGGGTCGGCCACGAGAGCGGCCAATTCGGCATACGCGACAACCTCGTCGACGGACGGATCAGCAGGTGGCTCCGGGACATTCCAGCACACCCACGTATCGCTGTCGCACCGCGGTATCGGTGCGAGAATGCGCCGCCAGAATCGTACGAGGCATTCGTGCACCGCACCCCCGTCCTGCGCGGCGGCCAGCAACGCGAGTCGCTCGGCCCGCTGCACCGGGGCAACCGTCTCCATGGCCCGCAGTGACGCCCGTCGCCATGCCAGCGCCCTGAATTCGATATCGAGCCGGGCACTTTCGGCAGCGATGGCCTCTGCCATCGACCGCTCTTCCCGCAGCACGCCGGTGATCGAGTCCAGCCCGAGACCGAGCGCGCGCAACCGCCGCACCAGCAGCAGTCGTTCGGTGGCGCTGTCGGAGTCGAACATCCGATGCCCGCCTGCGCTGCGCTGGGATTCCAGAATGCCTTCGTCGCAGTAGAACCGGATCGTTCGCACCGGAAGCCCGGTGCTGCGCGCCAACTCCCCGATGCTCACCAGCGCACCGGATTGTGTGTTGTCCGTCACAACCTGTTGAACCTCCACCCCACTGGAGCTTTTAGCGTACTGGGCACTCCCGTCCGACCCCGACAGCGGAAACCGAAGCGGTCGTGGAGGACGAGTGGAGTACTACGCATATGTCGTCACACCGAGGAGAGTGTTTCGTGGCTACCACGCAGGAAGAAATCGTCGCCGGCATCGCGGAGATCGTCGAGGAGGTGACGGGTATCGAGGCCGCCGAGGTCGCGATCGAGAAGTCTTTCGTCGACGACCTGGACATCGACTCGTTGTCACTGGTGGAGATCGCTGTACAGCTGGAGGACAAGTACAGCGTGAAGGTCCCCGACGAGGATCTTGCGAGCCTGAGAACCGTCGGCGACGCCGTTGCCTACGTCCAGAGGATGGAGGCCGAGAAGCCGCAGCTCGCCGCGGAAATGGAAGCGAAATACAAGGAAGGCCAGGCGAATTGAGCAGCCTGGGGGCCTTCTCGCCCGTCGTCGCGGTGGTGAGCCGGTGATTGCTGATCCACAGTTGAATCCCGCCGCAGTCGAGCTCGGCAGCTTCTTTCGACAGCCACCGGACGCGGTATGGCGCGCGTTGACGGAGCCGGATCTGCTGGAGCGGTGGCTGCTTCGACCGACCGGGTTCGCCGCCTCGGCTGGAACCCACTTCCGATTCACCATCCCGGACTCATCGCCCAACGAGATCATCTGCGAGGTGCTGGCGGCCCGGCCGTGCGAGCAGTTGACCTACAGCTGGATATATCGGCAGGCCGAGTACCCCGCTCGATGGATCGTCGACTGGACGCTGCAGCCGCAGGGGCGTGGCACACGACTTCTGCTGACGCAGACAGGTTTCGACATCGAAGACCGCCGACAGAAGATGGTGCGCAACGCCATGGAGCGCAGCTGGAAGCGACTCGTCCTGCCGCGGCTCGGTGAGGTGATCCACCACTGAAAGTGCCCCTGGGAGTCGGGGCTGCACACCGACGCGAAGGCGAACTACTGTGCCGGTTCTATTCATATTTCGAAAGGTCCGAAACCATGTATTTCATCTCGTTGGCGTTAGGGATGTTCGGCCCACTGCTCGTGCCCACTGGAAGCTCGAACTGTTGGATGGACAGCACCGCTCCCGCGTGCTGGCCCCACTAGATTGATTCTCGAGACTGGGTGGGCGGAATTGCCGCCCACCCAGCCGCATTCCAGAAGCGCAGGAGTGCATCCGAATGCGCTGCACTGCAATATATTTTGCCTGTCGCGGCATCGGGTGTTTCTGCGGGCGAGGAGTTTCCGGAACCGCGTGTGTCCGAGTGCTGGAGGCGATCAGTCGTGGGTGAGGTCCAGTCTGTCGAGCATGCCGGTCAATCCGCTGTGGACGATGTCGTCATCGCCTCTGCCCAAGCCATAGGTCACTACGTGCCATGGCCCGAGCCGGTCGTCGGCCGCAGCTGGGACATGTGGCCTGTGTCATAGCGGGGCGATGTCACAAATCCGGGGTGGCCGGCACCTCATGGTCGTCCCACTGACGATGAAGGAGATGGACGCTATGAGTGCTCGGCTCGATATGTTCGCGAATGAGGTCGGTGCGAAGTTCGCCAAGCGGTTTGCGAATGCCAGTCTGGTGATCACGCAGTCGGAGGTGCCGAAAACGACCCAGGAGCTGGTGAGCTTGCGGGCCAGTCAGATCAATGGGTGTGGCTTTTGTACCGATGCGCACACCAAGGAGCTGGCGGCCGCGGGGGAGCCGCCGGTTCGGATCAATCTGGTGGCGACCTGGCGTGAGGCGTCGGTGTTCAGCGAGGCGGAACAGGCGGCGCTGGCCTTCGCCGAGGAGGGCACCAGGCTGGCGGATGCCCACCTCGGGGTCTCCGACGAGACCTGGGCGCAGGTTCGGAAGCACTACGACGACAACCAGACCGCGGCCCTGGTGGCGCTGGTGGCCATGATCAACGCCGCCAACCGGCTCGGTGTCATCCTGCATCAGCAGGGTGGGTCCTACGAGCCGGGCATGTTCGCCGGGGCCACCGACTGACCGTCAGACGGGCTGTGGGGCTGTGACCGGGCGGCGGCTGCGGCGCCAGGCGTAGGCGAGGAAGGCGATCAGGCCGATCAGCGGAATCGTGCTGACGGCCCAGCTCACACCCAGTGGGGGACCGGGCTGCTGGAGAACCGGGAGGTTCGCCAGATCGCCTTCACCGCGGCCCTGGGGGCCGTCGATGACGAAGTGGAAGGTCCACGCGCCCTGCTCATCCAGGGAGCGCACGTCCAGGCCCCAGACGTCGCGCTTGCGCGGGTGCCGCGACAGCGGTTCGGCGCGGCGCACCTTGCCGTTGGGCTGGTACTCGGTGAGCGTGCCGGTCTTGTCCTCGATGCCGCCGTCGGGGATGAAGGTGAAGTCCAGCGATTGCATTGCGCGCAAAGGCCATTCGCTGAACCCCACGGTCAGCGAGTAGGGCCCGGCCTGCACGTGCTCGGTGTGCACGATATTGACGGGCTGATACGCCGACGCCGTCGCGGCGGTGCCGGCGGTCAGCCCGAGAATCGCGAGAATCGTTGCGGCGGTGGCGAGCAGACGGTTGATCATGCGCTGACCTTCTCGGACGGGGCGGACAGCCGCAGCATGTCGCCGAAGCGCCAGCCCAGGTAGCCGCCGAGCGCACCCAGCAGCGCGGCCGCGACCGTGGTGGCGATGATGACGGAGGCGTGCGAGAGGCGGGCGTCGTAGATGATCACCTGCTGCACGGGATTGAACCCGCCGATGATCGCCCCGCCGAGCCCACCGGCCAGCGCGGGCAGCAGGCGCGCCGGGCTGTCGGTGCGTCGCAGCAGCAGATCGATCACGATGCCCACCGGGATCAGGCAGAACGGAATGAGCGCCGGGGTCGCCGGAATACCCCGGATGTGTTCGCGCATGGGCAATCCCACGAAATCGGCGTAGGCATGGGCCGCCCACGGAGCGAACCACCAGAACACGCCCTGGATCGCCGAGGAGAACACGGCGGTGACGGTCGCGCCCCACCGCTGGAATCCCGCACCCAAGACCATCAGCAGAATCACCATGAACGCGGTGACCGCGACCGTCCATCGCACGGTCCCGGTGCTGAGCCGCTGCACCGCCAGCGCGGTGACGGTGCTCGATGTCGCCAGGTGCGCCAGCGCGAACAGCGCGCCGATCCGCCCCCACCGATGGGCCCGCGCCGCCCCGAACACGATCACCGTGCCCACCGAGATCACCGTGCTGGACAGGAACAGCCCGATGTGCGGCGGCGAGTCGATGATCGCGTCGAATCCGTAGAGGCTGTGCCACCACAGATCCCACAGTCCGTACAGCAGGAACGACGCTGCGCCCAGCGCCGCCACCATGTACCCGAGCGGCGCGGTGAACGTCCGCCCGAACACGCTGATGCCGGGCCCGCCCAGCTCACCGTCCACCCGCCGCCCCGCCCGGCCCGCAGCCGAGGTGACGAGAATGACCGTGAGACCGGTGAATCCGGCGATCGCCGCACTGGCGTAGATGAACAGGTGCGGCAGCGTGAAGAAGGTGTCGGGCCCGACATCCGAGTGCCACTGGATGTCCCAGGTCGATCCGACGGCGAAGGTCATGCTGGCCGCGAACAGGATGGCCGCGGGCAGCCAGGGGCGGATGGTGATCGGTGCGGTCGCCTCGGCGGTGAGCCCGCGACCGTTGGCGGTGAGGTCCATGGTCTGCTCCTGATCCTCTTTCCTTCGATTCAGTTGGCCTGGACGGAGAAGGTGGCGCTGCCGGATCCCGGTGCGCCGGACAGTTTCACGGCGATCTCCCACTGCCCCGGCATGGGCAGCGTCACGGTCGCCCGGTAGTGCCCGGGCGTGACGACCGCGGCGGTGCTCGGCGGGAGCGCGTGGCCCATCTGCGGCATGGCGGGCTCCACCGAGACGCGGTCCGGGGTGGCGGCGGTGCCGTGCTGGTCGGTGATGTCGAGGTCGACGGTGTTGTCGCCGGTGTGCGGCGATCCACCGGAGACGTTGAGCTGCACCTGGTAGGGCCCGGCGGCACTGCGCGGCACCGGTTTCGCGCTGCCGGACGGCCACAGCCACCAGGTCAGCAGCGCGGCCACCAGCACGACGATCGCCGCGATCAGTCCTGTGCGCCTGGTCATTGCGGAACCCCCGCTCGGACGTCGACCGTGGTCGGAATGGTCATGACGGAATAGCCGCGCTCGGCCTGCGCCCACACCAGGTATCGGCCGGGCAGCGGAAAAGTGAAGGTGAAGGCCACGTTCGGGTCGTAGGCGGCGACGGTCTCGTCCGGCGGCTGGGCGCCGACGGCCGGCATCGGGGCCATGGCGTGCGCATGCGCCCAGATCGGCGCCGTCGCCGCGGACGTCCCGGCGGGCACGCCGTCCGGCAGCGGGCCGACCGCGATGAGATGGCCGATCATCCCCAGCCAGGGCTGTAGATCCGCGGCACCGCCGTAGGCCGCGGTGAGGGTGACGGGTTCGCCCGCGATCGCCTCGGTGGTCGTCAGAGTTGTCCCGCTCGGTGCGGGATCGACCGCGCCGGAACCGGATCGACCGCCGGCGTGCAGCGCGGACCGCAGCAACTGCACACCCCCGCCGCGCCGGGCGATCTCCGCCGCGACCGCGTAATCGCCGGACTCCCCGAGCCCCAGGCTGACCCGGTACTCCCCGGGCGCGGTGCGGATCGGATGGCGATGCCAGAACGTCCCGGACGGCCCGACCACCATGAGATGCAGCAGCGCGTCATCGGTGACCAGCAGATCGTCCACGGGCCGCCCCGTCGCCGAATCGGTCAGCGACAGCTGGACTTCCGTCGGTTGCCCGGCCGCCGCAGGCTGCGCACGCACGGTCAGATTCACCGGCGGTCGTGAATAATTCGTGGTCAGCGGCAGATCGCGTTCGGGGAACGGATTGCCGATATTGCCGGACGTGGGATCGAGCAGGCTGCCCGCCGGCCGCGGCTGCGGCGCACTCGAGGACAGCACCGCCCCCGTGGTCCCGACGGTCAGCGCGGCGATGAGCGCGCCCACCGGAATCAGTGTCGGCCAGCCTCTTTTCGAGAGGAGGGCGGTGCCCAGCGCGACCAGTAGCAGCACACCCGCCGCGAAGAAGCCACCGTAAGCTGCCCGCTCCCACGGCGTCACCACGCGCGCGGCGACCAGGAACGGAATCCGGGCGGTCCGTTCGCCGTCCGAGACCGACAGCTCCCACGGCCCGGCATGATCCACCTGCAGCGTCGTGGCATACAGCCCCGGTCGATCCGCGAGTTCGACCGTGCCCGAGGAGGTCTCGCCACCCTGATCGACCGGCGCGGCGCTGACCGTCAGCGCCCCGGCCGCCGAGCCCGCATGGCTCACCACCTCGACGCGCAGCGGTCCCGGCTCGGCCCGCCGGATCACCACCGTGAGCTCGCGTGCCCCCAGCGATTGCGCCACCGTCAGATCACCCCCGCTCGCCGCGCCATCGGCCCGGGCGTCGGGCGCGGACGCGAAATTCCACCCCAGCAGGAACGCGCAGAGCACGCCCACCACCAGGCATGCGCCGCGCAGGCGAACGATCAACGGCGGCTGCACTGTTCCGAAGCTACCGAAAAACCCCCGCCCGGAAATCCCACCCGCGGGGGATGTGCCCTCAGGGTGCGGTCAGGGTAGGGTCCCCGGGTCCGCCGGGACGGGTTGCCCTGTGGCGGGAGTCGTTATTCCGGTTAGGCCAAGGCGTTCCGGAGCCAGCTGGGCCCGGCCGTCGTCGCTCCGAGCGCCTCGACCCGAGCCCGCAAACCACGATCGGCCGTCACCACGAGCACCGAACCCGCCCGGGCCCCGGCCTTTCCGGCCTCGGCCGCGACCACCTCGACAACGGCGTCGTCCCCGGAACCGTCCGCGAGTACCACCCGCAGTTCGGCCCCCGCGCTGCCGGCAGCGGCCTTGGCGGCCCCTTCGAGCACCACGACCACGTCCGTCACCCCGGGCAGCCGCTCCCGCAGCGGACCCAGCTCCCCGAGCAACCGCCGCGCCGCCCCGGCCCGATCCCGCCACCACCCGTCCGGCCGCGAACCCACCACATTGGCCGCGTCCACCACAACCACCAGCCCGGCATCCTCCACCGCCTCAGTCTCCACCGCCCGCGCCGAACCGCCGCGACCAGGTGCACAGGTCGCAGGCCGTGGCCGAGGCGGCGCCCCACGGCCCTCGGTCACCTCGGCACCCGCCGGGAAGGATTCCGTGAGTGTGAACCTGTTCCGGGGACGAGGCTCTCGGCCCGGTTCGCGCTGTTGCGCGTGGCCCGGACCGAGCTGGTGGGGAAAAGTCAGAGGTCGAGTTCGACGTCGGTGAGGGGGTAGGCGACGCAGGAGTGGGTGTAGCCGGTGGCGGGGTCGGAGAGGCGGAGTTTGGCTTCGGCGGCGGTGTGGACTTCGCCCTTCAGGACGCGGATGCGGCAGAGGCTGCATTCGCCGGAGCGGCAGGCGGCTTCGGGGCGGATGCCGTTGTCTTCGAGGGCGTCGAGGAGAGGGCGGGTGCGTGGGGTGCGGAAGGTGGTGTCGCGGACGGTGACCGTGACCTCCTTGGCGGGGTCGGCGGTGGTGGGCCAGTGCGGCTGGGCGGTCGGGTCGGTGGGAGCGCCGTTGGCTTCGAAGCGGATTCGCTTGCGGGGGTGGCCCAGGGCGGTCAGCTGCTCGAGCGCGTAGGGGTAGAGAGCCTGGGGGCCGCAGACGTAGACCATGCGGTTGCCGAGGGCGCCGGTCAGGTCGGAAATGGTGTCGGCGGACAGGAATCCGGTGCGGCCCGTCCAGTCGGGGGAGGGGTCGGCGATGACGTGATCGACGGTGATGCCGGGCTGGGTGGCAAAGGTGTCGAGTTCCGCGCGGAAGAGGATGTCGGCGGCGTCCCGCGATCCGTAGATCAGATGGAATTCGCGCACCGGCCCGCGGTCGGTGAGCTCGCGGATCATGCTCATGGCCGGTGCGACGCCCGAACCGCCCGCCAGGAACACCACGCGGTCACCGTGGAAGAGTGGATTGTGGTGGAAGGTCCCCATCGGCCCGGTGGTGGTGAGCACCTGGCCCGCCTCGACGGTGTCGAGGAGGAGATTGCTGATCCGGCCGCCCGGCACCCGCCGCACCGTCAGGTCGTAGAAGCCGAGCTCCGTGGGGCTGGAGGAAATGGCGAACGGCCGGCTGGTGCCGTCGAAGAAGACGTTCACGTACTGGCCCGCCAGAAATGGCGGCAGGGCCGCGCCGTCGAGGCCGCGCAGCCGGAATGTCTTGGCGGACACGGTTTCTTCGAGCACGGCGTCCACCCGCAGCAGCAGCCGCCTGGGGTGATGGGCGTCCACGGTGGCGCGGGCTTCCGCGCTGTGGTCGCGGGTTTCGGGCAGGCGGGCCTCGATCTCGTCGAGAATGCTTGCCGCGCCGTCGAATCGGGTGGCGAGGGGGTGTCGTTTCACGATGTGCTCCGTTCAGGCGGCCTGGGTGCGCAGCAGGCGGCGCGCGACGCGGGCCCCGGCCTCGAGTGTGGGTTGGAATCCGCCCATGCCGGACCAGGACCCGGCGACATGCAGTCCGGGGACATGGGTTTCGCGTTCGCTGTTGCGGAACAGCCAGCCCTCGGTGGCGTCCTGGTCGTAGCCGTAGATGGACCCGCCCGGATGCCCCAGATACCGCATCATGGTCAAAGGCGTTGCCACATCGACCTCTTCGATGGCGTCGCGGATGCCCGGCGTCACCGCCTCGCACAGATCCAGCAGCGTCTCGGCGAAGGCGAACTTGGTGCGCGCGTACTCCGCCGGCGCCACGTTCTTCCAGATGTCGGCGTACTGCAACGTCATCAGGCTGACATGGGTGGTCCCCGCCGGTGCGAACCCGATGGGCGCGACATCGTAGGAGCTGACGCAGATTCCGCGGGCCGGCTCGAACGACTTCCACGCCTGGTAGGTGCGGTCGTCGTCGGTGTCCCGGTTGACGAACGTCGTGCTGGTGGTGAAGCCCAGCTCCGCGGGCGTCGCGTCCAGGCCCATGTGCAGCACGAACCCGGACACCCCGATCCGCCTGGTGGCCAGATCGTTTCGCACCGCCGCCGGCACCTCGATCCCGTCCAGCATGGCGTAGGTGGTGGGCAGCGAGGCATTCGACACCACCTCGGGCGCGGTCACCTCGGCCCCGCCCTCGAGCCGCACCCCGAGCACCCGCCCGCCCGCGGTGAGAATCGCCTCGACCCCGGTATTGAACCGCACCTGCCCGCCCGCCTGCAGGAACGAGTCGAGTATCGCCGCCGACATGGCCTGCGACCCGCCGCGCACATGCCACGGTTTGAACTCGAAGTAGGCGAACAGCGTCAGCGCCAGATCCTGGAACCGCAGCTTGGACGGCGGCTGGCCGAGATAGGTCCAGTACATGGCGAGCGCGACCTTGATCCGGTCATCGTCGAAGTATTCGTCGAGCACCTGCTGCAGCGGCCGCAGCCCGTACCGGAACAGCACCGGATCGATCTGCTCGGCGGGCATCCCGCGCATGGCCGCGATCTGCCAGAACGTCACCTGCTTGATCAGCTCGAAGAACCGCGCCACCCGATCCCGGCTGCCCGGGAACTCGGCGTCGAGGACGTCGATCGCCGCATCCCAGTCGGCCGGAATCGTCACATCCAGCCGGCCGGGCACCACCGCCCGGTACAGATCGTGCTCCTGCACGAACTCCAGCCGATCCGCGATCCCCAGCTGCTGGAACAACCCCTCGCGCAAGGAGATCGGCTGTCCTTCCACACCCACCCCGGAGAGCTGATGCAGCGCCACCTCGAACTCGAATCGCCCGCGCCGGAACGAGGTTCCGCAGCCGCCGGCCACATTGTGCCGCTCCACCAGCAGCGTCCGCGCCCCCGCGCGCTGCAGCGTGGCCGCGGCGGTCAGTCCGGCATTGCCCGCGCCGATGACGATGGCGTCATAGTCGTGCATGCCCACCTCCGATAGTCAATTAATTGAGTATGTGATTCACATCGTAGCGGCCATCAATTGAAGCGTCTACGGGAAACTAGACAAGAAATTGAATAATCGCCGATGGTGGTAGCCTGGGCGGATGGCGCTACGCAACGCGGTTCTGGCCACCCTGCTGGAGGGAGAGGCATCGGGCTACGACCTGGCCAAGGGCTTCGACGCCTCGGTCGCCAACTTCTGGCTGGCCACCCCGCAGCAGCTTTACAAGGAGCTCGAGCGCATGGCCGCCGAGGGTCTCATCGAGACCCGCGTCGTCGAGCAGGAGCGCCGCCCCAACAAGCGCCTGCACTCCATCACCCCGGCCGGGCGGGCGGCGCTGCACGCGTTCACCGCCGAGCCCTCCAAACCGACGGCTATTCGCGACGAGATGATGGTGAAGGTCCAGGCCATGGAGGCCGAGGACGCCCCCGCGGTGCGGGCGGCCGTCGCCGAGAAACTGGAGTGGTCGAAGGCGAAACTGGCCCGCTACGAACGACTGCGCGGCCGCCTGCTGGACGGGCGCAGCGAGCAGGCCTATCTCGCCGAGGCCGACCGCATCGGCCCGTACCTGAGCCTGCTGCGCGGAATCGCCTTCGAGCAGGAGAACATTCGCTGGGCCGAGTTCGCGCTGCCGGTCATCGACCGGCGCATCGCCGCACACTCGCGGTAACCGGTCACCCGCCGTCGGGGCCGTGCCGGTTGATACGGTGTCCGCCTGGAAAGTTGTCCGCGAAACGACAGGTAGTGATCAGCGTTGGCGTCCGAATCGATGACAGGCGAGGGCGAATCCCGCCGTACCGCCCCGCCCACCCGGCGCGGTCAGCGCACGCGCAGCGCCCTCATCGCCGCCGCGCGCGAGGTCTTCGAACGCGACGGCTACCTCGACGCCAAGATCGCCGACATCTCCAAGACCGCCGGCATGGCGTCGGGCTCCTTCTACACCTACTTCGACAGCAAGGACGAGATCTTCGCGGCCCTGGTCGAACAGGTCTCGGAGGAGATGCTGCACCCGCACGTGCGCGAGCGCAGCGGGATCACCGGCACCCGCGCGCTCATCGAGGCCGCCAATCGCGACTACCTGCTGTCCTACAAGCGCAATGCCCGCCTGATGGCACTGTTCGAGCAGGTCGCCCACATCGACGAGAACTTCCGCCGCCTGCGCGTCGAGCGCGGCAAGGCGTTCGCGCAGCGCAATGCCCGGATGATCCGCGGGCTGCAGGAGTCCGGGCAGGCCAGCGCCGACCTGGATCCGATGATCACCGCGCACGCGCTCTCGGCCATGGTGAGCCGCATGGCGTACATGGTTTACGTTCAGAAGCAACGGATTCCGTTCGAGAAGCTGGTGACGACGCTGACCCAGCTGTGGGTGAACGCGCTGCAGTTGCAGCCCGAGTAGCGCTCAGCCGAGCCCGCGCGCGAAGTCGATCAGCGCGGCATTGACCTCGGCGGGCCGTTCCTGCTGAATCCAGTGCCCCGCGCCCTCGAGGACGATTGTGCCGCGCAGGTCGCTGAGCAGCGCCGACATTTTCTGCATGGGGGTGAACCGGATGACCGGATCGGTGGATCCGGCGATGAACAGCGACGGCTGGGCGATCTTCACGCCCTCCAGATGCGCCGTCCGCTCCCAGGTGCGGTCCAGATTTCGGTAGTAGTTGAGCCCGCCGGTGAACCCGGTGGCGGTGAAAGTCTCGACGTAGTACTCGAATTCGGGTTCGCTGAGCCACTCCGGCAGTGACGGCTCGGGTGTGCTGGTGTCCAGGAACGTGGCGGCGCTCATGATGTCGTCCTGCAGCAGCGTGCGCCGCGGGTCCGCGGCCAGCACCGCGTCGGCGACCCCGGGTTCCTGGAACCACACCATGTAGAAGTCCGCACCCAGCCGCGCGCGCATGATCGACAGCGGCGGCCCGGACGACCGCGGGGTCGCGGGGACGCTCAGCCCCGCCACGGCCCGCACCCGCTCCGGATACTCCCGGGCCATGTGCCACACCACCGACGCGCCCCAGTCGTGGCCGACGAAGATGGCGTCCTCCAGCCCATAGGCGTCGAGCAGCCCGGCCAGATCCCCGCATACCGTGAGCATGTCGTACTCCTCGACCCGCTCGGGCCGCGAGCTGCCGCCGTAGCCGCGCATGTCCGGGGTGAGCGTCCGGAACCCGGCCTCGGCCAGCGCGAAAACCTGATGCCGCCACGAGAATCCGAGCTCCGGGAACCCGTGGCAGAACACCACCGGCGCCCCCGCGCCGTGCTCGACCACCCGCAGCTCGATGCCATTGGCCGTCACCTGAGCGCTGCCCAGCCGTTTCCACTCGTCCACCAGATGTGCTGTCCGCATCGGTTGTTCACCTCTCGCCGCCGGGCCGGTTGACGCCGGACGGGTCATGAACTTGAATCCGACGTAGGTTTCATATTCCATCAGCCGGCGCCTCCGATCCACCCGGGTCGGGTGCCGGCACGGACCGTAGGGAGCACACGTGCAGGTCGCGGGTAGGAACGCCATTGTCACCGGAGGCGGTGGCGGCATCGGCGGGGCCATCGCCGCTCGGCTGGTGCGGGCCGGGGCGCGGGTCGTCGTCGCCGACCTGAACGGCGAGGCCGCCGCGGCGGTCGCGGCGGCGCTGAACGCGGAGTTCCCGGGCGCGGCCGTGGCGGTCGGGGCCGATGTCTCCGACACTGCCCGCATCGAGGAGCTCATCGCCCGCGCCGAGGCCGAATTCGGGCCGGTTGACCTGTATTTCGCCAATGCCGGCGTGATCGGGCCGGTCGGGCTCGGGGACGAGAAGGACTGGGAGACCACCCTCGACGTCAACCTCAATGCCCACATCCGCGCGGCGCGACTGCTGGTCCCCGGCTGGGTGGAACGCGGCGAGGGCTACTTCGTCAGCACGGCGTCGGCGGCGGGCCTGCTGACCCAGATCGGTTCGGCCGCATACGCGGTCACCAAGCATGCGGCCGTGGGGTTCGCCGAATGGCTGTCGGTCACCTACGGCGACCAGGGCGTCCGGGTCAGCTGCCTGTGCCCGATGGGCGTGGAGACCCCGCTGCTGCGGGCGGGGGAGAACTCCGGGGACGCCATCGGCGTGGCCGCGACACGGGCGGTCACCTCGGCCGGTGCGGTGCTGACCCCCGATGCGGTGGCCGAGCTGGTCATGGCCGCGCTGGAGGACGAGCGGTTCCTCATCCTGCCCCACCCGGAGGTGCTCGACATGTACCGTCGCAAAGGCGCGGACTACGACCGCTGGCTGTCGGGCATGCGGCACTATCAGGCGCGGCTGCTGGACAGCGGCGACGGCCACTGAGCATCGGGGAGACACATGAGCGACGATCAGCGGCCCGACGAACTGCCCGGCCTCGATCTCGAGCGACTCGCGGTGTGGCTGGCCGACACTCGGCCGGGCCTGGTGACCGGTCCGCTGCGCGGCCGGTTGATCGCGGGCGGGAAGTCCAATCTCACCTATGAGATCAGTGACGGCGAGTCGGCGTGGATCCTGCGGCGGCCGCCGCTGGGGCATGTGCTCGCCACCGCGCACGACATGGCCCGCGAGTACCGGGTGATCACCGCGCTCGCGGACACCGGCGTGCCGGTGCCCGCGACCTACGCACTGTGCCAGGACGACGACATCATCGGTGCGCCTTTCTATGTCATGGAACGGATCGTCGGCACGCCCTACCGGACCGCGGCCGAACTGGCGCCGCTCGGCGCCGACCGGACCCGGGTCATCGCCACCGGCCTCATCGACACCCTGGCCGCCCTGCACACCGTCGACCCGGGCGCGGTCGGGCTGGCGGACTTCGGGCGGCCGGACGGATTCCTGGAGCGGCAGGTGCGGCGCTGGAAGAAGCAGCTCGACGCCTCCTACAGCCGGGAGCTGCCCGCCGCGGTCGAACTGCACGATCTGCTGGCGAAGAACCTGCCCGCGCAATCGGCAACGGGCATCGTGCACGGCGACTACCGGCTCGACAATGTGCTCGTCGACGCCGAGGACCGGGTCGCGGCCGTGATCGACTGGGAGATGGCCACACTCGGCGATCCGCTCACCGATATCGGCCTGCTGCTGGTCTATCAGCGGATGAGCGACAGCGTCATGCCCGGGGTCAGCGATGTCGCGCTCGCGCCCGGCTATCCGGTCGAATCCGAAGTGCTGGAACGCTATTCGACGGGTACGGGCCGCGATGTGTCCGAGATCGGGTTCTATATCGCGCTGGCGTCGTTCAAGCTGGCCGTGATCAGCGAGGGCATCCACTTCCGTCACATTCACGGCCAGACCGTGGGACCCGGCTTCGAGCACATGGGCGAGGCGGTCGAGCCGCTGCTGGCCGCAGGGCTGTCCGCGCTGCGCACGCCGTAGGGGCGAAACCCGCAGCGCTGCCGGGGATTTCCTACTTCGCGTCCGCGTAGCACTCGACAATCGCGGTCGTGAAGGGGAAGCGGACCGGCGTCGGGCCGAATGCCAGCTCTCCGGCGGTGTCCGCGGCCGCGGTGATCGCCTCGGCGACCGCGGCCGCCTCTTCCTCCGGGCAGTGCACGATGACCTCGTCATGCTGGAAGAAGACCAGCTCGGCGCGCAGTCCCGCGGTGTGCATCGCATGGCGCAGGCCCGCCAGCACCAGCAGGGTCCAGTCGGCGGCGCTGCCCTGCACGACGAAGTTCCTGGTGAAGCGACCGCGAGCCCGGGCCCTCGGGGTGGAGCCGTACCCGGTGGCGGCCCCATCCTCGGTGTCAGCCTGGTCGAATGACGTCGCGGGCGGGCAGGTGCGGCCGAACCAGGTGCGCACCAGGCGGCCCTCCTCCCCGGCGGCCGCCGCGTCGTCGACATAGGCCACCGCGTCCGGATAGCGGCGGCGCAGCTCGGCCATGTGGGTGAGTGCGTCGCCCGAGGTCTG
Organism: Nocardia sp. NPDC059236; assembly: GCF_042754085.1. Taxonomy (NCBI): domain Bacteria; kingdom Bacillati; phylum Actinomycetota; class Actinomycetes; order Mycobacteriales; family Nocardiaceae; genus Nocardia; species Nocardia sp. NPDC059236. Next base: position 423,971 of record NZ_JBHZAF010000001.1, read on the forward strand.
GCCGTAGATCGCGCCCAGCATCGCGACCTTGGCCTGGGCGCGGTCGCCGCCGAACGCGCGGGCCGCGAGGTCGGCGTAGAGATCCTCACCCCGGCCCGCCACCTCCATCAAGCCGGGATCGCGGGAGATGGCGGCGAGCACACGCGGCTCCATCTGATCGGCGTCGGCGACCACCAGCCGCCAGCCCGGGTCGGCGCGTATCGCGCGGCGCACCACCCTCGGGATCTGGAGTGCGCCACCGCCATTGGTGGTCCAGCGGCCGGTCACCGTGCCGCCCGGCAGGTACTCGGGACGGAAGCGGCCGTCGTGCACCCACTGGTCGATCCAGGACCAGCCGTGCGCGGTGTACAGGCGGTAGAGCGACTTGTAGGCCAGCAGCGGCGCGACCGCCGGGTGGTCGATCTCCCGGAGCTCCCATTTTCTGGTGGAGGACAACGAGATTCCCGCCCGCCCGAAGGCTCGGATGATGTCCTGGGGTAGGTCCGGGCGGACCCGCACCCCGCCGAAGGCCCGCGACACCTCCTCGGCCAGCTCCGCCATGCGCCGTGGTTCCGCGGTACCGGAAATGCGTTCTCCGAGCATGGAATCGAGCAGTTCGCGGTGCAGGTCCGCGCGCCAGGGGATCCCGGCCCGCGACATCTCCGTGGCCACCAGCAGGCCCGCCGACTCGGCAGTGAGCAGCAGGTGCATGCGGTGCGGGTATTCCGCCGCGGCCGTGCGGGCGACCTGTCCCGCGTACACCTCCAGCAGCGCGGTGAGCTCGTCGGTCCCGGATGGCAGTGGCACCGGGCCGGATTCGAACAGGGTCGGCTGGGTGTCGGCGGCCCGCGCGGGTGCATCCTCCGGCACGGGGAGCCGATGCAGCCGGGCCCAGGCCGCCGCCAGCGAACGGGCCTGCCCGGACTGGCCCTCCTCGTGCCCGATCAGCAGCGACTCCGCCGCCTCCACGTCGTAACAGCGATCAACCCGCACGCCCGCCTCGAGCAGCCGCCGATAGGTTCCGGCGGTCGAGCGCCACACCCACCGCTCGGCCTCCGGACGCGTGCGCACGGCCTCGGCCAGCGAGGACTCCTCGACCACCGGACCCGCGGGCCGACCGGCCCGATCCAGCGGGCACACCCGTGCCCCGCCGTCACCCGTCTCCGCCACCGCCCATCGCATACCGATGAGTCTCGCAGTGGGCACAGACAAGCGGGTCCGGCAGGGAGCACAGCCGAGAAGTCGGCACCGACATGCTGTGCCGTGCGACCGTGGCTAGCATCGACGCGGTGCATGTCGACTTGATGCTGGATTCGTTGGATGGATTGTCCGTGGGGGACGCGGTCGGCGCCGAGTTCCTCGTCCTGCGCCGGCCCCTGGCCGACCTGCAGACCGGTGCTCTCCCGGCGGGCCGCTGGGAATGGACCGATGACACCGAGATGGCCTGCACGGTGACGGGGGAACTGCTCGAACACGGTGCGATCGACCAGGATCGGCTGGTGGCCGCCTTCGCCGAACGTATCGACCAGCGCCGCGACTACGGGTTCATGACCGTGGACACGCTGGGGCGCATCCGCCGGGGCGTGCCCTGGCGGCAGGTGACCGCGGCGGCCTTCGGCGGGCAGGGCTCGTGCGGGAACGGGGCGGCCATGCGCGTCGCGCCGCTGGGCGCGTTCTACGCGAGCGACCCGGATCGGGCCGCCGCCGAGGCGGTCCAGTCGGCACAGGTGACGCACGCGCATCGCGAAGGCATCATCGGCGCGGTCGCGGTGTCGCTCGCGGCCGCCACGGCGGCACAGGCCCGGCTCGCCGGAACCCAGCCCGCGCCAACGGAATTCCTCGCCACCGTCCTGGACCGGCTCGACGACGGTGAGACCACCCGCCTGATCCGCCGGGCCTACGCGCTGCTCGGGGCTCCGGCCGGCCAGGTCGCCGCGGAGGTCGGCAATGGCACCAGCGTGACGGCGCAGGACACGGTGCCGTTCACGATGTGGGCCGCGGCGACCTACCTGGACGACTACCGGGCCGCGATCGCCACCTGCCTGTCCGTCGGCGGCGACACCGACACCACGAGCGCCATCGTCGGCGGAATCGTCGCGGCCCACACCGGAACCCGGCCCGGCGGATTGCCCGGAAACTGGCTGGCCGCACGGGAACCCCTGCCCGCCTGGTTCGAACAGGTCCGGGCTCGGCCGCGCGCCGACGCGTCCGGCGGCCGCCTGCGGCGCTGGTTCTCTCGCACGCCCTAGCCGGGGACTTGTGTCACAGCCGGGGATCACGTCACAGCGGGGAAATTCGGTGTCGGCCGTCGCGCGGTCATCACTACCATCACGGGACCTGCTCGGTCCGGGGAGTCCGGACCGGGCGGAACCGAGTACAGGGGGCCGAGATGGGCTGCGGAGACGGCGATATCGCGCCGCGACGGTATGTGGTGACCATGTTCTCGTATCCGTCCGGCGATCTCCATATGGGGCACGCCGAGGTCTACTCGATCGCTGATGCCATGGCGCGATTCGCGCGGATGCGTGGATTCGAGACGCTGTTCCCGGTCGGATGGGATTCCTTCGGGCTGCCCGCCGAGAACGCGGCCTTCAAACGCGGGCTGGATCCGCGGGAATGGACCTACGCCAATATCGAGACGCAGGCGGAATCGTTTCGGCGGCTCGGGATTTCGTTCGACTGGGAGACGCGGCTGCACACCAGCGACCCGGAGTATTACCGCTGGAACCAGTGGCTGTTCCTGCGGCTGTACGAGCGCGGGCTGGCCTATCGCGCCGACGCGGCGGTGAACTGGTGCCCCGAGGACCGGACCGTACTGGCCAATGAGCAGGTCGTGCACGGGCACTGCGAGCGGTGTGGAGCGCAAGTGGTCTCGAAGGCGTTGACCCAGTGGTTCTTCCGCGTCACCGACTATGCGCAGCGGCTGCTGGACGACATGGACCAGTTGAGCGCCGGGTGGCCGCCGGAAGTGCTGGCCATGCAACGCAATTGGATCGGGCGGTCCGAGGACGTGGACGCCGAGGGGCGGCCCGCGGTCACCTACCGGCTGCACGACTGGCTGATCTCCCGCCAAAGATATTGGGGAACACCGATTCCCATCATCCACTGCGCGACCTGCGGCGAGGTCCCGGTTCCCGACGACCAGCTGCCGGTGCGGCTGCCCGACTCCGGTTATCAGCTGCGCCCCGGGGACGGGCGCTCGCCGCTGGCCAGTGCGGAGGACTGGGTCGCGGTCACCTGCCCGCGCTGTTCGTCCGAGGCCTGTCGCGATACCGACACCATGGACACCTTCGTCGATTCGTCCTGGTACTTCCTGCGCTACCCGAATCCCGGCTACACCGACGGACCCTTCGACCCCGCCGCCATCGACCGCTGGCTGCCGGTCGACGAATACATCGGCGGCAGAGAGCATGCCACCGGCCACCTGCTCTACGCCCGCTTCCTGACCAAGGCGCTGTACGACGCGGGCCTGCTGCCCTTCACCGAGCCGTTCACCCGCCTGACCACCCAGGGCCAGGTCCTGATGGACGGCAAGGCCATGAGCAAGAGCCTGGGCAACCTGGTCAACCTGCAGGAGCAGATCGAGCGGTACGGCCCCGACGCCGTCCGCATCGCCATGCTGTTCGCCGGACCGCCCGAGGACGACATCGACTGGGCCGACGTAGCACCGCGGGCCGCGGTCAAATGGCTGGCCCGCGTCTCGCGACTGGTGACCGAAATCGGCTCCGCGACTACGGTATCCGGCCCGCCCATCGAGTCGCAGACCCGCCGCGAGGTACACGGCATCATCGCCCGCACCACCGACCTGATGGCGGCCGAGCGCTTCAATGTCGCGATCGCGCAGCTGATGATCCTCACCACCGTCCTCCGCCGCGCCATCGATTCCGCGTCGAACCCGGTCGATCCCGCGATCGGCGAGGGCGCGGACGCCCTGGTCCGCATGCTCTCATGCTTCGCCCCCGCCGCGGCCGAGTCCGGATGGCAACGACTGGGCCGCTCCGGTCCCGTCGCCGCCGCCTCCTGGCCGACCGCCGACCCGTCCCTCATCGCTACCGACACCTGCACCTGCATCGTGCAGATCGACGGCAAAGTACGTGAGCGCCTACATGTTTCGACCACCGCCGACGAACCAGCGCTCCGCGAGCTGGCACTGACCTCCGCCACCATCCAAGCCGCCTTGGCCGGCCGCACTATCACCGCCACCATCGCCCGCCCTCCGACGCTGATCAACCTCGTCACCCGCTGACCTGTTTATCTCCGCCGCGCACAGCAAGATCAGGAGCTCTCAGCGTGGAATTTTGTCCACTTCCCCGCAACAAGAGCTCCCTGATCCTGAATCCTGCCGAAGGCGGGTGGCCGATCCGGAACATGCCACGATCGAACGGCTCATGGTGCTGGTGCGGCACCTGCGGGCCAATGTCCTCGCCGCGGGCAAACCCGACTGACAGCGGTTGACATGACGAAGTCCGGGCGCCGAATGTTCCGGTCTCCGGAACATATACGGGTTGCGTGACGCGATGGTGTCGCCGAGTGGCCGCGCCGGTCGAATACGCTCGGCGTTCGTGACCACATCGAAGATCGTTCTTGTCACCGGTGCCGGGACCGGCTTGGGCCGCACCATGACCCATGCGCTGACCGCCGCCGGACATCAGGTCGTGGCGGTCGGGCGCACGGCGGCCACCCTGGACGAGGTCGTCGCGTCGGCACCCGGGCCGGGCAGCGTAGCGGCCGTGCCGGCCGATGTCACCGATCCCGCGGCGGTGGACGCGGTGTTCGCGCACATCGTGCAGCGGTGGGGGCGGCTGGATGTGCTGATCAACAATGCCGGGATCTTCGGGCCCACCCTGCCGATCGACGAGGTGCCGGTGGCGGACTGGAAACAGGTCGTCGACATCAATCTGACCGGATCGTTCCTGTGCGCGCAGGCCGCATTCCGGCTCATGCGGACACAGACGCCGCAGGGCGGGCGGATCATCAACAACGGGTCGATCTCCGCACACACGCCGCGGCCGAATACCGTCGCCTACGCGGCCAGCAAGCACGGCATCACCGGGCTCACCAAGGCGCTGGCGCTGGAGGGGCGCGCGCACAATATCGCCGCGGGACAGATCGATATCGGCAATGCCGCAACCGAACTCACGGCCGGGATCGCGGCGGGGTCGCTGCAGGCGGACGGGAGCGTCCGTCCGGAGCCGACGATCGACGCCGCGCACGTGGCCCGGCTGGTGGTCCAGACCGTCGACCTGCCGCTCGAGGTGAACGTGCCGTTCCTGACCGTGATGGCGACGGGCATGCCCTACATCGGGCGCGGCTGACCGTCGGCGGCGCGTGGTATCACAAGGCGTGCAACAGCATTCGGAGACCTGCCCGTGCGGCGCGGCCACGCCGTGCGCACCCACCTGGTACGAGGCGCTCGCGCAGGAGCAGAGCGACCGGGCGATGTACGCCTGGCATACCCCGCTGGTGCTGGCGTATCTGCTGCAGCATCCGAACGAATCGGTCGCGCGCGAGCAGTATCTCGACAGTCAGTTCCGGATCTTGCAGCTGTACCTGGATCGGGGCCTGGCCGCGCTGAACCGGTTCGGGCAGACGCAACGCAGGCGAAATGCCTTGCAGGGCACGGATTTCGCCTACGACACCGAGGCCCTCGCGGCCTACCGGCCACTGCCCGGGTGGATCCCGGACCGCTTCGCGTGGTCGGTGCACGACCTGCGCGACACGGACGGCGGATTCGTCGGCGACGGGTACGGGTCCTACGGCGCCCGCATGGCCGAACTGGCCCGCGCCACCGTGGACGCGTACCTGAACGGCCCTGCCGGGTAGCCGGATTCACCGGCTCAGGCTGGTCTCCTGCGTCATGCGCGAGAGCTTCTCCGGGTTGCGCACCGAGTAGAACCCGGTGATGAGACCGTTGTCGATGCGGATCGCCAGGACGGTGTCCACCTCGTCGTCGACCCGGAAGACCAGCGCCGGATGACCGTTGACCATGGCCGGCTCGATCTTCATGCCCGCGGCGACGGTCTTCCAGCCCACGCTGAACAGCCGCGCCACGTGATCCGCGCCCGTAATCGGCCGCGGCAGCGCCTGTTTGATCCCGCCGCCGTCACCCAGCGCGACCACGTCGGGGGCCAGCAGGTCGAGCAAACCCTGCAGGTCGCCTGTGTTGAGCGCGCGTTGGAAGGCTTCGAGCACATCGCGGGTCTCGGCCGCGGACACCGCCTCGCGCGGACGCCGCGACGCGACATGGGAGCGGGCGCGATGCGCGATCTGGCGCACCGCGGCCGAGGTCTTGTCGACGGCCTCGGCGATCTCGTCGTAGGGCAGGTCGAACACCTCGCGCAGCACGAACACCGCCCGCTCGGTCGGCGTGAGCGTCTCGAGCACCAGCAGCATGGCCATCGAAACGCTCTCGGCCAGCTCGACATCCTCGGCCACATCGGGCGCGGTCAGCAGCGGCTCCGGCAGCCACTGACCGACATAGGACTCCTTGCGGCGGCCCAGCGTGCGCAGCCGCACCAGCGCCTGGCGCGTTGTGATCCGCACCAGATAGGCGCGCTGATCCAGCACGGTGTCCAGGTCGACGCCGGTCCAGCGCAGCCAGGTCTCCTGCAGCACGTCCTCGGCGTCGGCCGCCGAGCCGAGCATCTCGTAGGCAACGGTGAACAGCAGATTCCGATGCGCGACGAACGCCTCGGTCGCGGCCGTGGTCCCGGTCATGGGTGGCTCCTGTCCTCACTCTCGACCCGTATCAGTCCACAAGACACCGGGCGCGGGCGATCTGTGACACCGCGACCCTAATTGATCTTGGATTGCCCGGTGAGCGGTCCTGGAACGTGTCACTCGGGTTCGGCGGAGGCTTCGATGGCCTGCTTCATCTCGGCGATTCCGTACTGCGTGCGAATCCGTACCCCGGGTGCGGCGGAATCGGGGAGGAGATCGGTGGTCCAGATCAGGCGCGCGTGGTCGGCGTCGGCGCGGACTTCGAAATAGGCGTGGTGGTAGTCCAGCCGGGGGCGGGCGCCCTCGGCCACGGAGTAGGCCAGCCGACGGGTGTCGTCGTCGACGCTGATGATGAGTTCCCGGATGACGTGACCGTCGGGGAAGGTGAGGAACCGGTGGACGCCTTCGATCCGGGTGGCGGCCACCCGCCCGGGGAGCAGGCGTTCGTGGACGGCGCCGATATCGCGGATCACCTCCCAAACATGGTGCGGCGAGGCGTTGATCGCGATCTCGTGGCGGATGGAGGCCATGGTCGGGTGGGTTCCTTTCGGCTACTACATGAGCGATTCTGCCGCGGCACAGAACGCGCGGACGCGGGCGGTGTCACGGCCCGCGGGCCACATCAGGCCCCATGTCACCGTCGGCGCGTCACGCAGCGGGACGTAGGTGACATCGGGGCGCGCGTGATAGCGCATGGCGTGGGCGCCGAGGGCCAGCACGCCCTGTCCGGTTCCGGCCAGCGTCAGCGCTTCCTGCATCGTGGTCGCGACCGGGCCGGATCGTGCTGTGGCCGTGGGGATTACCGCTCCCGCGAGCCGGATGACCGTGACCCGGTCGAGTTCGCTGACCGGTACCGAGGTCCGGCCGGCCCACGGGTGGGACGCGGCGACGGCGAGGACGCAGACCTCGCTGACCAGCACCGGTCCCCGGTCGAGGTCCGGTGCCGGCTCGTCCGGAAACGCGCACAGTGCCAGATCGATGTCCCCGGCGTGCAGCAGGTCCGGGATCTCAGCGGGCTGCGCCTCTCGTATCCGCACCTCGCAGTCGCGAATTCGGCGCTGGAACTCGGCGGTGGCGCCGACCAGCAACTGGGCGGCGGCCGGGCCGACGAAGCCGACCCGGAGCGCACCGGTCAGGCCGCGCCCGGCGTCGATGGCGTGCCGCACCGCGGTGGCGACGTTCTCCCATGCCGGGCGCAGCTCCCGCACCAATTGCCTTCCCACCGGCGTGAGTTCGACCCGTCGGCTGGTCCGGTCGAACAGTGGCACGCCGATGCGGCGCTCCAGCTTGCTCACGGTCTGGCTCACTCGGGCGGTCGAGACGCGCAGCCGCTCGGCCGTCCGGCCGAAATGCAGTTCCTCGGCCAGCGCCAGCAGGGTCTCCACCTCGTACCGCTCGATCACCGGCCATCCCATCGTTAAGTCCTGCCTAACGATCCTTATCGAAAGCGGCATTGTTCGCCAATTGCGCTGGCAGCAGAGTGAAACCAACAGATCGACCGACCCGGGAGCAACAAATGAGCACCACGCATCAGGCACTGTCCGCACAGTCGACCGATACCGCCGCGGTCGTCGCGGAACTGCGCGACCGCGCCGAAATCACCGATGCCCTCTACCGTTTCGGGCTGGGACAGGACACCAAGGATCGTGACCTGTTCGCCTCGGCCTTCGCCGCCGACGCCGAACTCGACTTCCGCCCGGCCGCCTCGCGCTGGGGTGGCGCACCGCCGGTGATCGCCGGCCGCGACACCATCGTCACCACCATCCTGGCCATGTTCACCGGACGGGTGAACACCACCCACCAGGTCGCCAACCCTCGCATCACCATCGACGGCGACACCGCCCGGATGACCGCCCTGGTCGAAGCCCAGCACCTGCTGGTCGCCGACCCCAGCGTCCACGCCCTGCTGAAGAACCCCTACGACCTCGAACTCCAGCGCGAGGGCGACTGCTGGCTCATCCGCCGCATGCGCATCGACAACACCTGGTACACCGGGGATCCCACAGCCATCTTCGGAGGGTGACAGTTGCCGCTCCAAGGGAGTTACCCGCGATCGAACCGTGGTACTCGAACAAACGTTCTACTCGAGGTATCGTTCCGGGCCATGCCGGAACTCTCACGACGCGACTGGGCGACGATGAACCTCAAAGAGGTGCAGCGGCAATTGCTGAAGGCGGCGTCGTTCGGGAAGGTGTTGTCGCCGGAGCAGTTGGAGAATGCTGCGGGGAAGATCGGGGAGGGGTTGCGGATCTTTCTGGAGGAGATGGATCGGCCCAGGTAGCGGGGATGCGCTCGAGGACGCCGCCGGCGAAGACGTCGTAGAGGGGCAGCGTTTCGAGGTGGACGTAGCCGATGTGGCAGTCGCAGGCCGACAGCGGGCACGGGCGGGGGAGCAGGGCTGCTCGGTAGCTGCCGTCGTAGAGGTTGCCCAGTTCGGTGCGGACGAAATGGCAGCGCTGGACCGTGCCGTCGCCGTCGACCGAGATGACGGATTCGCCGGTGCGGCAGGGGAGTCCGGCGGCGGGATGGGGATGCCGGCTGTAGGGGAACAGGGGGTCGAGAGCGGTCCAGGCGGCGGCGTCCGCGTCGGACAGTTCGTGGCCCTCGGGGGCATTGACCCACAGGTAGACGTGTGCGGGCAGGTCGGCGCGCAGGCGCCGGGCCTCGGGGAGATGCCCGGGGAAGCCGACGATGCCGACGCTGAAGCGGATGCCGCGCCGGTCCAGGTCGGCGCATTTCGCGGCGAAGCGGTCGTAGGGGGTCTGGCCGGGGTGGTAGGTGCACCACAGGGCGACGGTGTCCGGATCGGCGTCGGCGAGCCAGTCGGTGCGGCAGCTGAGATTGGTCTGGATGGCGACTCGCGCGACATTCGGCAGCCGGGACAGTTCGACGAGCGCGCGCCGGTACCAGGAGCGGACCAGGCCCTCACCCCAGGGCGTGAAGAGGATCGACAATCGGTCCCCGTGCTGATCGGCGACCCAGGCGGTGAAGCGTTCGAGCGCGGCCCGGTCGGCGCGCAGCTGCTCGCGACTGTCGCGGCGCTTGGCGAACGGGCAGTAGGGGCAGTCGTAATCGCAGGAGGCCAGCGGGCCGCGGTAGAGAATCGTGAGATCCACGGCGGCTCACCGGGGTTCGTAGGCGGCCATGGCGGCGCGCACCGCGGGCGAGAACAGCCGCGGGCCCAGGGCATCGGAGTAGGCCAGGCCCGCGGGCGTCAGGCGTAGCAGCTCCGGGCCGGAATCGGGGTCCAGCCAACCCAATTCGGCGAACTCGGCGAGCTCGGCCGGGTAGTGGTCGGCGGGCTCGCCGCCGAATCGCCCCCGGTAGGCGGCGACCGCCATCCCCTCGGCCTGCAACAGCGATTGCAGCAGGTGACGGCGTCGGGCCTCGTCGGTGTCGATCCGGCGGCCGACCTCGGCGCGTGTGAAATCGGTTGTCCGCGTGTAGGTGTCGATGATGCCGCGGACCTCGCGGGTCTCCACCGCGTAGTCGAAGGAATAGTGCAGCCCCGAGGTGTAGGACCGGGCACCGCAGCCCAGGCCGATCATTCCGTCGGTCTGGCAGGCGTAATCGTCCGGCCCGGCAGCCGGTGCGTCGATCCGCCGGAACATGCGCATCGACAGCTGCTCGTAGCCGTTCGCCAGCAGCTGGTCGCGGCCTACCGCGTAGAGCCGCAGCCGCTGCTCGTCCCAGTCCGCGTCGGCGTCCGCACCGAGCCGCCCGAGTCCGGTCAACGGCCGGACATACAGCGGGTACAGGTACAGCTCCTCCGGCCGCCAGGCCAGCGCCGCGTCCAGCGAGGTCTGCCAGGTCGCCTCGGTCTGCCCTTCGATGCCGTAGATCAGATCGATGTTCAGCACCGGAATCCGCGCCGCCCGAATCGCTTCGAGGGCCGCCTCGACCTCACCGCGCCGCTGCGGCCGCACCGCGGCTCGCGCCTCGGCGTCGACGAAACTCTGCACACCGATGCTCACCCGGGTCGCGCCGCGCCGCGCCAGCACGGCCAGCCGGTCCGGGGTCGCGGTCCCGGGCGAGGTCTCCACCGACAGCGGAATCGCCGGCAGCTCCGCGCCCATCACTGATTCCATGATGTCGCACAGCCGTTCCAGCTCACCGGCGGTCAGGAACGTCGGCGTCCCGCCGCCGAAGGCCGCGGCCGCGAATCGCAATGGTCCGTCGCCCAGCGCGGCCCGCACCGCCCCGGCCTGCCGCTCCAACGCGTCGAGATACCGCGTGGTCAGCTCCTCCGGCGCGCCCACCCGGGTGAACAGATTGCAGAAGCCACACCGGTATTCGCAGAACGGAATGTGCGCGTACAGCGACAGCGCGTCCTTCGGTTCCGCCGCCCACAGCTCGCTCAGCAGCGGCCGATCCGTACCGAGCGGCCGGTACGCCGTCTTGTGCGGATAGCCGTAGACGTAGCTCTGATACGGCCGCGGCCGGGTGGCAATCGTGGTCATGCGGATCTCTCCAGGAAGAACTGAGCGTAGGGCACCGTCCACACCGCCTCGTGGCCGAGCCGATGCCCGGTGAAACCGCCGTCCCCGTAGGCGGTTCCGTGATCGGAGCACACGATGGCGAAGCAGCGGCGGCGGCCGGCGGCCGCGGCGAACAGGCGGCCGATGTGCCGGTCCACGTATTCCAGTGCGGCGGCGTGGGTCTCACGCGAGTCGCCCGCCTCCCGCGTCGCGCCCGGGAGGTGGAACCAGTTGGGCTGGTGCAGCGCCGACACATTCACGAACAGGAACAGCCGCCGCTCGCCGGGCAGTGCCGCGATCACCTCCTCGGCGCGGGCGACCTGCGCTTCGAAGGAGGTCGGCGAGGCCACCGAGAAGTCGCTGTCCCAGTGGCTCTCCTCGAACAGCCCGGGCAGCACCGAACCCATCGGCCCGCGCTTGTTGAAGAACCCGACACCGCCGATGCACACCGTGTGATATCCACGCCCGGCCAGCGCCGACACGAAATCCGGTGTGTCATAGACGAAGGTGCGCCCGGCCGTGGTCTCGCTGCCCTCGAATCGCGCGGCGAACAGCCGCGGATGCGGGCCCGGCGTCGCCGGCGTGGGCAGGAATCCGGCGAAGATGGCCTGATGCGAGGCGTAGGTGAAACTGCCCGGCGCATGCCGCTTCTCCCAGCGGCCGCCCGGCAGGTGCCGGGCCAGGTTCGGCAGTCGTCCGGCGGCGGCCAGTTCGGCCGCCACATCGAACCGCAGCGTGTCGAGGGTGACCAGCAGCAGGTCGTCGCGGCCGATCACCTCGTTCATATCCGGGTCCGGCGCAAGGGTTTCCACGCTCGGATGGTCAGGCGATGACATGCTGCTCGCTTCCGATCCGGCGCAGGATCGCGGCCACCTGCGCGTCATAGGTGTCCGCCTGCTCCGCCCCGCTCCCGTCGAGGCCACGCAGCCGGGGCAGCAGGTCGCCGAAGGCATTGACCTCACCCACCGCGAAGCGCCGCCAGCCGATGGCGGGCAGCAGATCGACACCCACCCGGGAGAATCCGGGGAAGCAGGCGGCGGCGCGCTCGCAGATGGCCAGAGCGTCGGCCCATCTGCCGCCCGCGGCGGTGATGGCCGCACGAGCCTCGGCCAGATCGCCGCGCGCGCCGCCCAAATGGAGATTGGTCATGGGGGAGCTGCTGGTGCGTACCACCGCGTGGGTGGCCCGCCCGCCCACGACCACCACGCGCAGGTCCGCGCTGCGGCCGTGCTGGGAGGCCTTGGGCAGCCAGCGTTCGATGTGCAGACCATCCGGCGCCAGGGCGTCGACAATGGCCGCGACCTCGGATTCGGTGGTGTACCGGCGGACCCGCAGCGAATTGAACAGCCGCCCATCCGGATCGCGGTGCACCGAGGTGGTCGCCTGGACCCGGCCGCGACCGGCGGTCTCGACGGCCAGCACCCCCGAGGCCGACGAGCCGTGCGCGAGCTTGACGAATACCCGCGGCAGCCGGTGCGCGGTCATGAGTTCCCGGACATCGTCCCAGCCGCGCACCCGCGTCCCCGTACCCGAGGTCGGGGAGAACGGCACGGGCACACCGGCTTCCCGCAGTACGGCATGGCAGCGGCGTTTGTCGAAGAGCACGGCCAGCGCGTCCGGGTCGTCGAGCAGCCGTGCGCTGCAGGCGCGCACCCGCGCACCGGCCGTCCGCGCGGCCGCGATGAATCGTTCGTACCAGACGGCCGTGCCCTCGACCCGCGTCGCATCCTCGACATCCCGCAGCCGCCGCTCGACCTCGGGATCCTCACCCGGCGAGTCCAGCCGCACCAGCTCGCCCGCCCCGAATTCCGCACGCCCGCACAGCACATCCAGCCACGGCACCACCCGCGCCTCGGCCATCCCGGCGCGCCGCACCGACTCCTCGAACATGGTCACGCGCCGGTTGCCCGGATTGCCCACCACGGCAAGGCGCGTCGCCCCCGCACCGGTCATTCCGCCACGGCCGTGTAGCGGCGATCGGCCGGATTCTCTTCGTCGTTCTCGACCTCGGCCTCCGACAGATCCACCGTGACACCCGGCAGCGCCGCGGTCAGCCGCGCCCGCAGGGAGGCACTGATGAAGTGGTGGTGCAGATCGAGGGTGCGCAGATGGGTGAGCGGCTGTCCGTGCAGCAGCGCCGTCGCGCCCTCGTCGCCGAGCGTGCCCAGTGACAGGTCCAGGGTCTGCAGGCGCGCCACCACGGGCGCCCCGGCCACCGCGGCGGCGACCTCGTCCTGAATCTCGCTGTTGCGCAGGCCCAGTGAGGTCAGCTTCGGCAACCGGTCCCCGGACAGCAGCGGGGCGAGATCGGCCACGGTGGCGTCACCGCCGTAATTGGATACGCCCAGCCACAATTCGAGGTGCTCGAGCGCGGGCAGCGAACTCGCGCCGATCCCGCGCACCACATCCCCGCCCAGGCCGCCGGTCTCCACGACCAGCGTGCGGAGCGCCGGGTGCTGGGTCGGCGGGAACGCCAGGTGCTCGCCGCCGCGGATCCGAAGTTCCTCCAGCGCCGGGAAATTGGCCAGCAGCGGCGTGACATCCGACTGCTGGATCCAGGAGATCTCCGCCTCCTCGTAGGTGATCTCGCCGAGGAAGACCGCGCGCAGCGCCGGGAACCGCTCCCGCACCCGGATGAGCTCGTGGATCACCAGATCGGAGTTGTGGTCGTAGACCTCACCCCACTGCCCGATCACCAGCGCCCGCACCCGGGTGGTGTCCACCGCCGCGAGGAAACGCGCGAAGGCCGCCGGCCACTCCTCCGGGGAGTCGCCGTACGGATCGACGGCGATTCGCCATGCGGCCGCGTCCGCCGCGGGCAGCGCGACTTCCGCCGCGTCCCCGGGGAACTCGACAATGGGAAGGCCGTGGAATTCCTGCAGATGGGTGGAAATGGTCATATGACGGGCTCCGTACGCCAGGGCTGTGATCTGTCCGTGCCCGCCAGTTCTACCAAGACCGCCCGACAGGTCACCGGCGCGGGGCGCGGCCGAGCGCCCTCGGCGCGCCGACCATTCGGCGACAGCGATGGAGCGATGGCGTGGGGTGTTCGATCGTGGCCGCGAATTGTCGTACCCCACCGCTAGTTTCGAGCGAGCCGGACGCACGGGGCGCCGGTGCTCACGGGGAGGACCTCATGTTCCGTCAAGGAGATGTGCTGATCATGCCGATCGCCGAGTCGGAGCTGCCGGCGCACGCGACCGAGGCGCCGCCCGAACCGCGGGATGCGCGCGGGCGCATGGTGCTCGCGCTGGGGGAGGTGACCGGGCATGCGCACGCGGTGGCGGCACCCGGGCAGCTACTGCGCTCCGGCGCCCACCTACTGATGTTCCTGCCCGAGGGTGGGCGCGTGGTGCACGAGGAACACGCGCCGATTCCCCTGCCCAAGGGCTGGTTCCGCGTCATCCGCCAGCGGGAGTACTTCCCCGGCGCAGTCCGCATCGTCGCCGACTGAGCCTGCCTGGTGCCGATCCGCCCGATAGCCAAGGAATCTCACATGCAGCTTCTCGATGAGTGGCGCGCGGTCGCAGCCGCCACCGGACCCGCTGATCGTTCCGCCGCCGAGGAGGCCGCCCGGCGTGCCTATGCCAGCGCCGGTCTGGCCGCCCCGACCCGATATGTCTGGGTGGCTTCACCTTTGGCTGCCGTCGCCGCCATCCGCGCACTGGACGACCCGGGCCGCAGCGTCCGCGACGAGGTGCGTACCCGGCCCTGGGCGGCTGAACGCGGCCGTGTGCACGACCAGCTCGGCCCCGCCGGCTGGTCGGAACTGTGGAACGCGACCGGCGCTCGCCTGTGGGACGCCACCCGCACCCTCACCGACCGCATCCGCCTCGGCGTCGTGGACGCCGCCGTCGCCGTCGATCCTGCCGACCGGAAGGCCCGTGCCAAGGCCGAGCGCGACATCCAGGCCATCTTCCTCGATGCCGTCCTCGGCCAGCACGACGCCGCCTGGCTGTCCGCCTTCCCCGACAGCGAACGCCTCGCCGGCCTGGCGGATGTCGCCCGCGCTGCGGGCTGGTGGTGGCCCTTCGAGCACGTCATCGTCTTCTGCGAGCGCCCCGACCGCCTGGAACGCGACGAGGCGGGCCGCCTGCACGCCCAGGACGGCCCCGCCCTGGTCTACCCCGACGGTTTCGCCCTGCACGCCTGGCGCGGAATGCCGGTCCCCGCTTCCCTTTTCGACGACCTGACCACCCTCACCGCCGCCCGCATCCGTACCGAGGAGAATGCCGAACTCCGCCGCGTCATGCTCGAATTCTTCGGCTACGATCGCTATCTCGCCGAATCCGGCGCCCAGCCGGTCCACCGCGACGAGACCGGCATCCTCTGGCGCATCCAACTCCCCGACGACGAGGACGTCGTCATGGTCGAGGTGGTCAACTCCACCCCCGAACCCGACGGCACCCATCGCACCTACTGGCTACGCGTCCCACCCGCCACCCGCACCGCCAAGGAGGGCGTCGCCTGGACCTTCACCCTCGACGCGGACGCCTACGCCCCCGTCCGCCAGACCTAGCCCGAGATCGCTGCGACCGATGACCGCTTGCTGGACCTAGTCCGAGATCGCGTCGGCCGCAGCTGCATCCGGGGTCGCGCGGGTGGTGCGCAGCATGGAACAAGCCAGGCACACCAGGCCGAAGAACAGATAGCCGAGGGCGACCTCCGGGGCGGCGGCCCAGCCGACCTCGGGCGCGTGGATCAGCCCGACGAAGCTGAGCCCAGCACCGGCCGCGCAGGCGAGAGCCGCTGCCCGGAACCGTTTGTCGAGGACGAAGGTGACCATGGCGCCGAGTACCAGTCCGGCCAGCACCGCGCCCTCGCCGAGCGTCTTCAGCCCGTCGTAGACCACCCCGGCCTGTCCCAGCGCACCCATGCCGACCTTGTCCGCGGTGGTGCCCGCCGCGCTGAGCGCATTGTCGATCTGGCCGACGCCCCACTCAGCCAGGTTCGGCAGCAGCGCGGCCACCACCGCCACCGCGTGTGGGCGCGGCACCGCCTGGAACGCCTGCGCCCCGATCAGCAGGCCGATGTACAGCAGGATCGGCACGATCGCCGGGATGGGCAGCAGTGTGGCGAGCACTCCGAAAAGCCCCAGCAGACACATCAATCCGATGATCGCGCCGCTGGCCAGCGAGTACCCGGTGCGCCCGCCGGCGTCCTTCCAACCGGGGTGGCCGATATAGACGGCGGGCGGGAACGGCGACCCGAATCCGGATCCGATGATCGCGCCGAACCCGTCGGCCAGCAGCACGCTGCGCAGGTTGTAGTTGTCGCCCGCCGCGGCGGCGCTCTCCACATTGCTCATGGCCTCGGTGAAGTTGTAGACGCCCAGCGGAATCGCGGTGGCCAGCAGCGGCGCCAGATGCGCGAGCCCGTCGAAGAGCAGGTGCAGCCGTAGATCCGGCAGTCCCAGCGCGATATCGTGGGCGGCCTTCGACACATCCGGCACCGACATGTAGCCGCCGATCCAGCCGATGGCCGTGCCCGTCAGCAGCGCCACCAGCCCGACCGGAACATTGCCCGGCAGCCGCACATCGGTGAAGAAGCCGATGAGAATGATGGCCAGCACCGGCAATCCGATCCAGGCGGCCTCCCACATCTGCGCGGCGGGCCGCATGGCGATGAAGGTGATGGAAATGCCGGCCAGGGTGCCCAGCATGGCCGCGCGCGGCGTGATGCGGCGGATGACGGGCCCGACGAACGCGCCGATCATCACGATCACGCCGATCATGAACGCCCAGGCCAAGCCTGCCGACCACGCCTTCATCGGGTCGCCGGTCTTCAGGTAGATCGGCAGCATGACCACGAACACGACGATGAACATGTGCGGCACGCTGGGCCCGTAGGGCAGCGCCGTGACCGTGGCGCGGCCCTCCCGGCGGGCCAGCCGCCGCGCCAGCATCAGGTAGTAGAGGTTGCCCAGCACCAGCGCGACGCCCAGGGCCGGCAGCACGGTCCCCAGCACATCGGCGCTCGGGATCTTCACCACCGCGACCGACAGGGTGGTGAGGGTCAGGACATTGACCAGGATATTGAACGACAGGCCGAAGAAGGCATTGGTGTCGCCGCGGGTCCACCACGGCAGCGACAGCGGTGCGGCCGAACCGGTTTCACCGGGCAGCTCGGTATCGACGGACATGGGAGTTCCTGTTCACTGGGCCGGGGCGGGGGAGACGGCGGAGGTGAGCGCGCCGAGGACGGCCGCGGAATCGGCGACCCAGCCGAAGATGCCGCCCTGCGCGGCGATCATGGCCAGGCCGACGCGCTGGAACTCCGGGAAATACGAACCGACGCAATCGGCGACGACCAGGCATTCGTAGCCGCGGTCATTGGCCTCGCGCACCGTGGTGTGCACACAGACCTCGGTGGTGACGCCGGTGACCAGCAGTGAGCGAATCCCCGTGCGGGCCAGCACATCCACCAGCTCGGTGGCGTAGAACGCACCCTTGCCGGGCTTGTCGATCACCACCTCGTCCTCGCGGGGCGCGAGTTCGTCGATGATGTCGTGGCCGTATTCGCCGCGGATCAGGATGCGCCCGAACCGGCCCGGGTCCCCGATGCGCTGGGCGGGGTTGCCCCGCGCCAGCTTCGCCGGCGGGCAGTCCGACAGGTCGGGCAGATGGCCTTCGCGGGTGTGGATGACGGGGAGCCCGGCGGCACGGGCGGCGGCCAGCAGCGCTGCCAGCGGCTCGATGACGGTACGCAGCAGCGCCACGTCATTGCCGAGGCTCTCGCCGAACCCGCCGGGTAGCAGGAAATCGCGCTGCATGTCGATGACGAGCAACGCCAGGGTGTTCGGGTCGAAGGTGAAATCCGCGGGTTGCGCCGGAATGCGGTGAACTGCCGTCATTGTCGTTCTTTCTGTGCGAGCCGGAATTCCGAATGCGCAACGGCCGGGCGCGGCTCGTCGAGGATGCGGGCGGCCGCCGCGAGCACGGTGTCGTCGGCCAGGGCCGGTCCGAAGACCATGACCGCCAGCGGGCGGCCGTCCGCGGTGGTGCCCACCGGTACCGAAATCGCGGTGAGATCCAGCAGATTCCCGAAATGCGTGTAGTGGCCCAGCACGGTGTTGGTGGCGATGGGATCGGCCTGCACCTGCGCCACGGTGAAGGTGGTGCCGATGGTGGGCACCACGACCACGTCGAATTCTGCCCACATCCGCGCGACCGCGGCCCGCAACTCCTGCAGGCGCTGCTGTGCGCGGAACACGTCGACCGCGGTGAATCCGAAACCGCCGGTGAGGATCTCGCGGATCACCGGCAGGATCGAGCCGGGTTGCGCGGCCAGGAAGGTCTCGAACTCCACCAGCCGCTCGGCCACCCACGGACCCTGGTACAGCAGTTCGCCCGCGGCCAGGAAGGGCTCCAGCGTGGTGGGTACACAGTCGAATCCGTGCCGTCCCAGCCGATCTCGCACGCCCAGATGGGCGGCTCGGAAGACCTCGTCGCCGAAGAATTCCAGTTCGGCCGCGTCGGGCAGGCCGACCCGCACCCGCCCGCCGGCGAAACGCGGCCCGCGCTCTCGGCTCCACGGATCGTCCGAATCCACGCCCGCGATCACCTCGAAGACCCGGTCCAGATCCTCCACCGTGGTCGCCATCAGGGACAGGCAGTCCAGCGATCGGCAGGCCGGCACCAGACCCACGGTGCTGATCAGCCCGCGCGAGGGCTTCCAGCCGAGGATCCCGTTGAGTGCGGCCGGCACCCGGCCCGATCCGGCCGTATCGGTGGCCACGCAGAACGGCACCTCGCCCAGTGCCACCGCGCGTGCCGACCCGGAACTGGAGCCGCCGCAGATCAATTCGCCGCCGTAGACGCTGCGCGGAATGGGGTAGGGCGTGCGGGTGCCGTTGAGCCCGGTCGCGAACTGGTCCAGGTTGGTCTTGCCGACGAACAGCGCGCCCGCGTCCAGCAGGCGCTGGACCGCGGGCGCGGTCTCGGTGGCCGTGTAGGCGAAATCGGGACAGGCGAGGGTGGTGGGCCACCCCGCCACGTCGATGGAGTCCTTCACCCCGAACGGCACGCCGTACAGCGGCAGGGTGCGCGCCCCCGGGCGGCGTTCGATCTCGGCGGCGGCGGCCAGCAGCTGCTCACGCGGCACCGGGGTGATCCAGGTGCCGTCCGTGCCGCGGGCGGCGATGGCGTCGGCGACCCGCGCGGCGGTGTGCGTCGGTGAGCCGCTGCCGCTCTCGTGTGAAGCCAGAATCTCCACGACCGTGGGACCGGTGGTGCTCATCTGTCGATTGTCGACAGAACGTGTGAAATCGGCGGTCCCGCAATGTATCCGCTGTGTTAGCGGATATCCAGGTCCAGATAGGCCAGCTCGCCGTGCCGCACCAGCGCGTCGCAGGCGACGGCGGCGTCGCCCGACTCCAGGGCGGCCAGCAGTTCGGCGTGGCGTCGAATGCCATTGCGGCGCTGCGCAATCCGCGCCTCGGTGCGCAGGTTGCGAGCCATCGGCAGCTGAAGTTTCAACAGGATCGGCTCATACGCCAGATCCAGTTGCCGGTTGCCCGCCAGCGCCACGATGGCGGCATGGAAGCGCCGATGGGCATTGTCGCGCTCGACCAGATCCCCGGCGGCGTCGGCCGCGCGCATCTCCTCGAGCGCCGCCCGTACCTCGCGTAGCGGATCACCCTCTGCCGCAAGCGGGAAAGCCTTCTCGATGGCGTGCCGCTCCAGCACCCGCCGCAACTCGAACAGCTGCAGGATGTCGGTCGCCGACCAGACCGCGACCCGGAACCCCCGGCGCGGCACATGCTCGATCAGCCCCTCCTGCGCCAGTAGCCGCAATGCCTCCCGCACCGGCGCGCGACTGGTCCCCAGCCGCGCGCACAGCGCCTCCTCGCCGATTCGCTCCCCGGGTTCGAACACCCCGCTGAGCACCTCGGCCCGCACCTGCCGGGTCGCCACCTCCACCAGACTCGGCGGCAATCCCGCCCCATTCGTCCCCGGCACCATGAATCGAGATTATGCTGTCCGGCCCGCGACAGCCCGCTCGCTGCGGTGATCGCGGAAAGGGCTGTGCCCTGGCCGAAACCGGGCCGGGCGGCCGAGGTCAGTCGGCGGGCGACGGTGAGCTGATCGGGGTGTGGTCGAGGTCGGCGATGAGGTCCAGGGCCTGGGCGAGGTTGGACAGCTTGGTGTCGAGGGTGTCGCCCGCGGGGTAGAGGCGGACGGTGTCGACGCCGACGTCGCTCCACGTCCGGAGCCGGCGTCGCACCATGTCCGGGGTGCCGATCAAGGTGGTGGCGAGGATCATGTCGTCGGTGACCAGCGCGGTTGCTCCCGCGCGGTCGCCGTCCTGCCAGCGCTGCCGGATCTCCCCGGTGACGTCGGACCAGCCCTGGCGGGCGTAGGCGGCGTTGTAGAAGTTGGTTTTCTCGCTGCCCATGCCGCCGATGCTGAAGGCCAGCTCCAGTTTTCGGCCGGCGATATGGCGGGTGACGGCTTCCTCGTCGTCGAAGAATGCGACCTCCGCGCCCTGGCAGACATCGATGTCGGCGCGGGTGCGGCCGGCGGCGGCGAGGCCGGCGTCGAGGTGGTCGAAGTAGGCGTGAGAGCCCTCGGGGACGAAACTGGTGCCCAGCCAGCCGTCGGCCACCCGGCCGGTGAGCTCGAGCATCCTGGGCGACATGCTGGCGATGTAGATCGGGATGCCGGTGTTGGCGGGGATCGACAGCCGCATCGGTTTGCTGTTGCCGTCCAAGGGGATTCGGATCGTGTCACCCTGGTAGGAGACCTTCTCACCGGCCGTGGCCTGCTTGATGACGTCGATGGTCTCGCGCATGCGGGTGAGGGCGCGGGCGAACGGGACGCCGTGCAGCCCTTCCATGACCTGCGGGCCGGAGGAGCCCAGGCCGAGCAGGAAGCGGCCCTGGGAGAGTTCGGCCAGGGTGAGCGCGGCCTGGGCGATGGCCACCGGTGACCGGGTGCCGACCTGGATGATGCCGGAGCCCAGCAGGATTCGATCGGTGCGGGCGGCGAGGTAACCGAGCACCGAGGGGGCGTCGGAGCCCCAGGCCTCGGCGACCCAGCAGATGTCCAGGCCCATGGTCTCGGCCTCGCGGACGAACTCGATGACCTGCCGGGAGTCGCGGGAGAGTTCGACGGTGGTGGCGGTACGCATCAGCGGGTCCCCTCCTCGGCGCGGCGCTTGATCTCGGCGACCACGGCGTGCATCGCGGCCTCGAATTCCCGCATGCGCACGAACACGATCTTCTCCTCTTTCTCGGGCATGGCCTCGATGGCGATGCTCAGCCCGGACCGGCCGGGGCCCATGCGGACCCACTGCCGCAGAGTCGTGCCGCCGTCCGCGGACTCGACGGTGAAACGCCATGTGGCCGAGGGGTTCTCGGGATCGCTGACCGCCCAGGTGAAGACGCGCGGCGGATCCCATTCCACGACATGGGAAGTCGTTGACCACTCACCCAGCGCCTCGTGCCGGCTGGTGCCCACGAAGGTGCTGCCCACGCCGGGCGGGGTGTCCGGCCGCACCCAGTGTGCCGATTGCAGTTCCGCGCTCATCTCCGGCATCAGCCCGATATCCGAGACGAGCGCCCACACCGCCTCGGGCGTCGCGTCGATCCAGATCTCGGCCTGCGCCGTCGGTCCATCGGCATACTTCGCGCCGGTCCACTCCATGCGTCACCTCGCTGTGAGAGCTACTACTGGCTCGATGGTTGCATAAATAGACGATGCAGGTCAACGCATGATTCCGGGATGTCATCCGGAATCCGGGACAGCTACTTGGTCTCCTGCCGGGCGAACCGCGCCTGGATATCGGGCCGCTCGCGCAGCCGCTCGGGATAGCCGGGTCCCATGCGCAGCCGCGACTCCTCGATCGGCACCGGTTGATCGCAGTGCTCGCACACCACCTTGAGCTGGGTGTCGTGCCCGCACGCGGTGTGGTTCAGGATCACCGGCGGCCCGTCCGCGTCGGCCAGCCAGCGGTCGCCCCACCGCGACATCACCAGCAGCACATCCCAGAAGTCGCGGCCCTTCTCGGTCAGCACGTACTCGTACCAGGTGGGTTCGGTGTGGTACGGCCGCTTTTCGAGCAGCCCCTCCTCGACCAGCCGCTTGAGCCGATCGCTGAGCGTATTGCGGGCGATTCCCAATTCCTGCTGGAACTCGTCGAATCGCCGCACTCCGTAGAAGGCTTCACGCAGCACCAGCGGCGTCCACCAGTCCCCGAGCAGATCCATGGTCCGGGCGACCGAGCAGGGCCACCGCGCGAACGACGTACGTTTCATCCCCCGAGGATACTGGTCTCACCATAGGACCATGTAGATGACAGCGATGCCCTCAGGCGGTCACAGCTGGCACGCCAGAGCGGCCGTGCCGGTGCCGTGCACGAATTCGCGATCGCCGTAACGCAGTTGGCCGTCGTCCCATGCGCCGCCGAGTCCGGTCACGAAATTCCGCACCAGATCCTGATCGGCGCGGTCGGCCACCAGCACCAGATCGCCCGATTCGGTGACCGATCCGCCACCGAGCCGGTCACGCACCTGCGGATCCGCGACCAGGGCATCGTGGAAGCGGGTGCGGTCGATGCCCGGGACGGTGACGGTGAAGCCATCGGCGCGGACGTCGTCGCCGGGCAGGTACTCGAAGGTCAGCACCGATTCCTGGTTGTAGCGCACCCGCAGGTCGTCGGCGACCCAGCACAGATTCTTGAAATCGGTACAGGCCAGCTGGAATTGGCGGGACCGTTCGTAGGTGACCGCCCCGGTGTCCGAGGACCAGAACACCCCGTCCAGCAGTTCCGAGCCGACGGGCAGCGCGAGTTCGGTGAGCGCGGTCGCGTCCACCTCCAGCTCGAACTGCGACAACCGGTCGCTCAGCCGGGGATCGGCCGGGTCGGTGATGGTGGCGGTGTTGGTGGTGGCGAACAGCTCGGAGGTGGGCTGGGTGGGATTCCCCGGAACGCACGACGCCGGTCCGTACGCCCGCGCGGGCGCCGCGGCCGGACCTGTCGCGACAGCCCCGGCGCCGGTGATCACGAGGACGGCGGCCAAGGTGGCGGTAATGCGAAGGGCGGTCATAGTTTTCGAGTCTGACCGGCGCCGGGGCCGGGCGGGAGCGGGATGACCGAATTCGGGGTGGTCAGATCCAGGTCGGGGCCGGCGGTACGGTGTCGGCGCCCGCGGCGGTGAGGCCCGTCGCGGCCGGCGGGATCCGGCCGCTGAGCCACCCGAGCAGGTCGGCCTGCGTGCCCGTGATGCCGATCGGCGACGCGTGCCCGTCCCCCTGCAGCTCCCGGCGGAAGTCGCTGTCGGTGGCTCGCAGCCGCAGGGCCGGGCCGTCGGGTGTCCGGCCGGAGAGCGCGTCGGCAATATCGTCGAGAATCCAGCGCGCCGCGGATTCGGGAATGTCGGAGAACGAATATCCGGCATTCAGGTCGGCGTGGTGAATCTCCAATTCCCGCAACCGCATCGGCACCAGCGTCTCCGGCGTCCGCAGTTCCCCGGTGCGCGGCCGGACGGTCCGCTCCCACGCCTCGGCCGGCAACAGCCGCACCGCGTCGGCGAATCGTTGCGCGCCGGCGGCCGCATCGGCCAGCTGTTCGGCCACCGGTCGCGCCGCGCCCGCCTCGATCTCGGCGGCCCGGGCCGCCATGCTCGCGTACTGCGGGGTCTCCACGCCGGTGCGCGCCCAGGTCAGCAGGCGCACCAGGCTGTCCCCGGCCCGGCAGACGTGCGCGATGACATGGCCCCGCGTCCACGGCGGGATCAGTGAGTCGCCGCCGATCCGGTCGTCGGTGAGCGTGTCGACCGTTGCGAGGAACCGCTGCGTGGACTCCTCGATCGGTTCCAGCCAGCCCGCGCCCTTGCCTGCCATTACCTGCGTCCTTCCTGTCGTCGATCGTCGTCAGGGCCACCCTAGGGCGGGTTCGGTGGCGGATGATGCTGGCGCGCAAAGATATACGGCTCTCGTCAAACGGCCCCGCCGATCCCGTGCCCGCGCGCCGGGCCCGCCCGTGCCGGGTGACCTGCGTCGCGTTCCTTGACTGAAAATTCAGTCAGGAATACAGTCCTTGGTGCCCGGCTCGGGGTCGTCGTGTGCGGACGGCCGTTCTACCAGCGGGTTCAGCGGATTCAGCGCGCCGGAGAGGGAAACGCCGCGCCGTGCCCCTCACACAAGGAGATTGCGAGATGCAACGACGCCGGTTCATGCGATCCGGGATCTTGACCATGGGCGGGCTGCTGCTCGCGGGCTGCGACGGGCCGATCTCGTCGTGGTTCAGCGGCGACACCTCGTCCTCCACGCCCAGCGACGGCCGCTCCTGGGTGATGCCCGACGAGGGCGCGCCCCACAAGCGCACCTGGATGGCCTTCGGCGCGAGCGAAGCCATCTGGGGTAGGCAGCTGCTGCCGCAGGTCCGCCAGAACCTGGCCACCATCGCCGCCACCATCTCCCGCTTCGAACCGGTGTCCATGCTGGTGCGCCAGGACGAACTCGACATGGCGCGAAATCTGCTGGGCGGCGCGAATGTCGAACTCATCGTCGCCGACCTCGACGACCTCTGGATGCGCGACACCGGCCCGGTGTTCGTGCGGGGCAACGGCACCAAGGCCGGCGTCGACTTCAACTTCAACGGCTGGGGCGGCAAACAGCAGCACCGCCGCGACGCCAAGGTCGCCACCGTGGTCGACGGCCGCGCCGGGGTGGAGACCGTGCACACCGATCTGGTGCTCGAGGGCGGCGGCCTCGAGGTCGACGGCGAGGGCACCGCGCTCATCACCGAATCCTGTGTGCTGAACAACAATCGGAATCCGGGCTGGAAGAAGTCCGACGTCGAGGCCGAGCTCCACCGTTTGCTCGGCCTCGAGAAGGTGATCTGGTTGCCGGGCATCGCCGGGCACGACATCACCGACGGCCACACCGATTTCTATGCCCGCTTCGCCCGCCCCGGCGTCGTGGTCGCGGGACTCGACAACAACGAGGAGTCCTTCGACTACGACGTGACCCGCCGTCACCTCGACATCCTGCACCATGCCACCGACGCGCAGGGCCGGCCGCTCGAGATCGAAACCCTCGAAGCGCCTTCGGAATTGCGCTACCGGGGCGCGGGCGACGACTTCGCCGCGGGGTACATCAACTTCTATGTCTGCAACGGCGGCGTCATCGCCCCCGAATTCGGTGACCCCGAGGCCGATTCGGCGGCGCAGTCCACCCTGCAGCGCCTGTTCCCGGATCGGACCGTGGTGCAGATCAATATCGACGCCATCGCCGCCGGTGGTGGTGGCATCCACTGCACCACTCAGCAGGAACCCGTCGACTGAAGCATCCGAGCTCCCGGTGCAGCCTGTAATTCGCCGGGGCGCGGCCGGTTCGGGGACGCCGCCCATTCCGGACCGGCCGCGCAATCGTTCTAGAGTGAGGAATCGTGTCGGACCGTCAGAGCCAGATCCTGGAAGCCGCCGTTCGAGTCATCGCGCAGGACGGAGTCCGCGGACTGCGGGTCGAGAAACTGGCCGCCGCCGCGGGCGTGTCCACCGCGCTGATCTACTACCACTTCAAGGACCGCGCCGGCATCCTGCGCGCCGCCCTCGAGCACATCAATCACCGGGCGGAGTCCTACACCGACCAGGCCTTCGCCGACCTCGTGGACCCGCGCGCGCAGGTCGAGCGCATGCTGCTGCTGGAACTGCAGGACACCGACGAGGTCCGCGAGAACAGCGTCGCCTGGGGTGAACTGCGCGCCAGCGCGGCCTTCGATCCCACACTGCGCGAACCGCTGCGGGCCAGCACCGAATCCTGGAACTCCGATGTGGAGACGCTCATCCTGCACGGTCAGGAAACCGGTTCCATCCCACTGGATCTCGACACCGCGGCCGTCGCGGAACGCCTCACCGCCCTGGTCGAGGGTCTGAGCGAGCGCTGGCACAGCGGCTCGCTCACCCTCGACCGGGCCCGCACCCTGCTGGCCGGCGCGATTGCCGCCGAGCTCGGTGCGCCCTAGCGCTGTCCGGTTCCTTCTCCCGGGGGCGGGGCCGGAATCTGCTGGGGCTCAGGCGTGCCCGTCGGTGAGGAAGTCGATGATGGTGCGGTTGACCTCCTCGGGGCGTTCCAGATACCCGTAGTGGCCGCACTTCTCGATCTCGACGAAGCGCGCGCCCGGAATCGCCGCGGCCACCTCCCGGCCGAAAGCCGGTGGCAGCATGCGATCGTCGGCGAATCCGACGACCAGGCTGGGGATGGTGATCCGGGCGTATTCGGAGAGCCGATTGCCCGAGCGGTCCATGCGCATCTGGGCCAGCACCCCCGGCGCGGGCTCCGTCGCGCTCGCCGAGTACTCGAAGATGTCGAGCCACTGCTGGGCCTGGTCGTCGGCCTCGAGCGTGTGCGGGGAGAGGTTCAGCATCGCCTTGATGGCCGCCGCGTATTCCGGCGGCAGTTTCACGCCCTGCTCGTGCAGGGCCTGCTCGCCGCGGCTCAACGTGCTCGTCAGCGGATGCGGCCGCCCGGCGGTGGCCAGCATGACCGCCTTGCGCACCAGCTCCGGCCGCGCCAGCGCGAGCTCCTGCGTCACGCGCGCACCCAGGGACGTGCCCACCACATGTGCTGGGCCGCCGAGGTGTTCGATGAGGGCCGCGGTGTCGGCGACCAGATCCTCGATGCGCATGCCGTGCGCGCTCTCCTCCGAGGGCGCGATGCCGCGATTGTCGAAGGTGGCGACCCGGAAGCCCGACTTCACCAGTGCCGGAACCTGATACGTGCGCCACACCCGGCCCGGGCTGCCGGTGCCCATGACCAGCACGACCAGCGGCCCGCTGCCGGTGACGTCGTAGTTGAGTCGGATGCCGTTCAGGGTGGCGAGGGGCACGGTTGGTCTTTCTGGTAGGCGGTCCGGCGAACGACCGAACGTACCATGCACGCGGAATCTCATCCCTTGGCAAAACGGTTCATCCCTGGCTGACACGCGCGGCTGCCGCACGCCCGTGCCACGCCGGGGCGCATGGGCCTTGATTGGCCTGGTTGCTAAACTCTGCAATTGCCGGGTGGGTCGTGTGCAGGGATGATCCGCCGCCAGTGGAAGGAGTGGCTCGCAGGTGCCAGGAATGCAACGGCCGCTCTATCAGATGAAGGCGGACTTCTTCAAAACGCTGGGCCATCCCGTGCGCATCCGAGTGCTCGAACTGCTCAGTCAGCGGGAGCACGCGGTCTCGGAGATGCTCACCGAAATCGGGGTGGAGGCCGCGAATCTGTCCCAGCAGCTGTCCATTCTGCGGCGGGCCGGTCTGGTCACCGCCCGCCGGGAGGGACTCTCGGTCACCTACGCGCTGACCTCGCCGCAGGTCGCCGAACTGCTCGCGGTGGCCCGCGCGATTCTCACCGGCGTGGTCTCCGGACAGGCCGAGGCGCTCGAACAGCCCGCGTAGCGGGTGTCCCGGCACCCGTCCGGCGGCCCCGCCCGCCTTTCTGCTTGCGTGTTTTCTAAACTAAATACCTAGTTGTTTCCTTCAGAGAGGCTCGCCGTGCTTGAACGTCCCCTCGCCGCCGTCGCCACCACGCCGACCGACCATCCCGGCATCCTGGCCTGGGTCGCGGAGATCGCCGAGTTGACCACGCCCGAGCGCATCGTCTACTGCGACGGCTCTCGCGACGAATGGGATCGGCTCACCGCCGAGCTGGTGGCCAAGGGGACCTTCGTCCCGCTGTCGGCCAAACCCAACTCGTTCTGGTGCGTCTCGGACCCCGGCGACGTGGCACGGGTGGAGGACCGGACCTTCATCTGCTCGGAGCGCGAGAGCGACGCCGGGCCGACCAACAACTGGGTGGATCCGGTCGACATGCGCACCGTCATGACCGAGCACTACCGCGGGGCGATGGCCGGGCGCACCATGTACGTGATCGCCTTCTGCATGGGCCCGCTGGATGCCGCCGAGCCGAAATACGGTGTGGAGATCACCGATTCGGCCTACGTCGCGGTGTCGATGCAGATCATGACCCGCTCCGGCGCACCGGTCTGGGAAAAGCTCACCGGCGATACGGAATACGTGCAGTGCCTGCACTCGGTGGGCGCGCCGCTCGGCCCGGGACAGCCCGATGTGCCGTGGCCGTGCGACAAGACCAAGTACATCGCGCACTTCCCCGAGACCCGCACCATCTGGAGCTACGGCTCCGGCTACGGCGGCAACGCGCTGCTGGGCAAGAAGTGCTTCGCGCTGCGCATCGCCTCGGTCCTCGGCCGCGACGAGGGCTGGCTGGCCGAGCACATGCTCATCCTGAAACTGACCTCGCCGCAAGGGAAGACGCACTACATCGCCGCGGCCTTCCCGTCCTCGTGCGGCAAGACCAACCTCGCCATGCTCGAGCCCACCCTGCCCGGGTGGCAGGCCGAGACCGTCGGCGACGACATCGCCTGGATGCGGTTCGGGGCCGACGGGCGGCTCTACGCGGTGAACCCGGAGGCCGGATTCTTCGGCGTCGCACCGGGAACCAGCATGCGGACCAATCCGAACGCCATCGCCACCATCGACGCGGGCAATTCCATCTTCACCAATACCGCCCGCACCGACAACGGTGACGTGTGGTGGGAGGGCCTGACCGAGCAGGCCCCGGCCCACCTGCTCGACTGGCACGGCGAGGACTGGACACCCGGCTCGGAAACCCCGGCCGCGCACCCGAATTCGCGCTACTGCACCCCGATCGAGCAGTGCCCGTCGGTGGCCCCCGAATGGAACGACCCGCGCGGCGTGCCGATCTCGGCGATCTTCTTCGGTGGCCGGCGCGCCACCACCATCCCGCTCATCGCCGAGTCCTTCGACTGGGCACACGGGGTGTTCACCGCCTCGGTGCTGTCGTCGGAGACCACGGCCGCCGCGGCCGGCAAGGTCGGCGTGGTGCGCCGCGATCCGATGGCCATGCTGCCGTTCCTGGGCTACCACGTGGGCGACTACTTCGCGCACTGGCTGGCGATGGGGGAGCGCGTGGGCGCGCAGCTGCCGAAGATCTTCCAGGTCAACTGGTTCCGGCGCAGCGCCGACGGGAAGTTCCTGTGGCCCGGCTTCGGCGACAATGTGCGCGTGCTGAAGTGGGCGCTCGAACGGCTGGACGGCACCGCTCCGGCCGAGCGCACCCCGATCGGCTTCGTGCCCACCGCCGCCGCGCTCGATCTCGACGGACTCGGCGACGGCTACCGCGGCCTGATCGACGCCGCGCTCACCGTCGATCGCGGCGAATGGGTGCGCGAGCTCGAATCGATCGACGAGTGGTACGCCGGCATCGGCGGCAACCGCCTGCCCGATGCCCTGCGCGCCGAACTCGCCGCCCTGAAACTCCGCCTGGCCGAGGAAGTCTGACCGTGCGCGACCAGACCAGCCCGAATCCGCTGCAGCGCCTGCGCTACATCTGCGGCGGGACGCTGCCGCCGGCCATGTCGCAGTGGGTGATCGACGATCTGACCGGGCCGGGGGCGGCGCGGCGCTACATGCTGCGCATCCTCGTCCCGATCATCCCGCCGCTGTGCCTGTTCCTGCTCATTCCCGGCCCGCTGTGGATCGGGCTGGCCATGATGGCGTTGCTGTACCTGCCGCTGATCTACTTCACGGCCGCGCTGATGTACGTGTTCCGCCGTGCCCGCCTCACCAAGCACGGCCTGGATCCGGCCCTGGCCGACCAGCGCGAACGCGATCGCGCCGCCGCCGCGCGGGCCGCCTACGAGCGGGCGCACGGCCGCGGCTGAACCAGGGGCGGATCAGCTCAGGTAGCGCTGGGTGAATTCGGTCAGGATGCCGGTGCCGTTGCCCTTCACCTGATCCCAGGAGAAGGGCAGCTGCTTGACCTCGTCGTAGGAGCGGGTGCCGGGTGCGACCGGGACGTCGGTGCGGGCGGGAATCATCTTGTGCGCGGCGGTGATCTGCTGGGCCTCGGGGGTGAACATGTAGTCCACCAGGGCTTTCGCGGCCGCCGGGTTGCGGGTGGTGTTCAGGATGAAGACCGGGCGCGGGGTGATGACGGTGCCGGAGGACGGTGAGATGACCCGCAGCGGAACGCCTTTGGCGGCCGCGTCGTAGGCCGCGTAGTCGACGCCGCCGAGGACGACGGCGTAGGCGCCGGCGGTCACCTGGTCGAGGGCGGGGCCGTTGCCGCCGCGCACCACCATGCCATTGTCGAAGAGGGCGTCGAACATGGCCCAGGTGCGGTCCCTGCCCCACGCGCTGACCATGGCGGCCAGCAGGTCCCGGGCGGTGCCGGATTCGCGCGGGTCCGGCATGATCACCCGGCCGCGGAATTCGGGCGCGGCCAGATCGGCCCAGTCGTTGGGCAGGCGCGGGCTCACCTTGCTGTTGACCACCATGGTGAGCGCCGACCCGTCCCGGCCGATGAAGCCGTGATCCTTGCCGATCCAGCCTTCGTGCACCCGGTCCGCGCCGCGCGGGGTGTAGGGCAGGGTGCGGCCCTGCAGGTCGTACTCCGCCGCGGGCGTCCAGGACGCCAGGTACACCACATCGGCCCGCGGCTGCGGGCCCTCCTTGTCGAGTATGGCGGTGATCTTGCCGGTTTCGCCGTTGACGACGTTCACCTTCACCCCGGACGCCCGGGTGAACCCGGCCAGCAGGTCGTCGGTGAGGTCCTGCGGATTCGCCGAGTACAGGGTGAGCTGCCCGGACAGCCCGGGCGGCGGGGTCCACGAACTGGTCACGGCGGGAACGGATGCCGGTTCGGCGTGCGTGCCGCAACCGGTGGTCGTGAGCGCGGCGGCGGCGACGGCCGCGATGACAGCGCGGCGGGGGAGCGACATTTTGCGGAACCCTTTCCGAAGGACCCCGTCTCACTTCGGGTTCCACAGCAATCTGGCGCGAGAGATTAGGCAGCGTCTCTGACTCGGCAGGGTGCGGCGGGTGAACATCCGGTGACATCTCGGCCCGCGGCAGTCCTTGTGCGCGGTGTAGTGAGCTGTGTCACAGTTTGATAGCGGTTCGCCTCAACTGTCGCAAACGTTTTTCATTTCCTTTGCACTGTCTTTACGATTACCCGCGATCTGCCAAGCGTCGTGGTTCTCCAGCCTCGCCCGCCGCTGCCTCTCGATTCGATGCCAGTACATGTTGACCGAAGAACCGGGCGGGCTGCCGTGCCGGCGAAGGAGAGATATGTCCACCGACACCGATCAGCCTCCACGGACGTCGCTTCCCGGCTTCGCCGCCCTGGTGCGCCACGATCTACCCGCCTCGTTCGTCGTCTTCCTGGTCTCCCTGCCGCTGTCCATCGGCATCGCCGTCGCCGTGGGCGCGCCGGTCGCCGCCGGACTCATCGCCGCGGTGGTGGGCGGCGTGGTCGCCGGGCTCTTCGGCGGATCGACCCTCCAGGTGAGCGGGCCCACCGCCTCGCTGACCGTGGTGGTCGCCGAATCCATCACCCAATTCGGCTGGGCCGCCACCTGTTTCATCACCATCCTGGCCGGTGGCCTGCAGATTCTGTTCGGGCTCAGCCGGATCGCACGCGGGGGGCTGGCCATCGCGCCGGTGGTGGTGCACGCCATGCTCGCCGGAATCGGCATCGTCATCGCGCTCGAACAGGTGCACGTGCTCATGGGCGGCGATTCGCTGACCTCGTCCTGGGACGCCATCGTCGCGCTGCCGCACCAGCTGGCCTCGGTTCACCCCGGTGACCTGTGCATCGGACTGGTCGTCATCGCCATCCTGCTCGGCTGGCGGCGGCTGCCCGAACCGGCCCGCCGGGTGCCGGCGCCACTGGTGGCGGTGGTGGTCGCAACCCTGCTGGCGCGGGTGCTGCCGGTGCGGGTCGAGCGCATCACGCTCAGTGGCTCACTGCCGGCGGAACTGCACCTGCCCCAGGTGCCGCACGGCAGCTGGGCCACGGTGGCGCTGATGGCGGTGACCATCGCGCTCATCGCCAGCGTGGAGACCCTCCTATCGGCCGTGGCGGTGGACCGGATGCGCCAGAACTCCAGGCGCCGAACGGATCTGGACCGCGAGCTGCTCGGCCAGGGCGCGGCCAACATGGTCTCCGGACTGATCGGCGGCCTGCCGGTGGCAGCGGTCATCGTGCGCAGCATCACCAATGTCACAGCGGGAGCGCGCACCAAGGCCTCGACCATGCTGCACGGGCTGTGGATCCTGCTCTTCTCGGTGGCGCTGGTCGACGTGGTGCGCTCGATTCCCAAGGCGGCGCTGGCCGGACTGCTCATCGTGGTCGGCATCCAGCTGATCAAACTCGCCCACATCCGGCGTGCCCAGCGCACCGGCGACCTGGTGGTGTACGCCGCCACCGCCTTCGTGGTGGTGTTCTGGAATCTGTTGCTGGGCATGCTGGTCGGGCTCGCGCTGGCCTTCGGCCTGCTGCTGTGGCGGGTGGTGCGGGTGTCGGTGGCGGCCGAGGAGGTGGACGCGCGGCGCTGGCGGGTCACCGTCGACGGCAGCTTCACCTTCCTGGCGCTGCCCAAGCTCACCGCCGAACTCGCCAAGGTGCCCGGCAGCACCGAGGTGGTGGTCGAGATGACCGTCGACTTCATCGACCACGCCGCCTACGACGCGGTGCAGGACTGGGTGGACCAGCACCGGAGTGCAGGCGGCACAGTCGAATTCGTGGAGGTCGGCGCGGTGCGCATGGCCGATGTCGCCGACGGGCCGCCCGCCCGCGGGCACTCCCGGCACCTGCTGAACGAGGTCCTCGGACCCTGGCGGCGCACCGCCACCGACGTGGACCCGATCGTCGCCGGTGTGGCCGCCTATCACCGCAGCCACGCGCACGTCGTGCGGCCGCACCTCGGGGTGCTGCGCGACGGCCAGGAACCGGACTCGCTTTTCGTCACGTGTGCCGACTCCCGCATCGTGCCGAACGTGATCACCAACAGCGGTCCGGGCGACCTGTTCACGGTGCGCAATGTGGGCAACCTGATTCCGCGTGACGCTCAGGACTCGTCGATGGAGGCCGCGCTCATCTACGCCCTCGACAAGCTGGATGTCCGCTCGGTGGTGGTGTGCGGGCACTCCGGGTGCGGCGCCATGGGCGCGCTGCACAGCGAACTGGTCACCGGGTCCCAGCTCGACGACTGGCTCGCGCACGCCCGGCCCAGCCTCGAGCGCTTCCGGCTCGGGCATCCGGTCGCGGTGGCCGCGGCGGCGGCCGGTTTCGGGCCGGTCGATCAGCTCGGCATGGTGAATGTGGCGGTGCAGCTGGAAACGCTGTACGCGCATCCGGTGGTTCGCCGCGGCGTGCAGGAGCGCGGCGTGGTGCTCTCGGGCCTGTTCTTCGATATCGCCACCGCGCGCGTGGTGGAGGTCACCGTGGACGGGATCGCCGAGATCGATGACGTCGGGCGGGTGGCCCAACCCGCGTGACGGCCGGGGAAGAAGGGGTGTGGACCCGAGAGGGTTCACACCTCTTTCGTATTGGTGACCACCTTTCTCAGACTTTGGTAAGTCTTTACCTTTAATCTGGGCTCTGCTCGTCCGGTGAGTCTGCGGCCAGAGCCGTCCGCAGCCCTTATTCGATGCCCCCTGTACATGCTCGCTGAGGAGCGAAATGTCTCGCGACACCGATTCACCGCCAGGCAGAACCGACGGCCGGCTCGACAGCCTGCTGCGTCATGATCTTCCTGCATCCCTTGTCGTCTTTCTCGTCGCACTGCCGCTCTCGCTCGGCATTGCGGTCGCCTCCGGCGCGCCCATCGCCGCCGGACTCATCGCCGCCGTGGTCGGCGGCCTCGTGGTCGGCCTGCTCGGCGGTTCGCCGCTGCAGGTCAGCGGGCCCGCGGCCGGCCTGACCGTGGTGGTCGCCGCCACCATCAACGAATTCGGCTGGAAGACAGCCTGTTTCATCACCGTGCTGGCCGGTGTGCTGCAGATCCTGTTCGGGCTCAGCCGCATTGCCCGCGCCGCGCTGGCCATCGCGCCGGTCGTGGTGCACGCCATGCTCGCCGGTATCGGTGTCACCATCGCGCTGCAGCAGTTCCATGTGCTGCTCGGCGGCACCTCGCAGAGCTCCGCGTGGGAGAACCTGAAGGAACTGCCGAACCAGCTGCTCAACCTGCACGGCGACGACTTCGTCGTCGGCCTGGTGGTCATCGCCATCATGCTCAGCTGGAAGTACGTGCCGGGCAAACTGAAGGTGCTGCCCGGCCCCCTGATCGCCGTGGTCGCGGGTACCGTGCTGTCACTGGTGCTGCCCGGTGATCCGGAGCGAATCGTGTTGAGCGGCTCGCTGTTCGACGCCATCGGCCTGCCCGACCTGCCCTCCGGCGAGTGGGGTGAGGTGGTGCTCGCGGCACTGACCATCGCCCTGATCGCCAGCGTGGAGAGCCTGTTGTCGGCGGTCGCCGTGGACAAGATGCACACCGGCGCGCGCACCAACTTCGACCGCGAACTGGTCGGGCAGGGCGCGGCCAATGTGATCTCCGGCGGCCTCGGTGGCCTGCCCGTCACCGGCGTCATCGTGCGCAGTGCCACCAATGTGCAGGCCGGCGCCCGCTCGCGCGCCTCGGCATTCCTGCACGGCCTCTGGATCCTGGTGTTCTCGGTGGCGCTGGTCGGCCTGGTGCAGCAGATTCCCAAATCGGCCCTGGCCGGTCTGCTCATCGTGGTCGGCATGCAGCTGGTCAAGCTCGCCCACATCAAGCTGGCCCGGCGCACCGGCGACCTGCTGGTGTACCTGGTGACCGTGCTCGGCGTGGTGTTCTTGAACCTGCTCGAGGGCGTCATCATCGGCCTGGCGCTGGCCTTCGGCCTGCTGCTGTGGCGGGTCGTGCGCGTCTCGGTGACTGCCGGCGAGGTGGCCGGCACCGATCGCTGGCTGGTCAGCATCGACGGCACCTGCACGTTCCTGGCACTGCCGAGACTGTCCTCGGAACTGGCCAAGGTGCCCGGCGGGACCGACGTGCTGGTCGAGATGAGCGTCGACTTCCTCGACCACGCCGCCTACGAGGCCATCCACGACTGGGCCGGCCAGCACGAGAGCACCGGCGGCACAGTCGAATTCGTGGAACTCGGCACCGCCCGCATGGCGCACGCCCTGACCGGCCCGCCGGTGCGCGGGCGCGCCCGCACCCTGCTCGACGATGTGCTGCGCCCCTGGCGCGAGGACGACGGCAACCCGATCACCCAGGGCGTGGCCGCCTTCCATCAGCGCAACGCCCACCTGGTGCGCCCGCACCTGGACGAGCTACGCGACGGGCAGAACCCGCACTCGCTATTCCTGACCTGCGCGGATTCCCGGATCGTGCCCAACATGATCACCAACAGCGGGCCCGGTGACATGTTCACCATCCGCAATGTCGGCAACCTGGTGGTCCCCGGCGGCCGCGACAGTTCCATCGAGGCGGCGCTCGCCTTCGCCGTCGACGATCTGGTCGTGGACAACGTCGTGGTCTGCGGTCACTCCGCGTGCGGGGCGATGAAGGCACTGGTCGCGGGCGGGCCCACCGGGCCCGGCCTGGGCAACTGGCTGGTCCACGGCCGGGCCAGCCTGGACCGCTTCCGCTCCGGCGACCCGATTGCCGCCGCGGCGGCGCGTGCCGGATTCGGGGTGGCCGACCAGCTGTCCATCGTGAATGTGGCCGTCCAGCTGGACACGCTGCGCGCCCACCCGGTGGTCCGGCGGGCGATCCTGGACCGCGGCCTCGAGGTCTCCGGCCTGTTCTTCGACATCGGGACCGCCCGAGTCCTGGAGGTCACCGCAACGGGCATCCGGGAAATCGACGCACCCGAGCTATCGGCGTTGGCCCACACCCACTGATAGTGCCCACCCTGCGCTGGTGCGGGCTTCCCGTTCGGGAATGCCCGCACCATCGTGTTTTCCGGGGTGGCGATCCGGCCGGTGCTCGCCGCCGGGCGCGTCGGCGCGGTGGGGGAGCCCGCGCGGCATACGCTGAGCGCGCCTCGCGGCATCGCGAGTCGAACGGGTGCGCCGGGGGTCGCGGGGGAGCGGCCCACATCGGCGCGAAAACGTGACATCGTGGGTAGTAATCACCGTGGATCGGCCGGATCGGAGTCGAATGGAAATGGTTGCGCAGCCCCCCGTTTCACAGGCGCTGGTGCCGGGCACCGACCTACTGCGACCACAGTGGCTGGCCGAGCGGATCGCCGACATGGGGATCTCGTGGGGGACTGCCAACACGCGAGTGTCGGGGACGCTGTGGTGGTGCATGGCGGCCTCGTCGCTGGTGGATCCGATCGTCGCGGCCATCGCGAGCGGGCGGCCCGCCTTCGATCCCGCGCTCGAGCACATCGCCCTGGAGATGCGGCCCGACGGTGGCGTGGAGCGGGTGCTGCCGGAACCGCGCGGCTACCTCGTCGGTGCGGGTCCGCTGCCCATCGAATCCTGGTCTCCGATCGCGCCATCGCCGCGATCCGGGGAGGCCGCCGGCCCGGCGAGTGCCGGACCGGTGGCGCCCGCCGAGGACCCGGACGCCGAGTCCGGAGGCTGCTGTGCGACGGCGTCCGTCGGACATGCGTTGCGGCACACGCTGTCTCGCGTGATTCCGGTGGTGGCCGAGGTGTCCGGCGCGGGCGCGGCCTCGCTGTGGGCGATCGTGGCCGACGCCATCGGCAACCGCGCCCTGGACATCGGGGCCGAGGAGGCCGGTGCCCGCCTGGCCCGCGATGTCGCGGGCCGGCTGCCGGTGCCACGGTTCCAGGACGTCGGCGGCCGCACCTTCGTCCGCCGCATCTCCTGCTGCCTGGTCTTCGAGGTGCCGGGCTGCGAGATGTGCACCAGCTGCCCCAAACGCCCCGCCCCCGAACGCGAAGCCCTGCTCGCCGAGGTGGCTGCGCGGGGCTGATGGCCCGGTCGAGCGTGCCGGCGACTGTGCACGCCTCGAGCCGCCACCCCGGCTGCCCGAAACCTCCTGCGGCGCAGGACAAGCGCATACGTCCGAGGTCGCCGCACGCGGGTGGCGGCCTCGGCCCCGCGGTGAATTCGCTTGCCGTGGCGGTGCGGTCGCTCGGAGAATCATGCGGTCGACCTGCTCGGGAGCGCTGGACTCCACGGTTCGGGCCGATCTTGTTCCACAGGTGCCGCCGGATCCTCGATTCTTCGTGCTGATCGGGTGTTTCACCTGGTCACCGGGGCGGGGTCGGCCCGGGCCGGGACCTGCGCGGTGGCGGGCGACGCGGCGGGGCCGGTCCATCGGCGCGCGGTGACAACCGTGCCGATAGAGTGGTGCCGCCGGGGCTCTGCCCTTCACGAAGGGGGTGCCCGGTCATCCAGTCCAACCTGTACGGCGGATCGACCACCCGCCGTGAACCGCCAAGGAGTGTCCAGCCGTGACCACCTCACCCCAGCAGACCCCAGTCGCCCGCGTCCGGGTTACGGCTGGGACTACGGCCGGGGCCGCGGTGCGCGAGGCGGACCTGCCGAGCAAGGGCCCGGCCGCGGTCATCGTGGTGCGTGACGCCGAGGGCGCGCTCAAGGACCTGTCCTGGGTGCCCGAACTCGACACCGAGGTCGAGGTTGTCACCGCCGATTCCCCGGACGGCCGCAATGTGATCCGGCACTCGGCCGCGCACGTGCTGGCCCAGGCGGTGCAGCAGGAGTTCCCCGAGGCGAAGCTGGGCATCGGCCCGTTCATCAAGGACGGCTTCTACTACGACTTCCAGGTCGACCGCCCCTTCACCCCCGAGGATCTGGCCAAGCTGGAGTCCCGGATGAAGAAGATCATCAAAGGCGCGCAGCGGTTTTCGCGCCGGGTGGTCGAGGTCGACGAGGCCCGAGTCGAGCTGGCCAAGGAGCCGTTCAAGCTCGAGCTCATCTCCGACAAGTCGGGCATCGACGATCCGGAGGTCATGGAGGTCGGCGGCAAAGAGCTGACCATCTACGACAACCTGGACCCGCGCACCGGCGAGAAGCTGTGGGGCGATCTGTGCCGCGGCCCGCACCTCCCGACCACCAAGTACATTCCGGCCTTCAAGCTGACCCGCTCCTCGGCCGCCTACTGGCGTGGTGACCAGTCCCGCGAGGACCTGCAGCGCATCTACGGCACCGCCTGGGAATCCAGTGAGGCGCTGGACGAGCATCTGCGCTTGCTCGAGGAGGCCGAGAAGCGCGACCACCGCAAGCTCGGCCTGGAACTGGACCTGTTCTCCTTCCCCGACGAGCTCGGTTCCGGCCTGCCGGTGTTCCACCCCAAGGGCGGCATCATCCGCAAGGAGCTCGAGGACTACTCGCGCCGCCGCCACATCGCCGCCGGCTACGAGTTCGTCAACACCCCGCACATCACCAAGGGTCATCTCTTCGAGGTCTCCGGCCACCTGGACTGGTACCGCGACGGCATGTTCCCGGCCATGCACCTCGACGCCGAACTCAACGAGGACGGCTCGGTGCGCAAGCCGGGCCAGGACTACTACGTCAAGCCGATGAACTGCCCGATGCACAACCTGATCTTCCGGTCGCGCGGGCGCTCCTACCGCGAACTGCCGTTGCGCATGTTCGAATTCGGCTCGGTCTACCGCTACGAGAAGTCCGGCGTCGTGCACGGCCTCACCCGGGTGCGCGGCATGACCCAGGACGACGCGCACATCTACTGCACCAAGGAGCAGATGCACGCGGAGCTGACCAACACCCTGCAGTTCGTGCTCTCGCTGCTGCGCGACTACGGCCTCGACGACTTCTACCTGGAGCTGTCCACCAAGGACCCGGAGAAGTTCGTGGGCTCCGACGAGCTGTGGGAGGAGGCCACCGAGACCCTGCGCAAGGTGGCCACCGACTCCGGTCTGGACCTGGTGCCGGATCCGGGCGGGGCCGCCTTCTACGGCCCGAAGATCTCGGTCCAGGCCAAGGACGCGCTCGGCCGCACCTGGCAGATGTCCACCATCCAGCTGGACTTCAACCTGCCCGAGCGTTTCGAGCTGGAGTACACCGGCTCCGACGGCGGCAAGCACCGCCCGGTCATGATCCACCGCGCGCTCTTCGGCTCCATCGAACGCTTCTTCGGCGTGCTCACCGAGCACTACGCGGGCGCGTTCCCGGCCTGGCTGGCACCGGTGCAGGTGGTCGGCATCCCGGTCGCCGAGACTTTCGTCGAGCAC
The DNA here is from genome assembly GCF_042754085.1 of Nocardia sp. NPDC059236. NCBI lineage: Bacteria > Bacillati > Actinomycetota > Actinomycetes > Mycobacteriales > Nocardiaceae > Nocardia > Nocardia sp. NPDC059236. The sequence continues at coordinate 463,145 of NZ_JBHZAF010000001.1, forward strand.
CTGGACGGCGTGATCGAACGCCTGCGGGACAACGGCATTCGCGCCGAGGTCGACCGCAGCGACGACCGCATGCAGAAGAAGATCTTCAACCAGACCGCGCAGAAGGTGCCGTTCATGCTGCTGGCCGGCGCGCGCGATGTGGAGAGCGGCGCGGTCAGCTTCCGCTTCCGCGACGGCACCCAGGTCAACGGCGTGCCCGTGGCCGACGCGGTGGCCACCATCGTGGACTGGATCGGGCGCCGCGAGAACGAGTCGCCGACCGCGGAGGGCTTCGAGATCCGCAAGGCGGATCGATGAGTGAATGGATTGCCCCCGTGTCCGAGCAGATCGTGGATACCGGTGCCGGGGATCCGGACCGCCTGCAGCGGTTGTGGACCCCGTACCGGATGTCCTACATCACCGGCGAGGCCGAGGATCGGAAGATCGACGCGGCCAAGAAGACCGGGCACCCCTTCACCGACATTCCGGAGATGTCGGACGAGGACGGCCTGATCGTCGCGCGTGGTCAATGGGTATACGCGGTGCTGAACCTGTATCCGTACAACCCGGGCCACATGATGGTGGTGCCCTACCGCCGGGTCGCCAACCTGGAGGACCTGACCACCGAGGAGAGCGCCGAGCTGATGGCGTTCACCCAGCAGGCGATCCGGGTGATGAAGCAGGTGTCGCGGCCCGAGGGCTTCAATGTCGGCCTGAATCTCGGTGGCGTTGCCGGTGGTTCACTCGCCGATCACCTGCATCAACATATCGTGCCGCGCTGGAGTGGGGACGCGAACTTCATTACCGTCGTCGGCGGAGTGAAGGTGATGCCGCAGCTGCTCCGGGAAACCCGGGCGCTGCTGGCACAGGCGTGGAAGGAAGCCGACGCATGGAAGGACGCGGGATAGCGTGCTGAGCTTCTTCGGTCGCGAGACGTTCGCCAAAGCGACTGCGCCCCTGGGCAAAGCGCTGGTGAGCACGGGGCTCACGCCCGATGCGATGACGCTCATCGGCACCACCGCCTCGATCGTCGCGGCGGTGACCCTGTTCCCGACCGATCACCTGTTCTGGGGAACGATGGTGATCTGGCTGTTCGTCATGTTCGACATGCTGGACGGGGCCATGGCCCGCGCCCGGGGCGGCGGCACGAAATACGGTGCGGTGCTCGACGCCACGTGTGACCGTGTGGCCGACGGCGCCATCTTCGCGGGGCTGGCCTGGTGGTCGGTGTACCACGCGAACTCCAAGCATCTGTTCGTGGCGACCCTGGTGGTGCTGGTGACCTCGCAGGTAATCTCGTACGCGAAGGCGCGGGCGGAGGCCAGCGGGCTGTCGGCCGACGGCGGCCTGATCGAGCGGCCCGACCGGCTGGTCATCGTGCTGGTCGGCGCCGGATTAACCGGTATCGGCGGCTATTTCGGCATCACCTGGCTGTCGTACGCGGTGTACGCGGCCATGTACGCGCTGGCCGTGCTCAGCATCATCACCGTCTTCCAGCGGGTGCTGGCGGTGCGCAATTCCCCCGGCGCCCGCGACATCATCGCCCCGGCGGCGAAGGCTCCGGAGGAACCGCAGCGGTGACAACCGATTTCACGTCCGCGATGACCGACAAGGCGTACGCGGCCGGGTGGCGGCTTGTCCGCAGCCTGCCGGCGGGCATGGCGCGCAAGGGCTTCGACGCGGGCGCGAACGCCGCGGCCCGGCGATCGAACCGGAAGGCGCACCGCGGGCACCCGAACCAGCTGCGCCGCAACCTCGCCCGCGTGCTGGGCACGACTCCGGAGGCGGTTCCGGACAGCCTGATCGCGGCGAGTATGCGATCCTATGCCCGCTACTGGCGCGAGGCGTTCCGGCTGCCGTCGATGGACCACACCGCGCTCGGACAGCTGCACGTGGACGGTGCCGAACACCTGGACGCGGCGCTGGCCCGGGGCAAGGGCGTGCTGCTGGTGCTGCCGCACTCGGGCAACTGGGATATGGCCGGTGTCTGGCTGGTACAGAACTACGGCCGGCTCTCCACGGTCGCAGAGCGTTTGAAGCCGGAGTCGCTGTTCGAGCGGTTCATCGAGTACCGGGAGAGCCTGGGCTTCGAGGTGTTCCCGCTGACCGGCGGCGAGCAGCCGCCGTTCCCGCAGCTGGCCGATCGCCTGCGGGACAACAAGGTGGTCTGCCTGTTGGGGGAGCGCGACCTCACCGGCAAGGGGGTGCCGGTCACCATGTTCGGTGAACGCACCTGGCTGCCCGCCGGCGCGGCCAAACTGGCCGCCGACACCGGTGCGGCGCTGCTGCCCGTGCACTGCTGGTTCACCACCGAGGCCGACGGCCGCGAGGGCTGGGGCATGGAGGTCTTCGAGGCGCTGGATCTGTCCGGGGGCATCGCGCCCGCCACCCAGGCGCTGGCCGACGTGTTCGCCGCGAATATCGCCGCCCATCCGGCGGACTGGCACATGCTGCAACCCCTGTGGGAAAGCGACCTGTCGCAGGCCAGACTGGAACGTATCGCCGCTGCGCAACAGGCGCTGGGCTATGACGCGCAGGGGTCGCAGGGAACAGGGGCGCTATGAGAATCGGCATGGTCTGCCCGTATTCGTTCGATGTGCCGGGCGGGGTGCAAGCCCATGTCGTGGAGCTGGCGCAGGTGCTCATCGAGCGCGGCCACAAGGTGAGCGTGCTCGCGCCCGCCGCCGACGACACGCCGCTGCCCGATTTCGTGGTGTCCGCGGGCAAGGCCGTGGCCATCCCCTACAACGGCTCGGTGGCGCGACTGTCCTTCGGGCCCACCGCCTATACCCGGATCCGCCGCTGGATCGCCGAGAACGACTTCGACGTCCTGCACATCCACGAACCCAATGCACCCAGCCTGTCCATGCTGGCGCTGAAGATCGCGGAGGGGCCGATCGTGGCCACCTTCCACACCTCGACCACGAAGTCGCTGGTGCTGAGCACTTTTCAGGGTGTGCTGCGGCCGTACCACGAGAAGATCAGCGGCCGGATCGCGGTGAGCGAGCTGGCGCGGCGCTGGCAGGTGGAGGCGCTGGGCGGGGACGCGGTCGAGATCCCCAACGGCGTCGACGTACCCGCGTTCGCACACGCGCCGCTGCTGGCCGGGTATCCGCGCGCGGGGAAATCGGTGCTGTTCCTGGGCCGGTTCGACGAGCCGCGCAAGGGCATGGAGGTACTGCTCGGCGCGCTGCCCGAACTGGTGCGCCGGCATCCGGAGCTCGAGCTGCTGATCGTCGGCCGCGGTGACGAGGACCGGCTGCGCCGCGAGGCGGGGGAGAACGCGGGACACCTGCGCTTCCTCGGCCAGGTGTCGGATGCCGAGAAGGCCTCGGCCATGCGCAGTGCCGATGTCTATGTCGCGCCCAATCTCGGCGGTGAGAGCTTCGGCATCGTGCTGGTCGAGGCCATGGCCGCCGGGACCGCCGTGGTGGCCAGCGATCTGGACGCCTTCCGCCGGGTGCTGCGCGACGGCACCGCGGGCCAGCTGGTGCCGGTCGGGGACTCGGCGCGGCTGGGTGAGGCGATCAGCGGCATGCTCACCGACGACGCCCGGCGCGAGGAGTTCATCCGCACCGCCAATCAGGTTGTCGGCGAATACGATTGGCCGGTCGTCGCCGAGCAGATCCTGCGGGTGTACGAGACCGTGACCGTCGGCGATGTGCGTGTCAGGACCGCCGGATGATCACCTTCTCCGCAACGACCATCCTGGTCCTCGCCCTCGTCGCGGCCCTCATCGTCACCGCCGCGGTCTGGGCCTACACCACCGCCAACCGCCTCGACCGCCTGCACGTGCGCACCGACCAGGCCCGCCACGCGCTGGACGCGGCCCTGGCCCGGCGCGCGGTGGTGGGGCGCTCGGTGGCCACCACCCTCGCCGGGCTCTACGACCCGTCCCTGGTCGAGCAGGCCCGCCGGCTGACCGCCCTGGCCGACCGCGCCGAACGCTCCAACTGGCGCGACCGCGAAACCGTCGAGAACCAGCTCGCCGCCGCCCTGTCCGCGGTCGACATCGCGCTGCTGCCACCCCAGCTGGTGGCCGAACTCGCCGATGCCGAGGCCCGGGTCCTCATCGCCCGCCGCTTCCACAACGACGCGGTCCGCGACACCCTCGCCCTGCGCACCCGCCGCCTGGTCCGCTGGCTGCACCTCGGCGGCACCGCACCGCTGCCGACCTACTTCGAGATCGCCGAACGGGTCACCCCCGCCGCCTCCACCGGCCTCGACGTCGACACCGTCCGCACCTCGGCCCGCGTGGTCCTGGTCGACGAGAACGACCGCGTCCTGCTGCTGCAGGGCGTCGACCCCAAGGTCCCCGACGTCCCGTTCTGGTTCACCATCGGCGGCGGCGTCAACCCCGGGGAAACCCTGCGCGAGGCCGCGATCCGCGAGCTCTACGAGGAAACCGGCCACGCCGCCGACTCCTCGGCTCTGCGCGGCCCCCTCTGGCGCCGGGTGGCGGTGTTCCCCTTCAACGGCGAACTCATCCGCTCCGAGGAACTGTTCTTCGCTCTGCGCGCCAAGGCGTTCGACCCGGTCCCCACCAACCTCGACTACATCGAACGCCGCTCCATCACCGGCAGCAAATGGTGTACCCCCACCGACATCGCCCAGATCGACCACTCCGGCGAGACCGTCTACCCCTACCACCTCGACCAACTCCTCGCGGATGCCATCGCGGCCGCCGACTCCGACATCGACCCCGAAGTCCGCTCCATCCGCTGAGAACCGCCGGCCTCGGTCCGGTGGGTGGGATCGGCGGCTGAAAGCTCGCATTCCGGGCGGCGGGCGGGGCTACGGTGGGGCGATCAATGGTGATCTGTGGCAAGGACTTACGGCATGAAGTTGATGTATGTGTTGTGGGGCGCGGGGCTGGGGGAGCGGCTGCGGGGCGAGGAGCTGCGCAAAGAGCTGGCCGGGGTGGGGGTGACGGCCTATCAGGTGAATGTGCGGGATGCCGATGTCGAGGCCGCGCAGGTGAAGCACACCACCTATGACGCGCCGATCGACGCCATCGTGAGCGTGTGGACCGAGGGCGAGCACGCGGCGGTCACCGATGTGCTGTGGACGGTCGCGGACGACGTGAACGGGTGGGTCGTGGACGAGCGCCGGCCCATCGAGCCGCCGGTGGTCGAGGACGGGGTCCGGACCGACGCGCTGGCGAATATCGCGATTCTGCGGATTCCCGAGGACCTGACGCGCGAGGAGTGGCTGCATCGGTGGCACGTCCTGCACACGCCAGTGGCTATCGAGACCCAGGACACGTTCGGCTACGTCCAGAACACCGTCACCGAGGCGATCACCGACGGCAAGCGGGTCGACGCCCTCGTCGAGGAACTGTTCCCGATGGCGGCCATGACCAGCGCACATGCCTTCTACGGCAGCGGCGGCGATGATGCGGAACTGCAGCGGCGCGTGACGGCCATGATGGAGAGCGTCGTCCGCTTCGGCGCCCACCTGAATCTGGATCTGGTGCCCACGAGCCGCTACGTCTACACCCTGGGCTGACCGGCGGTCTCCCGGACCTTTCGTGATCTGTGACGCAATCTCCGCTAGGGTCCCTGGGAAGGTTTGCCGTGCAACGGAATCGGCGGACCGTGTGTGGAAGGTGGAAAATTCTTCGTGTCTTACCTGCTCTATGACTTCCTGGAGCCGTTGATGGGTCCGGCCGCGGCCGAGTACTGGGCGACGATTTTCGTCGTCGGACCGCTGTAGTAGCGACGCGGTAACCCTGGCGCTGTGACGCCCGTCATCCTTGCGGGGCGGGCAGTCCAGTCGTGTCGGACTGGCTATGAAGTGGCCTGAAAGCGCCGCCTAGAATCGACCTGTTCGATTCCGAGCGATCCGACCGATTGGCCCACATGACCCAGGAGTTTGCCGTGACCACGCCCGACACCACCCCCACCATCGGTACCGCCCGCGTCAAGCGCGGCATGGCCGAGATGCTGAAGGGCGGTGTGATCATGGACGTCGTCACGCCGGAGCAAGCCAAGATCGCCGAGGATGCCGGTGCCGTCGCGGTCATGGCGCTGGAGCGGGTCCCCGCCGACATTCGCGCCCAGGGTGGCGTGTCCCGGATGTCGGATCCGGACATGATCGACGGCATCATCAACGCCGTCTCCATCCCCGTCATGGCGAAGGCCCGCATCGGTCACTTCGTCGAGGCGCAGATCCTGCAGTCGCTGGGTGTCGACTACATCGACGAGTCCGAGGTGCTGACCCCGGCCGACTACGCCAACCACATCGACAAGTTCGCCTTCACCGTCCCGTTCGTGTGTGGCGCGACCAACCTGGGCGAGGCGCTGCGCCGAATCACCGAGGGCGCGGCCATGATCCGCTCCAAGGGTGAGGCCGGCACCGGCGACGTCTCCAACGCCACCACCCACATGCGCAAGATCCGCGACGAGATCCGCCGCCTGACCTCCCTGCCCAAGGACGAGCTCTACGTCGCCGCCAAGGAACTGCAGGCCCCCTACGAGCTGGTCGCCGAGGTCGCCGAGACCGGCAAGCTCCCCGTCGTGCTGTTCACCGCCGGCGGCATCGCCACCCCCGCCGACGCCGCCATGATGATGCAGCTCGGCGCCGAGGGCGTGTTCGTCGGCTCGGGCATCTTCAAGTCCGGTAACCCGGCCGAGCGCGCTGCCGCCATCGTCAAGGCCACCACCTTCCACGACGACCCCGATGTCCTGGCCAAGGTCTCGCGCGGCCTGGGTGAGGCCATGGTCGGCATCAATGTCGAGGAGATCCCCCAGCCCCACCGCCTCGCCGAGCGCGGCTGGTAATCGGCTCCGGCCGGTAAACGGCTCCGCGACAATCTGATTCGACATCGCCGGGTGGTCTTCGAACCACCCGGCGATTGTCGTTCACTTGCTTCCGGTGATATTGCTCAGATCCGTGGTGCAGGTGGCCGGGAGGGATAGGTCGTCGAATCGGTCGGGGAATCCGTTGGTATCGGGCGGAATTGGAGATTCTTGACGAAGTCGGCAGACCGAGCATCTCGGGTGATTTCGCGGTGGCATTGTGCACTGTTCCGCAATTGCATTGTGCACGAGTGACCTTCGGCCCTTGTCGGGTTGCCGAAAGGGTGCTAGGTGTCAAGGACCGCATACTTGGGACGCGCGGTGCTCCGGACTCGCCCATACCGGCGGCTACCTGCGTGCATACCGCCCAGCAAACCCCAGCTAATTATTTCGGACTGTGCTGCGGCAAATTACGACCTGGTACTTCCTCGCTAGTCTTCGGCTCAGTCACCGGTGAACCGTCATGAACGGCCATTCCGGCAAGGTGCCCGCATGCTGGTAATCGACCATTTCACCTATGGGTGGCTCACCCCTGTCCTGGCCTATGTCATGTCCGTCACCGGGTCGTTGCTGGCGCTGCGATGCATGGTGCGGGCACGCAATCAGAACACCGGTCGAGGACGAATACCCCACCGAAACCTTCGACGCTCGCCATCGCCGGTGGTGAGCTGATCGGGTTCGGCGAAGCCGGGCGCGGACACGCCGCCCGGGTGGTGGCCCGGCCGCCCGCTTGCTGGTGTCATGAACCAGCATCGCTGCCGAACACCCTCGAGGCGAAAGGACCGCCATGCCCGCCGCGTCCCGTACGGTGACCATCGCCCGCCCCATCGACGAAGTGTTCGCCTTCTTCGCCGACTCGGCCAACAGCGCCCGCTGGCGCACCGGCGTCAAGCAGATCACCGCCGAAGGCCCGCCCGCCGTGGGCACCATCTACCGTCAGACGGTCTCGGGTCCCGGCGGCCGCGGCATCCCCGCCGACGTCCAGATCACCGAGTACATCCCGAACGAGAAGGTCGTCCTGAACGGCATCGCGGGACCGCTGCGTCCCACGGTCACCTACGCCTTCGCGCCGGTGGCGGAGGGCACCGCGGTGACCTTCTCGCTGGCCGCGGAACTGTCGGGCCTCAAGAAGCTGCTCATGAACGGCCCGGTCCAGAAGACCATGACCGCAGAGGTTTCCGGCCTGGATCGCGCCAAGGCCCTGCTCGAGTCCGGCACGGCCTGACCGCGCCGGGACCGTCCGGTCACGCCCGGCGCGCGGTCCGGAACTGGGCCCGATAGGCGGACGGGGTGATGCCGAAGCGCCGGAAGAAGATGCGGCGCAAGGATTCCTCGCTGCCCAGACCGGATCGGTGGGCGGCGACGGTGACGGAGGCCCCGGCCTCCAGCATCGCCTGTGCGGCCTCGACGCGCGCCGATTCCACGAATACCGCCGGGGTGGTGTCGAGTTCGTCGCGGAACAGGCGCGTGAGCTGCCGGGTGCTCACGGCGGCGCGGGCCGCCATGGCGATGAGCGAATGGTCGGCGGCCGGGTCGGCGAACACCTCGTCGACGACGGCGCGCACATCGTCCCGGCGTGGCACCGCGGTGCGGGACGCCACCGAGAACTGCGATTGCCCGCCCGGCCGTCGCAGGAAGACGACCAGTTCCCGCGCCACCTCGCGGGCGAGGTCGGCGCCCTCGTCCTCCTCGACCAGCGCCAGGGTCAGGTCGAGGCCCGCGCTGACTCCGGCCGAGGTGAGGTATTTGCCGTCGCGGATGTAGATGGCATCCGGTTCGACCGTGATCGACGGGTAGGCGCGGGCCAGCCGGGCGGCATGCCGCCAATGCGTGGTCGCGCGGCGGCCGTCGAGAAAACCGGCCTGCGCCAGGACGAAAGCGCCCGTGCACACCGAAGCCGTGCGGCGCGTGGACGGCGACAGGGTGCGAACGGCGTCCAGAATCCCGCTGTCGACGGGGGAGTACGGAAACCGGTCGTCGCCCGGCACGATCAGCGTGTGCACGCGGCCCACCTCGGCCGCGGCCGCGTCGACGAGCAGGCGCGTACCCGCGGCTGTGGTGACCGGTGCGCCGTCCGGTGAGCACAGCGTCACGTCATAGCGCGCACCCGACCCGGCGGCGGTGCTCAGCACCTCCAGTACGGCGGTGACATCGAGCAGCCGGACGCCGTCGAAGGCCAGCACCGCCATTCGCTTCCTGCCCACCCACCCGAACCTAGCACTCCGGCATGTCCGGATCTGTGGGGTTCCTGTCCGGAAAGACACGGTGCCGGACCCGCCGGTTCGGCGAGTGTGGTTGCCATGGAACACATTGCCGATATCGCCATCCCCGACAGCGCTCTGGCCCGCGAGGCCACCGAACTGGTCCGCGACACCGCGGGCGAACTGCTCTTCGATCACTCCCGCCGGGTCTACCTGTTCGGTGCGCTGCAGGGTGCGCGCCGCGGCCTCGGCTACGACCCCGAACTGCTCTACGTGGCGGCCATGTTCCACGACCTGGGTCTGACACCCCGGCACCAGGATTCCCGGCAGCGGTTCGAGATCGACGGCGCGGACGACGCCCGGGCCTTCCTGCGCGCGCACGGCATCCCCGCCGAGCGGGCCGATATCGCCTGGACCGCAATCGCTCTGCACACCACCCCGGAGATCCCGGCCCACATGGCACCCGAGATCGCCCTGGTCACCGCCGGTGTCGAGCTCGATGTGCTCGGCATCGGCTACGACGATGTCACCGAGGAGCAGCGTGCCGCCGTGATCCGTGCCCACCCGCGCCCGGATTTCAAGCGCCGCATCCTGGCCGCCTTCACCGACGGGATCGCCCGTCGCCCGGACACCACCTTCGGGAATGTGAAAGCCGATGTCCTCGAGCACTTCTCGCCAGGATTCCGGCGCGGCGACTTCGTCGAGGTCATTCTCGATTCGCCCTGGGCGGCCTGATCTCGCCCCGGTGGTGACTGGCAGCCGAATACCCGCGGATCAGTGGCAGGTACACGGTGTCGACGATGTCCACCAGCACGTCGTCGGGCACCGTCGGCACGCCGCGCGTCACGAACTCGTTGCGCAGCAGGTCGATCGGCGTGGTGGCGACCCGGGCCACGCACGCCGCGGGCGGGGCCTCGCCGCGGTCGACCGCCCGCTCGAGGATGGTGAGCCACGGCCGGGTCCCCGCGTCCCCGGACTGCTCCCGCAATTGCGCGAGCAGTTCGGGCTCGTTCGCGAGCTGGGAGAGCAGGCTGCGCAGGATCTCGCCGAGCGGCGAGGACAGATGGGAGTTGGCGCGGCGCAACAACTCCAGCGCGTCCGTGCGCAGGGCGCCGGTGTCCGGCAGTTCGAGCGCGGCCGAGGTCAGTTGCCGATACGCCGCGACGCCCAGTGCGGCGCGGTTGGGCCAGCGCCGGTAGATGGCGTTCTTGTTGGTGCCCGCCCGGGCGGCGACGGCATCCATGGTCATCCCGGGGTATCCGGATTCGAGCAGTTCGTCCACGGCCGCACGCAGGATCGCCTGTTCCAGTGCCGGGCCGCGGCGGCGGGTCGGGCGCTCTGTCGATTCGCTCATAACGGTACTGAGCGTACCTTGCGAGACCGGTCCGAAGCGGGCTATGGTCGCAGCTAGGGTACGAACAGTACCGTAAATGGAGGAGGTAGCCGATGAGAGCGATCGGCGTTTGCTACGACACCGGCTTCGTGAACCTGGGCAGCAGCACCCACGAGCCGTTCGACATCGCACGGGTCCGCGAGGACATGCGGGTCATCCGCGCGGACCTGCACTGCGACGCGGTCCGCATCACCGGCGGGTACCCGGAACGGCTGAATCTGGCGGCCTCCGAGGCCGCGGCCGCCGGATTGGAAGTCTGGGTGTGCCCGTTCCTGAACGACGTCACCGAGGACGAGGTTCTCGCCGTCGTCGCCGACTGCGCCGAACACGCGGAACGCCTGCGTGCGAGCGGCGCGGAGATCGTGCTGGCGGTCGGGTCCGAGCTCGCCATGTTCGTGCTCGGCTATCTGCCCGGCGAAACCCTGGCCGAGCGGGCCGCCGCCCTGCGCACCCCGGCGGGCCAGGCCGCGCTCGCCGGAATCCCCGCTCGCGTCAACGATCTCCTGGCCCGCGCCGCCGCGATCGCCCGGGATCGGTTCCTCGGCAGGCTGACCTACTGCAGCCTGCCGTTCGAGCAGGTCGACTGGGAGCTCTTCGACATCCTCGCCACCGACGCCGGATACCGCGGCGCGGAGCTGGCGCCCGGCTATCGGGACACCATGCGCGCCTATGTCGCTCAGGGTGAGCAGCTCGGAAAGCCGGTGGCCATCACCGAATTCGGCTGCCCGTCCTTCCGCGGCGCGCCCGATGCGGGCCCGCACGGCTTCGACATCATCGAATGGGATCCGGACACCGCGAGGCCGCTGCGCCTCGATGGCCGCTACGAGCGCGACGAGCCCGCCCAGGCCGACCACCTCACCGACCTGCTCGGCATCCTCGATACCGCGGGCGTGGACGCCGCCTTCTATTACTGCTTCGCCCGCTACGATCTGCCACGCCACGACGACCCCGCGCTCGACCTGGACCTGGCGAGCCTGGGACTGGTGAAAGTCCTTCAGCCCGAAAGCGGTTCGCTGACCTGGGAGCCCAAGGCGGCGTTCGGGGCCCTGGCGAAGCGGACGGAATCGCGCTGAGTTCCGTGCCGCGGCTCGGCCGAGCAGGATTGTCGAGCGGGTTCAGCCGACCCGGATCGCCGGCCGGTCCGGATGGTCCCAGGCGACCTGGATATCGGGTTCTTCGGCGTGCTCGCGCTGGAACTCGAGCAGTCCGTCCACGGTGAACAGGCTCGCGGCGTCCGTCCGGCGGCGCAGCGCCCCCGCCGACATGCGCAGGCCGACAGTCAGATCGAAGTCCAGTCCGCGCCCGAGCAGCATGGGTCCGGCGATGAACAGCACCGTGGTGTCGTCGGCGGTGCGGATGCGAGCGCGGGCGGAGCGATCGGCGCGTTCGTCCCAGAGCGCCGGCAGGTAGCGCCCGGTGTCCCGGAGCGGTTTGAGGACTTCACGATTCAGCGCCGCGTAGTCGAACCACCCCGTGCGGTAGGTGAATTCGCTGTCGCGATCGTATTCCAGGCGCACGGAGGCGGGCCGGACGAAATCGTGCAGCGACACCACCGCGGCGGGACGGCCCCGGGTGCGCAGGAGTTCGGCGACCCCGTTCGCGACGGTGAGCGGATCTGCGGCATCCGCGCCGTCGACCGCGATCACCGCATACCCCGCCAGCGTCATGGCCCGCTCGGCGATAAGTGCGTACAGGGCGTCGGGGCTGATGGCGGTGAAATCGGGCACGAGACCATCTTGGCCGAGGTCTCGTGCCCGGTCACCTCCGGTCAGCGGTACTCGGCCAGGCGCGGGCGGACACCGAGCAGCACCAGCACCGCGACGACCACGGCCGCGCCGTACGGGAGCCAGGTGCTCCAGCCCGACAAATCGTTCTCGCCGTGGGTGATCGCGGTGTCGAAGGCGTGCTGGTTGATGTCGATGGTCGACACCAGGGCCTTGTCGTAGGCGGCGAAGTGGTCGTTGGAGGCGCCGGTGTCGAGGGCGATGGCCGCCCGCAGGTCCGAGCCCGCCAGTCCGCGCAGCGCGTGATCGTCGTGCTGGTAGGCCTGATAGGTGAGCAGGCTCTGCTCGGCGGCCTGGCGCTCGCCGGAGAAGGTGATGTTGCGCAGTTCCTCGCCGAGGAAGGAGTCGGCGCTGATGGCCTGCGCGAGATCGCCGCTGTGTGCGCCGATCGCCTGGTCGAGCGCGCCCGCGTAGTCGTCGACGCCGCGCGCCTGGACCCCGGCCAGTCGCTGCGCTTTCTCGAAGTAGCTCTGCTGGTATGTCGCCGCGTGTGCGGGGTCGAGCAGGTACCGGCTCTCGTCGGCATTGGCGTCGTAGCTCAGCGCCCGCGCCTGCCGCAGCGCCAGCAGCGAGTCGAAGGCGTCCTGCTTGGCGACGGTGAGCTGGTGTGCCGCCGAGGCATTCGCGAGGTAGCCGCCGGTCAGCACCCCCAGCATCAGCACGGTGGTCGCGGCCAGCGCCGGGTTGACCCGCCGGTGCAGCATCACCCGCAGCACGACCTGCAGTCCCGCCAGCACGCCGAGCAGCAGCAGGCCCAGCACAGCGATGCGTACGCGGGCCGCGACCGTGGTGTGCTCGCTGTCCTGGTACGCCTGACTCAGCACACCGCTGTTGGTGTCGGCCAGCTTCTGGGCGCGCGACAGCAGATCCGGCACCATCCCCGTCGCCGCCCGGTAGGCCTCCAGGGTGCGCGCCGAGGGCTGTCCCGCGGCACCACGGTCGAGATCGCCGAGCTGGAAGGTGTCCGCGGCCAGTGCCTCGTACTGCCCGAACTTGTCGAGCAGCTCCCGGATCTGGCGGGACGCATCATCATTGGTGGCGATGGTCATGGCCTGCTGCAGGTCGGCGTCGGCCTGCACCCGGCGTTGCTCGTAGCCGGTCAACGCGTTCTTGCGCACGCTCGCCAGCGTCGAATCGTTTCCGGCGAGCAGCACATTCGCCAGCTGCGCGTCCATGTCCGCCAGCGCGAAGTACAGATCCTCTGTGGCGGTCACCGTCGGTGCCGTGTGGTTGCCGATGACGTCGATACCGTGCCGGGTCGTTCGTGCGTCGACGGCCATCACCACCGCGGTCATCGCGGTGAGCACGACCGCGGCGATGGCCAGCAGCCGGATCCAGCCCGGGGTGTCCGACCGCCCGGGCAGCAGTCCGCGCAGCTGCGCGAGCGCGCCCGTGGCCGGATCGGCCTCGGCGCGTGGAGTCTGGGGACGGGTGAGCATCGTCGTCATGACGGGGTGTCCTGCTTCAGGGTGAGAGTGGTCCACGCGCCCAGGTGGATACGGTCACCGGATCGCACCGGCACCGCCTGCCCACGCGGAATGGGATCGGCGGCCGCATTCACGCGGGTGCCGTTGGTGGAGCCGAGATCGATGACGGCCCAGCCGTTTCCGGGCTGGGCGACGAACAGCACGTGCAGGTGCGAGACGCCCGGATCCTGCGGGGGACCGGTGAGATCGATCTCGGGATCGATGCCCTTGGAGGCGCTGTAGCGGCCCACCCGGACCTGCGCGCCCTGCAGCGCGAAGACGCGTTCGGGGCAGTACGCGGGGAATTCGACGTCGTCGTCCTCGCTGCGCATGGTGTCGAAGTACTCGCGGTCAGCGAAAACCGTTGCCGTCCAGGCGGTTATGAAAGTCTCGGAGTCGGGCGGCGGCGTGACCATCGCCGATGTGGGCGCGACCACGGTCGGTGCGGGCACGACCACCGTGGCGGCGGGCGCGGCCCTCGTCACCCCGGGCCCGCCCGCCACGAAGTCGTAACTGCACCCCTCGCAGAACCGTCCCGTCTGCGGCTCGCCGCACACCGGGCACGGCACACCCGTGGGTTCCGGTGCGGGCGTGGGTTTCTCGCCCGCCTCCATGAGCAGCCCGCACACATCGCAGTAGTCGCTGGCCGCCGATTCGTGTCCGGCCGGACAGGTCAGCATGGTCGTCCCCTTCACCGCTTGTGCACGCGGGAGGTCTTGGTCGACCGCGTGTCCAAGGTCATCTCGTCGGCCTTGCGCACCGCGGACTTCAGCCGTACGGTCCCGGTCCGCGCGTCGAGCACGTCGACCACGCCCTCCAGGAGTTTGGCGGTGTCCGCATTGCCGGATTCCGCGGCGATCTGCACCGCGCGCCCGAGCTTCCTGGTGGCCGTGTCGAGGTCGCCGTCGCGGCGTGCGGCGAGGCCCTCCTGGATGACCCCGGCCAGTTCGGCCTGCCCGGTGTAGTGGGCCACCTCCGAGCTGATCTTGCTGGACTGGGCGACGTCGTCGGTCCACACGGCCTTGATCAGTCCCTGCCCCAGCACCTCGGCCTGATCCCCGCTGCCGCGCACCAGCGCGACCCGCCCGGCGAGCATGACATCGCCGAGTCCGCCGGGCGCGACCTCGACCCAGATGTGGTAGTCGCGGCTCTCCGCGCCACCCCAGGACCCGGTCGGGTATTCGCCGGTCTGCGTGCCGGTTTCGGTGCGCCGCCCGGTCAGGTCGAGTAGCTCCGGCGCGACCTGCTTGACGAATTTCACGGTGGCCCCGCGCGGGGTCCACAGCCGCAGCGCGACATCGGCGACCGACTTGCCCATGGCGGCGGTGGTCATGGCCTGGAAGTCGGCCACCAGATCCCGGGGGTCGGCGACGATGTCGACGGTGCCGAGGAGCGCGCTCGAGAGCTTGCGCAGTTCCGCGATCTCCCAATCGGTGCCGACGCCGCGGCAGTCGCATACGTACACCCCGGTGCTGGCCTGGATTTCGGCGTCGAGCTGCTGCGGCGTCTCGTGCTCGTCACGGCCGTCGGTGAGCAGGATGGCGTGGCGCAGCCCGCCGCGCTCCCCGAACAGCTGCCGCGCCAGCCGCAGCCAGGTACCGATCGCGGTGCCGCCCCCGGCGCGCAGGTTCTGCACGGCCGCAATGGCATCGGCCTTGTTGCCGGGTGAGGCGGCGATCAGCGACGGCGTGACCGGGTACACCATGCGCGCCTGGTCCGTGCCCGCCACCACGGCGAAGTCCACGCCGTCGCGCACCGCCGAGATGGCGGCGGCGGTGGCGTTCTTGGCGGCGGCCAGTTTGCCGTAGGCGTGGTCCATGCTGCCCGAGCAGTCGACGATGATCACCTCGGCCGCCCCGCCGCCGGCCGGTATCGCGCCGCCGCCGGTCGCGGTCACGGTGACGATCGCGTCGACCCGCGTCGCACCGGCGGGCAGGTACTCGTTCTGGAAGGTGTCGATGCGGAAACCCAAGGGGTCGTTCATGATCGGTCATTCCTCGAGAGGGCGGGAAATGGTGCGACGGCGACGGTGATGTTGTCGCCGCCACCGGCGGCCAGCGCCAGATCGGCCAGCTGGTGGGCCGCGGCGCGGGGGTCGGTCAGGGCGGACGGCAGGGCGAGCGCGGTGAGCGCGGCGGCGTCGGGGTAGTAGTTCCACAGTCCGTCACTGCACAGCAGCACCGCGCCCGGCCCGTCCGGGACGAAGGTGCGCAGATGGGGTTCGACGGCGTCCGCGTCGGCCCCGAGCCAGGCGGTGAGGGTGTGCGCGTCGGGCATGGACATGGCGGTCACCTCGTCCACGCCCAGATCCACCAGCCCGGCCGCCACCGAATCGTCGATGCTCAACCGGCGCGGCGGGGTGGCCGCGGGGTCGGCGGTGAGCCAGTAGGCGCGGCTGTCGCCGATGGACCCGACGGTGACCGCGGTGGCCGTGACCGCCGCGGTCACGATGGTGCAGGACGGTGTCAGCTCGCCCCGATCACCCAGGGCCGCAACGGCTTCCGCCGCCGCGCCGATGGCCAGTAGGGTGGCCGCCTCCGCGCCGAGACCCGCGCCGAGCTCGGCCGCCAGCCGGTCCGCGGCGGTGGCGGCGGCCCGCTGGGCGGCGTCGGCGGCGTGCTCGGAGCTGGACACCCCGTCGCACACCACCAGGATCCGGGTGCCGTCGAGGATGCGCAGCGCCATCGCATCCTCGTTGTGCGCGTGCCGTTTCCCGCGATCGGTGACCGCGGCGAGCGTGCCGAGGTCGAGCTGCCACCGGTCGGGCACGGCCGCCGGCGTGATCTCACCGGTCAGCGATGCGCCGCAGTCCTCGCAGAATCGGTCGCCGTCGGCGCATCGCGCTCCACACGCCGGGCACACGTCGGTCGTCTCCTCGAGTGTCGTCGTCATGGCTCACACCCAGCTGACGGGGCGAATGGCATTGGCGCGGTTGACCAGATCCCGCCGCGCCAGCTTGTCGGGGGCCAGTCGCGCCAGCGTCCGGAACTGGGATTCCAGCGCGGTCCGCAGCTCGCGATCGGCGAATCGGCAGCCCAGCACGGTCGCGCCCGGTTCGACCGGCTGCGCGGCCGCCAGGGTCCGCGCGGCGTCGAGGACGGCGACGCTCCGCCACGCCTTGTGCTCCGGATCCAGCGGCAGGCCGCTGAGGCGATCGCCGGCGGCGACGAGATACCCGTGCCGGCCCGACCCGCCCGCGAGTTGCGCGGCGAAGGCGGCGAGCTGGGCGGCGGTGTGATGGCTGGAGCCGGCGGGCACCGATTCCGCGGCGGCGATGGCGCCGTCGATATCGCGCTCCTGCAGCCGGGTGCGGGCCAGACCGAAGGCGGCACTGGGGTATCCGTGGTCGGTCCGCCACACCTGCAGGTACAGCCGGGACGCGGCGTCGAACTCACCCGCGCACTCCCGGGCCGCCGCGAGCGCCAGCTTGGCCGCCGCCTCACCGGGCAGCATGCCGTAGACGGTGTCGAAGTGCTCGCGCGCGGCGGTGCAGTCGCGGCGGGCCAGGGCGGTCGTTCCGCGATACCAGGTGATCCGCCAGTCGGCGTCCTCCGACTCCTCGAGTGCGGCGAGTTCGGCTGTGGCCGTGTCGAAGTCGCCGCTCTCGATGCGGCCGCGGACCAGTGCGAGGGCCACCTCCGGCGAGGACACCGGTGCGGCCTCCAGCGCGGTCACCAGCTGCCGGGGATCACCGATCGAGGTGGTGGCCAGGAAGCCCGCCGCGGGATCGGACGGATCGACCATGGGCACCGGCAGTGCCGCCACGATGGCGAGCGGGTCCGGTGTTGCGGGCCACTGCTGCGGGTCGGCGCCGAAAGCCGCACGCTCGCCGCTGAACACGGTCGACAGCGCCGGCCGCGGCTGCCCGTCCTCGGCGGCCACCACCTCGCGCAGCACGCCCGTGACCTGCTCGGCCATCTCCGAGGCGGACCCGAACCGCTCGTTCGGGTCGGCGGCGGTGGCGCGCTCGAGCAGCCGCCGGAACGACGGGAACTGCGCCAGCAGCGGCACCTCCGTCGCGGGTGGCAGGGTGTACCGGTAGGCGTGCTGATAGTCAAAGTTGAAGGTCAGCACGGCCAGTGTCCGCGCCACGGTGAACAGATCCGACTCCACCGACGCGCCTTCGGTTTCCAGCTCCGGCGCACAGTAGCCGTCGGTCTTGAACCCCGCGCTGTCCTCGTCGTCCATGTGCCGGACCGCGCCGAGGTCGATGAGCTTGAGCTGCTCCTCGGTCTGAATCATATTGTCGGGCTTGAAATCGCAGTACAGCAGATTCATGCCGTGCAGGTAGCCGAGCGCGGGCAGGATCTCGAGAATGTAGGCCAGGCCCCGGGCCAGCGGCAACGGCTGCAGCCGTCCGGCCGGATCGTGCTGGGAGCGCAGCTCTTTCAGCGATGCCCCGCCGATGTACTCCATGACGATGTAGCCGACCGGCTCCCGCGTGCGAGGGTCGGGATGCCGCACGAAGTTGAAGATCTTGACGATGTTCGGGTGCTCGACCGACGCCAGGAACTGCCGCTCGGCCACCGCCGCCGCCAGGGCGTCGGCGTCACCGGTGTCGAGCAGGCCCTTGAGCACCACCCAGCGGTCGCTGACATTGCGGTCGCGGGCCAGATAGATCCAGCCCAGGCCGCCGTGGGCCAGGCAGCCCAGCACCTCGTATTGCCCGGCCACCAGATCTCCGGCCGTCAGCTTCGGAGTGAAGGAGTAGGCGGTGCCGCACTGGCGGCAGAACCCCTCGGTGCGGCCCGGCACCCCCTCGCGGCCGCGGCCCACCCGCTGATTGCAGTTGCTGCAGAAGCGTTCGTGCTCGGGCACCTGCGGATCGGCCATGACCGCCGTGGACGGATCCCGGTAGGGCACCTGCGGAATCGACACCAGGCCCGCGCCCAGGCGGCCCCGGCTGGACCGCGCGGTACGGGTCGAGCGGGAGGAGGAGCGGCTGGAGCCGCGGCGGCTGTGCCGGCCCGAGCGGGACGAACCCACCCCGGTCCGGGAAGCCGGATGCCCGTTGGGCGTCGGCGCGGCCCCGGTGAAGGTGGCCGCGAGGACCGGTGTCGAAACGTGCTGCGCCGGTGCGGCGGGCGCCAGCCCACATTCGTCGCAGAAGCCGTCCTGAATGGTGCCGCCGCAATCCGGCCGCAGGCAGTTGGTCATGGTCATGCCGTCTTCTCGGTGATAGCCCCTGATACTCGGCCATCGCGCTGCTGGCGGCGGCGAGATCGCAAGGGGCGGAATGGAGTAGCTCGTAGGCGCGGCGGTAGCGGGAGGGCATTGTCGCGGGCGGTCTCGAGTTCGCGGGTCAGCGCCATCGGATCGCCGCCGGCGGGCCGCCGCTCGGCCAGGCTCAGCGGATCCGACATGGCCAGTGCCCGTTCGGTATTCAAGCGGTCCTCGATGCCGTCGAGCCGCTTCAGCAGCGGATGGCCGATGGCGGTCACACCCGTCAGCGGCACCCTGTCCAGAAACCGGACGCCTGGATCGGCTTC
This sequence comes from Nocardia sp. NPDC059236, assembly GCF_042754085.1. Lineage (NCBI taxonomy): Bacteria > Bacillati > Actinomycetota > Actinomycetes > Mycobacteriales > Nocardiaceae > Nocardia > Nocardia sp. NPDC059236. Next base: position 482,257 of record NZ_JBHZAF010000001.1, read on the forward strand.
CAGCTCCGCGAGATTCGCCGCGATTTCACCATGGTCGGCATCGAGCCGGGCCAAGGCCTGATCGACCTCGGCTATTGCCAACACTGGCACCCCCCGTTTCAGCGATGTCCCTCATCGAGCGTGAGCCCGTCAGCACATGCTGCCACCGCTGAGCGTAAGCAAACCGTAAGGATTTTCAGGGTTCCGGGTCACTGTCACGGCCGGGCCGGGGGATGATGTGCTGTCGGTCTAATCCCGGGCGCCGGTGGGGGCGGTGATCTCGGCGACCGCCTCCGCGTACCAGCGGAACAGCCGAATCGGCGGCAGGGGAGCGGCATTCAGCTCCGCCCAGCACTCCGCGACCGCGGCGCGCGCGGTCACCCCGATCCAGTGCTCGGGAAGCAGTTCCGGCGGCAGCAGCGGATCGGACACGACGGCACGATCGAACTCGCTCGCCAAAGTGATTGCCAGCGAGAGCTGTCGGGTCGGATCCGCGGTGCGCAGCGCCGGCAGGGTGCACTCGGCGGCCGCGAGCAGCCGCTCGTGCCCGGCGGCGAGCCGGTCCAACGGCCACAGTCGCGCCGCGAGCTCGACACCCCCGGTGATCCCCCCGACCGACAGCTCACCGGTCGACAGCGTGGTGAGCTGCCCGTCGATGCCGAGTTTACTTGCCAGGGAACGGATTCGATCCTCCCACGCGTGCGGCGACACGTACAGCCCGCCCTGGATCGGCGCGCCGCCGCGGTACACGATGTCCTCGCGCATGGCGTCACGCGCCTGCCGATTCGCCTCCGGCACCGCGAACGCCACCAGATGCCAGACGCCGTCCCACTGCACCTCCCCACGATCCTGGGCATAGGCGAAGCGCAAATACTCCAGATCGGGTTCGATGGTCCCGCGGGTGTCCTCGGTGGCGCGCAGCACCGCCTTGCGCCCGCGCCCCTCGTGCGTGAATCGCCCCTCGGCCACCAGCCGTTTGATGCACAGGCGCACCTGTTGATCGCTCATGCCGAGCACGGCCGCGACATCGTAGAGCTCACCGCCGTCGATCGTGGCGTCCTCCCGGATCATGCTCTCCACGAGCGTCCGGGTCGGAATCTCGGTGGCCGGAATCAGATCGTCCACGACGTACTCCTCACTCCACGATGCACGGCGCTACCCGACCGGTTCCCGCTCGATGACGACCGGTGAGCCGCCACCGAGTTCGCGGCCCAGATCCGCGAAGAACCGCGGCGCGTCGATGACCGCCTCCGGCGGATGCACCCCCGGCCGGCGGGCGCAGCCGTCGATGACCTGGGACATGCCCAGTGCCAAGGGAATCCCGGTCGCCCGCGCCATATCGCCTAACAGCTTATCGATGCCACCCGCCACCGACGGGTCCAGGTGTGCCAGCACCCGATATTCGCGCCCGGCTCGCCGGCCCGACAGAGCGGCGAAGAACGGCGGCAGATTCCCCGGCCCCCGGGTCCGCAGGGCCGTCGGCACCGAGCGGGCGATCCGCGCCAGCGTCGGCCGCGCCAGCTCCTCCGCGGCCGCCTCATTGGTGAGCCGGCCCGCGTCGATATCGCGGCGCAGCATCTCCAGATAGGCCAGCGTCGACGGCGTCACCACCATCAGGTTGGCCGCGTCGCCGACCGGTTTCAGGCTGCGCTGCAAGGTGATCGGCTCGGGGTGGCCGATGGTGTAGGCGGTGCCGCGCCGCCCGCCGGGCAGGGTGAGCTCGACCGGGCGCAGGGGACGTTGCGCGACCACCCGGCCCGCCGTCACCGCCGAGATACTGCCGCTGCTCTGCTGCATCCAGTGGACGGCCGCCGCGGTCGGCTGCTCGTCGCCGAGCAGCGACTCCGCGCCGCCGCCCGCGCCCGGAACATCCACCGGCCACGCGGTATACGCGTCCAGAACGGTGTCGAGCTCGGCCGCCGCCAGCGCCGCCAGCAGATTGCTGATCCCGGGACTGGCGCCCATTCCCACGATCGCGCACACCCCGGCAGCCCGCGCCCGGTCATCGAGCCCGAGTATGTCGACCGTCGGCTCCCAGTCGTCGCAGATATCGAGATAGTGCGTGCCGGTGTCGATCGCGGCGCTCAGCACGGTGCGGCCGAATCGGTAGTAGGGGCCGACGGTATTGAGCACCAGATCGACCTGCGTGAGCGCGTCGCGCAGCGCGGGGGCGTCGGTGACATCCAGCGGGCATGCGGACACCGGTACCCGGGCGCCGGCGAAGCGCCGGGCCACCGCCGCGGCGGCCTGCCCGTCCCGATCGGCGATCACGATCTGCTCGACGCCCAGCAGCCGGGCGGCGGTGTCGACGGCGGCGGCGCCCATCGCGCCCGCCGCGCCGAGGGCAAGGACCTTCATGGCGGTACTCCTGTGCAGCATCAGTGGTTCGGTGGCTGGGCGGCGTACTCGCGCAACGCGTCGAGATAGCCCGGGGCATAGAGGGATCGGGGCGCGAACAGCGCGACCAGGAACGACCGCAGGCCGTCGGGCTTGTCGAGATCGAACTTCACGATGTTGTGCGAGGCGTCCGGGAAGGTCCGGACGGTGAGCAGGTCCGCGGGCATCGATTCCCGGTACACCCGCGCCGTTTCGGCGACATCGACATTGAGATCGCGCTCACCGAGCAGCAGCAGCGTCGGAACCCGCAGTTGCGCAAGGGTTTCGGTGACATCGGAGCGGAAGTTCTTGCCCACGAACCGCCAGCGGTCCGCCGACATGGGCGGGGAATCCGCGGTGGCCGCGAGGTAACGGTCATAGCTCGCGCCCTCGCGCAGCAGTGACAGATCGTTCTCGCGCCGCCGCAGCTCGGCGGCGATCTCGTCGTCGGAGGCGTGCCGCTCGCGCAGTTCGGCGCGCAGGTTGTACTCGCCCTGCCGGATCCAGTTGACGGCCGTGCCGACCGCTATCATGAACCGCAGCTCCGGGTGCCGGACCGCCACCTCGGGCAGGACCCACCCGGCCTGGCTGATGCCCCACAGGCCGATGCGGCCCGCGTCGATGTCCGGACGCCCACGCGCCCACGCGATCGCGGCCTCGGTCTCGGCGGCCCGATCCTGCATGCTCTGGTCCAGCCATTTGCCCGGCGCGCCGTCGACACCCGGCTTGTCCCACGCCAGTGACGCGTACCCGGCCTGCGCGAAGGTCTCCCAGATCGGCCGGTAGAACTCGTCGCGATCGGCGGTGGCCGCGCCGTCGCCGTGCACGAAAACAACCAGCCCGAACGGTCCGTCCCCGTGTTTCGGCAAGGCCAGCGTGCCCTGCAGCGGCTGAGCGCCCCCGGTGATGGTGACCCGCTCTGCGCGAATGTCGAAGTCGTGCTGGACGATCACCCATCCGCTCGTCGACAGCGCCAGTGCGGCAACGCAACTCACGGCGATGAGGATCCGGCGCTTCCAGCTCATGAAACTATCGTAACAGAAACGATCGTGATGAAAGCGATAGATTTGTGCGGTTGTTAGCCTGAGCGCGACAAACGCGAAGGGACGGGTGCATGGCGACGATCGAAGAGGCGCTCGAAATAGAGCAACTCGAACGCGACATCTTCCGTGGCGCGTCCACCAAGACGCAGCTGCCACGCACATTCGGCGGGCAGGTGGCGGGGCAGGCGCTGGTGGCGGCGGTACGCACGGTGGATCCGCACTATCAGGTGCATTCACTGCACGGGTATTTCCTGCGGCCGGGCAATCCGGAGCGACCCACCGTCTACCTGGTGGACCGCGTCCGCGAAGGCCGCTCCTTCTGCACGCGCCGAGTCACCGGTGTGCAGAACGGCGAGGCCATCTTCACCATGTCGGCCTCCTTCCACGTCGGCGACGCGGGACCCGAGCATCAGGACCGGATGCCCTCGGTGCCGCCGCCGGCCGAGCTGCCCGACGCCAAGGAGTCGATGAGCCCGGAACGGCTGTGGGCCATGCGCGAATGGGAGCACTGGGACATTCGCAACATCCCGCAGGAGGAGGTGGACCGCCGCGACGGTCTCGTCGCCCAGCAGCAGGTGTGGTTCCGCTACCGGCACGCGCTGCCCGACGATCCACTGTTCCACGTCTGCACCCTGGCGTACATGAGCGATATGACCCTGCTCGGCTCGTCCAAGGTCATCCACCCCGACGAGCCCACCCAGAACGCCTCGCTCGACCACGCCATGTGGTTCCTGCGCCCGTTCCGCGCCGACGACTGGCTGCTCTACGACCAGCAGTCGCCCTCGGCGGGCGCGGGCCGCGCGCTGACCGGCGGGCGGATCTGGAACCAGGCCGGGGAACTGGTCGCGGTGGTCATGCAGGAGGGGCTGACCCGTACCTTCCGTGACGAGCAGGCCGAGTCGTACCCGGCCGGAACGGCCTGAGCCGCACCCGAAACCATCCGAGCCGCAAACAAATCGAGCGCGCCGCCGGTGAATTCCGGCGGCGCGCTCGGGTTTTCGGAGATCAGGCGGTCTGCACCCGCAGGTGACACACCACCGTGTCGTTCATCTTGCGCAGCACCCGCTCCAGCTCGTCACTGCGATGGCTGGGCAGCACGTGGTTCCACCCGGCGGGCGGCTCGATCTCGGCGATCACCACCACCTTGCGGCGGCCGGTGAAGTTATCGGCGACATAGCGCGCCACCGGGCCGCCGACGGTCGAATCACCGTCCTCGAGCAGCACCAGACGGACGTCCGGATGCCAGGCCTCCCACTCCTTGGTGAAGACGGTGATGTTCTCGCCCGGCAGGCACACATGCACCGCGGTGACGTCCCGGCCCAGCGACATGGCCGCCGAGAGCGCCTCCCGGCTCAGCTCCGACACCTCCGACACCGGCACCACGATCGCGGTCTCGGTGGCCTTCGGCTCGGCGGGCACGCAGCCCGCGCCGCGGCAGCCGTCGATGCGGGTGTAGATCGTGCGGATCCGCTCCATGGCCACCACCAGTAGCGGCAGCACCAGCACGATCAGCCACGCGCCCTCGGTGAATTTCATTGCGGTGGTGACGATCAGCGCTACGCAGGTGAGCACCGCGCCGAAGCCGTTCAGCGCCGCCCGCCACTGCCAGCCCCGCGTACGCACGTCCAGCCAGTGCCGGACCATGCCCACCTGGGCGATGGTGAAGCCCACGAACACGCCGATCGCGAACAGCGGCACCAGCGCGTTCATATCGCCCCGGGATGCGGCCAGCAGCACCGCCGAGGACACGCCCAGCGCCAGCACGCCGAAGCGGTACACCTGCCGTTGCGAGCTCACCGCGAACCGGTGCGGCAGCGAATTGTCGTCGGCGAGAATCTTGGTCAGCGTGGGCAGGCCGCCGTAGGAGGTGTTGGCTGCCAGCGCCAGCAGGATCACGGTCGCGAATTGCACGATGTAGTAGGCGATTCCGTGGCCCAGTGCCGACTCGGTCAGCTGCGACAGGATCGTGGTGCCCTCGATCGGGTGGATCGAGAACTTGCCGATCAGCGTGGCCAGCCCGAGGAGCATCACGCCCAGCAGCACACCCAGCGCCACCTCGGCCCGCTGTGCGCGCTTGACCTTGGGCTGCGCGAAGCTGGGCACCGCGTTGGCGATGGCCTCCACCCCGGTCAAGGCCGCGCAGCCACTGGAGAAGGCCTTGAGCAGCAACAGGATTCCGATGGTGCGCGCGTTCTCGGCGACGGCCGCGCCGGTGGCGACGGTGGCCGGTTCCGAACGCAGCAGGCCCGCTACTATCACCGTGAAGATGCCGAGCACGAACACCACAGTCGGGGCCATGAAAGCGCGGGCGCTCTCGCGGATGCCGTACAGATTGAGCACGGTGATCCCGGCCAGCACGGCCAGGCAGATCCACACCGTGTAAGGGAACAGCTGCGGGAACGCGGAGGTCAGTGCCGCCACGCCCGCGGCGATCGACACCGCGACATTCAGCACGTAGTCCACGATCAGCGAGGCCGCGGCCACCAGACTGGTCCGCCGGCCCAGCCGGGCCTTGGCCACCGCGTACGCGCCGCCGCCGTTCGGGAAGGCGGCGATGACCTGCCGGTAGGACGCGATGAGCACGGCCAGCAGCACCACGATCGCCAGGGTCACCGGCAGCGTGAAGCCGAGCCCGGCCGTCCCGGCGGCCGCCAGCACCAGCACGATCGCCTCCGGCCCGTAGGCCACCGAGGCCATGGCGTCCAGCGAGAGCCCGGCCAGCCCGGTCGCGACGGTCAGCCCGTGCCGGGGCGGCGGTGCGTCGACTCCGCCACGCGGCCCGGGCGAGGTTTGCGGTAGCAAATCAGTCACATGCCGCAGTGTTCACCCGAAACGCCTGTTGGACACCCGCCCTAACGGAACCCTGACACCGTAGGTGAGCAGGGCCACACACCCCCGCAAACGTATGCTCGACGGCGTGAAACCGACGATTGGTGTGCTGGCGCTGCAGGGCGATGTGCGTGAACACCTGCATGCTCTCGAGGCGTGCGGGGCGGATGTGGTGCCCGTGCGCCGCGAATCCGAGCTGGCCGCCGTCGATGGTCTGGTGCTGCCCGGTGGCGAATCCACCACCATCAGCAAGCTGCTCGAGGTCTTCGACCTGCTCGAACCGGTCAGGCAGCGACTCCGCGACGGCCTGCCCGCCTACGGTTCCTGCGCCGGCATGATCCTGCTCGCCTCCGAGGTCCTCGACACCCGCCCGGACATGCAGCCCCTGCACGGCATCGATATGACGGTGCGCCGCAATGCCTTCGGACGTCAGGTCGACTCTTTCGAGGCGGACCTGGACTTCGTCGGCCTCGACGACGGCCCGGTCCGCGCGGTGTTCATCCGCGCCCCCTGGGTCGAGCGGGCCGGGGACGGCGTCGAGGTGCTGGCCCGGGTGCCCGCGGGCCCGGCGGCCGGGCGCATCGTCGCGGTGCGGCAGGGCAATGTCATGGCCACCTCCTTCCATCCGGAGGTGACCGGCGATCTGCGGGTGCACAAGCTGTTCGTCGACACCGTGGTGCGTCCGCGCGCCGGAGTCTGAAAGTGCACTCGAGTAGACTGGTGCAGTTGTCCGTCCTCCGGGGCGGGTAGTTTGCCACTTGAACGACAGCGCCCCCTGAAACGAGGAAGTAGGGAATGAGCGGCCACTCAAAATGGGCCACCACCAAGCACAAGAAGGCCGGGATCGACGCGAAGCGCGGCAAGCTCTTCGCGAAGTTGATCAAGAACATCGAGGTGGCGGCCCGCACCGGTGGTAGTGACCCGGACGGCAACCCGACTCTGTACGACGCCATCCAGAAGGCGAAGAAGTCGTCGGTCCCCAACGACAACATCGAGCGCGCCCGCAAGCGCGGCGGTGGTGAAGAAGCCGGTGGCGCGGACTGGCAGACCATCATGTACGAGGGCTACGGCCCCAATGGTGTCGCCGTGCTGATCGAGTGCCTCACCGACAACCGCAACCGCGCCGCCGGTGAGGTGCGTGTGGCGATGACCCGCAATGGCGGCAATATGGCCGACCCGGGTTCGGTGTCGTACCTGTTCCACCGCAAGGGCCTCATCACCCTGGAGAAGAACGGTCTCTCCGAGGACGACGTGCTCATGGCGGTGCTCGACGCGGGTGCCGAAGAGGTCAACGACCTGGGCGACGCCTTCGAGATCATCTCCGAGCCGGGTGACCTGATCGCCGTGCGCACCGCCCTGCAGCAGGCCGGAATCGACTACGACTCCGCCGAGTCGAGCTTCCAGCCGTCGATGTCGGTGGCCGTCGACGCGGAGGCCGCGCGCAAGGTGTTCAAGCTGATCGACGCGCTCGAAGACAGCGACGACGTGCAGAACGTCTTCACCAACATCGACGTCTCCGACGAGGTGCTGGCCGAGCTCGACGCCTGATCGAGCTCCGAACGACGCGGGCCGCTTCCCGAACCGGGAGGCGGCCCGCGTCGTATTTCCCGGGCTCCACGGGTGCCGGGTGCGAGAATCGCGGCGTGCCCGAATTGCGCGCCGTGCGAGGCGATATCACCGAACAGCAGGTCGATGTCATTGTGAACGCGGCGAATTCCTCGCTGCTCGGCGGCGGGGGAGTGGACGGGGCGATCCACCGCAAGGGCGGACCGGAGATCCTCGCCGCCTGCCGCGCACTGCGGGCCTCCCGGTACGGCGGCGGCCTGAAGACCGGGCAGGCGGTCGCGACCACCGCCGGAAACCTCCCCGCCCGCTGGGTGATTCACACCGTCGGCCCCGTGTGGTCGGCGACCGAGGACCGCTCCGCGCTGTTGGCCTCCTGCTACCGCGAATCCCTGCGCGTGGCAGACGAACTCGGAGCGGACACCGTGGCCTTCCCCGCCATCTCCACCGGCGTGTACGGCTGGCCCATGGACGACGGCGCCCGCATCGCCGTCGAGACCGTGCGCGGCACCGAGACCCGGGTGCGGGAGGTGCGGTTCGTCCTCTTCGGCGACGAGGCGTTCCGGCTCTTCGCTGCGGCACTCGCCGCGAATCAGGGTGCCTGAGCGACCGAATTCCGGGTTTACCCCGATATGCGTGAAACCTCCTGTGCGGCAAGCTGAATCGCGGGTCGGGTCATAGTCGATAGGAGTTGATTCACACATGGCTCAACGGTTGCTGGTCGGTCTGGGCGCCGCGGCCCTGATCACCGCCGCGGCTGGCGCCCTGGCCCCGGCGGCGTTCGCGACGGATCTGGCCGAGGGAGTTTCGTGCAGCGATCGCAGCTGCCGCAACGACACCGACGACATCTACCGCATCCAGGTGCGGGTGCACTGCTCGGGATTCGGTGACGGGTACGAGACGTCGGTCTGGGTGAACAGCCACACCACCGAACAGACGCAGGTCGGGTGCACCGGCCACTGGGTGTCCGGCGGATTCCGCCCCGGCACGCCCTCGATGAACTCCGACGGCACCTGGAACTCGCCTCCGATGGAGAAGGAGCCCGACACGTTCGAGCCCAGTTACCTGACGGGCATCGACTACCTGAGTGCCGTGGTCGACAACAGCGGCCGCCGTCGCCCCGGCGCCCCCGCGCCCAGCGGCTCCTGATTCCGGCCGGATCACCCGAGCCCGCACCGCGACCGGCCGTGTCGATGGACAATGTCGCCGCGAGGGTCCGTTAGACTCTCGAACAGTTGTTCGTTCATGGTGAGAGGGGTTTCGGTGCGGGTGATGGGCGTCGACCCCGGGCTCACCCGGTGCGGCATCAGCATGATCGTCGGCAGCATGGGCCGGCAGGTCTCCATGCTCGCCGTCGACGTGGTGCGCACCCCGCCGGAAATGGAGCTGGCGCAACGGCTTCTGCTCGTCGCCGACGCCGCCGAGGCCTGGATGGACACCCATGAGCCCGAGGCCGTGGCCATCGAACGCGTCTTCTCCCAGCACAATGTGCGCACCGCCATGGCCACCGCGCAGGCGGGCGGCGTCATCGCGCTCGCGGCCGCCCGGCGGCAGATCCCGGTGCATTTCCACACGCCGTCTCAGGTGAAGGCGGCCGTCACCGGCAATGGTTCGGCGGGCAAGGCGCAAGTGACCGCCATGGTGACCCGTATCCTCGGGCTGGCCGTCGCGCCCAAGCCCGCCGACGCCGCCGACGCGCTCGCCCTGGCGATCTGCCACTGCTGGCGCGCACCCATGCTGGAACGCATGGCCAAGGCGGAGGCGATGGCCGAGCGGCAACGGCGCATGTACGAGGAAAGGCTTGCCCAGCAACGGAAGGCGGTAACGCGGTGATCGCGTCGGTACGCGGCGAGGTACTCGAGATCGGGCTCGACCATGTGGTCATCGAGGCGGCGGGGGTCGGCTACCGGCTCAATGCCACCCCGGCCACCCTGGCCGGGCTCACCCGCGGCGAGGACGCCCGGCTCTACACGACCATGATCGTGCGTGAGGACTCCATGACGCTGTTCGGCTTCGCCGACACCGAGGCGCGGGAGTTGTTCGTGCTGTTGCAGACCGTGTCGGGGGTGGGCCCGAAGCTGGCCATGGCCGTGCTCGCGGTGCTCGAACCCGAGGCGCTGCGCAAGGCGCTCGCGGAATCGAATGTGGCGGCGCTGACGCGGGTCCCGGGTGTCGGCAAGCGCGGCGCCGAACGCATGGTGGTCGAGCTGCGGGACAAGGTGGATCTGGTTCCGGTGCAGTCCGGCCCGCCCGGATCCGGGCCCGCGCCCATGGCCACCCCGGTGCGCGAGCAGGTGGTGGACGCGCTCATCGGGCTGGGCTTCCCGGCCCGGCAGGCGGAGGGTGCGGTGGACGCCGTGCTGGCCGACGACCCCGGCATCGGCACCTCGCAGGCGCTGCGCACGGCGCTCGGGCTGCTGGGCAAGAATCGATAGGCCGTCATGAGCGACGAGTTCGACGATATCGACGACACCGAATCCGCCGTCAGCGCAAGCTATCTGCAATCCGACGGCGAGGTCGAGGCCAGCCTGCGCCCGAAGTCCCTCGACGACTTCATCGGCCAGCCGCGCGTGCGCGAACAGCTGGCGCTGGTGCTGCGCGGGGCGAAACTGCGCGGCGGCACCCCCGACCACGTGCTGCTGTCCGGCCCGCCGGGGCTGGGCAAGACGAGTATGGCCATGATCATCGCCGGCGAACTGGGCACCGCGCTGCGGCTCACCTCCGGCCCGGCGCTGGAACGCGCGGGCGACCTGGCCGCCATGCTCAGCAATCTGGTCGAGGGCGATGTGCTGTTCATCGACGAGATCCACCGCATGGCGCGGCCGGCCGAGGAAATGCTGTACCTGGCCATGGAGGACTTCCGTGTCGACGTGGTGGTCGGCAAAGGCCCTGGCGCGACGTCGATTCCACTCGATATCGCGCCTTTCACACTGGTCGGCGCGACCACTCGATCAGGTGCCCTGACCGGCCCGCTGCGCGACCGCTTCGGCTTCACCGGCCACATGGACTTCTACGAACCCGAAGAGCTGCAGAAGATTCTGGAACGCTCGGCCCGAATCCTGGGCGTGCGCTTGGAGTCCGACGCGGCGGCCGAGATCGCGGGCCGCTCCCGTGGCACGCCCCGCATTGCGAACCGGCTGCTCCGGCGCGTCCGTGATTATGCCGAGGTCAAGGCCGACGGACTTGTCACGCGTGAAATCGCCTGTGCCGCACTGGCGGTGTACGACGTGGACGCACTGGGGCTGGACCGCCTCGACCGCGCGGTGCTGAGCGCGCTGATCCGCAGCTTCAACGGCGGCCCGGTCGGGGTCTCCACCCTCGCCGTCGCGGTCGGCGAGGAAGCGGCCACGGTCGAGGAGGTGTGTGAACCCTTCCTGGTACGGGCCGGATTGGTGGCCCGCACGCCCCGCGGCCGCATCGCGACAGCGGCGGCGTGGGAGCACCTCGGCCTGGTCCCGCCGCCGGACCTGGTTTTCGGATCGATCGAAGTGCGGCGTCACGAGCCGCAGCTGGATCTGTTCGAGCCGTAAACCGTTCACGGGTCGGAACTTCCGTGAACAGAACCGCGCCGCTTGCCGTTCTCCGGCGCGCGGCGCGGTTCCATTGCTACCTCACTCGACGGTGAGGACCAGTTTTCCGACGGTACGGCCGGTCTCGCCGAGAGCATGGGCCTTGGCGGCGTCGGCGAGCGGGAACGACCCCGCGATGGTGGGGCGCAGCGCGCCGGACTCGGCGAGCTCGCGCAGCGCCTCCATTCCGGTGTGATCGGCCTCGACGAGCAGGATTTCGGCACGCACGCCGAGCTGTTCGGCATCGGCCTTGTAGTGGTCACCGCCATTGGCGCGCAGGGAAACCAGAATGCCGCCGGGCCGCAGGGTGCGCAGGGACCGCTGGGCGTGGTCGGCATCGATGGGGTCGAGGACCATATCGATTTCGCGGACCGTGTCCGCGAAATCGGTGGTGCGGTAGTCGATCACCTCGTCGACGCCGATGCCGCGCAGGAAATCGTGGTTGGCGGCGCTGGCGGTGCCGATCACGTACGCGCCGCGCGCCTTGGCGATCTGCACCGCGAAGTGCCCCACACCGCCGGCGGCGGCGTGGATCAGAACCCGCTGCCCGGCCTGCACATTCGCGGTGTCGACCAGCGCCTGGTAGGCGGTCAGGGCGGCCAGCGGGATGGCGGCGGACCGCGCGTGGTCGAGATTGGCGGGCTTGCGGGCGAAGGCCCGGGCCGGTCCGGTGACGTATTCGGCGGCCGCGCCGTGCCCGTGCGGGTAGGGGAGCATGCCGAACACCTCGTCGCCGGGCTTGAACAGGGTGACGCCGATCCCGGTCGCCACCACCTCGCCGGAGACGTCCCAGCCCAGCACGAACGGGGGCGGGGGCAGGAACAGGCCTGCGCGGCGGCGGTGACCCCAGTCGGTCGGGTTCAGGGCCGTGGCGCGCACCCGCACCAGGATCTCGCTCGGACCGGGCTGCGGCACCGGCAGTTCCACCTCGTGCAGGACCTCGGGACCGCCGAGCACGTCCTGGCCGATGGCCTTCATGGTGGTGGGGATGGTGATCTCCTTTTCGCTCATGCCTCCAGCTTGCCGCCGGGGGCGTGGGGAGGAAATGGCACGATTGCCAATATTCGATAGGATCGTGCCATGCAGTCGGAGAAGCTTCAGCCGCACCGGGTCGTCGTCCTGGCGCTCGACGGGGTCTACCCGTTCGAGCTCGGCATCCCGAACCGGGTGTTCGGCACGGCGGACGGACTGTACGAGGTGATCACCTGCTCGCTGGACGGGCGCCCGGTGCGCAGCAGTTCCGACTTCGACATCGCGGTCGCGCACGACGCGAGCCTGCTGGAAACCGCCGACACCGTGGTGATTCCGCCGTGCGATGTCGTGCCGATCCTGGAAAATGGCCTGCCGCAGGAAGTTTCGTACGCACTGGCCTCCATCCGCCCTGGCGTGCGGCTGGTCTCCATCTGCACGGGAGCGATCGTGGTCGCCGCCGCGGGCCTGCTCGACGATCGGCCCGCCACCACCCATTGGAACTTCGCCGACCGGTTCCGGCGGACCTTCCCGAAGGTCCACGTCGACCCGAACGTCCTCTACGTCGACGACGGCGACATCCTCACCTCCGCCGGCGCCACCGCCGGAGTCGACCTGTGCCTGCACCTGATTCGCGCCGACCACGGCAGCGAGGTCGCCAATATGGTGGCCCGCCGCTGTGTCGTCCCGCCCTGGCGCGAAGGCGGCCAGGCCCAGTTCATCGAGCAGCCGGTGCCCCCGCCCACCGCCGCGGGCACGGCCACCGCTCGTCAGTGGGCGCTCGAGAATCTGGACCGGCCGCTGACCATGGCCGACCTCGCGGATCGAGCGCGCATGAGCGGCCGCACCTTCGCCCGCCGGTTCCGCGACGAGGTCGGAATGAGCCCGGGACGGTGGCTGATTCAGCAGCGGGTGTTCCGCGCCCGCGAATTGCTGGAGACCACAGAGCTTTCCGTGGATCGGATCGCCGGGGAGGTCGGCTTCGCCACCGGAGCCTCCCTGCGCCAGCACCTGCACGAGGCGATCGGTGTGTCGCCACTGGCCTATCGGCGCACCTTCAAGACCGAGGTGGCGGTCGGCGCGATGCGCGCCTGAGCGCTCAGCGCGGTGCGATGCTGAGTTCGCGTACCTCGCGCAGGTGCCGTTCCATGGCGGCGGCCGCGGCCGTGCTGCCGTGGGCCGCCACGGCCTCGTAGATCCGGTGATGGCCCTCGAGCGACAGGCGGCGGGCGTGCCGTGAGCGATGGGAGAGCGTGCGGGTGCTCCTGGTCCACTCGGTGGTCATGGTGCACAGCGTCACCAGGAGCGGATTCTGCGCGGCGTGCGCCAGCAGCGTGTGGAATTCGATGTCGAGCCTGAGGGATTCGGCGGGGGAGAGGGTGTCGCTGGAACGGGTCAGGACGTCGTCGAGGGACAGCAGGTTCGAGTCCAGCGCACGCAGGGCGGCCAGCTCCGCGATGCGCGGTTCCACCAGATCACGCAATTCGATGGCGTGGCCGAGCTCGATGTCCAGCGCCCGCAGGCCCTCCGTCAGCGCGTCCGCGTGCCGCGGGGTTTCGGTGACGGTGCTGCCGCGGCCCTGACGGCGTTCGATGAGTTGCTTGGATTCCAGCTCGAACATGGCCTGGCGCAAGGATGATCGCGACACGTTCATGTTCGCGGCCAGCTCGCGTTCCGACGGCAGCCGATCCCCGGCCCGCAGCTCGCCATTGGTGATCAGCGCCTCCAGATGCGCGGCGACCTCCGCGCTGACGCTGCGCGCGCGCCGCCGCAGCGGGGGAATCGATGCTGTCATCGCCCGAGTTTAAATCCGTTCCCGGCCAGGCCATTTCGGTCAGGTAAAACGCCAGTTACGTTCGGTTTCGAGCCCCGTCACCGCCCGTTCGCCCGGCTTATGGTCGGCACATCGGATGGTCCGACCAATTCGGTCGGGTAGGAGAGGTAGTGAGCGTGACGTCGATCGTGCGGGAGTTCATCCCGGCGTTTCCGGTCCTGCAACCGGGTGAGGGGATCGGCTCGGACACCGGTTATCTGCCGGTCGATCCGTCGGTGGTGCTGTGGGGGCGACTGCCGTGTGGGCGGGACCGGCCGATCGCGGCCGTCGAGCCGGGACACAGCATCGTGATCGACACCGTCAGCCACGAAGGGATTCTCGACGACCAGGGCTCCGATCCCGTCGGGTATTTCGGGCGGAACGGTGTCGAACGCGACCAGGTGCTGGCCGACGCCGTCGAGGTCGCCGCGACCCGGAACCGTGACTCGCTGGCCGGGCCACACATCGTCACCGGGCCGATCGCGGTGACCGGGGCGCAGCCGGGCGACCTGCTCGCCATCTGCATCGACGAACTGACCATGCGCGCACCCTACGGCGTCGTCTCCACGAGGCACGCGCGCGGCGTCCTGGCCCATCGGCGCGGATTCGACGGGAACTACGGGCAGTTCTGCGCGGTGGAATCGCGGGAGGGGAGGTGGTTCGGCACCATGCCCGTGCATCCGGATCAGCCGCAGCGGGCCAGTTTTCCGCTGCATCCGTTCCTGGGGATCATGGGCGTCGCGACCGACACCGAGAGCCGGGTGTCGTCGGTGCCGCCGGGGCTGCACGGCGGCAATATCGACATCCGCCGCCTGACGGCCGGCGCGACACTGTTTCTGCCCGTTCAGGTTCCGGACGCGCTGTTCTATATCGGCGACCCGCATTTCGCCCAGGGGAACGGCGAAGTGGCACTGACCGCGCTGGAAGCGCCACTGCGGGCGCGATTGACGGTCGACGTGATTCCGGGCGCGCAGGTCGCGGCCGGACTGGGCCGGACGATCGGGCCGTTCGTCGCCGCACACGGGCTGGTCATTCCGACCGGCTTGGACGAGGACCTGAACCGGGCGCTCGAGGTCTGTGTCCGCAACGCGGTGGAACTGGTGGTCTCGCTGTTCGGCGCCGATCCGCAGCAGGCGTATCTGTATCTCAGCGCCGCAGCGGATTTCACCATCTCGCAGGCGGTGGACCAGGTGCGTGGGGTGCACGGCGAAGTACGGGTCGCCGACTTCGCCCACCACGCCGCGACCGAGCTGGCCCGGCGCGTCCTCGAGCGGGCCTGATGACAATCGTGAAGCAGATCCCCGATCGGGCAACGGATTTCGATCGGCGGGTATGGCGTGAACTGGGTGCACCGCTGGTCCGCGCCACCGGTGACGGCGTTCTCAGCGGGCACACCGTGGCAGTGAAGGATCTCTACTCCGTTGCCGGGTTTCCGCTCGGTGGAGGAGTTCCGGACTATCTCGGCGCACCCGCGCCGTCCCACGCGCCCGTGGTGGCCCGCCTGCTCGCGGCCGGTGGCGACATCACCGGTATCGCGCAGACCGACGAATTCGCCTACAGCATCACCGGAGGCAACGGGCGCTATGGGATGCCGGTGAATCCCGCTGCTCCGCACCGGGTTCCGGGCGGATCGTCGAGCAGCTCCGCGGTCGCCGTGGCGAGCGGCGCGGTCACCATCGGGCTCGGCACGGATACGGCCGGGTCGATCCGGGTTCCGGCGGCCTATCAGCGGCTGTGGGGAATCCGTACCTCGCACGGCGCGATACCCACCACGGGAGTGCTGCCGCTCGCGCAATCATTCGACACGGTGGGATGGATGACGCGTGACGCGCTCACCTTGGCGGCCGTTGCGGAATGCCTGCTGCCCGAACAGGAATCGGGCGACGCACAGTTGATCGTGGATCCGAGGTTGTGCGCTGTCGCCGATGACGAGCCGGCTACCGCGAGTCTTGCCGCCGCGAAGCGGATGGGTGCCGTCGAGACAGATCTGAACGCCGACACAGAATCGTGGTTCACGGCGTTCCGGACCGTCCAGGCCTTCGAAGCCTGGTCCAACCATGGAGCCTGGATCCAGGCACATCCGGGGGCACTCGAATCCGAAGTGGCGCAGCGTTTCCGGTTCGCATCGACGATCACGCCTTCGCAAGCGATGGAGGCCGGTAGCGTGCTACGCATCGCCGCCGAACATCTCCGTGCCGCACTGCGCGATCGGATTCTGGTATTGCCCACCACCGCCACACCGCCGCCGCCTCGGATGGCCGCCGCTGGAGCACTGGAATCGGGCCGGACACGCACCCTGCATTTGACATGTTTGGCCGCTATCGCAGGTGCGCCTGCCATCACCTTTCCGCTGGCGGATATTGATGGAATTCCAAATGGTCTGTGTTTGATTGGGGCGCCCGGTATGGATCGAACCCTTATTCGACATTCAATCGAAAAGACAAGGGATACTGGACAATTCGAGTTCTCTCAATGAACGCGCGGCGGTAGAATTAGCACATGGATTCGAAAGGGGATACACTCGACACGTGCGGCATCGCCGACCTGGCGGCCGCCGTCGAAACCCTGTCGAATTCCATCCTCCACGGAAACCTGAATCCGTTCTCCGACGGTGACGTCGTGGAGTTGATGCAGCGCCTGGAGGCCTGCAAACGTCAACTGTCGGCGCTGGATTCACGCCTGATCATCGAAGCCTGCAATCGTTCGCTGCCCGCAACGAGTGGGGCGAAGGATGTGGTGCCGTTCCTGCGGCAAACCCTGGGGTTGTCGAAGTACGACGCCTCGGTGCGAGTGAAGATCACCCGCCGGTGCGGGGAATTCTTCGAGCCGACCGGACACCTGCGCCCCGCCTCCCTCGTCAAGACCGCCGAAGCCTTTGAGGCAGGCGACATCTCGCGTGATCATGTCCGCAACATCATCGACGTGATGAACCACCTGCCCGCCGACATCCCCGCCGAGACGCGCGCCGAGGCCGAGGACATCCTGGTCGGCCACTCCCGTGTCGGTTGGCCCGACGATCTGCCCAAGATCGGCCGCGACGTCCTCGCCCGTGTCGACCCGGACGGCAAGGTCGTCTCCGACGCGACCGCCGTCGCCGCCGGGGCCTGATCCTGGGTCGTCCCGGGGTGGATGGCATGTCGTGGATCGAGGGCTGGATCACCCCCGAACTGCGGGCCCTGTTCGATGCGGTGTTCGCGAAGCTGGCGCGTCCGGGTATGTGCAACATCGACGACACCGACAGCGTCGCCGCCACGGTCAAAGTCGTCGATTCCAAGGTGCTGGAAGCGGCCGCCCGCCGCGACCGTCGCGATGCCGGTCAGCGCTCCCACGACGCGTTGTTCGCGTTGTTGCAGCCCGGTGTCGACGCGGCCAAGCTGGGTTCGCATCGTGGTTTGCCGGTGCAGGCCATCCTGACCATGTCCGTCGCCGATCTCGAGCGTGGGGCCGGTGTCGCGACCACCGCTTCGGGCGGCCACGTGAGCATCAACGAGGCGTTGAAGATGGCCGAGGGTACCCGCCCGGTGCTGGCGGTCCTCGATGCCGACGGGCTGCCGCTGTACCTGGGTCGCTGCGAGCGCTTGGCCACTCCGGCCCAGCGTCTGGCCCTTATCGCTCGCGACAAGGGTTGCACCCGACCGGGATGCGATGCGCCAGGGTCGATGTGCGCGGTGCACCACATCACCGACTGGGCCAAAGGCGGCCCCACCGACCTGAACAACCTGACCTTGGTGTGCGATCACTGCCACGCGCTGGTCAATGACAGTGCCGACGGTTGGAAAACCGTTGTCATGGGCAAAGATTCCCCGTATCGGGGGCGTACCGGGTGGATTGCACCGAAGAGGCTTGACCCGACCGGCATTCCTCGGGTGAACGACAGGCATCACGTGGGGCAGTGGGTCGCCGCTGCCATCGATTCCAGTTGCCAGAGGTGGGGTTCACGGGCCGCATGAATCCCGGCTGCTCGTGTCGGGCTGGCGTGCGCAGGGACCGGGGAGTGTGGACGCTCCGATAGATGTCAAGCGGCTGTTGGGAGTTCGTCGGCGGTGTTGGTGGGTGGGCTTGTGAGGACGTGGTAGATCTCTCGGGCGATGAATCGTTTGAGGCAGCGGATGATGTTTTTTTTCGATAGTCCTAGCTGGGTGCGGCGGTCGACGTAGGTGCGGGTGCGGGGGCGAACCGCATGCGGACCAGGGCGATGGTGTGCAGGGCGCGGTTGGCGGCGCGGTCGCCACCGCGGTTGAGGCGGTGGGTTCGTCCGGAGGAGGCGGATATGGGGGCGACGCCGGTCAGGTGGGCGAAGGCGGCTTCGCTGCGTAGCCGGTGGGGGTTGTCGCCGGCGGTGGTCAGCAGGACACCGGCGGTGTCGGTGCCGACGCCGAACCCCACCCATCGCCATCGCACCGCCGCCCTCCGGAAGGTCGATCCCCGGCGTCCCTGCTCATCCGCACTATCCCGAACAGTCGCAAGCCATCATGTGGCGACCCCAACTCCGTGATCTGAAGGAATACCTCCTGCAATAACCCCACATGCGGCTTCAAAGGTGAGGGGGCTGGTAGGTGTAGGCGCGGACGTGAGCCCGGCCCCTCCCTTCTCCAGGTATCTTTGTCTTTTAATCTTTTGGTTCTTTGTCTTTTGGTCTTTTAGGTTTTGTCTCTTGGTTTTTCGTCATTCCGGATTACCTCCTGCACGCGGGTGGTGCGGGCGGTCATGCGTCCAGACTTGAAGACATAGTTCCGATCGGGCCGATCGAGCAGGGCCCCTTCGACTGTCCGCGTGGACAGCACCACCAGATCGGCGGCCGCCCCGACGCGTAGCCCGTACCGCTCCGAGATACCAATGGTGCGAGCCGCCTCGGTGGTCGCCATTGCCAGCACCCGGGTCAGGTCCTCGGGGCCGGAGAGATGCGCGGTTTGTGCCAGGAAGAGCCCGATATCGAGCATGTCGGCGTTGCCGTACGGGGTGAAGGCATTGCGGATGTTGTTGGATGAGTAAGCCGTTGTGATTCCTGCCTGCCAGAGCTCGCGGATCGGAGCTATACCGCGGCGCACGTTGGTGACATCCGATCGGCCACCGAGATGCATGTCGGTGGCGGGCAAAGGGACGACGGAGATTCCGGCCGCCGCCAATTGCTCGAGGGTGCGGGCGCGGTCGGCGCGGGGACGACCGGCCAGGGAGGTCATGTGACCGAGGGCGACCCGCCCGTGCCGGCCGGTGCGCTCGGTGACCTCGGCGATGTAGTCGGCCATGGCATAGCGGGGGTCGGTGGCGTCGTCTGCGAAGTCCGCGTGAATGTCGAGCGGGACATCGAATTCGGCGGCCAGGTCGAAGATGAGGTCGATGTGGCGGCGGCAGTCTTCGACGGTGCGTTCGTTGTAGGCGCAGCCGCCGAGGACATCCACGCCCGCGTACAAACTCTCGCGGAGGAGGTCGAGGGTGCCGGGAGCTTGGAGAATACCCTCCTGCGGGAATGCGACTATTTGAATCTCCAGGCGGTCGCGATACTCCTCGCGCAGATCAAGCAGCGCGGTCACCCCACGCAGGCCCACGATCGGGTCGACATCGGGGTGTGCGCGAATGGCGGTGGTGCCATTGCCGATCGCCATGTCGAGGACACGTCGGGCGCGGTCGCGGATGGCGGCGACGGTGAAGCCGCGCTTGAGTTCGGCGGTCACGCTGATGGCCCCGGCCAGGGTGCTGTCCGGATTGGACTTCTCGGCGTCGAGGAGCGCCTTGTCCAGGTGCACATGGGATTCGATCAGGCCGGGAATGACGACTCGTCCGGCGCAGTCGATTTCCTCGGCGCCCCGGTCGATGAGCGCGGGCCCGATCGCGGTGATGACGCCGCCGTCGATCGCGATGTCGACCAGCTCCGCGTCGTCGGCGATACGCGCGGCGCGCAACATCAGATCCACGGTGTGCGGCAACGGATCCGCCATGGTGACCTCCCCGGACGAAGTGACTCCGTTTTGTATACGAGAGTCGTGTTTCGTCCCGGGGTGGCAATTGCTGCGCCGATGTTACGAAGTGTGCGACCTCGAAGCACGCTGTCGCGCAGTGTTTTCGGTGCGCGGCAACGCGGTGTCTACGGTGTGTTTCCGGAACCGGTAGGCGTTCGCTGCGTGCGCGATGTGGGCGCTCACCACATCGGCCGCGCGGTCGGGGTCACCGGCCTCCAGTGCGGCACAGATCTCTTCGTGCTCGCTCCACGAATCACTGGCGCGGCGCGGCAGTTCGACCGAGTACACCCAGGCGATCTTCCAGCTCAGCTGCATGATCAGCTGCGCGAGCAGGGTACTGCCCGACGCTTCGGCGAGCACCTCGTGGAAGCGGCTGTTGAGCCGGGCCAACTCGTCCAGGCGGCCCGCCCGCACCGCGTCCTGGCCCAGTGCGGTGAGTTCCTTGAGGCGGCCGAGTTGTTCGGGCGTGCGCCGCACCGCCGCCCGTGATGCGCACAGCGGTTCCAGGCGGGCCCGGATCTCCAGCAGGTCGGCGGCCTCGTCCTCGGTGAGTTCCGCCACGAACACCCCGGCGTAGGGCCGTGACGAGGCGAAACCCTCGGCTTCCAGGGTGCGCAGCGCTTCCCGGACGGGCACGCGGGAGACGCCGTAGCTCTCGGCGAGCGCCTCCTCGGTGAGTCGTTGGCCGGGGGCGTACGCGCCACGAATGATGTCGTCACGGATGGCGCGGCACAGCTGCTGCGGTGTCATGCGCCCGGCGGTGCTGGTCACTACGGCCTCATCTGACGATCGATGGAATGGGGATTTGCATACGATCCATCGTGGCCTCGCCCGACGGGATCCCGCAAATCTACTGCACCGGTCAGATATTCGCGGGTCCAGCTGTGTCGCAGGGGTTTCGGGTCGCTGAGCAGGCAGTATTTGTATACGATGCGGCTCATTCCGTCCGGAAGGATTCCCGAATTGCCGTTCTCTCTTCGATACAGGTGGTGCACTCCATGAACGATCTCCTGCTGCGCGGCGGCCGCCCCTGGACTCCCGGAGTCCCGCTCGCCGGCGCCGACATTCTCGTCCGGGACGGCCGGATCGCGGCGATCGCGCCCGATCTGAGTGCCGAGGGCGTCGACACCGTGGATCTGGCCGGGGCGCTGGTGCTTCCGGGCCTGGTCGAGTCGCACTGTCACCTCGACAAGACCATGTTCGGCGGTCCCTGGGTGCCCAATACCGGCGGGCCGACCCTGGCCGGGCGTATCGCCAACGGCGAGGGCCGCCGTGACGAGCTCGGGCTGCCCAGCGCCGACTACGCGTCGAACCTGCTGGGGGCCATGGTGTCCGGCGGGACCGCGCACGTCCGCAGTCATATCGACATCGACCCGGAGGTGGGGCTGCGGGGCGTGGAGGCGGTCCGGGCGGCCGCGGCGCGGCACGCGGACCGGGTCGACGTGCAATTGGTCGCCTTTCCGCAGGGCGGTCTGCTGACCCGGCAGGGCACCGGCGAGCTGCTGGAAGCCGCGCTGGCCGAGGGCGTCGAGGTGATCGGCGGGCTGGATCCGGCCGGCTACGACGGGAATCCGACCGGCCAACTCGATCTGATCTTCGGTCTCGCCGAGAAATACGGCGCGCGCATCGATATTCACCTGCACGACCGGGGCGCGCTGGGCGCCTGGCAGTTCGACCTGATCGCGGCCCGGACCAGGGCCACGGGGCTGGCGGGACGGGTCACCATCAGCCACGCCTACGCGATGGGGGAGCTCGCCCCGGGCGAGCAGCGGCGGATCGCCGAAAACCTCGCCGACGCCGGGGTTTCCATGATCACCTGCGCGGTGGGTGACGCGCCGGTGGTGCCGGTGCGGGTGATGCACGAGGCGGGAGCCGGGCTGGCGCTGGGCAATGACGGCGTCCGGGACCTGTGGACGCCCTACGGCGACGGCGACATGCTGCGCCGGATCATGCAGGTGGCCTTCCGGGATCGGCTGGTGTCCGATGCCGATATCGAACTCGCACTGGCGGCCGGAACCTATGGCGGCGCCGCGGTTCTCGGGATCGAGGATTACGGGTTGCGGGTGGGCGCGCCCGCCGACCTGTTCACCGTCGACGCCGAAACACCCGCTGCGGCTGTGGTTTCCGTTCCGACCCGAAAGTTGGTGGTCAAGCGCGGTCGGGTGGTCGCGCGGGACGGCCGGCTCAGCGCGGGCTGATCGTATACGAAACAGAGGTGTAATCGCGTGGACCGCATTTGGCAATGATCCGCCGATAGAACTGTGGACATGCGCACTACCGCCTCAACCATCGTCAAAGGCCAAGGCCCGGACGGGAATACGGAGGCCGCTGAGGGCGGCAATGTATACACCGATCCGGCCTTGGCCTTTCAGCATGTCGGCCTGACCTTCGAGAACGGCACGCACGCGCTCGACGGCATCGATATCGCCATCCGGCCGGGAGAGTTCGTCTCCCTGGTCGGCCCGTCCGGCTGTGGCAAGTCCACCCTGCTGCGCCTCGCTGCCGGATTCGAGCACCCCACCGCCGGAACGGTTTCCGTCGCCGCCGGCAAACTCGGCTACGTCTTCCAGGAGGCGACGCTGCTGCCGTGGCGCTCGGTGCTGCGCAATGTCGAGCTGCCCGCGGAGCTCGCCGGCGTGGACACGGCCACCCGGCGGGCGGCCGCGCGCGAAGCGCTGGAGCTGGTCGGGCTGTCCGGCTTCGAGAACCACAAGCCCGCACAGCTTTCCGGCGGCATGCGCATGCGGGCGTCGATCGCGCGGGCCCTGACAGGTGCGCCCGAACTGTTCCTGTTCGACGAGCCGTTCGGGGCGCTCGACGAGATCACCCGGCAGCGCTTGAACGAGGAGGTGAGCGGGCTGTACCGGCGATCGGGCTTCACCGGGGTGTTCGTGACGCACTCGGTGGCCGAGGCGGTGTTCATGTCGAGCCGGGTCGTCGTGCTGACCGGCCGCCCGGGTCGCGTGGCAGCGGATATCCCGGTGCCGCTGGATTTCCCGCGATCACCGGAGTCGCGATACACGCCCGAGTTCGGTGCCATCGCGGCGGAGGTGTCGGCGGCGTTGCACGACGCGGAGCGGGGAACTGCGCGGATCGGGGGGAGGGCCGCATGACCGCCGCCACCGCCGACAGCGGAATCGTCGTGCCCGAGACGACCAAGGCAACCAAGCCAACCAAGACGACCGAGGCGACGGCGCGGTCGCCGCGCACGCCCCGGAAACTTCGCTGGCCCTTCGCCGTCGCCCCGGTGCGCGTGCTCGCGCCCGCGCTGGTGTTCGCACTGGTCATGGCCGCCTGGACGATCGCGAGCCACTTCCTGATCCCGCAGGAATCCCGATTCCTGCTGCCGCCACCGGAATCGGTGGTGTCCAAGGGCCTGCTCAATGCCGCCACCCGCGCCGAGATTCTCACCGCCCTCGCCTCGACCGTGCAGATCGCGCTGGTCGGTCTGGTGATCGCCATCGTGCTCGGGGTGGCGTTCGCGGTGATCATGAGCCAGGCGCGCTGGGCCGAGTATTCGCTCTACCCGTATGCCGTGATCCTGCAGACGATTCCGGTGCTGGCCGTGGTGCCGCTGTTCGGCTTCTGGTTCGGCTACGAGTTCGGCAGCCGGGTCATCGTGTGCGTGATGGTGTCGCTGTTCCCGGTCATCACCAATACCCTGTTCGGCTTGAAGTCGGTGCAGGCGTCCGAGCACGACCTGTTCACGCTGCACGGCGCCAACCGGTGGCAGCGGCTGCTGAAACTGCAGCTCCCGGCGGCGCTGCCCGCCATGATCTCGGGATTCAAGATCTCGGCGGGCATGGCCGTGATCGGCTCCATCGTCGCCGACTTCTTCTTCCGCCAGGGCAATCCGGGCATCGGCCGGATGATCGACGTCTATCGGCAGCGGCTGGCCACCGAGGAACTGCTGACCGCGCTGCTGCTGTCCTCTCTGGTGGGCCTGGTCCTCTTCTGGATCTTCGATTTCCTGGCCGGGCGTGTGGACCGCGCCCACGGCAAGCGCGCCGGCGAATAGCCGAACCAATTCTCTCGCAATCGGTTTCAACCCTCTAGGAATGCTCGTGAAGAAACGTGTCCTCGCCGCTGCCGCGATCACCGGCAGCGTCCTGCTCACCGCCGCCTGCGGTGGCGGCGCCTCCACCCCGAAACCCTCCGGGCAGGGCGTGCTGGCCGGAGTCTGTCCGTCCACCATCGTGATCCAGACGGACTGGTACGCCACACCCGAACGCGCGGCGGCCTATCAGCTGGTCGGCCCGAACGGCACCGTCGACCCCAAGAAGGGCGCGTACACCGGCCCGCTGGGCGACACCGGCGTGAATGTCGAAGTGCGGCTGGGCGGTCCGTTCCTCGGCGGCCAACCGGTACCCGCGCAGATGTACCAGGACGACTCCATCACCCTCGGGCTGGTCCCGACCGACGAGCAGGTGCGAGCCAAGGCGA
Organism: Nocardia sp. NPDC059236; assembly: GCF_042754085.1. Lineage (NCBI taxonomy): Bacteria > Bacillati > Actinomycetota > Actinomycetes > Mycobacteriales > Nocardiaceae > Nocardia > Nocardia sp. NPDC059236. The sequence continues at coordinate 506,798 of NZ_JBHZAF010000001.1, forward strand.
AATTCCCGCTGACCGGCGTTTTCGCCTCGCTCGCGAAGAACCCGCAGATCATCATGTGGGATCCCGCCACCTACACCGTCAACTCGTGGAAGGACGTGGCCGCGACCAACGCCCCGATCCTGTACTCCGAGGGCAAGATCTACATGGACTACCTGATCGCCAACGGGTACGTGAAGAAGGAACAGGCCGACGCCTCCTACGACGGCACCCCCAGCCGCTTCGTCGCCGAGCACGGCCGGGTCATGCAGCAGGCCTACGTCTCCAACGAGCCGTACCGCTGGGAGCACGACGTCAAGGGCTGGCAGAAGCCCACCGGTCACCTGCTGGTCGCCGACGCCGGATACGAGAGCTACCCGCACGCCTGGTCGGTCCGCAGCGGCGAACTCGACAAACTGCGCCCCTGCCTGCAGCAGCTCGTCCCCATGCTGCAGCAGGCCCAGATCGACTACGTCACCAACCCCGACCCCACCAACCAGGCCCTGCTCCGCATCGCACAGACGATCCCGGACGGCCCGCCCATCTCCGCTGCCGGCAACACCGACTCCGTCCGGGTCCAGCTGGAGAACAAGATCGTCGCCAACGGCCCCGGCAATACCCTCGGCAATTTCGACACCGACCGCGTCACCCGCGCCATCGCCCAGGTCACTCCGCTGCTGCGCGCCAAGGGCCAGCAGGTCCCCGACAACCTCACCGCCGCGGACCTGGTCACCAACGAATTCATCGACCCTGCAAAGGGTCTCAAGCAGCAGGGATAGGCGTGTCCGAACCATGTCGAGTCACGAATAGGAGCAGGAACCGGTCCCCGTCACCGAGCGCCGGAGCCTGCTCTCGGTGGCGGCGGTCTGGGCCGGATTCCCGATGTGCCTGGGCAACGCGGTCTTCGGCGGCTTGATCGTCTACAGCCAGGGCATGGGCCGCGGGCTGCTGGCGATCCTGCTGGGCAATCTGCTGTTGTTCGGCTACATCGGCACGCTGAGCTGGATCGGCGGGCAGACCGGCCGCAATTTCTCGCTGCAGGCGCGACGCGCCTTCGGTGACCGCGGGCGCGCCGTGGTGGTCGGCTTCCTGGCCACGGTCGTGATCGGCTGGTTCTCCTATCAGGTCGGGCTCACCGGCACCACGCTTCAAGGCATGTACGAGTGGAATCCGTTCTGGGGCGGGGTGATCGGCGGGACGTTCTTCGTGCTGCTCACCCTCGCCGGAATCCGGGCACTGTCGCTCATCGGCCTGATCGGCACGCCCCTGTTCCTCATCATGGCGGGCCTGGCCCTGTATTACGGTCTCGGGCACGGGCATTCGCTCGCGGGGGTGCTCGGGTACGCCGCCGGCGGCGGGCCGCTGGGATTCTGGGCGTGCGTGAGCATCGTGGTCGGCGGCTTCGCCGATTCGGGCACCATGACCGCCGACTTCACCCGCTGGGCCCGAGACGGCCGAGCGGGGGTGCTGGCCGCGGCCGCGGCCTTCCCGTTCGCCAATTCGATCGCGTTCCTCGTCGGTGCCGTGGTGGTCGCGATCGGCGGCGCGGTACTCGACCGGATGGCGGAGCTCGACCCACTGCTGCACGCCTTCTGCACCCCACGCCGGACCTGGCGCGGCGACAGGCGCGGCAGGTGGCCGATGGACTGGCGCGCGGCATCGATCCGGGACCGCTGGCGGGAGTGCCGCTCGGGATCAAGGACCTGCTGTCCACCAAGGGAATTCGCACGACCTCCGGGTCGTGGGTCTATCGCGATCACATCCCGGACGAGGACGACATCGTGGTCGAACGCGCCCTCGGGGCGGGCGCGATCTGCCTGGGCAAGACCAATACCTCCGAATTCGGTTACAGCGCAACAGGGCTCAATCGCAGTTCCCGGCCACCCGCAATCCGTGGGACCTCACGATGAGCCGCGGCGGATCCAGCGCGGGGTCGGCGGCGGCGGTCGCGGCCGGGCTCGGACCGGCGGCCCTGGGCAGTGACGGCGGATGCTCGGTCCGCGCGCCCGCGGCGCTGTGCGGGCTGGTCGGAGTCAAGCCGTCGATGGGGCGGGTGCCGGTGTATCCGGGCTGCCGCGACGAGCGGCTGCCCGGCGTATCCGGCTGGGAGAGCATCGAACACATCGGCCCGATCACCCGGACCGTCGGTGACGCGGCGCTGCTGCTGTCGGTGCTCGCCGGTCCCGATCCGCGCGATCGGCACTCCATCCCGTGCCAGGACGCGGACTGGATCGGCGCGGCCCGGGGCGGGGCCGAGTATCCGGAGTCGGTGGCCGGGCTGCGGGTCGGATTCAGTCCCGATCTCGGGTATCTGGCGGTGGATCCCCAGGTTCGGGCGGTGGTGGAACGCGCGGTGCGGGAGGTCGTGGGCGGCCGCCTCGGATGCCGCGTCGAGGACGTGACGCCCGGGTGGGCGGACCCCGCCGCCGCCTTCTCCGCGCTGATCATCGCCGAGACCGATCTGACCGGCATGCGAGCCATGATCGACGCGCACGGCGAGCGGATGTCGCCGTACCTGATCGACTGGATCCGGCAACCATGGACCGTACAGCACTTCACCGACGCGAACATCGCGCGCAAGGCGCTGGTGAACGCCATGGCCCGGCTCATGCGCCACCACGATGTCCTCATCACTCCGACCACGGCCGTCCCGGCCTTTCCGGTGGAGCTGACCGGTCCCGAAATCATCGACGGCACAGCGGTTTCCGATTCCGCCTGGATCGGATTCAACTATCCCGCCAATCTCACCGGCCAGCCCGCCGCCAGCATTCCGGCGGGCTGGACCGACACCGGCCTCCCCATCGGACTCCAGATCATCGGCCGCCACCTCGACGACGCCACCGTGATCCGGCTGGCCGCGGCCATCGAGCGCGTCGCTCCCTGGACACACCGCAGGCCGGCGGCGGCACCGGTCATCTCGGCGCCACGGCCGGCTGCGACGGTGCCGGGATGACGGTGGTGTCGGCGGCAGGGGCCGCCGGTTCCGAGGCGGCCGATTCCGGTGTACCCCGGAAGAAGTCGGCGTAGACCCGGAATGCCATGGCCAGGTAGGCGAGGGTCTTGGGAATCATGAGCAGACCGAGCTGGGGGATGCGGCGAGCCCACAGGATGACGGGCAGATAGCAGGCGAACGACGCGGCCATGGCGTCGCAGAGGAAGCGGAAGGTGCGGTCGCCGGTGCGGGTGGCTTCGCGGCGCATGAGGTACATCTCGCCGGCGCCCACGGCCAGCAGCGGGAGATTGCGGTCCACGCCGTACCCGGCGGGCGTCTCGTCCCTGTCCCAGTTGTTGAACGGTGTCGCCAGCAGGATCAATCGCACGAACGACAGCCCCAGCAGCGATCTGGTGAAACCGTCCCAGGAGCGCCGGAACCGCAGCCGCCAGGCATCCAGTGACAGCACATAGAACAGGGTGATCGTGATCGAGGTGGCCATCTCTCCCAGCCCGATCAGACTCGCCCGCCGTCCCCGCAGGCTCAGATACCCGCGGTCCTCGCCGCGTGCCATGGACACCGCGCGCAATGCCAGGTGTGCGGTGTCGCCGGTCGCCAGCAGGGTGAACGCCTCCTCGAATCGCGCCGCGGTTTCCCGCTGCTCCCGGGGAACCTGGTCGCGATTGCGCCGCATGGCGATCACCAGCCCCCAGATGATCGCCAGATAGGACATGTTGAAAGCCAACTCGAATCGTCTACGCATGACGATCAGTCTGTTGCGCAGGCTCCTCCGGAGGCAGGGGCCAAGGTCCCTACGCGTGGGACGTCCGATGGAGATTCTCCTCCGCCTTCGGGTGTCAGTGCCGGGATGCCTCGGACTTCTCGAGCTGGTGGACCACCAGGTCGAGAAAGGCGTCGACCTCCTCGTAGTGATAGGCGGGCGCGCCGTCGGGGGCTAGGTGGAAAGTGATGTCCCGGACCTCCTTCGGAGTGAGGCCGTTGGGGCCGTGATGGGCGAGCGTCGCCGCCAGACGGTCGAGGAACGCGCCCACTTCGTCGGCCAGATAGCCGGGGAAACCGTAGGGGGGTGCGGAGAATTGGATGCGCAGGACGTCGTCGTGGGTGAGGGTGTCGGGGGTGCGGCCGGCGGGGAGGCGTCCGCGGCCGCGGCGTAGGTATTCCAGTTCCGTGCAGACGTGGTCGAGGAAGTCGTCGACCTCGTCGATGTCGTAGCCGCGATGTCCGGGTGGGGGACCGTCGAATTCGATGTGCCGGATGTCGGCGATGCTCAGATGGTCGCGGCCGAGCATGGTGTCGGCGATGCGTGCGCAGAAGGCGTCCACCTGGGCGGGGTGGTAACCGTGGGGCCCGGACGGCGCGTGGCCGAACCGGGTGCGGCGGACGTCGTCTGGGGTCACTCGGGTCATTGTGCCAATGGTTGCATGTCCGAATTACCTCCGCCCCAGCCGAATCCGGCCGCACCGGACAAACGGGTCCGTTTGTGCAAGGTGGTTCAGTGCTTGCGGACGCCGTCGATGAGCAGGTGCCGGATGGCGTGGCTGAGATCGTCGACCGCCTGCACCTCGGGCGTCCGGATGCCGTGCAGAATGGTGGCCAGCAGCATGCCGGTCACCGCCCGCGCGGTGTTCACGGTGTCGAGATCCGCACGCAGATAACCGCGTTCGACCCCGTGCTCGAGGTACCCGGCGGTCAGCATGTCGGCGGTGTCGAGCAAACCGTAGAGCCGCGCGGTCAATTCGGCGTCGATGCCGGTGGCCTGGAACAGCAGCAGCTGCGCCACCCGCCGGTCCTCGAGGAAGATGTGGTTCAGCGCGTCGCCGATGCGATCCACCTGTGCGCGGTACTCCTCGAGGCTGTCGGCGGCGTCGGGGGCATTGTCGGTCCCCAGCGACTCGATGATCCGCGCGGACAGGTCGTCGATGACGTGGTCGATGATGTCGCGCTTGTTCTCGAAGTACCGGTAGAACGTCCCGTGCCCGATACCCAGCTCGCCGGCGATGTCGGCGATGCCGGTGGCGTGGTAGCCCCGCTCGGCGAAACACGCGAACGCGGTGTCGATGATCTCCTGCCGGAGTTCGGCCTTGCGCCGTTCGATTCTCGAGGATGGCTTCGTCACGAGCCCGATGATACGGTGATCACAAACGGAATGAGATGTCATTCCGTGACATGTGCATCATTTCTTTGTTCGAACACAGTTCTTGCAGGAGGTTCGGCGTGGCACCTCAGTACGACGCCATCGTGGTCGGCGCGGGATTCGGCGGTATGGGCGCGGGCATCGAGCTGGATCGGCTCGGCCTGAGCAATTTCGTCATCCTCGAGCGGGAGAACGACCTGGGCGGTACCTGGCACGTCAACCGCTACCCGGGCCTGGCCGTGGACATCGCCTCGGTCACCTACTCGTACTCCTTCGAGCCCAACCCGTACTGGTCGCGGCTGTTCGCCCCGGGGTCGGAGCTGAAGAACTACGCCGAACACGTTGCCGACAAGTACGACCTGCGCCGGCGTATGCGGTTCGACACCGTCGTCGGGGGTGCACGCTGGGACGAGCAGCAGCAGTACTGGGTGGTCTCCGTCGAGAACGGTGAACCGCTCACCGGGCGCTACCTGATGGCCGCCACCGGATTCCTGTCCCAGCCCTGCACCCCGCCGTTTCCGGGCATCGACACCTTCGCCGGCAAGATCATCCACACCACCGCGTGGGACGACGAGGTCGATCTCACCGGGACCAGGTCCGCCATCATCGGCACCGGCGCGACCGCCGTGCAGCTGATCCCGGAGGTCGCCAAGCAGGCGCAGGCGCTGACCGTCTTCCAGCGCACCCCGATCTGGGTCGTCCCGAAGGTCGACGCCCCGATTCCACCCGCGGTGCAGCATCTGTTCGCGCGAGTTCCGTTGACGCAGAAGGCCGCTCGCCTGGTCAACACCTCCATGCTGGAGGCGCTCATGGTGGTCGGCGTGCTGCACTTCAAGGAGGCCAAGCCGCTCAACAGGGCCGCCGGCATCCTGGCCAAGGCGCATCTGCGAACCCAGGTGCGCGACAAGGAGACTCGCAAGAAGCTGACGCCGGACTACGACTTCGGCTGCAAGCGCCCCACCTTCTCCAACCTCTACTTCAAGACCTTCAACGAGCCGCACGTGCGCCTGGAGACCAACTCCATCGACCACATCGAGCCCGACGGCATCGTCACCGCCGACGGTCACAAGACCGAGATCGACACCCTCATCCTGGCCACCGGCTTCAACCTGTGGGACGTCAACTTCCCGGCCATCGAGATCATCGGCCGCGACGGCCGCAATCTCGGAAAGTTCTGGCGCGACAACCGCTTCCAGGCCTACGAGGGCATCACGGTGCCGAAGTTCCCCAACTTCGTCAGCCTCAACAGTCCCTACTCCTACAGCGGCCTGTCCTACTTCACCACCATCGAGGCGCAGATGAAGCACATGGCGCGCCTGTTCGGGGAGATGTTCCGCCGCGGCGAACGGGTCTTCGAGGTCACCGAGCGCGCCAATGCCGAATTCCTGGATCGCGTCACCGAGAAACTGGATTCGTCGGTCTTCTACGGCGGCCAGTGCGCCACGGCGCGCAGCTACTATTTCAACCAGCATGGTGAGGCGGCGCTGCTGCGCCCGACAAGCACTCTGAACGCCCACCGCGAGGCGACCACCTTCCCGCTCGACGACTACACCTACGGGCAGCAGCCGGCCTGAGTGGGACTGCGCGGTCGGCAGAGTCGGCGGTCGACCGCGCAGCTGGGGGAAACGGGATGAATCAGCCCTGCGCGAACGAGCGTGGACTCTAGAACAGGTCGCCGCGCATTCTCTCAGGGATTACTGGCAGACTGTGTGGGAAACGCACCCAACCGACCACTTACCAGGGGCTGACTTCGACGATGGAACTTCTGCTGCCGCTACTGCTGGTTGCCCTGCTCATCCCGATGTTCCTCGGCGTCCGCCGTCAGAAACGGGAGATGGCGAAGGTCACCGAGATGCAGGACAGCCTGAAGGTCGGCGACCGGGTCGTCACCACGTCGGGGCTCTTCGGCACCGTGGTCGACCTCGATGACACCACCGTCGATCTCGAGATCGCCGAGGAAGTCGTCACCACCTGGCTGCGGCAATCGATCCGCGAGGTGCGCAGCGACGACGACGCCACCGAGGACACCACCGCCGAGACCACCGAAGCCGCGTCTTCGAACGGCGTTGCCGACGATCACGTCGCCGCCCCCGAAGCCGCCGACGACGCGCCGCGGCTGAGCAAGGACTGACATACTCCGCGCCATCGGCCGCACCGGATTCCCGGCGGCCGGTGGCGCTGCGGTGTGTGCCCCGCTCGTTCCACCTTCGAATCCGCCTAGGAGATAAGTACTGTGCCACCTTCTCAGGGAACGGCGCACCCGTTGCGTCTGCTCGGCATCTACGCCGCGCTGGTGGCTCTGATGTTCGGCCTGATCTTCTTCACCGGGGACAAGCACCACACCCCGAAGCTCGGCATCGACCTGCAGGGCGGTACCCGCGTCACCCTGACGCCTCGCACCCCGGATGGCGGTAAGCCGAGCCAGGACAGCCTCAAGCAGGCGCAGAACATTATCGAGCAGCGCGTGAACGGTCTGGGCGTGGCGGGCTCCGAGGTCGTCATCGAGGGCGACAATCTGGTTATCACCGTCCCCGGTGCCGATGGCGCACAGGCGAAATCACTGGCGACCACCGCCAAGATGTACTTCCGTCCGGTGGTGCAGAGCGCCCCCGCGCAGGCGGGCAAGCAGGCCCAGCAGCCGCAGCAGACCCAGCCGCAGCAGCCGCCGAGCACGAGCGCGACGCCGACCGAGACCACCCCGGCCACGGCCGAGGCTCCGGCCCCCACGACGACCGGCGAGGCCCCGCAGAACCGGGTGTTCCCGGCACAGGCCCCGACCACCCCGTCCGCGCCGCCGTCGACGCCCGCGCCGGCGGGCGGCCAGCAGCAGACCGCGCAGGAGATCGCGGCCGCCAAGGCGGCCCGCCAGAGCACCGACCAGAACGCCCAGCTGCAGGCCATGGCCACGCTGGACTGCTCCAAGCCGGATCCGTTGCAGGGCAACGACGATCCGAACCTGCCCCTGGTGACCTGCAGCACCGACGGCACCACCGTCTACCTGCTCGACAAGTCCGTGATGGACGGTACCGAGATCAAGGACGCCTCCGGCGTGCTGCAGCAGGCCCAGTGGGTGGTCAGCCTGCAGTTCAAGTCCAGCGGCACCGACCAGTGGGGCAACCTCACCAACAAGTACGTGGGCAAGCAGATCGCCTTCACCCTGGACTCCCGCGTGGTCTCCGCGCCGGTGATCAAGGAGGGCGGCCAGTTCAGCGGTAGCACCGCGATCTCGGGTCCGGGCATCAATGCCAAGACCTCCAAGGAGCTGGCGAACACCCTGAAGTACGGTTCGCTGCCGCTGTCGTTCGGCACCTCCGAGGCCGAGACGGTCTCGGCGACCCTGGGCATCTCGTCGCTGCACGCCGGTCTGATCGCCGGTGCCATCGGCCTGCTGGCGGTGCTGCTGTACTGCCTGCTCTACTACCGCATGCTCGGCTTCCTGGCCGGTTTCTCGCTGCTCGCGGCGGGTGTGGCGGTGTACGCGCTGATCGTGTTGCTGGGCCGCTGGATCGGCTTCACCCTCGACCTGGCCGGTATCGCGGGTCTGATCATCGGTATCGGTTTGACGGCCGACTCGTTCGTCGTCTTCTTCGAACGCATCAAGGACCAGATGCGGGAGGGCCGCAGCTTCCGGTCCGCGGTCCCGCGTGGCTGGCAGCGCGCGCAGCGCACCAACCTGTCGGGTAAGACGGTCTCGCTCATCGCCTCCGCCGTGCTGTACGTGCTGGCCGCGGGCCAGGTGAAGGGCTTCGCCTTCACCCTCGGTGTCACCACCGTGCTCGACGTCATCGTCCTGTACCTGGTGACCTCGCCGCTGATGATGCTGGTCTCGCGCTCGCCGTTCTGGGCGAAGCCGTCGGTGAACGGCCTGGGCGCTATTGCAGAGCTTGCACAGGAACGCAAGGCCACCGCCGGCGTCCTGGTGAAGGAGGCGTGATCATGGCCAAGTCCTCTCCCGTCGTCGTGGATTCCGACTCCGAACTCGACTACGAGGCCGTGCCGACAGGCAAGCAGCACAGCCTGTTCGAGCGGCTCTACACCGGTACCGGTGGTTTCGAGATCGTCGGCAAGCGCAAGGTGTACTACGGCATCGCGGCGGCGCTGATCGCCATCGCGGTGGCCAGCATGGCGTTCAAGGGCTTCACCCTGGGCATCGACTTCGCGGGCGGCTCCCGGATCCAGCTGCCCGCCTCCGACAGCGTCACCACCTCGAAGGTGGAGGACGTCTACCGGTCCACGCTCGGCCACGACCCGGTCACCGTGCAGAAGGCGGGCTCGGGGTCCTCGGCGACCATCCAGATCCGTTCCGACACACTGAGTGTCGAGCAGGCCGACAAGCTGCAGACCGCGCTGTTCGACACCTTCCATCCGAAGGACTCCAACGGCCAGGCCAGCCGCAATGCCATCAGCGTCGCCGAGATCAGCGGGACCTGGGGTGGCCAGGTCACCAAGAAGGCGCTGCTGGCGCTGGTGGTGTTCGTCGGATTGACCACGCTGTACATCGCGATTCGCTTCGAACGCGACATGGCGTTCGCGGCGATCGGCTCGCTGTTCTTCAACCTGATCGTCACCGCGGGCATCTACTCGCTGGTCGGTTTCGAGGTGACACCGGCGGCGGTCATCGGTCTGCTCACCATCCTGGGCTATGTGCTCTACGACAACGTGGTCGTCTTCGACAAGGTCGAGGAGAACACCCGCGGTGTCCTGCACCTGACCAAGCACACGTACGCGGAGAAGGCGAACCTGGCGGCCAACCAGACGCTGATGCGCTCGATCAACACCACCGTCATCGGCATCCTGCCGATCATCGGCATGCTGGTGGTCGCGGTGTGGCTGCTCGGCGTCGGCACCCTCAAGGACCTGGCCCTGGTGCAGCTGGTCGGCATGATCGTGGGTGGCTACTCGTCCATCTTCTTCGCGGTGCCGGTGCTGGTGACGCTCAAGGAGACCTGGGGTCCGGTGGCCGCGCACACCAAGAAGGTGCTCAACCGCCGCTCCGGTGGCGCGAAGGCGCGGGTGGGCGCGGCAGCCGCCGAGCGGGCCGGCGCCGCGGGCCGCGGCGCCGAAGCCAATGGTTTCGGACGCGACCACGCGCCGCGCAGTCAGAGCGCCGGGGCGCCGCGTCCCGGGGCCCGGCCGACTGGGAAACGACAGCAGCGACGGCACTGAGCGCAGGGGGTGCGACCGTGAAGCAAGACCACAGGGTTGTGCGCCGGACCGCCGTCGCGCTGGTGGCGGGTGCCCTCGCCGCCGGCGCGCTGGCCGGGTGCTCCAGCAAGAATCAGGTGCCCTCGATCGGGTACGGCGTGGACGCGGTCGTCGCCAGCTACAACGGCGGCAGCACGCTGGGCGCGAACAGCGGTGCGGCCGCGGTGTTCTCGCGGGTGCTGACCGGGTTCTTCTATACCGGCCCGGACGGGCAGCCGGTGGCCGACACCGACACCGGCACCGCCAAGGAGGTCCCGGGCGACGCGCAGACCATCCAGTACCGCCTCGCCCCGGAGGGCGTCTACTCCGATGGCGTGGCGACCTCCTGCGATGACCTGGTGCTGACCTGGGCCGCGCGCAGCGGACGATTCACCAAGGCCGGTCCGGGCGGGCCGGCGCCGCTGTTCGACGCCGCGAGCACCGACGGCTACCGCGATATCGAGCGGGTGGACTGCCAGCCCGGATCCAAGGACGCCACCGTGGTGTTCCGGCCGGGCAAGCACTATTCGGCGTGGAAGACGCTGTTCAATGCCACCGAGCTGATGCCCGCGCACGTGATCGCCGCGCAGGTGAAGATCCCGAGTGTGGTGACGCCGGTGCAGACCGGGGATCAACCCACCCTCGAGCGCATCGCCGACTTCTGGAACAACGGCTGGAAGCTCGCCCCGGGCAAGGTGGACCTGACGCTGCTGCCGTCCTCGGGGCCGTACCGGATCGACTCGTTCGGTGACAAGGACGGTCTGGTGCTGGTCAAGAACGAGAAGTGGTGGGGCAATCAGCCCCGGACGCCGCGGATCGTGGTGTGGGACCGGCACTCCGACCTGAAGTCGAAGGTGTCGGACAAGTCGATCGGCGTGCTCGATGTGGGCGCCGGGTCGCTGGGCGATGTGAACCTGGGCGGATTCCACAAGCAGAATCTGCCGGGCCGCGGGGTCGAGCAGCTGGTGCTGAGCACCGGCGGGATGTTCGGATCGGCGGATGCGCGCCGGGCGTTCGCGCTGTGCGTGCCGCGGCAGGCGCTGTTCGACAAGTTCGGGCACCCGGGCTACGACGTCAAGCTGGGGCTGGGCGCGGGCCTGCAGAATTCCCGGACGGTGCAACAGGATTCGGTGTACTACTCGGCGATCTCGGGTGCGGGTGAGAAGTACAGGGGCGGTGACGCCACCGCCACCCAGGCCGCGGCGACCTCGGGTGTCCAGAACCAGACCGTGCGTATCGGCTACGTCAAGCCGGACGAGCGGCGCGCGGCCACGGTGACCGCCATCGCCGACGCCTGCAAGGCCGCGGGCATCACCGTGGTCGATGCGGGCGCACCGGATTTCACCGCGTCGCAGCTCACCGACGGCAAGGTGGACGCCATCCTGGGCGGCACCGCCGGCATGCCGGGCCCGTCGGGTTCGCTGACCGGCACCGACGCCACCGCGTCGCTGCGCACCGGCGCGGGGCTGAATTTCGGCCGGTTCGGCAACGGCCGCTACGATGCCATCGCGGATCAGCTTGCGGCCGAGGACAACTCGGGCACCGTGCTGAACCTGCTGACCGAGCAGGAGAACCTGCTCTGGAGCGAGATGCCGTCGGTTCCACTGTTCGCCGCCCCCCGCACCATCGGGTTCGGTGACGGTATGGAGAACGGCATCGCCAGTCCCACCGAGGCGGGAGCGGGCTGGAACATGGATCGCTGGGTGCTGAAACGGTGAGAGCCGTGGTGGCGTGGTGAATGAGGAGTGGGTGCGGATGAGCAAACACGAGATGCTGGAGACGGCCGAGGTGGCAGGGGAGCGGGCGGCCCGCGCGGAGGCCGCGGTGCGGCAGTTGACCCGCTGGCGTGACGACTTCCCGACGCCGGGAGTGCGTTTCGCGGATCTGTCCCCGGTGTTCGCCGATTCCGAGGGCTTCCGCGCGGTGCTGGACTGCTTGGCGGCCTGCGCCCCCGACGCCGACCTGGTGGCGGGTGTCGACGCGCGCGGCTTCCTGCTGGGCGCGGGCGTGGCCGCCACGCTGGGCACCGGCGTGATCGCGGTCCGCAAGGCGGGCAAGCTGCCGCCGCCGGTCATCTCGCGCGAGTACACCCTCGAATACGGTTCGGCGGCACTGGAGATCCCGGCCGACGGCATCGATCTGAAGGGCCGCAAGGTCCTGCTGCTCGACGACGTGCTCGCCACCGGCGGCACTCTCGCCGCTGCGGCCGAGCTGTTCGCCGCCGCCGGGGCCGAGGTGGTAGCGGCGGCAGTCGTGCTGGAGCTCGGCTTCCTCAAAGGCCGTGAACGCCAGGGTGATTACCCGCTGACCTCCATCGTCGAGCTATGACCGGTCACCTCCCCGCCCCGATGGCCTGACCGATCACGGCTTGTACGGCGGTGGGGAGGATCTCCCCGAGGGTCTGCCAGAACCGGGGTTCGGCCATGACGAGAACCGGATCGGTGATGGTGCAGCCCTCGGGGGCCGGAACGCCGTCGAGACGATCGCGCAGCCAGCGGAACGCGCCGGGCAGCTGGCCGGCGACACCCCCACAGCGCCGTCGGTGTCTCGGCGCCGGACAGCTGCGCGGGGTCGAAGCTCTCGGCGGCGCGGATACCGTCCAGCAAAACCGTCCCAGACAAATGGTCGCGGTCTCTGTGCACGGGCTCAGGGTTGATCGGCCGGATTTGGTGGAATGACAGGCCGGTCCGGCGGTGGCGGCTATTCGCCCTGCTGGATTCATTTGCCCCGCGAAGGGATTCGGTCGCGGCAACAATGTACCGGTGAGTAACCCACCCGAGGATCAGGCCGCGTTCGCGGAATTCCTGGCGACCCACCTGTCCGAGGCCGCGCGGGAGATCCTGGCGGCGGTGGTGCGCAGCGTCCCGGACTACGAGCAGTTGCCACGGGATCTGCTGGAGCGGGACGTGATCCATCGTGCCGAGGACAATCTGCGGCTGTTCGCGCGACTGCTGGGGGAGGGGCGCGAACCCCAGGCGGACGATCTGGACGACATGATCGCGGTCGCCGTGCGGCGGGCGCGCGAAGGCATCCCCCTGGACGCGGTGCTGGCGGTGTATCACCAAGGGGCGCTGGCGGCCTGGAACTTCCTCACCGCGCAGGCGGGGACGGAACATGAGCGGGAGGAATTACTGCGGGCCGTGCCGCAGTTGCTGCGGTACCTGGGCGTCGTCATTCCGGGCGTCGCCGGGTCCTATCTGCGTGAGCGACAGGACCTGCACTGGGAGCAGCGGGAAGCCAAACGCGCTCTGGCACAGGCATTGTTGCAGGGCAGACCGGCCGAACTGCTGGCCGATCGATTCGGGATCGCACTCGGCGGCTATCACGTGCTGGCGCTGCGCACCGCCGGCACGGCCGCCCCGGTGGGCGATGCGCGGCCCGCTGCAGGGGACGGCGCGCGGCCCGCCATGCGCGTGATCCACGGGGAGGTCGACGCGCTGTCACCGCTGGCGCTGACCGTGCTGGATCGGGCCGGGGGCTGGGTGCTGGTGCCGGCGAGCGAACCGGCCGCCCGCGTCGATGCCGCGGTCGCCCGGATCGCCGCCGCCGCGGGTGGCCGGGTGATAGCCGGGACAGCCACCGCGGCAACGGTTTCCGAGATTCCCGGGCGCGCCGAGGAGGCCGCGGAGATCGCCCGGCTCGCCCTCGGACTGGGACGGCCGACCGGTGTATACCGGATGGCCGACCTCGCCCTGCAGTACCAGTTCGCCCGTCCCGGCCCCGCCCGCGCCTGGTTGCTCGGCCTGCTCGCGCCCCTGGCCGAGCATCAGCACCTGATGGCGGCCCTGCGTGCGTATCTGGCCTGCGACCACAATCGCGTCGCGGCCGCCGGGTCGCTGGTCGTGCACCGGAACACCCTGAACTACCGCCTGAACCGCATCGCCGCCCTTACCGGATACGATCCCGGCCGCTCCGAGCACACACCTCTGTTCGCCGCGGCTCTCACCGCGTTCGATCTGTCGGCCGCCGGCCTCTAGCGGGCAATGACCCGGGCGACGAAACCGGTGACCACCAGCCAGAAGACCGCGGCCAGGCCGTAATTCAGGATGGTGTCGACGTTCGGGCTGCCGGTGTGGAACAGCCCCGGGAAGAACAATGCGAGAGGTTCGGCGAGCCCCTTGATGAAGACGAAGAACTTGTTGGCCTGATCCGCGTTGAGGATCAGCATCAGGATGTAGACGCCCTCGACGAGGGCGAACAACGCGCCGACGCCGCTGATGATGCGAGCGGCGTGGACTTCATTGCGGGCGACGTACGGCATATCAGGGGGATGCCCGCTGTATGCCTGTTGAAACAGACACGCAGCTCCGTTCGAAACAGACCCGCAGCTCCGTGAAACCGCGTGTCCGCCATGGCATGATGTCCGGGTGATCACCGCGGCGGCCGGGAGCGTTCGGGCGTGAAGCCCAAAGTCCTCGTAGGTGGGGCGGTCGCCCTGGTGCTGGGTCTGCTGACCCTCGTCCTCGTCATCATCCTGCCCGCCAGCGAGACCAGTTGCGGCCCGGGCACACCCAGCGTTCCGGCCGTCACCTCGGCCCGCACCGAACCCAACTGCCCCACCACCGGTTCCCCCGTCGAGGCCGGTCTGCAGGAGGGTGCGCTGCGCGTGCTGCGCTGTACGGTGGCCCACTTCGGCATGATGGACATGCGCGGCATCGTGAACGACGACTCCGTTCCGGACCTGAAGGCCGGGCGTTCGGTGGAATTCATCGTCGGCGCGGACTCGGGCAAGGGTGACGCCATCGTCTCGTTCCTGCAGCAGAACGCCGCCGCCTTCCGGGTCGACTACCTGATCTGGAAGCAGCGCAGCTGGACTCCGGGCGCGGCCGCCGGCACCGAGTGGAGCCCGCTCGGCGACCGCGGCGACGTCGCCCGCAATCACCTGGACCGGGTCCAGGTCACCATCAAGGCCGCCGACCCCAGCTCCACCGAGCTCGCGCCGGCCAATGCCTCCATGGCGGCGGCGCCCGGCACGGTGAACGAGGCGGGCAGCCTCACCGGGGCCGGACGGCACCAATATCCGCTCGCCGCAGGCACATTCACCGTCAGCGACGTGTTCGGCGCGCGCGGCGGCACCCATATGGGCGTCGACCTGGCGGCCCCCGCGGGCACGCCGATCTACGCCGCCGCCGACGGGCTGGTGGTGGCCGCGGGCGCGGCGTCCGGCTTCGGCGACTGGGTGGTCATCGACTCCCTCGACGGCAGCGGCCGCCGGTACTCCACCGTGTACGGGCACATGTACCAGAACGGCATCTTCGTGCACATCGGCGACGTCGTGCAGATGGGTCAGCACATCGCCGACGTCGGCAACAATGGCGAATCCTCCGGCCCGCACCTGCATTTCGAGCTGGTGCCGGGCGGGCGGCTGACCGGCGGGCACCAGGTCGACCCCATGCCGTGGCTGGCCGGCGGCACCATTCCCGCACCCAGTACGCCCTACTGCGAGAACGGATTCGGCACGCCGGGCGGCAATCTCGCCTCCGGGAAGGTGCCGCCCGAACTCGAGATCTGGTACCGCCGCGCGGGCTCGCTGTGCCCGGAGATCGGCGCCTCGCTGCTGGCCGCCCAGGGCCAGGCCGAATCCGGGTTCCGCACCGACGCGGTGTCCCCGGACGGCGCGCAGGGCATCGCCCAGTTCATGCCCGGCACCGCCAAGGCCCTCGCACCCGACGGACAGCCGTACGTCATCGACGCCGACGGCAAAGGCTATGCCAGCGTGCTGGATCCGGCCGACGCCATCATCGGGCAGGGGCGCTACATGTGCGCCATCGCCAAGACCATCGAGGGCTGGATGTCGGAGGGCAAGGTCTCCGGCGACCTGACCGCGCTCACCATCGCCGCCTACAACGCCGGTGAGGGCGCGGTGCTCGCCTCCGGCGGCATGCCCAACCAGATCTCCCGGCACTACACCGAGACCCGGCCCTACGTGGCGCGGATCCTGGCCGCCGAGCCCGGATTCCGCAGCCTCGGCAGCGAGGGCCGGTTCCAAGCGGACCCGAACGCCGATCTGGGAGCGCAGATCGTGGCGGCGGGACAGCAATGGGTCGGCACCCCTTACGTTTTCGGCGGCGGCGGCCCGGGCGGGCCCAGCGACGGCGGGTTCGACCAGGCGGGCTTCACCGCGGCCGCGGTGTTCGCCGCCAGCGGCAGCACCATCAGCCTGCCGCGCACGGCCGAACAGCAGTGGGAACAGGGCGTGGAGGTCCAGCTGCTCAATGCCAAGCCCGGCGATCTGGTGTTCGGGTCCTTCGGCCCGCGCGGGCCCACGGATGTCGGCGTCTACACCGGCAGCGGCCGCATGCTACACGCCGAATCCGGCGGCAAGGTGACCGAGGTGCCGCTCTCGAACGGCATGAAGGCCCGCCGCATCAGCCGCTGAATCGGGGTTGGCCCGGGGATCCGGGACATGTATTATCCCTATTCATGATGATGGGTGAAGGCGTCGAATGGGGACTGCACTGCTGCACCGTGCTGGCCTGGCTCGACGATCACGCGCCGATCGCCACCGCCCGCCTGGCCGAGATCTTCGAGTTGCCGCCCGAATACCTGAAGAAGCGGCTGCAGCCGCTGGTGCGCGAGGGAATCCTCGACTCCACGCCCGGCGCGCGCGGGGGCTACCGGCTGGCGCGCACTCCCGAGCGCATCACGCTCATGGACGTGGTATCCGCGGTCGAGGGACGCACGGAAGCCTTCCGCTGCACCGAGATTCGCCGCCGCGGGGCCGGAGCCACCCGGGCGGGTTCGGAATTCGCCAAACCGTGCGGCATCGCCCGGGCCATGGGGCGCGCCGAGCTGGCCTGGCGGCGCGAGCTGGCCGCGCAGACCGTGGCCGACCTGATGGCCGCCGCCCCGGCCAATGCCTCGGCCCACACACGCAGCTTCTATGAACATGTGACCGCCTGAGCGGTCGCGCCGCTCGCCAGAAACCGACCCGGCCCCGCGCCGGGTTTTTTCGGAAGGAGATTCGGGATGGCTAATATCCCGGTTACTGCCCGGCTGTCGACGGCCGAGGCCACCGCCGCGCCGAACGAGTTGCGGCGCACCCTGATCCTGGCGCTGGGCACCTTCGCCGTCGGCACCGACTCGTTCATCCTGGCCGGGTTCCTGCCGGACCTGGCCGGATCGCTGGGGGTGTCCACGGCGGCCGCGGGCGCGGCGGTGACGGTGTTCGCGGCGGCCTATGCGCTGGGATCGCCGGTGCTGGCCACGATGACCGCGCGGCTGCCGCGCCGGGCGCTGCTGGTGTCGGCGCTGCTGGTGCTCGCGCTGGCGAATCTGGGATCGGCTCTCGCGCCCACGTTCACGATCCTGCTGGCCAGCCGGATCCTGGCCGCGCTGGGAGCGGCGGCCTTCACGCCCAATGCGGGCGCGGTGGCCGCGGCGCTGGTGCCGCCGCAGGCGCGCGGGCGGGCGCTGGCGGTGGTGGTCGGCGGGCTGACCATCGCGACCGCGCTGGGTGTGCCGCTGGGTGATCTGCTGGGGCACTGGCTGGGCTGGCGGTCGGCGCTGACCGGGGTCGCGATCGGGTGCCTGCTGGCGGCGGCCGGTGTCGCGGCGTGGGTGCCCGCGCTGCCCGGCAATCCCGCGGTCCCGCTGGCGAAACGGCTGGCGGTGCTGCGCAATCGGTCGGTCGCGGCCGTGCTGCCGCTGACGGTGCTGGGCATGGGGGCGGCGTATGTCGTGTACGCGTATGCCGTTTCGGCATTGGGGGCCTTGGGAATCGGGGCCGCCACGACCGCGTGGATGCTGATGCTGTACGGCGTCGGCGCGGTGGCGGGCAACCTGTCGTCCGGTTACGCCACCGACCGCTTCGGCGCCACCCGGGTGCTGACCGCCGGATACACGGTGATGGCGGCGACCCTGGCGATCATGGGTGTGCTGGCGGCGACCGACACCCGTGTTCCCGCGCTGGTCGGGCTGCTGGCCCTGGGCTGGGGTGCGGCCAGCTGGTGCCAGACGCCGGCGCAGCAGCACCGGCTCATCGCGGCCGCGCCGCAGGAGTCCGGGCTGGTGGTGGCGTTGAACGCCTCCTGCATCTACATCGGCATCGGCGCGGGGACCGCGCTCGGCGGCATCACCCTGGGGCACGGCGCGACGGTCATGTACGGCCTGGCCGCCCTGCTGGCCGTGATCGCGCTCGGCTACCTGCGGTGCACCGCGCGAGCCGCGCGCTGACCGGCGGTGAGACTCGGCTCACGAAATACGTTCTTGCCCGGGCTCGTTGATCTCGGTTACCGTAGTCGAGTTCTTTTCCCGTCCGATCGGAGACATGCCGTTGCTCTTCTGAGGTGATCGCCGAGTGGCCCGCAATCGCGCGCCGCATTCGCTCACTCTCGGGGAGGCCCGCATGTCAATGCCCGTTATTTCCATTTCCGATCTCACCTTCGCGTGGCCGGACGGTACCGGAGTCTTCGACGGTCTCGATGCCCAGCTCGGACCCGGTCACCTCGGCCTGGTCGGCAGCAATGGCGCGGGGAAGTCCACCCTCTTCCGCCTGATCACCGGCGAACTGCGCCCCGCGCGCGGTTCGGTGAGCATTCCGGGGCGGTTCGGGTACCTGCGTCAGGACCTCGGATTGGCCGCGGGGCAGCGGGTCGACGCGGTGCTCGGGCTGGCCGGGATCCGGAAAGCCCTGCACCGCATCGAATCCGGATCCGGCACCGACGCCGACTTCGAAACCGTGGGCACCGCCTGGGATATCGAGGAACGCGCCGTGGCACTGCTCGGACGGCTCGGATTGCATTACGTCGCAGGCGATGTCGCGCAGCTGGACCGGCGGCTCGACACCCTCTCCGGCGGTGAGACCGTACTGCTGGGCCTGGTCGCCGAGCTGCTGCGCGAACCCGACGTCCTGCTGCTGGACGAACCGACCAACAACCTCGATCAGGTGGCGCGGCAACGCCTCTACGAGGTCGTCGGCCAGTTCCCCGGCACCGTGCTCACCGTCAGCCACGACCGCGAACTGCTCGACCGCGTGGACGCCGTCGCCGAGCTGCGGCAGGGCGAGATCCGGCTCTTCGGCGGCAATTTCAGCGAGTACGAGCGGATCATCGAGCTCGAGCAGGACGCCGCCCGCGCGGCGATCCGGGAGGCCCGCAGCGATGTCCGCAAGCAGGCGCGCGAACTCGTCGAGGCCCGCATCAAACTCGACCGGCGGCAACGCTACGGGCAGAAGATGTGGGACCAGAAGCGCGAACCCAAGATCGTCATGGGGGAGCGCAAACGCCAGGCCCAGGTCTCGGCGGGCAAGCTGCGCAACAACCACATCGGCAAGGTCGAGGAGGCCAAGGATCATCTGACCGACATGCAGGACCGGCTGCGCGACGACCGCGAGATCCGCGTCGACCTGCCCGGCACCCGGCTCTACCCGGGCCAGGACGTGCTCGAGCTGACCGAGGTGCGGCTCCCGTGCGGGCCGACAGTGACGCTGAAAGTCAGTGGCCCCGAACGCATCGCGCTCACCGGTCGCAACGGCATCGGCAAAACCACGCTGCTGCACCGCATCCGGGAGGAGTCGCCCAGGGTGCCCTGGCGCATGCTACCGCAGCGCCTGGACGTCTTCGACGAATCCAGGTCGGTGTTCGAGAACGTGGCGGCCACCGCGCCGCACGCCTCGGCCGAACAGATCCGGGCCCAGCTGGCCCGGTTCCTGTTCCGCGGCACCGACGCCGATGTCGCGGCCGGCGCGCTCTCGGGCGGTGAGCGGTTGCGCGCGGCCCTGGCCATGCTGCTGCTGGCCGAACCCGCGCCCAAACTGCTGCTGCTCGACGAGCCGACCAACAACCTGGACCTGCCCAGCCTCGCCCACCTCACCGAGGCGCTGGCGAGCTTCCAAGGCGCACTGTTCGTGGTCAGTCACGACCCGCGGTTCCTCACCGAGATCGGGGTGACGCGGCGGCTGGAACTGACCCCGGAGGGCCTGGTCGAGAGCACGGGCGAACAATGAGCAGGGAGGCCCGGCCGACACCGGAACAATCCGGGTCCCATGCGGGCGCGAAACCGAGCCCCGACCGGGTATCGTTCATCGCTCCGGAGCTGTTCGGACCGGCGGCGACCGCTGTCCGGTCGGGATCCGATTCCAGGACTAAAGTGGATGATCTGGGTGGTTGAACGGTCCGATATGGTTTTCCGATCGAGGCCGCGAGCGGAGGTGGCATGACACAGCATCTGGAGCAGGCGAACTCGGGGCAATCGCCCGAGGGTGAGTCCGCCACCCCAGCGGCCAACGGGCAGTCCGCCGCTCGCAACACCACCGCCGTTCCCACCTCCGCATCACGCCGCGTCCGCGCGCGCCTGGCGCGCCGGATGACCGGGCAGCGCGGCATCGCCGCCGTCAAGCCGGTGCTCGAGCCCCTCGCCAGCGTGCACCGGGAGCTGTACCCGAAGGCGAATCTCGCTCTGCTGCAACGGGCTTTCGATGTCGCCGACGAGAAGCACGCCCACCAGTTCCGCAAGTCCGGCGACCCGTACATCACGCACCCGCTGGCCGTGGCCAACATCCTGGCCGAGCTGGGCATGGACACCACCACGCTGGTGGCCGCGCTGTTGCACGACACCGTCGAGGACACCGGGTACTCGCTCGACGAGCTGACCGCCGAATTCGGCACCGAGGTCGCCCATCTGGTCGACGGTGTCACCAAGCTGGACAAGGTCAACCTGGGCGCGGCCGCCGAGGCCGAGACCATCCGCAAGATGATCATCGCCATGGCCCGCGACCCCCGCGTGCTGGTGATCAAGGTCGCCGACCGGCTGCACAACATGCGCACCATGCGCTTCCTGCCGCCGGAGAAGCAGGCCAAGAAGGCCCGCGAGACCCTCGAGGTGATAGCGCCGCTGGCGCACCGCCTCGGTATGGCCACCGTCAAGTGGGAGCTGGAGGACCTCGCCTTCGCGATCCTGCACCCCAAGAAGTACGACGAGATCGTGCGGCTGGTCGCCGACCGCGCGCCATCACGTGACACCTACCTGGCCAAGGTGCGCGCCGAGATCGTGAACACCCTGGCGTCGAGCCGGATCAATGCCGTGGTCGAGGGCCGTCCGAAGCACTACTGGTCGATC
This sequence comes from Nocardia sp. NPDC059236, assembly GCF_042754085.1. Lineage (NCBI taxonomy): Bacteria > Bacillati > Actinomycetota > Actinomycetes > Mycobacteriales > Nocardiaceae > Nocardia > Nocardia sp. NPDC059236. The sequence goes on from NZ_JBHZAF010000001.1 coordinate 528,103, forward strand.
TATCAGAAGATGATCGTCAAGGGTAAGGACTTCGACGACATCCACGACCTGGTCGGCATCCGCATCCTCTGCGACGAGGTGCGCGACTGCTACGCCGCGGTCGGCGTCGTGCACTCGCTGTGGCAGCCCATGGCCGGGCGGTTCAAGGACTACATCGCCCAGCCGCGCTACGGCGTCTACCAGTCGCTGCACACCACCGTGGTCGGCCCCGACGGCAAGCCCCTGGAGGTGCAGATCCGCACCCAGGACATGCACCGGACCGCCGAGTTCGGAATCGCCGCGCACTGGCGGTACAAGGAGACCAAGGGCAAGCACTCCAACGACTCCACCGAAGTCGACGACATGGCGTGGATGCGTCAGCTGCTCGACTGGCAGCGGGAGGCGGCCGACCCGGCCGAGTTCCTGGAGTCGCTGCGCTTCGACCTCAAATCGCCCGAGATCTTCGTGTTCACGCCCAAGGGTGACGTGATCACCCTGCCGCAGAAGTCCACCCCGGTGGACTTCGCCTATGCCGTGCACACCGAGGTCGGCCACCGCTGCATCGGCGCGCGCGTCAACGGGCGGCTGGTCGCGCTGGAACGGCAGCTGGAGAACGGTGAGGTCGTCGAGATCTTCACCTCCAAGGCCCAGAACGCCGGGCCCTCCCGGGACTGGCAGAACTTCGTGGTGTCCCCGCGCGCCAAGGCCAAGATCCGGCAGTGGTTCGCCAAGGAACGCCGCGAGGAGGCCCTCGAGGCGGGCAAGGACGCCATCAGCAAGGAGGTCCGGCGCTCGGGCCTGCCGCTGCAGCGCCTGATGAGCGTCGACGCCATGAGCGCGCTCGCCCACGAGCTGCACTACACCGACATCTCGGCGCTGTACGCGGCCGTCGGCGAGAACCAGGTGTCCGCGCACCACGTGGTGCAGCGGCTCATGGCCCAGCTCGGCGGCGTCAGCGATGTCGAGAACGAACTGGCCGAGCGGTCCACCCCGTCCACCGTGCCGGCGCGTCAGCGCACCACAGGCGATGCGGGCGTGGAGATTCCGGGCGCGCCCGGGACGGTCTCCAAGCTGGCCAAGTGCTGCACCCCGGTGCCCGGCGACGAGATCATGGGCTTCGTGACCCGCGGCGGCGCGGTCAGCGTGCACCGCACCGACTGCACCAACGCCGATTCGCTGCGCTCGGAACCGGAACGGATCATCGAGGTCAAGTGGGCGCCGTCGCCGTCGTCGGTGTTCCTGGTGGCCATCCAGATCGAGGCCCTGGACCGCACCCGCCTGCTGTCGGACGTGACCAAGGTGCTGGCCGACGAGAAGGTCAACATCCTCTCGGCCGCGGTCACCACCTCCGGTGACCGGGTCGCCATCTCCAAGTTCACCTTCGAGATGGGCGACCCCAAGCACCTCGGCCACCTGCTCAACGTGGTCCGCAATGTGGAAGGCGTCTACGACGTCTACCGCGTGACCTCGGCCGCCTGATCCCGTCCCGTCCCGGCGAAAGCCGGTGGGGGACAGGTCAGTCCGCGCGCAGCACCGGCTGGGTGGAGCAGCGGAACGCGCCGCCGAACAGCCGCGACACCGCGAAGTCGATGTACTCGACGGTGATGCCGCGGCCCTCGAGCTCCTTGCCGACCCGCTCGAATTCCGGGTCGGTGAGGTAGGTTCCGGCGTCGATGGGCAGGCCGTTGGTGGCCATGGCCGCGGCCTCGTCCTCGCTCACCTCGATGCGCTCCCAGTCGCGCAGCCGCTCGGGCAGGCCCTCGGGGAGGCGGTCGGGGCAGGCGATGAGCAGTCCCTCGCGCACCAGGCCGATCGCGCAATCCAGGTGCAGCACATGCTCGGGCAGGCGGACGGGCGTGACGGTGAAGCCGTGTGGCCGCAGGTATTTCGCGAGCCAGCGGTAGCCGAGCTCATTGCTGGCCATGCCGGACAGACCGACGAAGACGTCGGTACCAAGCACCAGGACGTCACCGCCCTCGAGGAACGGGCCGGGTCCCGGGTGGCCGACCGCGGCCTTACCGGGCTGGAGCAGCGAAACGTATTGCGCCGCAGACGGCATCACCCGGTCCAGCAGCAGGTCGCGGCTGGGCAGCACCTCCATGCGCCGGTGCGGGAACTGGAGCACGCCCTCGATCACGTGCTCGCCGATGGTGAACCACGGGTCGCGGACGAAGAAGTTGGCGTATCCCATCGGGCCGGCCGTGGCCTTCTCGTCCGCGGTGAACAGCCGGGGCCGCAGTACTTCGACGCCGTGGCGGGTGAGCACGGCGGCGAGCTCGTCCCGCTCGGCCTCCCACCGGCGCTGCTTGTCCGGATACACCGCGCCGAAGTCCCGACCCCACACCGCGTCCAGGATGCCCACCGCGCCTGGTTCCACCGGCATCGAGTGCCCGAGTATCTCGGCATTTGCTGGAGCCCGGAATTCGCTCTGCGAAACCACCACTGTCCGCAGCCGTGCGAATTCGCTGTCCACACGAACGTTCTGAGTTTCAGCAAGCATGGGATGACACGATAGCGCCTGAATGCCCGCTCGGATTCGTCGGATTCAGCTCGCACGACTTGTGGAATTATCAGTGTGACCGGCTGGTCTTCTAGTGGCGGTTGTCAACTTCCGGAGTTGCGGCAATCGGATGGAGACCCAAGTTGGAGCGGATCGTTACCTCCACGGTGGCTACTGACCGAGCTGGTGGCGACCGAGCTCTACCATGGTTTGCGATTCGATTGCTGGTTCTCGGTCGGGTAGGAGATTCATATGTCGACGGGCAAGCGCGTCAAACTCGCCCTGGGTAGTGGCGGCGCACGCGGATACGCGCACATCGGTGTGATCGCCGAACTCCAGGAGCGCGGCTACGAGATCGTCGGCGTGGCCGGATCGTCGATGGGGGCACTCGTCGGCGGGCTGTTCGCCGCCGGGCGGCTCGACGAATTCACCTCCTGGGCAACCACTCTCGGCCAGTTCGAGGTGGCGCGGCTGCTGGATCCGGCATTCAGCGAACCGGGCGTGATCCGCGCGAGCAAGGTCCTCGACCGGATCCGCGAGATGCTCGGCGCCCTGCGCATCGAGGACCTGCCCATCCCGTATGTCGCGGTGGCCACCGATATGACGACCGGCCGGTCCACCTGGTTCCAGGCCGGTGAACTCGATGCCGCCATCCGGGCCTCGATCGCCATTCCCGGATTCATCACCCCGGTGCTCGTCGACGGGCACGTGCTGGTGGACGGCGGCGTGCTCGATCCGCTGCCGGTGGTGGCGACCATGGCGCTGGGCCCCGCGGACATGACCATCGGCGTCGACCTCTCGGGTGCGCCGGACCCGGCCTACGACCGCGCGCAACCGCGCACGAACTGGTTCACCCAGTGGTGGCGGGCCTCGGCGCAGCGGCTCGGCGGGGCGCGCACCCCGGCCGAGGAGGTGCCGGCGCTGAGCAGCATCCGCGCCACCGATGTCGCCCAGCGGGCCATCGATCTCATGCTGGCCGCCCTCACCCGCCAGCAACTGGCCGCCCACCCACCGGACCTGGTGATCGAGGTGCCGCAGAACATCTGCGGCACCATGGATTTCCATCGCGCCAGCCCGATCATCGAGCAGGGGCGGGCGTTGACGGCTCAGGCTCTCGACGCCCTGCCCGACCCAGCCCTCGACGCCCTGCCCGACTGAACGATTGCCCGGCGGTCGCGGGTACGATCGGCGCGAACCGGACCGGCCCGCGCGGCCGGTCGTCACCCGTAGGAAGGGCCCCGTATCAGCATGAAGTTCGAGAATGTCACCGTCACCAAGCGCGCCAATGTCTACTTCGATGGCAAGTGTGTGAGCCACAACATCGAACTGGCCGACGGCACCAGCAAGTCGATCGGTGTCATCCTCCCCGCCACCCTGACCTTCAACACGGGTGCGCCGGAGATCATGGAGCTGCTCGAGGGCCAGTGCAACGTCACCCTCGCCGGTGAGTCCGAGGCTGTCACCTACAAGGGCGGCGAGTCGTTCTCCGTGCCGGGCAACTCCAGCTTCCAGATCGAGGTCATCGAGCCGGTCCACTACGTCTGCCACTTCGGCTGAGTTCCGAACCCTGGTGGCCCGGTCGCGAATGTGACCGGGCCACAGCTATTTCCGGCTCCGGCGTGGTACGCATGGGGTATGACGACCCTGGGAGTGGTGTTCCGGCCGCAGCAACCGCCCGAGCGGCTGCGGGACGTGGTGCGAGCGGCGGACGAGTCGGGACTCGACGAGCTGTGGCTGTGGGAGGACTGCTTCCTGGAGGGCGGGATCGCCACGGCCGCAGCGGCGCTCGCGTGGAGTGAACGGGTGCGGGTCGGGGTGGGGGTGCTGCCGGTGCCGCTGCGCAATGTCGCGGTCACCGCGATGGAGCTGGCGACGCTGGAGCGGATGTTCCCCGGGCGGGGGATCTGGGGTGTGGGACACGGGGTTCAGGACTGGATGGGGCAGGTGGGGGAGCGGGTCGCCTCGCCGATCACCCTGCTGCGCGAATACCTCGACGCACTGCGGGCGCTGCTGGCCGGGCAGCGAATCACGGTGCAGGGCAGGTATGTCCGGCTCGACGACGTCGCGCTGGACTGGCCGCCCGCCGCCGCACCGCCGATCCTGGCCGCCGCGACCGGGCCGCGGACGCTGAGTGTGGTGGGGGAAGCCGCCGACGGGGTGATCCTCACCAGCTCCACCCCCGCCGACGGGATTCGCACGGCCGCCGGGATCGTGCGGGCCGCGCGGCCCGAAGCGCTTGCGGCGCAGCCGTATCCGATCGTCGTGTACCTGCTGGCGGCGACCGGTCCCGATGCCGCGGAGCGGGTGGCCGCGGACCTGCGCGGGCAGGACCGCGACGGTATCCCGGATATCGGTGTCGCGGGAGATGCTCGGGCCATTGCCGACGCCGTGCTCCGCTGGGTCGAGGCCGGTGCTACCAGCGTGGTTCTGCAGCCCACCGGCGACGAACCGGACCCGGCCGGCTTCGTCCGCTTCGCCGCCGAGCAGGTCAGGCCCCTCGTTTCCTGATGCAGCCGAAGGCTTTCCGCACGGTCTAGCGCAGGTCGCGGAAGAACTCACGGATGTCGCCGACCAGCAGTTCGGGTTCCTCCATGGCCGCGAAATGCCCGCCGCGATCCACGTCGACCCAGCGGGTGATGGTGTTGGACTCCTCGCAGTAGCGGCGGATGCAGACGTCGTGCGCGAACGCGATGACACCGGTCGGCACACCGGAGTTCACGCCGGGCGCACCCCATTCCCCGGTGTTCGCGTACCCGACGTACGCGGCCGACCCGGCGGTGCCGGTGAGCCAGTAGAGCATGACGGTGGTGAGCAGGCGCTCGCGGTCGATGATCTTGTCGGGATCGACGCCGCGCGGGTGCGTCCACTCGCGGAACTTGTCCATGATCCAGGCCAGCTGGCCGACCGGCGAATCCACCAGCCCGTACGCCAGGGCCTGGGGTCGCGTGGACTGAATCGCGACGTAGCCGAACTCCTCTCGCATGAAGGCCTGGATGCGCCGCACCCGGTCCCGCTCCAGGTCGGTGAGCTCGTCGAGATCGTTCGCGGCCGAGGGCGGGGGCAGGTTGGGGCCGCCGTTGACGTGGACGCCGATCACCCGGTCCGGTGCCGTGCGGGCCACCTCGGGGCTGACCGCGCCGCCGATATCGCCGCCCTGCACGCCGTAGCGCTGATAGCCGAGCCGGTTCATGAGTTCCGCCCACACCCGGCCGATGCGGGCCCGCGTCCAGCCGGTGTCGCTGACCGGACCCGAGAACCCGAACCCGGGCAGGGACGGAATGACCAGGTGGAAGGCGTCGGCCGGGTCGCCGCCATGGGCGCGCGGATCGGTCAGCGGGCCGATGACGTCGAGGAAGTCGGCGATCGAACCGGGCCAGCCGTGGGTGAGCAGCAGCGGCACCGCATCCGGTTCGGCGGAGCGGATGTGCAGGAAGTGGATGCGCTGTCCCTCGATCTCGGTGAGGAACTGCGGGTACCGATTGAGCTCGGCTTCGGCGGCGCGCCAGTCGTATCCGGTGCGCCAGTGGTCGACCAGCGCGCGCAGCCAGTGCACCGGCACGCCGGTGTCCCAGTCGTCGCCGGGCAGCGGGGCGGGCAGGCGCGCGGCGTCCAGTCGCCGGCGCAGGTCGTCGAGCTGCTCGGCGGGGATGTCGATGCGGAAGGGCGTGATCTGTTCGCTCATGAGAACCACGGTAGAAGGCGGTTAGGACAGGTTCTGCCCTAGCAGTGCGGGAGAATCGAATTCATGTTGGAAACCTCCGCCAGACTGCTCCGACTGCTCTCGCTGCTGCAGACCCCGCGCGACTGGAGCGGCGCGGAACTGGCCGCGCAGCTCGAGGTGGATGTGCGCACCGTGCGCCGCGATATCGAAAAGCTGCGCGCCCTCGGCTATCCCGTGGACGCCACCGCCGGCGCGGCCGGATACCGGCTCGGCGCGGGCGCGACACTGCCGCCGCTGCTGCTCGACGACGAGGAGGCCGTCGCCGTCACCATGGGATTGCGCACCGCGGCGGGCGGAACCATCGCCGGGATCGAGGAGAGCTCACTGCGGGCGCTGGCCAAACTCGAGCAGGTCCTGCCCTCGCGGCTACGGCATCGGGTGACGGCCTTGCAGGCCGCGACCGTGGCCGTCCCCGATGGCGGCCCGCGCGTCGACCCGGACACCCTGACCGCCATCGCCGCGGCCATCCGTGACCAGCATTGCCTCCGATTCGACTACCGCACCCACGATGGCGAATCCTCGCGCCGGACAACCGAACCGCACCGCCTGGTGCACATCGGCCGCCGCTGGTACCTGACCGGCTGGGACGTGGACCGCGAGGACTGGCGCACCTACCGTGTCGACCGCCTCACCCCGCGCGTCCCGACCGGCCCTCGCTTCACACCACGCGAGGCCCCCGACGCCGCCGCTCAGGTCTCCCGCGGTGTCACCACCGCGCCCTACCGCTATCAGGCCCGCATCACGCTGCTGACCTCCGCCGAACGGGCCGCCGAGGTGATCGCGCCGACCGTCGGCGTGCTCGAGGCCGTCGACCCGGACACCTGCATCCTGCATACCGGCGCGGATTCACTCGACGCCATCGCCGTCCACGTGGCGGGTTTCGGTTTCGACTTCCGGATCCTCGAGCCGCCGGAACTGGCAGCGCACCTGCGTGAGCTGGCTACCCGATTGCACCGGGCGGCAGGCTGACCTGGGTTGTCGGCGGGCAACTGTTCTGTCGAGACGCCGGGTTCGGCGGATACACCGGGCGTCCGTGCCGGAGCGGGGGTTGTGTGCTGGGCGAGTTCAGCCCGCCAGGGCTGTGCGGGTGGCGGAACGGATGGCGGCCGTGACGGTTTCGGGCTGCTCCAGCATGACCAGGTGACCGCAGTCGGGGAGTTCGATGGCCTCGGACGGGCACAGGGTGGTGTTGAGGCGGGCGCCGGCGGCGGCGGACAGGATGTGGTTCTTGGCGCCCCAGACGGTGGTGATGGGCGGGAAGCCAGGGGCGGGCCGGAAGTCGTCGAGGACGGCCAGCTTCGGGAGGTCGCGGGCGATGGCGGCGGGCGGGAGCAGGCGGCGCGGTTCGCTCCAGCGGCGGCGGAGACCGGTGAAGGTCGAGGCGGCCATGCCACGGCCGCGGGGGCCGAGCTGTTCACGGACCACGAGATTCGCGGCCAGGCCCGGGAGGCGGATCGCGCCGGCGAGAGAGTCGAGCGGGAGGTGCGCGGCAGTGCGGGCGGTCCAACCGGTCGGTGTGGGACGCAGGGTGGCGGCGGTCAGCGGGCTGCACAGCACCAGGGCGCGCACATTCTGCGGATTGCGGCGCGCGTACAGCAGCGACAGCGCGCTGCCGAAGCAGTTGCCGACCATCGTGACATTGGTGAGCCCGTGGGTGTCGATGAACTCCGACACCATGCGCACGTAGTTGTCGACGGTGTACCCGTCCGCGGGTGAGTCGGAGTCGCCGTAGCCGAACAGATCCAGCGCGTACACGGTGTTGGTGGCCGCCAGCGCGCGCGTCTGGTTCACCCAGATGCGCCGGTCACCGCCGATATTGTGCAGGAACAGGATCGGATCCCCGGACCCGGCGCGATCGTAGGCGACGGATACGCCGTGATAGTCGAACTCCGGCATCGGGCGCTCTCCTCATTGAGTAGCGGTGCTGCACTGCGTCTGCGGCCTCGAGGGCCGTCAGCACCGACTCACCCTCGCGCGGTACCAGCCATGTTAGCCGGTACCGCGCGTAACACAAGTTTTTGAGGGGAGCGTCCGAGCGCTGGTCAGCGGGTGGATCCGGCGATCACCTCCCCGCTGCGGATCCAGGATTTCAGTTCGGTCATGCCGGTGTCGCGATCCATTACGGGCCGATATCCGAAATCACGGGTGGCCGCGGAGGTGTCGTAGGTGCCCGAGCGGGTCATCACCGCCACCGAGTACCGCGACAGCGGCGGCGTCCAGTGTTCGGCGAGATACGGTACCCGCCTGAGGTTTTCGATCACCGACACCACCAGCGCCACCACGCGCGGATCGAGCCTGCGGCCGGGCTGCGGATAGCCGAGGTCCGCGGCGACGTCACCGAGGAACCCCCACACGTCGGTCCGCTCCGCATCGGCGATGAAATACGGCTTGCCGCCGACATTCTCGCTGGCAGCGGCCTTGACCGCGGCCTCGGCGATATTGTCGACATGGCACAGCGAGGCGTACACCTCGCGCCCGGCCGACGGATCCGGCAGGGTCCCGGCCGCCGCCCGTTCGAGCAGCCGCACAATGGGCCCGGATCGGTCGCCCGCACCCCAGATGGCCCGCGGCCGCAGCGCGCAGGTGGTGAATCCGGGCGTATTCGCCTTCAGCACCAGGCGTTCGGCGGCGGCCTTGGTCTCGCAGTAGTGGTTGAGGTAGCGGCGGGGATACGGAACCGACTCGTCGATATCGATCTGGTCGCCGCCGTCACGGTCCATGAGCGCGCTCGGACTCGAGATGAACACGAACCGCTGCGCGCCCGCCGCCCGGGCAGCGGCCAGCAATCGCGCGGTGGCGGCGACGTTCTCGGCCCAGAAGCGGGCGCGGGTGCCGCGCTCGTCCACGCGGGCCGCGCTGTGGAACACGACATCGACCCCGGCGACGGCTCGTTCCAGCGAGTCGGGGTCGCCGAGATCGCCCACCACCCGCTCCACCCGGTCGAGCACGGGGGCCAGGTCCCGCAGATTGCTGGTGCGCCGCACCAGAATCGCCACCTCGTGGTCCCCGTCGCGCACCAGCCGGCGCGTGAGCGCGCCACCCAGGAAGCCGGAGGCCCCCGTCACCAATGCCTTCACGATGCTGCTGCTTTCACGATGCCTCCAGAAGTGTGTGGTCGCGTCGCCGGGCGCGGCCGAGGAGCGGCGTCAGCGCCGCGGTGCCCCAGCCGATCCGGCTGGCCAGTTCGTCGGCGGCCATGCTGACCGGTATGCGGGTGGCCGGATCCGCGGCGCACAGTGCCGCGTCGGCCCACCACAGCAGCCGCAGCGCCGGATTCGACGGGGCACGCCCGGCCACCGCGGCGATCAGTCCGGCCAGCAGATACAACCGGGCGGCGATCCCGGCCAAGAAGTACAACCGCGTGACCAGCGGAACCACCTGCGGCGCCGGGCTTCTCATGCTGCGGCCCTACCCGTCGAGCTGCTTGGCCGCCCAGACCGCCAGCTTCTCGCGGCCGATCTTGGCATTGTGGCGGATGTCGACCGGGAACCGCGGATGGAACAGGAACTCCGCCACCGGCTTGGTGATGTCGAATTCGTCTCGCCGCCCGCGCAATCGGTCCTCGACCGCGGCCCGGTCGGCCCCCGGCGCCAGCTCCACGCACAGCACCGGCTGCTGGTCCCCGCGCGCACCCACGCCCACCAGCGCGGTGCGGGCCACGCCCTCGACGGTGTTGAACACCTGCTCGACCTGCACGGTGAACATGGGCCCGCTCGCCGTCTCCAGCCGCTGACTCTTGCGCCCGCAGAAGCGGATTCGCCCGGCGTCGTCGATCCAGGCCAGGTCTCCGGTGCGGTGCCAGATCACCTCGCCCTCGGCGATCTTGCCGCTCCGGTTGGCCGCCTGCGGCCAGAAGTAGCGGGGGCTGACATTGGGCCCGGACACCACCAGCTCGCCGATCCCGCGCGACGCCGCCAGATCGGCCGCCCGCGCCTCCGCATCCGCCCAGTCCGGCAGCGGATCGTCGGTGATGGCGATGATGCGCGCTTGCACGTGGAGCGAGGGCGCGCCCACGCACACCCCGTGCCCGGTGTGCGCCTGCTCCACCAGATCGCCCAGCAGCTCGCGGGATTCGATGGTCGCCATGGGCAGCGCCTCGGTCGCGCCGTAGCCGGAGTACACCTTCGCCGGCTCGGGCAGCACCTGTCGCAGCGCGGCGATGCACCAGTCCGGGACGGGCGCTCCGCCGGAGTAGATGCTCTCGATGCTCGGCAGCGCCGCCCCGGTCTGCTCGATGTGCCGCAGGAGCGGGATCAGCACGGCGGGGGAGGCGAACATGGTCTTCACCTCGTACCGCTGCACCGCGTCGACCACGTGCGCCGGATCGGTGGCCCCGACCTTGGAGGGAATCAGCGGCGGTAGTACGCACCGGGATCCGAGCAGCAACTCCAGGATGCCCGCCACCGGCGCGGTGATGAGCGAGGTGCCCGGCGCGACGTGCTCGCGCGCGGCGTCCACCTGGTCGATCATGGCGCTGAGATTGCCGTGGGTGAGCACCACCGCCTTGGCGGGCCCGGTGCTGCCGGTGGTGTACGCGATGAGCAGCGGTTCGTCATCGGGCGCGGGCTCGCGTTCGGGCAGCGCGGAAGCCGGTGTGCGGCCCCAGCTTTCGAGGGTGGGCCCCTGCCACCACGAGCGCCCGACCGTGACCGCCATTCGCACCTTGCGGAAGTAGACGCGGAACACGATGCGCAGCGCCTGCGCCTCGGTGACGCCGACGAAGGCTTCGGCGTCGGCGGCCTGCAGGCAGCGCAGCATCTTGAACATGCCCATGCCCGGGTCGATCACCACCGGCACCGCGCCGATCTTGAACAGCCCGTAGAGGACGGCGTACAGCTCGGGTCCCGGCCGCACCAGCACGATGGTGCGCACGCCGCGGGTGACGCCGGCCTCGGCGAACCGCTCGGCAATGGTGTCCGACCACGCGTCGAGTTCGGCGTAGGTGAGGTGGCGGTAATCGGGCAGGCCGTCCCGATTCCTGCCGTCGGCATAGATCACCGCCTCCCGTTCGGGATGGGCGGCGACGATATCGCTGAAACGATCGAGAGCGCGCCAATAAATGGTGGGCAAGGAATGCGACACACTTCCCCCAGTGAATTGTCGAGGAATGCGAGGAATGTATCGGTGAGGCTACACGGGGTGATGTCGGACCGCTAGGCGTGGCGCTCCGTATTCGTTTGATATACAACAGTTTTAGTGTGTCCGCGGGTACCGACACCGGTTCTTCGTAACCCCCTATTCCACCCCTACGGGGTGACTCGGCGACCGATCGCCGATCGGCGTGCGCACCACTTCCTTCCAGCGATTACGCTGTGAAAATCGCTCGAGCGCACTGTGATCGGTGAGGCGCGTGGGGCACTCGTCTACCGGTGGGTACGGTAGCGTTTCACTTGGCATCGGGGCTACGGGATATCAGCGGGGCCGGCTCGGGGGACACCGAATTGCGGCCGCCGCAGCCACATTCGACCGGACGCACTCAGTCCAGAGAGCAGGGGGCCACATGCGTACACGCTTCGAATCGATCGGTGCGTACACACCCACGACCATCCGTTCCACCGAGGACGTGATCAACAGCCTTTCGGTACCCAGGGCATTGGACCTGGAACGAATTACCGGAATCAAGAACCGGCGCGTGCACAATAGCGATGCGGAGAATTACGAATCGTCGTTCGCACTGGCGCGCAACGCCATCGAGGACTGCCTCGCGCGCTCGGGCTACGAGGCCGCGGACCTGGACGTCATCATCTCGGTGTCGATCACCCGCTTCACCGCGCCCGGGCAGTACTGCTTCGCACCGTCTTTCGCTGCCCAGCTCGGTGCGGCCATCGGCGCGGGCCGGGCGCTGCACTTCGACCTGTCCAATGCCTGCGCGGGCATGATCACCGGCGTACTGGTGCTGGACCGCATGATCAAATCCGGTGTGGTGCGCCGCGGCCTGGTGGTCAGCGGCGAGCAGATCACCCCCATCGCCGAGACCGCCACCCGCGAGATCTCCCAGCCCTACGATCCGCAGTTCGCCGCCCTGACCGTGGGCGACGCGGCCGTGGCCGTGGTGGTCGACGACCAGGGCGACGACGCGGACGAGATCCACTACATCGAGCTCATGACCACCTCGGCCGGCGCCGAGCACTGCATCGGCATGCCCAGCGACAAGACCACCGGCATCGCCATGTACACCGACAACCGCGCCCTGGCCAGCGAATCCCGCTTCCTGCAGGGCATTTCGCGCATGGCCGACTTCCTGCTGGAGACCGGCCGGGCCTGGGAGAGCGAGAAGTACGACTACTGGATCCACCACCAGTTCAGCGGCCCGGCCATCGACTACATCAGCTCGCTCACCGAGCGGCACTTCGACACCCCGATGCCGCAGGCGCTCAATGTCTACGCCGAATACGGCAATACCGCGTCCACCTCGCACTTCCTGGTGCTGCGCGAACACCTGGCGCAGGGCCGGATTCCGCGCGGCTCCAAAGTGCTGCTGATCCCCGAGGCATCCGGGGTGGTCTCCGGGCACCTCGCCGCGACCATCTCCCGGCTGGAGGCCTGAATCCATGAGCACCGCAATCGTTTCCGCGGCCGTCTGCACCGACGCCGACACCGGCAGCTACTTCGAGCTGGCCGCCCGCGCCGGCGCGCAGGCGCTGGCGGCGGCGGAGGTCTCCGCCGACCGGGTCGGCCTGGTGGTCAACGCCGGGGTGTTCCGGGACAGCAATATCGCCGAGCCCGCGGTGGCCGCGCTGATCCAGAAGCGCCTCGAGGTGGGCCTGGAGTACGCGACCGGGCGGGTGCCCGCGTTCTCCTTCGACCTGCTCAACGGCGGCACCGGGGTGGTGCACGCGCTCATGGCGGCCCAGTGCTTCACCGGTCTCGGCGATGTCGAGTACGCGCTCATCGTGGCCGGCGACACCCACCCGTCCACCGAGCGTGACCGCGAGGATTTCCCGTACGCCGCCAGCGGTGCGGCCATCCTGCTGCATTCCTCCGACAGCGCGGGCGGTTTCGGCCGCATCTACACCACCGAGACCCCGGGCGCGCTCGCCCCGACCGCGTGGGCCGACCTGGATGCGGCGGGCACCGGCGGCCGCACCGCGCTGACCGTGCGCACCGAGACCGGGGACCCGCTCGCGCTGGCCGAGGCCGCGCTGCGCGAATGCCTGGCCGGTGAGGGACTGGAGCCCGGTGACTTCGCCACCGGCGGCGCGGTACTGCTGGCCCCGGCCCCCGTCCCCGGCTTCCGCGAGCGGGTGGCCTACCGGATCGGGGTGCCCTCGGCCGCGGTCGCCGGGATCGACCCGTTCGTCGGCGACCCGTATTCCGCGGGTCCGGTGCACGCGTATCTGAGCGCGGCCACACAGGGCATGCTCGACGAGGCGCGCGCGGTGGTGTTCCTGGCGGTGGACGACACGTCGGCGGCCGCCCTGGTCTATCGCCCGCACGCGCTCGTCACCACCTCCTAGGCGAATGTGAAATACACTGTTTGGCAGTACATTTCGAAACCGTTGTACCCCGGCTGATCCTGGGCGCCCACGCGCCCTCGCTGCAATGATGCCGCTCCAGCACACCGAAGCTCGCCGTGCCACGCCTGTCAGTCGGGCGCATCCCGATCGGTGAAAGGGACGTCAGATGGCACGGTCGGTCGCTCGGGACCGAGGGGATATGCCGGTGGGGGCCGGCGCCAGGACGAGCTGGGCGGTCGCCACCCAGGTGAGCGCGGCGGACGCGGAGCGACTCCGGGTCGCGCGCGCGGTGGCGGTGCTGGGGGCCGCCGCGGGGGTGGGCCGGGTGGCGGCGCTATTGGACACGGAACTCGACGAGACCCGTGCGGTGGTCACGGAATTGGCGGCGGCCGGGCTGATCGTGGGGGAGTGCCGCCCGCACCCGGAGCTGGCGGCCCCGGTGCTGCGCGACCTGCCCGACGAGGATCGGCGCGCCCTGCACACCGGGGCGGCCGAACTGCTGTTCCGGGAGGGCCTGCCCGCGGCGACGGTGGCCCGGCACCTGGTCGAGGCGGGCGACGCCCGCGGCTCGTGGGCGGCGCAGGTGCTCCTGGAGGTCGCCGACCGCGCCTTCGACGCCGATGAATTGGACAGCGCCGGAACCTATCTGGAGCTGGCCTATCGGGCCAGCAGACGCGCCGACGAGCGGGCCGCCATCGCGACCCGGCTGGTGGCGGTGGAGTGGCGGATCAACCCGTCGTGCCGCACCCGCAATTTCGGCCGGCTCAAGGCGGCCCTGCGCACCGGGCGGGTGCCGTACCCGGAGCTGCCCATGACCGTGCTGCAGATGCTGTGGCACGGTCATGTCCTGCACGCCGATCACGCGCTGGTCCAGCTGCGTCGCAGCACGGACGCGGCGGCGGCCGATCGGCTCGAATTCGTCGGGGCGTGGCTGCGCTACACGCATCCGGTGCAGGCGCAACGGCATCCGTGGCTGGTCCGCGCCCGCTCCGGCCCGGAATCGCCGTCGCCGGACCGTGATTCACCCCACCGGCAGGCCGCCGCACTGCTGGCGGGACTGTGGGAGCAGCGCTCACCCGCCGAGACCGCCGCCGCGGCCCAGCGCATCCTGGCACACCATCGGCTGACTCCCGCCACCGTCGAGGTGCTGGTGGCGGCGGTCGACTGCCTGCTGCACACCGATCGTCTCGACGCCGCCGACGCCTGGTGTACCGCCCTGCTGGCCGAGGCCACCGCGCGCCGCGCCCCGACCTGGCAGGCGCTGTTCGCCTCGGCGCGCGCGGAGACGCTGCTGCGCAAGGGAAATCCGGTCGAGGCGGCCGGACATGCCCTGGCGGCACTCAATCTGCTGCCCGCCGAGCAGCTCGGGGTGTGGCTGGGCCGGGCGGTCGCGGTGCTGGTGCGCGCGCTCACCGCACAGGGCAGGCACGCCGAGGCCGCCGCGCAGCTGGAGCGGCCCATGCCGCGCGCCATGTTCGAATCCCGTTTCGCGCTGGGCTATCTGCGCGCCTGCGGCGAGCACTGCCTGGCCACCGGCCGGCCCGAGGAGGCGCTGCGGCACTTCCGCCGGTGCGGCCGGTTGATGGACGAGTGGGACATGGACTTCGCCTGGCTGGCGCCGTGGCGCAATGACCTGGCCGCGGCCGGCCTGGTATCCGGGCAGCAGCGGCAGGTGCGGAATCTGGTGACCCGGCACCTCGACCTGATCGGCGGAGCCGAGCAGCACCACACCGGTGGGGTGTCGCTGCGCCTGCTCGCCGCGACCAGCGATCCGCTGCGGCGGGTGACGCTGCTGCGCCGGTCGGCGGCGCTGGCCCGCTCGGGTGGCGACGAACTCGAATTGGCCACAGTGCTCGCCGATCTCGGGAACGCCTACCGGGCGCTGGGGGAGTCGGACCGGGCCCGGCCCCCGCTGCGGGAGGCGGTGCGACTCGCCGAGATCTGCGGGGCCGAACCGCTCCTGGCCCGGCTGCAGGTCGACCCGGTGCCGGCCGCGCGAGAAACCCTGGTCGACACCGGTTTCGACGCCTTGAGCCCGGCCGAACGGCGGGTGGCCGAACTGGCCGCGCTCGGTCAGCGCAATCGCGATATCGCCGAGGCCCTGAACATCACCACCAGTACGGTGGAGCAGCACCTGACGCGGGTGTACCGCAAACTCGCGGTCGCCCGCCGCAGCGAACTGCGGTTCACGCTGGCGTCCCGGACCGAGACGAGCGCGCGGACCGCTACCGGATAACCGTCGGCCGAAAGGGGATTGGCATGAATCGCGTATCCGACCGGGGCGCCGCAGCCGCCGCGGGACGACCATCCGCAACCGCTGCTGTCAATGCGCCATCGACGCCGTCGCCTCGAAGTGCCTGCCGTCGTACGCGTTCCGTCGCGGTGCGCGGGCGCTGGGCGCGGTTCCGCAGTTCGAGCTGCTGCTCATCGAGCACGCCCTGACTCGCGGCTGGGTGGTCTCGGTGCCCGACCACACCGGGACCGCGGGGCGGTTCGGGGCCCCGCGCGAGCCCGGCCACCGCACCCTGGACGGCCTGCGTGCCACCCTGAATTTCCTGGCGCGGCCCAGTGATTCGCCGGTGGCGCTGTGGGGGTACTCGGGCGGCGGTCTGGCCACGATGTGGGCCGCCGAGCTCGCGGCGAGCTATGCCCCGGAGCTGAATATCCTTGCCGCGGTGCTGGGTTCGCCGGTGGGGAACCTCGAATCGGCCTTCTTCCGGCTCAACGGCTCGGCCTTCGGCGGGCTGGCCGATGCGCGCCGCACCGCCCGCGCGGACCGCCGCGCAGCCGGGCACGCCGGAGTCGGACATCGCGCCCGCACTGCCGGTCACGTGATGCGCACGCCGCCCCCGCCCGACGAGGTCAAGGTCGGGCATCGATTCCCCTGAACGCCCGCGACCAGGTGATTCGGCTCCTATCGTGGACGGATCCGGAAGGGGTCGCCATGACGGCAACCGACAAGATCCTCATCATCGGCGGACTGCTGACCCTCACCTATGGGGCCCTGCTCGGCTATCCGATGATCGCGCTGCGTATGCGCGAGGGGAACCCGCCCACGCCCCGCTATCTGACCGTCACCCATGTCGGCGCGGTCCTCCAGGGCGTCATCCTGTTCGGCCTGGTCTGGGCGGCCCGCCTGTCCGATCTGTCCAGCGGCTGGAACATCACCGCCGCCTGGCTGGTCGTCGCCAGCGGCATCTTCATCGCCGCCAAGGACACCATCAACTGGCTCACCGGCGTCGGCGACGAATTCGCCGACAAGGCCCGCACCGCGCCGCTCGGCCTGGCCGGCGCGGTGACCATGACGGCCGGCCTGATCATCTTCATCGTGGGTGATCTGGCCGCGCTCTGAGGCGCGACCGCAGCCAGGCACTACCGCAGTCAGGCACTACCGCAGCGAATCTGCCTTGCTGATCCAGCCCACCACCGCCCGGGTCACGAAGGGCGGGGACAGGCGGGTGGCGAGGGCGGTGAGTTTGGTCTGCAGGCCGACCAGGACGTGGGGGCCGGACAGCGGGCGGCGTCCGGTTGCGGTGTGCCACACCGCTTCCGCGACATCGTCGGGGGTGAGGTGGACGCCCAGCGTGGTCGCGGATTTCGAGCCGCGGCTCACCTCGGTCATCATGTCGGTCGCGACGAACAGGGGCAGCAGATCACTGACCGTGATGCCGAAGTGCCGCCATTCGAGGTCGAGGGCCTCGGTCAGGCTGCGCACCGCGGCCTTGGTCGCGCCGTAGGTCGCCAGGCCGGGCTGACCGTAGAGCGCCGAGGCCGAGGCCACGTTGATGACCCGGCTGCCGAAGGTGCGGCGCAGATAGGGGAGGGCGGCGTGACAGCCGTTGAGGACGCCCTTGA
Organism: Nocardia sp. NPDC059236; assembly: GCF_042754085.1. Lineage (NCBI taxonomy): Bacteria > Bacillati > Actinomycetota > Actinomycetes > Mycobacteriales > Nocardiaceae > Nocardia > Nocardia sp. NPDC059236. Next base: position 545,615 of record NZ_JBHZAF010000001.1, read on the forward strand.
TGTTCACGTCCACGAGGCGATGCTGGCGTTCCACCGGGATCTCGCCGAAGGGCCCGGAGACCAGAATGCCCGCATTGTTGACCAGCAGGTCCAGCCGGCCGGTCGCGTCGTCGAAGTCCTTCAGCGCCCGATCCCAGCCGGCCGGGTCGGTGACGTCGAAGGCCCCCGTCACGGTCCGCCCGCCGATCTCGGCGGCGGTGCGGGCGACCGCGTCGGCGTCGATGTCGTACAGGCCGACGGTCCAGCCCTCCCGGGCGAACCGCGCGGCGATGGCGCGGCCGATACCGGCGGCCGCCCCGGTGACGAGGATCGCGGGCTGAGAAGCATTGGCGGGCTGTGACATCGGAGCCTCTCGGATCGGAGGGTCGGGACCGCCGGTGCGGATCAGGCGGCGCTGCGGCCGAGACGACCTGGATCGATCATCGCACGGTGGAAATCGGCCGCGTCACGGGCGGCGTCCCGGCCGTCCGCGAGCAGGTCCGCACCCAGGTGGATGAGGGTGTGCGGGGCGCTCGGCCGCACCTGCAGGCGCAGCGGGACACCCGCCGCCTCGGCGCGTTTCGCCACCGCCAGCGCGTCGGCGAGCAGCATCTCGCGGGAGCCGACCTGCAGCAGAATCGGTGGCAGACCGCTGAAATCGTGGTTCACCACCGACCAGCTCGGATCCAGCTCGCCGTCCACGGCGATACCGCGGCGCACCACCATGTCGGGGCCGACCGCGGGCAGTACCGCGTCGTAGCGGGCATTGGGATGCGCGAGGCGGGCGGCGGAGTCGAAATCCGCCCACGGCGAGGTCACCGACAGTGCCACGGGCAGCGGCAGACCCAGCTCGCGCAGTGTCAGCGCCAGCCGGAGCGCCAGTCCGCCGCCCGCGGAATCGCCCGCGACGACGATCTTCTCGGGCGGGAACCCCTCGGCCAGCAGGTGCCGGTAGGCGGTGAGCGCGTCGTCGAGGCTCTCGTTGGGGTGGGCGTCGGGCAGCTGCCGATAGTCGACGGTCAGCACCGGCAGCTCGCTCAGCGCGGCCAGGCGGGCGGTGTGGCGGCGGTAGCTGTTGAGCCCGCCCGCGATGAACGCGCCGCCGTGCAGGTACAGGATCGCGGCGTCGCGGTCCACCCGCGGATCGGGAACCGGTGCGCTCCACAGCCATTCGGCATCGCAGTGCTCGAACCGCACCGGTTCGCGGCGGGTACCGCGCGGGGTGCCGAGCACCCGGGCGGGCTGCTCGGACAGCCGCGTCATCCGGAACACCAGGTGCGCGGGGCGCGGGCCCAGGTCGGCGACCCAGGCTCCGGCGCGCAGGAACTGCTGCACGGTGGTGCGCAGCACCGGATGGGCGAGCCTGGTCCCGATGCGCGCCGGCCGGATCGTCTCCACGATCACCGATGAGACGGGGTCCGAGGTCTGCGGCGTCGCCACGGGCGCTCCTGTCCGCGCCGCGAAACACCGGGCGCTGCTGAGACAACGATGTCAGTTCTGGCCGAGGGCCGTTGAACATCTTGACGGTGAATGCGCGGATTGTCATGTCCGAGAACGAAATTCCCACGTAAGAGGGGGTGCTGGGCCGCCCGTCCGGCTGGGCGCGGCGGTGGGGCGTTGACTTATGCAGGTAAATGCCTGCATAATTTTCCCGTGCAACCCGAACCCGAGATGGACGCGGTCTTCAAGGCCCTGGCCGACTCCACCCGCCGCCTGCTGCTGGACCGGCTGCGGGAGAACAATGGCCAGACCCTGCGCGAACTGTGCGAACGGGTCGAGATGGCCCGCCAGTCGGTGACCCAGCACCTCGACATCCTGGAGCGGGCCGGCCTCGTCACCGTGCTGCGGCGCGGTCGCGAACGGGTGCACTACATCAATCCGACCCCGATTCACGACATCGAACAGCGCTGGATCTCCGTCTTCGATCGCCCCCGGCTGGATGTCCTGCGCGCCGTCAAAAACCAGGCAGAGGAGTACGCCATGACCGCCACCGTGCCGAACTACGTCTACGTCACCTACATCCACGCCAGCGCCGAGCAGGTGTGGAAGGCCCTCACCGACGCCGACCTGACCGCGCAGTACTGGGGACACGCGAATGTGTCCGACTGGCAGCCCGGTTCGGAATGGGAGCACCGCCGCGTCGACGGCTCGGACAAGATCGATGTCGTCGGCAAGATCCTCGAGGTCGACGAGCCCCGCCGCCTCGTCCTCACCTTCGAGGATTCGATCGGAGCGGACCGCGCCCCGTCGGTGGTGACCTTCCTCATCGAGTCCCACCAGGACATCGTCCGGCTCACCGTCACCCACGAGAACCTGCCGAATCAGGAAATGCTACAGGGCATTTCGAGTGGCTGGCCCGCCGTGCTGGCCAACCTCAAGTCGCTGCTGGAGACCGGCGCCGTACTGCCGCAGGCGCCCTGGGAAATGTCGCAGGCCCACGCCTGATGTTCGACGCCACCGCGCTGCGCGAGGTCTACGACACCCTGCTGGAAGCCGCTGCCGCCGTGGCGGATTCGGGCCCGCCGCTGCCGCCTCCACCAGGGGAGTGGAACGCCGAGCGGATCCTGGCCCACGTCTCCCTCGTCACTGCCGCCACCATGGCCGCCGCGTCGGCGGTGGCGGCGGGGGAGCACGCCACCTACGACAATCGCCTCGCCCTCGACACCTGGACCATCGACCGCGTCGTCGATCTCGCGGGCGGTTTCCCCGGCCTGCGCGAACGCGTGCGCCGCCAGGCCGAGATGCTGTGCGGTTTCGGCGGGCCCGCGCTCAGCGACGCGGAACTGGACAGCCCGGTGCCCACCCGCCTGCTCTCCGCGGGCGCACTGCTGCTGGATCAGGCCATGCCCCTGCGGAATCTGTTCATCGGCCTGATCGATGTCGAAATCCCCGGCCACACCCGGCAACTGCTCGCGCTGCGCGGAAACAGCGACGGCACCGGGCGGGCGAGTGCCCGCGCCGGTGCCGTCACCAGGTGATCGCCGCCGGTGATCACCGTGTGGCCCTGCTGATCACCGCATGGCCCTGCTGATTACCGCGGGGCCATGCTGATTACCGCGGGGCCATGCTGATTACCGCGGGGCCATGCGGATCGCGCCGTCGAGGCGGATGACCTCACCGTTGAGCATCGGGTTCTCCACGATGTGGCGGACCAGCGCCGCGTACTCGGCCGGGTCGCCCAGGCGCGACGGGTGCGGCACCTGCGCGCCGAGGGCGTCGATGGCCTGCTGCGGCAGGGTCGCGAACAGCGGGGTGTGGAACAGACCTGGCGCGATGGTCATCACGCGGATCTTGTACGAGGCCAGGTCACGGGCGACCGGCAGGGTCAGGCCCACGATGCCGCCCTTGGAGGCGGAGTACGCGGCCTGGCCGATCTGGCCGTCGTAGGCGGCGACCGACGCGGTGTTGACGATGACGCCGCGCTCGCCGTCGGCCTCCTCGACCGCCGAGATGCGCTCGGCGGCCAGGCGGATGACGTTGAACGTTCCGATCAGGTTAACGTTGATGATCTTGGAGAAGGACTCCAGCGGGAACGCGCCCTGCTTGCCGACCGTCTTGATGGCATTGCCGATTCCCGCGCAGTTCACCGCGATTCGCAGCGTGCCGAGCTCCTGGGCGGCGTCCAGCGCGGCGGTCACATCCGCTTCGCTGGTCACGTCACCGGGCGAGAACACCACGCGCTCACCGAGTTCCTCGGCGATGGCCTTGCCGTCGGACGAGGGAAGATCGAGGATAACGACCTTCGCGCCGGCCGCGTGCAGTTCCCGCACGGTGGCCAGTCCGAGTCCCGACGCGCCACCGGTCACAACCGCGGCAATGTCTGCTGTCTTCACAAAACCTCCAAAATTCTTGGTCTTGTTAATGTAGATTCTGCTTCGTCCACAGGGAAGACCGCCCCGTCGGCGTGGCGTTCACACGATGTCGCGAACCCTGCTACTCGCACGCGCGCGCGGATTGAACGGAGTGTCGTCCGGCGCGTCGAGTCGTTGGAATCCTGTTCATGCGAGAGAATTTCCGATCGGGACCGTTTCGTGCGCGCCGCCCGTGGCGACGCGACGACGGCGGGCTGCACAGTACCGACGATCACCGACGACAACACACCGTCAGCCACGACCGACCGCCGAGAGGGTCAGACGATGCCGAGCGACGTGCCCGCAGCGGGAATGTTGAAGTCGTACAAAAAAGTGTCGCGCTGGTACCCCGCCCTGGAACTCGACATACAGGCCCCGGCCCCCGAACGGCCCGTCGCCGACTCGGCGTTCGCCGACGAGCAGGGCCCGGCCCGCTACCCGCACTACATCCACGACGAACCCGAGCTCGAGATTCCGCCGGTGCCCGAATCGGTGCTGCGGCGCAACCACTTCGACGGGGCTTGGTCGGACTGGATGGGCGACTCCGGCGAGAGCGCCTCCTACGCACCGCCGCTGCGCTACCGCGGCAGCACGGTCGTCGAATTCCCCACGGGGAGTGGCGAAGCCGGTGCGGCATCGACCGGCGAGCGCGCTCCGAGAGCGCTCGACAGGGCCTCGCAACTGCTCGACGCGGTCGCCGACCGCGCGGCCGTGCCGGCCGAGCGCATCACGGGGCGGCGGTTTTTCGCCGTCGCGTTCCTGATCGTTGCCATTGTTTTGCTAGCCATTGCCGGTGGAGTTGCTCTTTATGTGCTGAATTCCCACGGCGGCACTGCGCAATCCATCGGCACACTCGAGGCGGGACCCCGTTCCGGCCCGATCGCCGTCACGGCGGCGTACAACGAAATGACGGCCCCCGCGAGCATCGGCGACCATGGACCCGCCGCGGGCATTCCGGCCGGATAAGAGGAGAGCGGAGACAATGGATCAGGACTGGAGCCGCTGGCTCGACGAGAAACCCGAAGAGGGCGAATCGACGGGCCGTGCCGCGCGTTCCAAGGCTCCGGTGATGCGCTTGCGCAAGCGCCGCGGCGACTCCGGCGAGGCCGGTCCCGCGCCGCGCCCGATTCTGGTGGTGGGTGGTTGCGGCGGCGCGGGCACCACCACGACAACGCTCGGCATCGCGGGGGAGATGAGCGCCGCCGGCACCCAAACCGTCGCTGTGGACGGCACTTTCGCGGGCAGTGATCTCGCGTTGCGCGGCGCTGACGAGCACCTGAGTCCGATCAGTCTGCAGGCCTGGCTCTACGGCCGCGGCGACGACGAGGCCGCGCCGCTCAAGGAATGTCTCTCCCGCGCCACCTCCGGCATCGGCCTGCTGTGGCGAGATCCCGCCCCGCTGCGCCGGCGCGCCACCTACCTGACCGTCGCCCGCGCGCTCGGCGAGACCGGGTACACCCCGGTTTACGACGGCGGCAATCCGATCGCGAGCCGGCATCTGCGCCCGCTGCTCGAGGACGCCGATATCGCGCTGGTGCTGTCGATTCCGGCGCGGGTGGACGCGGCCAACCGGCTGCGCGTGACGCTGGAGTGGCTCGACGATCAGTTCGGGGGGCAGGGCGAGGGTCAGGGCGACGGCATTGTCGGCGACACCACCCTCGTCGTGTCACATCAGTTGCCGGGCAGTGATTCTCGGGTCGCTGAGCATTTGCGGGAGCATCTGGACGGCTGGGTCCGTGAGATCGTCGAGATACCCTATGACGCACACCTCGCACGCGGAGAGTTGGTGCGGCACAGCAACCTGGCCGCAGAGACACGCCGCGCGTATCGCCGCCTGCTTGCTGGAGTGGCATCATGACCGCAGCCATGAAGGAACGCCGATCCGCCTCCGAGGCCGCTCTGGCGGCCGGTGTGGTGCCGCCGCCGGAATCCCGCCGCGCACCGATCTGGGACCGACCCGTACCCGGCGACGGCCGAGCGCCCCTGGTGTGGCTGCTCGGCGTGCACGGGGGCACGGGCGCGACGACGCTCTCGCATGTGCTTGCGCCGGCGGCGGATTCGTATCGGCGCTGGCCGGGCGTGTTCGACCGGGAGTCCCCGTTCGTGGTGCTGGTGGCGCGCGAGACCATCGCCGGGCTCACCCGCGCCCACGATCTGCTGCGCCAGCATCACGCCGGGCTGGCCGGTCCGTGTGAGGTGCTGGGCCTGATCACCGTGGCCGCGCGGCCGGGCCGGCTGCCCGCCGAGATCCGCCGCTACCGCGACGTGGTCGGTTCGCTGGCGGGTCAGGTGTGGCAGTTGCCGTGGCACGAGGAATGGACCCTGGTCGAGGCCGATGAGCTGCCGGTGTGGTCGCCCGGCGACCCGGTGCCGCAGCAGCGCAAGCGCAAATCCGATCCGCTGGAAGAGATTACGTCCGACGTGCGGGAGCTCGGCGCCGGCATCGTGGCCGCCGTGCAGGACGCGCTCGACGCCCCCCGCCCCCAGTTCCCGGACCGGGAGGAGTGATCATGGACGCCGACGGATTGTGTTGTGCGGGAATGAGTTCCCGGTTGCGGGGACCTGCCCGGTCCTCAGGGAAGGTGGCAGGGCAGTCAGTAGAAGGAGTTGTCGTCGCCGGTTGGACGGCCGGGCCGTGCATCGGCGAGATTGTTACTAGCAGTTCGCTTTTGGATAAGGACAGACAATGAGCATGCTCCTCGCCGTACACGACGCGTACGGCCAGATCCTCGCCCAGGTCGGGAATCCGACCCCCGAGGCACCGCCCGCGTCGGACAAATTGCTGAAACTGGTTCGGTATTTCACCTGGTTCGTTCTGTTGTCGGGAATCCTGGGCATCACCTACGCCGGTGGCCGGTTCGCCTGGGAGAAATGGACAGGAGGCGGTTTGGAGTCGCCGAAGATGGTGGCGGGGGCCATGATCGGAGGAATCGTCGCCACGAGCGCGGGCACGATCATGAATGCAGTGATCACCTAATGTCCGCCGCGCTGGTTGCGCCAGCGATGGACGCCGTGCTGGCCTACAAGCAGATGCCGCCGGATGTGATCCGGCCGATCATGCAGCTCATCGACTGGCTGCTGTGGTGTGTGCTGCTGTTCTGCCTGGCCTGGATGATCCTGGCCGCGGGCCGGCTCTGGTACGCCTTCCGCGACGATCTGGCCGCCAACGACGCGACGCACGGGGTGGTGATGAGCCTGCTGGGTGCGATCATGGCGACCTCGGCCAGCGGGATCGCGCTGGCCCTGCTGCCGACCTGACGGGCACGGGCAGCTGAATTGTCCACTGGCACACACACTTCGGAGGCCATGCGATGAGCGAGAAGGAGTCGCCCGAGCGCGACCGCGTCTCGTTCGGCGTCATTGCCTCGGCCGCCCTGGTCGGGGTCATCCTGATCGCCGGCCTGGTGGTCTACTTCGGGCATGGCGACAGCAAGCCGAGCGCCAAGCCTGACGGGACCGTCCCGGCGACCGCCGACTCCGGCGCCACCGGATTCGCCTCGCCCGACGTGGATCTGTTCGGCCGGCGCGTCGACATCCCCAACAACACGGCCGGCCAGCCGCTGCCGCAGGATCCGTCCAAGCAGCGCAAGGCCACCGACGCCGACTGGCTCACCGCCGCCCCGCTGGGGACCACCGATCCCCACGGCTGGCAGCGGGTCTACGGCGCGTCCGTGCCCTTCTCCACCTCCGACGGTCCGGCACGCCTGGAAAACGGCCTGGCCGTCGGCTATTCGCACACCCCGCAGGGCGCGGCGCTGGCCGCGGCCCAGATCACCTACCGGCTCAATGCCCGCCCGGCCGACCGGGAGCTCTATGTCCGGCAGGTGCGGGTGCCCGCCGAACAGCTCACCGCTTACGACCAGGCGCTGGCCGATCAACGGCTGCCGAAACAGCAGCCCGAGAAGGTGACTCACTATCTGGTGGCCCCCGACGGTTTCCAGATCGAGAACTACGCCGACGACATGGCCATCGTGCGGCTGGCCGTGCGCGGGCCGGTGGTCGACAACCGGCAGCTGTGGGCGGCGGTGCGCCTGATCATGGTCTGGGACGCCGGCGACTGGCGGCTCAAACCTTCGACTTCCAAGACCGCGCAAACCGAATACGTCGATTCGCTTGCGGGGTGGACCCGATGGTGACAACAACAGATATGGCATCGCGACCCATCGAGAGGTGGACCACATGCTGAGGCGGCTAGTCACGATCCTTGCGGTCGTCTTCACCGTCATGATCGCAACCCCGACGGTGGCCTACGGCCAGACGTACGGTTTCGACCAGGCCTGCAACGAATTACACGACTCCCTCGACGGGCTGGGCGTGCCCGGCATCTCGCTCGGCGACGCGGCCTCGGCCGCGTGCAAGGCGGGCAATGTCGCGACCCACCCGAACGACGTCGCCGCCACCGTGCGCGACAAGGCGTGGGACTCCACCTTCGGCAAGGTGGTGGACTCGCTGATGAACGGTCTGGGCGAGGCGTTGATCCTGGCGTTGACGTTCTGGATGAAGATCCCGAACGAACGCGTCAGTGACGCGGGCGCGCTCTTCACGAAGATCAACGACTACACCTATCAGGTCCAGATCCTGTTACTGATGGCGTCGGTGATCCTCTCCGGCCTGAAACTGGCGCAGGCCAGACGCGGAGCCGCGGTCAGCGAGGCCACGGAATCGTTCTGGATGTTCGCCCGCGTGGTGTTCAGTTCCTGGATGCTGGGCGCGGTGATCGTGGCCGCCACCCAGGCCTCGGACAAGTTCTCCGAGTGGATCATCAACGACTCCACCGGCGGCAATGCCAAGAACATCGCCGAGCTGATGGTGAAAACCTCTAAGCTGCAGGCGTTCTCGCCGGGTCTGGTGCTGATCATCGCGATCGTCGGCCTGCTCGGGGCGCTGGCCCAGATTGTGCTCGCCATCGTCCGCCAGGGTCTGCTGGTGGTGGCCGCGGGCGTGCTGCCACTGGCTGCGGCCGCGTCGGGCACCCAGATCGGGCGCACCTCGTACTCGAAGCTGCTGGGCTGGATCATCGCGTTCATGCTCTACAAGCCGGTGGCGGCGATCGTGTACATGATCGCGTTCACCACCGCGGGCAATACCGACGACCTGACCGGCACCGCGAACCTGCCCGACGCCGACGAGGCCCAGCGCATGCTGGTCGCCATCGTGCTGCTGTGCACGGTCGCGTTCGTGCTGCCGGCGCTCATGCGCCTGGTGACCCCGGCGGTGGCCATCGTCGGTTCCGGCGGTTCGGGTCTGGCCGCCACCACCGGCACACTGGTCGGCATCGCCGCGCTCGGTGCGGTCGGTTCGCGCGCGGTGGCCCCGCGCGGTGCCGCCGGACCCGGCGCCGCCGGATTCGTCGGACCCGGTCGCGGCGGGCGTCCCCGTCCCGGTCCCGGGGGCGGTGGTCCCGGCGGCGGTGCGCCGCGCCCGACACCCTCGCCACGCCCGGCGGGTGGTGGCGGCGGTGCGCCCGCCGCGAGTCCTGCCGCCCAAGGCGGTGGCGGCGCAGTACCGTCAGGCGCGTCCCGCGTCGCCAACCGGGTCGCGCAGGCGCGCGCGGCGACCGCCTCGCTGAGCAAGGCCGAGTCCACCGCGGGCGACCTGGCCGGTGACCGCTGGGCCAACCGTTCACCCGACCTCGGCAGGAGCACCATCCCGCGATGACGATGACCGAGACCTACGAGCGCCGCTCGTACGGACTGTGGCAAAAGCCCCGCAGCGCCGGCCTTTTCGGCCTGCGCTGGGGTGAGACCGTGGTCGGTTTCGCCGTCGTGATCACCGCGCTGCTGACGGCGCTGGCGGCCGGGCCGAAACCGGCCGCCGTGGTGGCGGGCATCGGCACGGTCGTGATGGTTCCACTGGTGTGGCGGACGGCGGGCCGCTCCGGCTACGAGAACGGATTGATGATGTTCCATTGGTTGCGCGGCCGGTCCAAGGGCGAGCACGTGTACCGGGGCGGGCGGTTCTCCCGGATCCCGGGCGGCGTCACCCGCCTGCCCGGGCTGATGGCCCCGTCGCGGCTCTACGAGGGCATCGACGCCGGCGGCTACAGCTTCGGCATGATCCACCTACCGCAATTCGCCCAGTACACAGTCGTTCTGCGCGCTTGGCCGCAGGGCCACGAGGCCGTCGACCAGCCGGTCATCGACCGCTGGGTGGGCGCCTGGGGCACGTTCCTGGCCTCGCTGGGGCAGACCTCCGACATCGTGGCCGTGGTGCCGGTCATCGACACCGTGCCCGAGACCGGAAACCGTTTGCTCACCGAGGTTTCCACCATCACCCGGCCCGAGGCCCCCGATCTCGCGCAGCAGGTCATGTACGAGCTGGCCACCGAACTGCCGCAGGAGCGGGTGCAGCTGCTGCCACGGGTCGCCATCACCTTCAAGGCGACCACCGCGGAGCGCCGCAAGAATCCGGCCGAGGAGGCGGTCGAGATCGGCCGCCGCCTGCCCGGCATCTGTGCGGCCCTGGCGGAGGCCGGAGTTCGCGCCCAGCCCATGGCCGCCGACGAGATCATCTCGTTCATCCGCCGCAGCTACGACCCGGCCGCCCAGGCCGATCTCGAGGTGGCTGCGGGCGAACCCGGTGGGCACGGCCTGGATTGGGCCGACGCGGGCCCGGTCTCGCACGAGGAGCGCTGGGACCACTTCATTCACGACGGTGGCCGCTCGGTCACCTGGGAGATGGACACCGCCCCCGAGGGCGCGGTCGACGAGCGGGTGCTGCAGCGGCTGCTCGCGCCGAATCCGGAGGTGCCGCGCAAGCGCATCACCATCGTCTACCGCCCGCACTCGGCCGGCGACGCCGCCCAGATCGTGGACGACGACTACAAGAACGCCCTGGTGGCACAGCAATCCGAGCGCGGCGTCGTGTCCGCCGCCGCCACCCTGCGCGTCGGCGCCACCCAGCAGGCCCGCGAGGAGCAGGCCCGCGGGCACGGCGTCACTCGCTTCGGCGCCCTGGTCACCATTACCGAACCCCTGCGCGGCGACCTGCCGCGCATCGAGGCCATCACCCGCGACCTTTCCACCCAGGCCCGCCTCAAGATCCGCCGCTGCTACCGCTACCAGGCGGCGGCGTTCGCGGCGTCGCTCGGCTGCGGGGTGATCCTCCCCGAACACGCCACCATTCCGAAAGCGCTTGCGGGGTAACCCATGCCACGTGACTTCGACCCCTCGGTCCGCGAACGCGACGCCGCGCCGCCCACCCGGCGCGGCTCCCGCCGCGACCCGGCTCCCGTCGACCCCCACGACGAGCCGGACCCGTACCCGCCCCCGTCCTCCCGCGTCATGCGCGACGAGCACCGGCCCCGGCGCGGCACCCTCCCGGACCGCCGCATGCTCCGCCGCGACCCCATCGAGCCGCCCGACCAGGATCGGCGGGCCGAGGTTATGGGCGAGCACGAGGGCGAAGCGGTGCGCGCCGAGCCGGAGATCGTCACGGATCCCGCTGCGCCCCAGCATGATCCGGAGGCGATGGCGCAGCCGGAACCGCCCGTCGGCGAGCGGCCGGTGGAGGAGCGCGGCGCCTCGGTGCCGATGCCCGCGGCCGAGCCAGAGCGGGCCGAGACGCCCGCGGAGATCACGAGCCGGGAGCCGGTCGAGGTCGGCACGGCGCTGCAGCTCAGCGAGACGGTGGCCGAGCCGATCGGAGTTCCCGAAGCGGACAGCGACGCGGAGCCGGTGACGAAGGCGGCCCGGCGACGGCTTCCGGCGGTGCCCGCCCTCGAACCCACCGGTGGCACAGGCGAATCGGGCACGGTCCAGGGTGTCGCCGCAGCCGAGGTCGCGGAGGTCCCGGCGACCGGGCGAGAGCTGGCGGTACGGGCGGAGGCCGATTCGGGGGATGCACTGCGGGCCGCGGCCGATGTGCTGGGGGAGCCCACGGCGGGATCGGCCGGGCGTCCCGGCGGCACCGAGCGGTCGGAGCGCGTGCTGGACAAGGGATCCGGCCGGAGTGGCGCGGTGGCGCGGTCCGGCGGTGTGCGCGAGGGCGAGGCTCGGTCACGGGCGCGCGGGCCGGAACGGACCGAGGGGGATCGCATGGAGCGCAAGCGGAGTCGCGAGACCACACCCGAGGCGGGTGCGGCGCGCCGCGGGGAGCCCGGTGACCGGCGGCGCGAGCGACCGCGCGCAGACGGCGAACCCGGACGTGAGCGGCGCAGTGACGGTGAATCCGGGCGCGAGCGGCGTGCGGCCGAAGGCGGGCGTGAGCGCCGTGCCGACCCGCAGCGGGATGCCCGGCGCGGCAATGGCTCCGAGGGTCGCGGGCGGTCCACGGACGCGGATCGGGTGCACCTGGGCGGACGGGCCGGCGTGCCCGGTCGGACCCGCCCGGCGCGGCCGGAGGGCGAGGCGGGGGAGCGGCCGGTGCGCAACCGGCCCGCGCGCGACGGGCGGCCCGAGCGGACCGGAACCGAGGAGCGTGGCCGCGGCGCCCGTAAGGACAAGCGGGACAAGGTCGCCGACCAGGCCGAGCGCGACGCGGCGGCCAAGCGCGCGGCGGCGCGCAAGGCCGCGGCCAAGAAGAAGCAGTCCGGTCCCAAGCTGCTCGACGACACCATGCGGGCCAAGCTCGAGGTCACCGCGCGCGAGGGCAATGGCATCAGGGCGGCCTGGGCCACCTTCCGCCTGCACACCGACGATCTGCGCCGGCGCAACTTCGCGGCGCGCGCCGAGCGCATGGAGTACGGCAGCTTCGACGAATTCGACCGCACCACAGCACAACTCACCGATCGCGGCTACATCGGCGCGGGCGGCGGGCGGATGAACGTGGTCGGCCGCCCGGTCGAGTACCGCGCCACCACCGCGCAGGTCGCGGGCCTGTGGCCGTGGTCGGTCGGCGCGGGTGCGCCGCTCATCGGCACGCCGCTGGGCTCGCACCTGCACACCGGCGCACCGGTCTGCTTCGACCCGATGAACTGGTTCATGCGCGGCAGCTTCATCACCGCGCCCAGCCTGTTCGTGCTGGGCCTCAATGGTTTCGGCAAGTCTTCGCTGGTGCGACGCATCGTGCTGGGCGGCGTGGCGCAGGGCATCACCCCGCTGATCCTGGCCGACGTCAAGCCCGACTACCGCAAGCTGGTGGAACTGGTCGGCGGCCAGGTGATCGACCTGGGTTACGGGCACGGCAAGCTCAATCCGCTCGCCGCCGGTGTGCTGGGTTCGATCGTGCCGATGCTGGGCGAGTTCCCCGAACTGCAGACCCAGGTCATACAGGAGATGCGGGCCCGCCAGGTCACTCTGGTGGCCGGGCTGGTGGAACTGGTGCGCGGTGCGCGCGTGCGCGACTTCGAGGAGACCCTCATCTCCACCGCGCTGCGCATCCTCTATCGCGAGGGCAGCGCGTTCACACCGGACCACCCGCCGATCATCGAGGACCTGCTCGATGTGGTCGTGGCGGGTGGCGACGAACTGCAACTCGATGCGGGCGCGGACAATCCGGACGAATACCAGGAGGCCATCAAGGGCCTGCGCCGCTCCCTGCGCGCCCTCACCCAGGGCCCGTTCGGCGCGGTCTTCAACGGCCACACCACCACTCCGATCGACACCACCGCCACCGCCGTCTGCATCGACGTCTCCCATATCCCCAACGGCGACAAGAAACTCAAGGCCGCCGTCATGCTGGCCTGCTGGGCAGACGGTTTCGCCTCCGTCGAGGCCGCGCACGTGCTGGCCGACGCGGATCTGGGCCCGCAGCGCTACTTCCAGGTGGTGATGGACGAGCTGTGGCAGGTGCTGGGCCTGGGCGACTTCATGGTCGACCGCGTCGACGAGCTCACGCGTCTGCAGCGTGGCATCGCCACCTCGCTCATCATGATCAGCCATACCATCAAGGACCTGCAGTCCCTGGGCTCCGAGGCGGCCATCGCCAAGGCCCTGGGCTTCCTGGAACGCGCCCGCGCCAAGATCTTCGGCGCGCTCCCGGCCGAGGAGATCGCGCGTCTGGATTCCACCGTGCCGTTCACCGCCGCCGAGGAGGAGATGGTGACCAGCTGGTCCGCGCCGCAGGCGCTCACCGGTGAGGCGCTCAAACCGGGCCAGCAGCGCCCGCCCGCGCCCGGCACCGGTAAATTCCTGCTCAAGATCGGCGAGGACCGCCGGCCCGGCATCCCGTTCCACATGGAGTTCACGCTCTCGGAACGGGAGAGCGGAATCCACGACACCAACCAGCGTTTCAGCGAATTCACCGAGACCACCGCGAGCCGCGGCTCGGACGAGGGGAGCGCCGCATGATGCCGCACCGGTCGTATCGAAGAGTGTCGCCGGAGGTCCGGCAGGCCGCCGTCGAACAGGTCATCGCCCTCACCGGCAAACTGCGCTCGGAATCCGAGGCCTGCCGGGTGGTCGCCGAACAGATCGGCGTGCACACCAATTCGGTGCGCAACTGGGTGCGTGCCGCCGAGAGCCCCGGCCTGGAACGCATGGATGCGATCGCGTTGCGCCGCAAGGTGGCTCTGCTGCAGCAGCAGCTCGCGGCCGCCGCCGAAATGAACCGCACGCTGGTGGAAACCCTCCACGACGCCAAGCGCGGCACATGAGCCGCTGCCGCGAGAACGAACACGCCGACTCGGGAAACCCGCTGGTATGGCCCGGATATACCGCTCAGCGACTAGCCTGGAAGGGTGGTCCGGTGCTGCGCCGCCGGCGCGGGCCGGTGAGCGCGAGCACGGGTGTGCACGGTGCGAGCGCAGGCATGCGTCCCGCGATTGGGGTGGTGATGCTGGTAGTGAGCATCGCAGTGCTGGCCACCGCATGCGGCGGCGGCAGCTCGACCGGCGGCGGCTCGAATCCGTCTGCCGGGCAACCGCCCACGTCCACCACCCGGTTGCTGGAGGATGCCCCCGCCCCCGACCCGACCACGCCCGACGGTGTCGCGGTGACCGCGCTGGAGCAGATCTACACCTGGTACCCGGCGACCGAGTCCGAGGGCGATGCGCTGCGCCGGGCGCGGAAATGGCTGGGACCCAGCCTGATCCGTACACTGGACAACCCGTCCACCAGCGTGGAAACCCCGAGACCGTCACTGCGCTGGGCCGACTGGGCCAAGGCGGGGGCTCACGTCGAGGCGTTCGCGTTCGCCTCCGGTGAGAAGGCCCCCGCCGGCGCCGACCCGAACCGGCAGCAGTACAAGATCGGCATCGAGCAGACGGTCGTCTATCCGGACGGCAGGCGGGAATCGCTACCCTCGGCCACGGTCGTCGCCACCGTCGTGCGTGGACCTGCCGGTGGCTGGTTGCTGGACGAATTCCGTTGAGCGGTAACGACTCACAGGTCATCCCAGGAGGTTAGAGATGGCGAAGAAACCGATTGCGGACCCGGCCGACCCGGGTCCCGATCGTGTCCTGCACCTCGTCTACGCGGGTTTCTACATCTTCGGAACCGTGTGGCTGGCAGTGCAATTGGGCAACCTGCTGAGCTCGCCGCGCCAGCACGTGCCGATCAACCCGATCGCCATCGTGGTCAACCTGCTCAAGGGCGAGCTGCGCTGGCCGGCCGCCGCCACCGTGATCATCGTGCTCGTCTTCGGGGGGACGCTGGGCTGGGTGCTGTACCGGCGCCGCCGCGAGCTGAGCGCCAAGAAGGGCCGACTGGCGATCGACGACAAGGCCGATCACATGGGCACCGGCGGGGCCATCAAGGCGCTCACGCTGTCCGGTGTCCGCGAGAAGGCCGGCCAGATCGGTGTGCCGCTGCACAAGCACCTCACCGGGGACATGCTCATTCCCGGTTCGCTGATGCGGCCCGGGGACATGCTGGTTCCGGGCATCCCGATCGGCATGTCGGTCGCCGACGGCGAAATGATGTACGGCTCCTACGAGGATCTGCAGGTCGACATCTGGGGACCGCGGCAGGGCAAGACCACCTCCCGGGTGATCCCGGCCGTGCTCGCCGCCATCGGCCCGGTCGTCGTCACCTCCAACAAGCGTGACGTCGTCGACGCCACCCGGGATGTGCGCGCGGGCAAGGGCAGTCAGATCTTCGTCTTCGATCCGCAAGGCGTGGCCCCGGATTCGCACGACCTGCAGGCACAGCAGGAACCCGGGTGGTACTGGGATCCGCTGGCGTGGGTCGACGTGCACCGGCCCGGCTGCGAAGTGCGGGCGGTCAGCCTGGCGGGTCATTTCTCCGATGCGGAGGGCAGTCCCTCGGCCGGCCAGGGCGCGGACTCGTACTTCGACCCCGAGGCCGAGGATCTGCTCGCGGCGCTGTTCCTGGCCGCGGGTTTCGAGGGCAGCAACATCCTGCGCGCCTGGGAATGGGTGAACAACCCGATGGACACCACCCCCATCGAGATCCTGCGCGCGCATTCCAAGCACTACATGGCCGAGGGTCTCGCCGGCCAGTACAACCTCGACATCCGCACGCGCGACGGCATCTTCGGTGGCGCGAAGGCGATGATCAGGTGCCTGAAGTTCCCGCACATCCAGCCGTGGATCATCCCCAACGGCGGCCGGTCGGCCTTCGACGAACTGGAATTCCTCGAGCGCAACGGCACCCTCTACTGCCTGTCGCTGGAGGGCCGGGGTTCGGCGGCGCCGCTGGTGAGCGCCCTGACCGCGGCGGTCATCGACGTGGCCTCCCGCGAGGCGTCGCGGTCGCCGGGCGGGCGACTGCCGGTGCCGCTGCTGGCCGCACTCGACGAGGCCGCCAATGTCGTGCGCTGGAAGGATCTGCCGAAGCAGTACAGCCACTTCGGTTCTCGCGGCATCGTGGTGATGACGGTGCTGCAGTCCTGGGCGCAGGGCGCGCGCTGCTGGGGACCCGATGGCATGGAGGCGCTCTGGGGCGCCGCGAACATCAAGGTCATCGGCAGCGGCATCGACGACATGACCTTCCTGCAACAGCGCTCCGAGGCCATCGGCGACTACGACAGCATCTCGCAGTCGGTGTCGGAATCGAAGGGCGGCAAGAGCTATTCGCGCTCGCTGAGCTCGTCGCGGACCTTCAACGCCCATGCCCTGGCGACCCTGCCGCGCGGCCGCGCCATCCTGTTCGCCGCGGGCACACCGGCCGTGCTGCTGCGCACGGTGCCGTGGTGGGAGGGCCCCGACTCCGCCGCGGTCGAGCGGTCGATCGAAGCCCACGACCCGTCACCGACGCGCAAGACCGAGATTTCCGATCTGATCAGCCCCGCCCTGATCAAAGAGACACTGCCGGATGTTTCGGCGCCCAAGGAGGTTCGACCGCTGTGAGCGAAGAGTCAACACCCATGGTCTACGCGAGCGTGGTCGAGTTCGTGGAGAACTACCTCAGCCTCGTGTACCGCCGGCAGGTGACCGATATCAGCGACACCGTGTGGTGCCCCGAATGGTGGAAGCACGCCGAGGCGGTCGCGCGACTGGATGCCATGTGGCGGGCGTGGGAGCACTTCCGCCACGACGGCAAGACCGGGCTGAGCATCTGGTTCCTCGACCACGCCGACCCGCACATGGCGAAACTGTTCGATCCCAAGGGCCCGTTCAAGTACTGCAGTGTGCGCAACGGCCACAAGGACATGCTCACGCCGCTGCCGTTGAAGTCCCCCCAGCAGGGCTTGTTCAGCAATCCCACGATGGGGGAGTTCCCGCTCTGAGATGAACCGTGGGCGCCGGTATGGTGCCGGCGCCGAAACGGAAAGTGGCGGATCGGGTTGCGATCCGCCACGGTTGGAAATTATTGCTGCTCAGACTCGTTCACGCGAGCGAGCGCGTTCGCGGTCCCGCTCGTGCGCTTCCTGCTCCCGCACCCGCCGCTGCGCTGCCTCCTGCTCCCGGAGCCGCACGGCGTCCTGTGCCGACTGGGCCTGTCCGACCTCCATCAGCAGCCGTACCGATTGCAGTTCGGGCGAGATGCCCATGCGCGAAAGGTGTTGCGCCAGAGCGGTTCGCCGCTCCACCGAGTCGTATCGCACGGAGCCGCGGTTGGCTTGCTGCGCGGCCATTCGAGATGCCTCCGCCTGCGCGGAGAATCGATCCTTTTCGAGAGATACGCCCCGTTCACGCGTCGGGCGCTCCAAGATTCGCGAGAGTTCGCGGTTACGCGGATCACGTGCCTTGGCATCCGCTGCCTCACGCAGCCGACGCTCGCGGCCCTCCTTCTGGCGGGCCTCGGTGACCCTGACGCGTGCTTCCGCTTCCTTCTGGCCACGTTCCCGGGTGCGCAGCGCGACAAGTGTCGCGAGCTGCAACATTTGCCTCATCATCGCCGCTGTTTCGCGGCCGATGTCGTCGAGTTCCTCGGCCATTGCCTGCTCCCCGATGCTGCAGTTAGATCACTATGGATGATTGTGGTGCTTCGTCACGGACATCGCCACACGAACGGTGGTTGCGCGTAGCCATATCCCGCCTGCAAACGTGGACACCCGGAGCCCATCAGGCGTCGCAGCGGCCCGGTGGGGATTGCCCGGTGGGCTTTACTACGCCTTGGTACTCCGTTCTACGAGATTACCAGCGAAAACTCCGAAACCACCGTACGCGCGCGTCGCGATCCAGCATATATCGCACAATTCCGGCAGGTCGTGGAAAAGTCAGGATTTTCTTTGGTTAGGGAAGCCTTACGCAAGAGGTTCAACGGGACCTTCCCGAGACCTACGCCGGAAAAGAATCGGGCCCGGCGCGGGAAGCGCCGGGCCCGAAAAACCATGCTGGTCAGTTGATTTGGACCGACTGGATGTTCACGTCCGCGGCCGGCTTCCCGTCCTGGCCGCCGCCCTGGACACCCGCCTTGGCGATCTTGTCGAGGGTGGCGAGACCGGCGTCGTCGACCGTGCCGAAGATGGTGTACTGCGGCGGCAGCTGGGAGTCGCCGTAGACCAGGAAGAACTGGCTGCCATTGGTGCCCGGGCCGGCGTTGGCCATGGCGAGCACGCCGCGCTTGTAGGCGACCGGGTACTGGGCGGCTTGATCATTCGGGTCGTACTGGTCGGTCGGGTACTCGTTGTCGAACTCGTAACCGGGACCGCCCATTCCGCTGCCGGTCGGGTCGCCGCACTGCAGCACCTCCAGGCCCTTGCCCGTGGTGATGCGATGGCAGCTGGTGTTGTCGAAGAACTTCTGCTTGGCCAGGCTCTCGAAACTGTTGACCGTGCAGGGGGATTCACTCGGGGTCAGGGTCATGGAGATCGGACCCTGGCTGGTGTCCATGGTCGCCTTGACATCACCGGCGGTGGAGATATTGGCCGTGCTCGGCGGATTCACCGGCTTGTCGGCCGGCTTCTGCGACGGACGGTACGTACAGCTGACCGAGGCCGGCTTGGCCTTGGCGGCCGGCGGGGGAGCGGCGGTCAGCGAGGCGTCCGGAGTCTCCGAGGCCTTGGCGCTGGTGCTGTTGTCATCGCCTTTGGTCAGGAAGTAGATGCCGACACCGGCCGCGACCGCGACCACAACACCCAGGGCCGAGGCCGCGATGGTGAGTTGCTTGCGCTTACGCGCCCGCTGGGCCCGATTCTCCAGTTGACGCTCCAGCTTCCGCTTCGCCGCAGCGCGTCGCTGTTCATTGCTCGGCACTAACTGTCCCTCCGTGAACGGTCGGTATCTGATGTCTGTACAGACTGCGGCCGTCAGCCCAGCGGCCGCGGCAGACATTACCTGCATTCGCTGAGAAAAACCTACATATGGCAGGCCCTCGTGACCGTCGGCCGGTAACCGGTTGGACTTGGCGGACGGGCGTGGTGAAAACTGGGCATCGTGACCAAGACCAGCAGCTTCCGTGCCCCGAGGGGGGTCCCCGACTATCTGCCACCCACGTCCGCCGAGTTCGTCGCCGTCCGCGACGCCCTCGTGGGGACGGCGCGATTGGCCGGATACGGGCATGTCGAGCTGCCGATCTTCGAAGAGACCGCCCTGTTCGCGCGGGGTGTGGGCGAATCCACCGACGTCGTCACCAAGGAGATGTGGACCTTCGCCGACCGCAATGGCGAGAGCTTCACCCTGCGCCCCGAAGGCACCGCCGGCGTCATGCGGGCGGTCATCGAGAACGGCCTCGACCGCGGGGCGCTGCCCGTCAAACTCTGCTACGCCGGGCCGTTCTTCCGGTACGAGCGCCCGCAGAAGGGTCGCTACCGGCAGCTGCAGCAGGTCGGCGTGGAGGCCATCGGCGTCGACGATCCGGCCCTGGACGCCGAGGTGATCGCCATCGCCGACGCCGGATTCCGCGGGCTCGGACTGGAGGGTTTCCGGCTCGAGATCACCTCGCTCGGCGACGAGACCTGCCGGCCGCAATATCGAGAACTGTTGCAGGACTTCCTGTTCAAGCTGCCGCTGGACGAGGAGACCAAGCGCCGGGCGCTGATCAACCCGCTGCGGGTGCTCGACGACAAGCGTCCCGAGGTCAAGGAGATGACCGTCGACGCGCCGCTCATGATCGACCACCTGTCGGAGTCGGCCAAGGCGCACTTCGAGCAGGTGCTCGGCCTCCTCGACGCGCTGGGCGTGCCGTACGTGGTCAACCCGCGCATGGTGCGCGGGCTCGACTACTACACGAAGACCACCTTCGAATTCGTGCACGACGGGCTGGGCGCGCAGTCCGGCATCGGCGGCGGCGGCCGCTACGACGGGCTGATGGCCGAGCTCGGCGGGCAGCCGCTGTCGGGCATCGGCTTCGGCATCGGCGTCGACCGGACGGTGCTGGCCCTCGAGGCCGAGGGCAAGTCCGCCGTCGACGGTCCCCGCGTCCAGGTGTTCGGCGTCCCGCTCGGTGAAGTGGCCAAGCAGCGCCTGGTGGTGCTCGCGGCCGAGTTGCGCCGGGCCGGCATCCGCATCGACCTCGCCTACGGCGGCCGCGGTATGAAGGGCGCGATGAAAGCGGCCGACAAGTCCGGCGCGCAGCTGGCCCTGGTGCTCGGTGACCGCGAGGTCGCCGAGGGCCAGATCGGGCTCAAGGATCTGAGCACCGGCGAACAGCGTCAGATCCCCCTGGACGAGGCCGTCGCCCAGGTCGCGGCCGCACTCGCGGGCGAGCAGAACTGACCCGTCGGCCGGGCCGGACAGCGCCGCCGTCCGGCCCGGCCGGCAGCCGCCGCGCCGATGGGGGCTTGGGGTGGGGCAAATCGGGGTATGGGGTTAGGACCTGCTGGTACCGTGCGGTGCGTCCCGCGGGGGCGGTGCGTGCCGCCGGTAGGCCCGACCCATCGAGACTTGGACGAATGCGCTGCTGTGACTGATGAATCGAAACCGGCGTCCGACCGCGAAATCGGCCTCGACCTGATCGCCCCCGAACTGCTGGCACCCGCCCTGCGCAGGCTCACCCTGGCCGCGCTCGGCATCGGCATCGGGGTCGGACTGCTGATGGCGCTGTTCGTGCACTGGCCCATCGCCCTCGCCACCGGCCTCGTGCTCGGCGCGCCCACCGCCCTCTACGCCGTGGCCGTGCAGCGGCGGCGAATCACGGTGTCCGGCACCGTCATCCGTGCCCGCACCTGGCGCGGCGAACGCCGTCTCGACCTGGCCGGCGCCAGCGCCGCCGAAATCCTGGTCTACCCGGGCAAGATCAGCCGCATCGTGCTGCGCGTCACCGCGGGCGCCGACACCCAGGTCGTGCCGCTGGCCATCTACAGCGACTCCGGCAGCGGCCGCGAACTCCACATTCTGGGCCTGCGCAAACTCGCCGACGCCCTGGCCGGTTGCCCCCTCGCGGCCGCCCTCGCCATCTCCGGACTGCTCGTCCAGCAACTGCGCGCCGAGGCCCGCGACGCCGTCGCCGAACAACGGCCCCTCTACCGGGCCGTCCGCATGGTCCGCGACCGCGACCAGGTCGCCCCGGTCGTCCTCAGCGACTCCGACATCGCCGACCTCGCCCACTGAGCGGTCAATTCACCGATCCCCGAGCCGGATTCACCGGCCGGTGCCGATGTCTGTTTGCTCACGTGCTGCTCACGGGACGCGGGGGAGTGAGCCTGGCTAGGGTGAAGACGGACCTACCCGCCATCGCGAGGAGATCGTCGTGAGCACCACCGCGCCAGTGACCGTCACCGTGACCGGAGCCGCCGGGCAGATCGCCTACGGATTGCTCTTCCGCATCGCGTCGGGGGCGCTACTCGGGTCCGAGACGCCGGTGCGGTTGCGGCTGCTGGAGATTCCGGCCGCCGTCGGATCGCTCGAGGGCGTGGCGATGGAACTCGAGGACGGGGCGTTCCCGCTGCTGGCGGGCATCGATATCGCCGATGACCCGTGGATCGGGTTCGACGGGGCCAATATCGCGATTCTGGTGGGGGCGCGGCCGCGGACCGCGGGCATGGAACGGTCGGATCTGCTGGCGGCCAACGGGCCGATCTTCACCGATCAGGGCGCGGCCATCAATGCCAATGCGGCCGAGGACATCCGGGTGCTGGTGGTCGGGAATCCGGCCAATACCAATGCCTTCATCGCCATGAGCAATGCGCCCGACGTGCCCGCCGGGCGGTTCACCGCGCTCACCCGGCTCGACCACAATCGCGCGATCGCGCAGGTGGCGAACAAGACCGGGGCGGCGGCCGCCGACATCGCGCGGATCACCGTGTGGGGCAATCACTCCGCGACGCAGTACCCGGACCTCGCCCATGCGACGGTCGGCGGGCGCGGCGCGCTCGAGCTGATCGCCGACGATGCCTGGGTCACCGGCGATTTCATCCCGACCGTGCAGCAGCGGGGCACCGCCATCATCAAGGCGCGCGGCGCGTCCTCGGCGGCGAGCGCGGCCAGCGCCGCCATCGACCACATCCACGACTGGGTGCTGGGGACCGCGCCCGGCGACTGGACCTCGATGGCGGTGCCCTCGGACGGCTCCTACGGCGTGCCCGAGGGACTGATCAGCTCGTTCCCGGTGACCTGCGCCGATGGCGAGTACACCATCGTGCCGGACCTGGAGATCGGCGAGTTCGCCCGCACCCGGATCGAGCACAGCGTCGCGGAACTCGTGAGCGAGCGCGACGCCGTGGTCGACCTGGGGTACGCCAAGCGGTCCTGATCAGCCGCGGCGAGCGGAGGTGATCAGCTGAGCTTGCTGATCACGTTCTCGCCGTACCACTTGATCTTGACGATCTTCTCCTCCAGCGACTCCGTGTCGGGCTCCATCGCGTAGGAGTTGCGGAAGCCGACGATCAGATCGGTGATGCCCTTCTCCTCGAGGCGCTTCACCCCGTCGGTGGTATAGCCGTCGCGGGAGACCGCGTGGATCTCGAACTCGCCCGGATTGTCGCGCTCACTGCGCAATTCGTTGATCCGCGCCAGGTACTTGTCCAGGTCGTCGCCCTTGCCGCCGGCGTGCATCCAGCCGTCGCACAGCCGCACCGCGCGACGCAGCGCGGCATCGCTGTGCCCGCCGACCAGGATCGGCAGCGGCTGGGTCGGGGCGGGGGTGAGCTTGATCTTCGGGATGTCGTAGAACTCGCCGTGGTACTCGAAGTACTCGCCGGAGGACAGGCCGCGCACGATCTCGATGCACTCGTCCAGGCGCTTGCCGCGCTTCTCGAACGGGACGCCCATCATCTGGAAGTCCTCCGGCCACGGGCTGATGCCCACGCCCAGGGCGAAGCGGTTGTTGCTCAGGCGGGCCAGCGAACTGGCCTGCTTGGCCACCAGCACCGGCGGGCGGATGGGCAGCTTGAGCACGAACGGGGTCATGCGCAGCGTGGTGGTGGCCGCGGCGAGGGCGGCCGACAGCACGAAGGTCTCGATGAACGGCTTGCCGTCCAGGAACTCGCGATTGCCGTCGGCGGTGTACGGGTACTTGGAATCCGACTCGGCCGGGTAGGCGATGCTGTCGGCCACGGTGATGCTGTGGAACCCGGCGGCCTCGGCGGCCTGCGCGAGGGGGATGTAGTAATCCGGGTTGGTCATCGCCTCCGCGTAGGTGAAGCGCATCGATCGTCCTCTCGACAGTGAGCCAGTACAAAAACTAGAACCGATTCTAGTTCTGTGAGTGATGCTAGCGGGAGGCTCGCGGGAAAGGCAGTCGAACGAGCGATCCGCATCCTCCGTACCCGATCCTGCTGGAGGTGCTCACCTGTCGTATCGCAGTGGCAGACCGCCCGGTCGTAGCCGTCCCGGTGGCTGAGATGCCCGTCCCGATGGGCTTGTCCGGATTCCTGGATCTTGTTCTAATCGCGTCATGACGATCGCCATCACCGGCTCCGGCTCGGGCATCGGCGCGGCCACCGCCGCCGCCCTGCGCGCCGCCGGGCACGACATCATCGGGATCGACCTGCGCAACGCCGACATCACCGTCGACCTCACCGACGCCGCGGCGCGCGCCGCCGCGGTCGAGGAGATCGTGGAGCGATCCGGGGGAGTGCTGGACGGCGTGGTGCTGTGTGCCGGTGTCGGCCCGCAGGTGCCCGACCCGAACCTGGTGGTGGAGATCAACTACCGGGCCACCGTGGCCCTGCTCGACGCCCTGCTGCCCGCGCTGCGCAAGGGTGAAAACCCTGCGGCCGTGGTGGTTTCGTCGGTGGCCTCCACCCAGATCAAGTGGGAGGACAACCCGATCCGCACCGGCACCGAGGCCGAGGCCTTCGCCCAGGCCGGGGATTTCGCGGGCCACTACGCCTACGCGTCCTCCAAGAACGCCGTCACCGTGGCCGTGCGCGAACGCGCCGTCGAGTGGGGCGCCGCGGGCGTGCGCCTGAACACCGTCGCCCCCGGCAGTGTCGAAACCCCGCTGCTGCAGGCCGGTCTGGACGATCCGCGCTACGGTGACGCCATCCGCAACTTCGTGGCCCCCATCGGCCGCAATGGCAAGCCCGAGGAGATCGCCTCCCTCATCGCCTATCTGGTCGGCCCGCAGGCCGGCTTCATCCACGGCGCCCAGTTCGTCATCGACGGCGGAATCGACGCGCAGACGCGGCCGACCGCGGTGTAATCCACCGCGGCGCGCCGACCGCGCGCCCTGAACGGTGGCCGAGCCCGCGGGGTGTACAGCCGCATTTCGGCCTCCACCGATGCCGCGGTGACCGGGGTACCCGACCCGATCGCCGCGGCATTCTGCTGTCCGGAGACGAGCGCGCCGGCGCGGAAGCGGCTGTGCCGCACTCGGATCAGGCGGGATCGGTCTCGGCCGCGTCCGTGCTCTCTGCGGGCCCGCCGATGACACCGGGGGCGAAGGTGCCCAGGTTGCCGGTGAGTTCGCTTTCAGCGGTGTGGCTTTGGTGCGGCTGCACGGTACGGACGTGCTTGGCATCGGCCGCACCGCCCTTGCCCGTGCCCGCCGCAGCAGGGGAGCCCATGAAGCCCGAACCGGCCGGGCCACCGGGGCCGGGAATGCCGGCCGCGCCTGCGCCGAACGGATCGGCGGGGTTGGTGAGCTTGCCACCGGGGATCGAGGACCCGGGGCCGCCAGGGATTGACGGCAGGCCGCCTCCGAGACCGCCACCGCCGACTCCGATCCCGCCGGCCCCTGCGGCGGTGGTGTTCGGGAGACCGCCGACCGGATCGGCCTTCCGCGGTGCGCCGGGCGTGCGGGTGGCTGCCTGCAGGCCGCGTTCGAACAGGCCCTCGGCCTGCTCCAGGATCGGCCGGCCGACATTCTGTGCCAGCGACTGCGCGACCTCGGCCGGGTTCGGACCGCCGCCCTGGCCGAGCAGCTGACCGATGATGGCGTGCACCTGCGCGGTGTAGACCGAGAGTTCGCCGTGCGTGGCGTTCACGACCGTGACCGCCTCGCCGAGATGCCGGGCGGCCGAGGCGATCAGCGTGGTCTGGCCGATCGGGGTCAGGATCAGCGGGGCCAGCGCCGTGGCCTCGGCGGCGAACGCCTCCGCGATGGCGGTGAGCTGGATATTGCCCCGCTGCACCACGGCCGCGGCCTGAGTGGTGATCGACGACAGGTCGAAGCCGCGCTGGGCGGTCCCCCGGCCGTGGTTCCCGGCCTGCCGGCCCGACTCCTGCGCACGCTGGGAAGCCTGGCCCTGCCACAGGGATTCGACGGTCTCGAGCGCGCCCCCGCCGATCTGGACCGTGGCCTCGATGAGCTTCGACCCGGTGCTGAGCAGGGTCGCCGGATTCAGCCGGCCGAGGATGCCGGTGCCGAAGCTCTGCAACAGGTCCAGGAACGGCTCGAACAGCGCGTCCAGTCCGGGAATCGCGGGAAGCGCCAGGCCCTTCATGAGATCGCCGACCGGATCGGCGGGCAGCGGCGGCAGCGCGGCCGCGGGATCGGCGGCGACCCGGGCCAGCGTGGCCTGGGCTGCGTTGAGCGCGGCGGGCACCGCGTTCAGGGCGGCGTGCGCGGAACCGAGCACGGCCCCGGCATCGCCGAGTGCGTCCTGCGCACCCGCGAGCGCACCGTGGGCACCGTCCAGCACGGGTGCGACCGCGTCGCCGAGCGTGCCGGTTCGTGCGTCCGCGGCAGCACCACCGCCCGGGACTCCTCCGGCGACCGGCGAGCTGACCTGCTCGGATTCCTTACGCGCGAGCGAGAATTCCGGCGGCTGGACCGGCAGCATGCCGGCGGGCGGGGTGCCCAGCGGCAGATCCGGGAGCAGACCGCTGACGCTCACACTGCCGGCTCCCCTCGCGCTGGTGTCCGGACCGGCCGGGCGGAGGGCATCGATGACGCCGGAGTCGATCGGCCTCATGCTCGTTCGCCGATCTGCCCGGCGGCCGTGCCGAGGCCCCCGGCGACTTCGGCGTCGGTGGTGTCGTAGGTGGCGGCCGATCCGAAGCCAGCCCGGCCGAGGGCGCCGAAGCGGGCCGAGAGGGCGGCGATGTCGCGATCGTGCAGGAGTTCGGCGACCGCGAAGCCGGCCAGGAAGTCCGCGCCGATGAGTCCGAAGACCGGTGTCATGGCCGCGACGTGGGACACCGTGTCGAGGCCGCCCTGGGCGGCGATGTCGACGGCGACGCCGTGCTGTGCGGCGGCGAATGTACGCACCGCACCGGTGTCGACCCAGAGATCGGCCATGGCAGTACCCCCTGATCGTCATGGACATGCGGATGGCGAATATATCCCCTCGATCGTCCAGACCGGCGTGGCGTGCGCGGCCACACCGCAACCACACCGTTGTTGCAAATTAGAACAAGTTCTATATTCTCGTCACCATGAAGGTCGCAGTCACCGGCGCTGCCGGGTTCCTTGGCACCAATTTGCTTCGCCTGCTTACCGATCGCGGTCACGAAGTGACTGCCATCGACCGGGTCGCGGGCGCGAGCCAGCCCGGTGTCACCTGGGTCAACGGTGACGTGCTGGACCCGGCGTCCATGCGTGCGGCGCTGGACGGGGCCGAGGTGGTCTACCACCTGGTCGCGCTCATCACCCTGGCCCACAAGAACGACGTGGCCTGGCGGGTCAACACCGAGGGCGTGCGCATCGTCGCGGACGCCGCGCGCGAAGTCGGCGTGCGGCGGATGGTGCACACCAGCTCCATTCACGCGTTCAATCAGTACAGCTGCGGTGGCCGGATCAACGAGCGCTCGCCGCGGTCCATCGATCCCGAGCTGCCGGTGTACGACCGCTCCAAGTGGCAGGGCGAGATCGAGCTGCGCAAGATCATCGACAAGGGCCTGGACGCGGTGGTGTGCAACCCGACCGGTGTGTACGGCCCGATCGACAACACCGCCTCGCGCATCAACACCACGCTGTGGGACGCCGCGCGCGGCCGGGTGCCGGTCATGATCAGCGGCGGCTTCGACCTGGTCGACGTGCGCGACGTGGCCCAGGGTCTGGTGCTCGCGAGCGAGCGCGGCCGCACCGGCGAGAACTACCTGCTCGGCGGGCACTTCACCGACATGTTCCAGGCCACCCGCACCGCCGCCGAGGTCAACGGGAAGATGAAGCCCGCCTTCGCGATTCCGGCCAAGGTCATCAACGCGTGCATGCCGGTCATGGAGCCCGTCGCCCGTGCGCTGGGCAGCGACCGCATCTCCAAGGCGGCCATGGGCGCGCTGCTGTCGGCGCCGATCGTCGAGCACACCAAGGCCACCGAGGAACTCGGCTACCGGCCGCGGCCCGCCGAGCAGACCATTCGGGATCTGGTCGCCTTCTACAACGGGCAGCCGATCGAGTCCGACACGCAGAAGATTGCTTGACAGTCGTTAGAACGCATGTTCGACTGAGGTGGTGCGTTGGCAAAGGCAAACCCTCGGCGCTGATGACGGCGCGCTACCCGGGCTCGAACGTGCGGGTTTCGTACGCAGCGTACAGACGCCCGAGTTCGAGGGCATCACGTTTCACGAGGTGCTCTGCAAGAGTGCCCTGAACCGGGTGCCCGACAGCAATCTGCCCTTCAGCTGGACCATCAACCCCATGCGGGGCTGCTCGCATGCGTGCCGCTACTGCTTCGCCCGCGGCACGCACGAGTACCTCGACCTGGATGCGGGGGCCGATTTCGACTCCCAGATCGTGGTCAAGACCAATGTGGTCCCGGTGCTGCGGCGCGAACTGCACAAGCGGTCGTGGCGGCGGGAATCGGTTGCGCTGGGCACGAATACCGATCCCTATCAGCGCGCCGAGGGCCGGTACCGGCTCATGCCCGGCATCATCTCCGCGCTCGCCGACTCCGGCACCGGGTTCTCCATTCTCACCAAGGGCACGCTGCTGCGGCGGGATCTGCCGCTGCTGGTCCAGGCCGCCGGGCAGGTGCCGGTGCACCTCGCCGTCTCCATCGCCATCCTGGATCCGGAACTGCACCGCGGCCTCGAGCCCGGCACACCCTCGCCGCGGGCGCGGCTGGAACTGGTGCGCGCCCTGGCCGACGCCGGATTCGCGGTCAATGTCATGGTGGCGCCGGTCATTCCGTACCTCACCGACTCCCAGGCGCATCTCGACGCGCTCTTCGCGGCCATCGCCGAGGCCGGGGCCGCCGGTGTCACGGCCTTCCCCATGCATCTGCGCGGCTCCACGCGCGGCTGGTTCCTCAATTGGCTCGCCGAAGCCCACCCGGCGCTGCTGCGGCGCTACCGGCAACTGTATGGTCGGGGTGCTTCGGTGACACCGGAGTATTCTGCGTGGCTACGCGGCCGAATCGAGCCGTTGCTGGAGAAACACCGTTTGAACCGCGATCGGCCGGCCGAACCCGAGGTCCGCGTCGCCGAATCGCACACGCCCGATCCGCAGCTGGCGTTGTTCGCCTGACGGCGGTTCTTTGATCGAAACCATTGCGCTTCACGGGTGTGTCGCGAATATTGCGGAGTAGTTTGGCGTTGGTACCTCACACCTGACGAGGAAGTGATGCACGCGCATGGTTTCGCAGCATGACGACCCTGCGGCGCTGCCGCACAAAGATACTGTGGCTCCGCTGCACAACAGCACTGTGAAAGCTCCGTCCGACGGCGGGGTTGCGGCGGCCGGAAACGGCCGCGCCACAGCGAAATTGGCGGTCGAGAAATTGGAAAGAGTCGTCATCCGCTTTGCGGGTGACTCCGGTGACGGTATGCAGCTCACCGGTGACCGCTTCACCCACGAGGCCGCCGCCTTCGGCAATGACCTTGCCACCCAACCGAACTTCCCCGCCGAGATCCGCGCGCCCCAGGGCACGCTGCCGGGCGTGTCGTCGTTCCAGATCCAGATCGCGGACTACGACATCCTCACCGCCGGGGACCAGCCCGACGTATTGGTCGCGATGAATCCTGCTGCGCTGAAGGCGAATCTGGAGGATTTGGCCCGCGGGGCGACGGTGATCGTGAATACTGACGAATTCACCAAACGGAATCTGACCAAGGTCGGCTATGCCGGTGATCCGCTCACCGATGACACGCTGACCGATTTCGTGGTGCACCGGGTGCCCATGACTTCCCTGACGCTCGGGGCAACCGAACCGACCGGTGTGGGCAAGAAAGATGGGCAGCGCGCGAAGAATATGTTCGCGCTCGGCTTGCTGTCGTGGATGTACGGGCGGCCAATCGGCGGCACCGAACAGTTCATGCGGGAGAAATTCGCGACCACACCGGATGTCGCCGAAGCGAATATCCTCGCATTCCGGGCAGGCTGGAATTACGGCGAAACCACCGAGGCCTTCGCCACCACCTACGAGATAGCCCCCGCGACGCTGCCGCCCGGCACCTACCGGCAGATCACCGGCAACACCGCGCTCGCCTACGGCATCGTCACCGCCGGGCAGCTGTCCGGGCTGCCGGTCTTCCTGGGCACCTACCCGATCACCCCGGCCTCGGACATCCTGCACGAACTGAGCAAGCACAAGAACTTCGGCGTCACCACGTTCCAGGCCGAGGACGAGATCGCCGGTATCGGTGCGGCGCTGGGCGCCGCACTCGGCGGCGCGCTCGGGGTGACCAGTACGTCCGGGCCGGGGCTGGCGCTCAAGAGCGAGACCATCGGCCTGGCCGTCATGACCGAGCTGCCGCTGGTGATCATCGACGTGCAACGCGGCGGGCCCTCCACCGGCCTGCCCACCAAGACCGAACAGGCCGACCTGCTGCAGGCGCTCTACGGGCGCAACGGCGAGTCGCCGGTGGCCATCGTCGCGCCGCGCTCACCGGCGGACTGCTTCGACGCCGCGGTCGACGCGGCCCGCATCGCGCTGACCTACCGCACGCCCGTGCTGCTGCTGTCCGACGGCGCCATCGCCAATGGCTCCGAGCCGTGGGCGATTCCACAGGTCACCGAGCTGGCCCCGATCGATCCGGGCTTCGAACCCGAGGGCGCGGAGGGCGATTCGTTCCAGCCCTACGCGCGCGATCCGGAGACCCTGGCCCGGCCGCTGGCGGTGCCCGGCACCGTGGGCCGCGCCCACCGCATCGGCGGGCTCGAAAAGGCCGACGGCAGCGGCAATATCTCCTACGACCCGGCCAATCACGAGCTGATGGTGCGGATCCGGCAGGCCAAGATCGACGGCATCGCGGTGCCCGATCTCGAGGTGGACGATCCGGGGGACCGCGCCGAACTGCTGCTCATCGGCTGGGGCAGCTCCTACGGGCCGATCGGCGAGGCGTGCCGGCGGGCGCGGCGGCGCGGGGTGCCGGTGGCGCAGGCGCATCTGCGGAACCTGAACCCCTTCCCGCCCAGCCTCGGTGAGGTGCTGCGCCGCTACCGCACCGTGGTCTGCCCGGAGATGAACGGCGGCCAGCTGGCCATGCTGCTGCGCGCCCGCTACCTGGTCGACGTGCAGCCGTGGACCAAGATCGCCGGCACCGCCTTCCAAGCACAGGAACTGGTCGGCGTCATCGACGCGGCCCTGGACGGTTCCATCGCGGAGATGGAACAGGCCAAGGCCTTCGCCGCACGCGCGCGGGCGACCTACCGCACCCCAGGGGGCAACTGATGACCATTCTCGAAAACCCGCTCGTGGGTACCGATCTCGGCCTCACCGGACTGTCCGGCGTGCCGCGGGCCGATGGGCCGCAGAAGGCGAAGGACTTCACCTCCGACCAGGAGGTGCGCTGGTGCCCCGGGTGCGGCGACTACGTCATCCTGGCCACGGTGCGCGGCTTCCTGGCCGATCTGGGACTCGAGCGCGAGAACCTGATGTTCGTGTCCGGCATCGGCTGTTCGAGCCGGTTCCCGTACTACCTGGAGGCGTACGGGATCCACTCGATCCACGGCCGCGCTCCGGCCATTGCCACGGGCATGGCGGTGACCCGGCCCGACCTGTCGGTCTGGGTGGTGACCGGGGACGGCGACGCGCTGTCCATCGGCGGCAATCACCTCATCCACGCGCTGCGCCGCAATGTGAACATGACGATCCTGTTGTTCAACAACCGGATCTACGGCCTCACCAAGGGCCAGTACTCACCGACCTCGGAGACCGGCAAGGTCACCAAGTCCACCCCGATGGGCTCGGTCGACCATCCGTTCAACACCCTGTCGGTGGCGCTGGGCGCCGAGGCCACCTTCGCCGCCCGCGCGCTGGACTCGGATCGTGCCGGGCTCACCGAGGTGTTGCGCGCCGCCGCCGAACACCGCGGCACCTCGTTCGTGGAGATCCTGCAGGACTGCCCGATCTTCAATGACGGCTCCTTCGACGTGCTGCGCCGGGAGAACGCCGAATCCCATCTGGTCCGGTTGCGGCACGGCGAGCCCATTCGGTTCGGCGCGGACGGTGAATTCGCCGTGGTCCGTGCTGGTTTCGGCCTGCGGGTGGCGCGCGCCGACAGTGTCGCCGAAGCCGAGATCGTGGTCCACGACGCCTATACCGACCACCCCGAATACGCCTACGCCCTGTCCCGCCTGTCCGACCAGGACCTCACCCACGTGGTGACCGGCATCTTCCGCAGCGTCTCCCGCCCCGCCTACGACGACGGCGTCCGCGCCCAGCTGAACACCGCTGTCGAACGCAAACCGGTGAGCGAGAACTCGCTGCAGGAGCTGCTCACCGGCCGCGAAACCTGGACGGTCGGCTGATCTTTCGCCGCTAGGCCGGAACGAAGGCGTTCAGCAAGCGCTGGAACAGATCGTCGAAGCGCTTGCGGGACGCCTTCTGGTCATCGTTGAGCCCGTCGCCGAGCTCGGGCGCGTACACGATCAGGTGCACGTCCTGATCCGGCGACTGCGGCATGTAGTCGATGATGGAGGTCCCCTTGTCCGCCTGTTCCGGTGTCCCCATGTCCACGGCCGCCAGCGCCTTCACCTCGGCCGCCGCGGCCCCGATGACGTCGGCGGGCACGGTCCCGGTCACCGGCTGCGCGCCGTTGTCGGCGCGCTTCACCGCCCGCCCGTCGGGCTGAATCTCCAGCGCCGGATGCAGATCCGTGCGCGTCTGCCATCCCGCGGGCATGGCGGTCAGCGTGAACAGCGCCACGCCGGGTGCCGGTGCCGGGTCCGCCTTCGCGAATACCCCTGTGCCCGTGAGCATTACCACTGCGAGCGTGGTCACCGCCCCCGTCCGCCACCCACGCCGCCGCGCCACCCGGGCGAGTCCCGCCTCGCCGAAAAGTCCTGCCGCCCTGGCTGTCCGCATCGCATTCCTCCGAATTCCCTTGCGGGCACCCACCCGCCGCCGCCGATTCTGCCGCCAACCCCACGGCGCACCCGCGCTGCCACGCCGACCCCACCCCCGATACCGCCCTGCCCTGAGCGAAAACGGGTGGAGGCCGGAAATGGCAAGGTCCCCAGCCTGTTCGAGGCTGGGGACCGTGGGGATGTCGGGTCAGCGGAGAGCGGGTGGGTTGTTCAGGTCCTGGGCCGAATAGGTGTCGCAGGCCTTGACCTGGCCGGTCTTGTAGCCGGTCAGGAACCACTTCTGACGTTCCTCCGACGAGCCGTGAGTCCAGGCTTCCGGGTTGACGCGTCCGGTGGCGGCCTTCTGGATGCGGTCGTCGCCGACGGCGGACGCGGCGGAGAGCGCGTCGCGGATGTCGTTGTCGGTCAACGGCTTCAGGAACGGGGTGGTGGAGCCGGGCGCGGGGAGCTTGTCGGCGTAGTTGGCCCAGACCCCGGCGTAGCAGTCGGCCTGGAGTTCGGTGCGGACCGCGCCGGAGGTGGGGCCCTGGGGGTCGCGCTGGGCGCGGTTGATGTCGCCGAGCAGGTTCTGGATGTGGTGGCCGAACTCGTGGGCGACCACGTACTCCTGGGCGAGCGGGCCGCCGCTGGAGCCGAAGCGGTCGACCAGTTCCTGGAAGAAGCTGGTGTCGAAGTAGGCGGTCTGATCGGCGGGGCAGTAGAACGGGCCGACCGCCGAGGAGGCACGGCCGCAGCCGGTGCTGACCGCGCCGGAGAACAGGTTGAGCTTGGGGACCACGTACTTGCGGTTGGTCTGCTTCGGCAGTTCGGTGCCCCAGATCGCGTCGAGGCTCTGGGCGGTGAGGATGACGCGGCAGTCGACGTACTTGTTGGCGTCGGCTCCGGTCTTGCAGTGCGTGGGCAGGGTCGCGGTGCCCGGCTTGGCATTGCTGTCCGCGCCCGTGAACTGGCCGAGAATGCTGCCCGGGTCGCCGCCGAAGATCAGTGCCGCGATCACCGCGATAATGCCCAGCGCACCGCCGCCGAGAGCCAATCCACCGCCCATACCCGGTCCGCCACCGCCACCACTCGCCCGGTTCGGGTCGATTTGCAGGCCCTCGTTGAAGGTCATGGCTATCACTGTGACACGGGCGAGTCGATATCGGTTTCCACTCGCTGAACGTGTCTCTCTACGATGGGTCTGCACCTGGTCACACCTCACCGGTGCTTCGAGCCCGTCGAAAGGAATCCCGTGCTGCGCACCCACTTGGCTGGTTCGCTGCGAAGCGAGCACGCCGGTCAGACCGTCACCCTCACCGGCTGGGTGGCCCGGCGGCGAGACCACGGTGGCGTGATCTTCATCGATCTGCGCGATGCGTCGGGTGTTGCCCAGGCCGTCTTCCGTGAAGGCGAACCCGCGGCGGCCGCCCACAAGCTGCGCAACGAGTTCGTGGTGAAGGTCGTCGGCGTGGTCGAGAACCGCCCGGCCGGTAGCGAGAACCCGAACCTGCCGACCGGCGCCATCGAGGTCAACGTGACCGAGCTCGAGGTGCTGAACGAGGCCGCGCCGCTGCCGTTCCAGCTCGACGACGAGCCGGGCGAGGAAGCCCGCCTCAAGTACCGCTACCTGGACCTGCGCCGCGAAGGCCCGGCGCACACGATCCGGCTGCGCTCGAAGGTGAACGCCGCCGCCCGCGCCGTGCTGGCCAAGCACGCGTTCGTCGAGGTCGAGACCCCGACCATGACCCGCTCCACCCCCGAGGGCGCGCGCGACTTCCTGGTTCCGGCCCGCCTGCAGCCCGGCAAGTTCTACGCCCTGCCGCAGTCGCCGCAGCTGTTCAAGCAGCTGCTCATGGTCGGTGGCATCGAGCGCTACTACCAGATCGCGCGCTGCTACCGCGACGAGGACTTCCGCGCCGACCGCCAGCCCGAGTTCACCCAGCTCGACATCGAGATGAGCTTCGTCGAGCAGGAGGATGTCATCCTGCTGGCCGAGGACGTCCTGGCCGCGCTGTGGCAGCTGGTCGGCTACGAGATCCCGACCCCGATCCCGCACATGACCTACGCCGAGGCCATGCGCCGCTACGGCTCGGACAAGCCGGACCTGCGCTTCGAGGTCGAGATCACCGAGATGATGGAGTACTTCAAGGACACGCAGTTCCGCGTGTTCCAGGCTCCCTACGTCGGCGCGGTCGTCATGCCGGGCGGCGCGTCGCAGCCCCGCCGCCAGTTCGACGCCTGGCAGGAGTGGGCCAAGCAGCGCGGCTCCAAGGGCCTGGCCTACATCACCTTCAACGAGGACGGCACCCTCGGCGGCCCGGTCGCCAAGAACCTCACCGACGCCGAGCGCGAGGGTCTGGCCAAGCAGGTCGGCGCCGAGCCCGGCGACTGCGTGTTTTTCGCGGCCGGCGACATGAAGTCCAGCCGTGCGCTGCTGGGCGCGGCCCGCGGCGAGATCGCCCGCAAGTGCGGTCTCATCGACGAGAACGCCTGGGCCTTCGTGTGGATCGTGGACGCCCCGATGTTCGAGCCCACCGCCGACGCCACCGCGAGCGGCGATGTGGCCCTGGGCTATTCGGCCTGGACGGCCGTGCACCACGCCTTCACCTCGCCCAAGCCCGAGCACCTGGACACCTTCGACACCGATCCGGGCTCGGCGCTGGCCTACGCCTACGACATCGTCTGCAACGGCAACGAGATCGGCGGCGGCTCCATCCGTATCCACCGCCGGGACGTCCAGGAGCGGGTGTTCCAGGTGATGGGCATCGGCGAGGAGGAGGCCCAGGAGAAGTTCGGCTTCCTGCTCGACGCCTTCTCCTTCGGCGCTCCGCCCATGGGCGGCATCGCCTTCGGCTGGGACCGCATCACCGCGCTGCTGGCCGGCGTGGACTCGATCCGCGAGGTCATCGCCTTCCCGAAGTCGGGTGGCGGCGTCGACCCGCTCACCGACGCGCCCACCCCGATCACCCTGCAGCAGCGGCAGGAGGCAGGCCTCAACGCCAAGCTCGACGCGAACGGCAACCCGGTCAAGGAAGACGCCAAGTAAGGGCGCGCCCGGACCGTCGAGAGCCCGCCGGTATCAGCGATACCGGCGGGCTCCGTCGTCGACAGCGGCACGCGCGTGCGGGCGGATCGAGCTCAGACCACCAGTCCGTTGGTCAGCGAGCGGTAGGCGTAGGTGGTGGCGATGGCGGTGACCGGTCCGGCCACCAGCAGGCCCAACCCGCACAGCAGCGTGCCGATCACGGTCATGATCAGCACCCCCAGCGCCAGCAGGGTCACCTGCAGGGCATTGGCGATCACCAGCCGCACGCTGGATTGGATTGCGGCGATCGGGTTCTGGTCCTGGTCGATCACGAAGTGCAGCGCGAACATGCACAGCACGCCCACGATGATCGCCGGGAACACGCACGCGATCGAGGCCACGAGGCACAGCGCGAACACGATGAGCGCGGTGATCAGCACATTCCCGGCATTCACGAAGCCGAAGAAGGCCGGGAAATCCGGTGGTGTCCCGTCGGTTTCGTACAGCGCGCCGCGGATCATGGCGGCCTGCAGCAGCCACACCACCAGCGACGCCACCGCGAACAGCAGGACGACGGCCGACAGCGACTGCACGTCAACCATATTCACCAGCAGGGTGACCACCAGCCAGGCGATCATGCCGATCAGTACCATGCCCACCCAGGGAATGGGATTGAGCCGGAACCGATTCCACCCGTAGGTGAGGGCCGCGGCGACGTCGAGGGTCTCGCGCTGGGGCGTATAGCCCTGTTTCGGCGCCGGCTCGGCGGGCGGGGCACCGGCGGGCGGCGGCATCGCACCCGGCGGGAATCCGCCCGGTGGAGGCGGATTCGCGCCGGGCGGCATGCCTGCCGGCGCCAACTGCTGCGGCGTGCCGGGGCCGTAGCCGGCCGGCGGCTGCGGCGCGCCCGGCTGCGGGGTGAAGGCCGGCGGGGGTTCCACGGGCTCGCTGCCGTACTGCGCGGCGCCGGGGCCGTCGAATTGCGGGTACCCGGCGAGGCCGGGCAGCTGGTGGCGGCCGGGCACGGGGCCCGGCTCGGGCGCGCCGGAAACCGGTGCGGGCTCGGGGTTTTGGTGCTGCCCGGCGTGGGACGGATACTGCTCGCCGCCCCCTGCGACGGGTCGGTCGCCGGAGGGCTCGTACGGTGCTGAGGGCGGCGTGCCAGTCATGGTCGCAAGCCTTTCACATTTCCCGGTTTACGGTGTGGCGCACAGCAAGTGACCATGAGACAACTAGACGGTCCTGGTTGTGTCAAGCAACCAGCGCCGCGTGGGCAAACCCATCACAAAGACACGCCGTCCGACGCGCGAAAGGTTGCGCAACCGCTCGCTGAAAGTGACCTGACGGGAGTAACTTGGGTTCCGATGACCGCACTATTGGCCGAACGCGCCGCCGAAGTCGTGTCCGCGGCACAACAGTTGCTCACGAAGCGAATGGGTGCTCCGGTAAAGCTGAGCGATCCGCTGGAACTCAGCGGCAGTGGTAGGACGACGGTACTCCGTGTCCGCGTTGCAGAGAACGCCTTTTCGCTACCTCGCACACTGATTGTGAAGCAGGTAGCGGGCACGGCGACGCAGCGGCGCACCGGCGGCATGGCTCCCGGTGTCGCCAGCATCGACTCCGCATTCCTGCGCGAGGCGGTCTCCTACCAATTCACCACCGCGCTCGGCCGTGACCACCGGCCCGGCGCCTACCTGCTCGGCTACAGCCTGCCGGACCGCCTGCTCATACTCAGCGACCTCGGTGAGAACACCTCCCTGACCGCGGTCCTGCAGTCCGGCGTGGAACCGAGCGGGCGCAACGCGCTCATGGCATTCGCTCAGGCACTGGGCCGCATGCACGCCGCGACCGTGGGCCGCGAGGCGGACTTCGTGGCGCTGCTGCGGCGCGTCGATGTGGTGCACCGCGTGGACGGCATTGCACAGCAAGCCGAATCCGCGGTCGCCGAGGTGCCGATCATGTTGCAGCGCGAGCTGGGCATCGAGGTGCCGGGCGAGATCGCCGAGCGCATCGTGCGCGGCAACCGGCTCTTCTCCGCCGGGCGCTACCGCGCCTTCAGCCCCTCGGACCTGTGCCCCGACAATGTCATCCTCAATGACGAGGGCGCGCGGTTCCTGGACTACGAGTGGGGCGGCTTCCGCGACGCCACCCTCGACATCGCCTATGCTCTGGTCTCCTTCCCGGGTTGCCTGTGCGATTTCGAGCTGTCGCGCGAACGCGCACGCCAGATGGTGGAGGCGTGGCGCTCCGAGGTGGTGGCGGTGTGGCCGGCCCTCGCCGATGACGAGGTGCTCGCCGAGCGCATCCTCGAGGCGCGGCTCATCTGGGTGTGGCTGTCCACCTACTGGTTCCTGCCCGCCGACCACGCCCGCATCGCCGCTGCCCGCGAGCACGGTCTGTCCATCCCGCGTTCGGCCGCCCTCATCAACCGCTGGGCCGCCCTCGCCGAGGACGCCCGCTGCACCGGCGACGACACCCTCGGCGACTTCGCCGAACATGTCTCGGCCACGCTGGAAGAGCACTGGGAGGAGTGATCCTCCGCGCTGTCCGGGGATGGCGTCGTGGTCGGCGAGTGTGTCGGAGCCGGTCGGTAGGGTCTGGGGCGTGAGTGATGGGCTGTTCGATGCGCCGGGGACGCAGGCCGTAGTCGACGACTTCGAGGCAGGGGCCGCGCGCATTCCCAACGGAGACGACCGATTCGCGCCTCTGGCCGTGCGGATGCGACCGCGCACCCTCGACGAGGTGGTCGGGCAGCAGCATCTGCTCGGGCCCGGGTCGCCGCTGCGGCGGCTGATCGAAGGGTCCGGGGCGGCTTCGGTGCTGTTGTACGGACCGCCCGGGACGGGCAAGACCACCCTCGCCTCGCTGCTGTCGCAGGCCACCGGACGGCGGTTCGAAGCGCTGTCGGCGCTGTCGGCGGGCGTGAAGGAGGTGCGGGCGGTCATCGATCTGGCCCGCCGCCGCCTCACCGTGGGTGAACAGACCGTGCTGTTCATCGATGAGGTGCACCGGTTTTCGAAGACCCAGCAGGACGCGCTGCTGGCGGCGGTGGAGAACCGGATCGTGCTGCTGGTCGCGGCGACCACGGAGAATCCGTCGTTCTCGGTGGTGTCGCCGCTGCTGTCCCGCTCGCTGGTGCTGCAGCTGCAGTCCCTGCCGGAGGCCGACATCCGCACGGTGCTGACCCGGGCCATCGCCGACCCGCGCGGGCTGGCGGGGGAGTACACGGTCACGGATGCGGCGCTCGACCACATCGTGCGGATCGCGGGCGGTGACGCGCGGCGTTCGCTCACCGCGTTGGAGGCGTCGGCCGAATCCTCCCTGGACGGCACCGTCGATGTGGAGTTGGTCGAGGCCAGCGTCGACAAGGCGGCGGTGCGCTACGACCGCGCCGGCGACCAGCACTACGACGTCATCAGCGCCTTCATCAAATCCCTGCGCGGCTCCGATGTCGATGCCGCGCTGCACTACCTGGCCCGCATGATCAGCGCGGGCGAGGATCCGCGATTCATCGCCCGCCGCTTGATGATCCAGGCCAGCGAGGAGGTCGGCATGGCCGACCCCACCGCCCTGCAGACCGCGGTCGCGGCCGCCCAGGTCGTCCAGCTGGTCGGTATGCCGGAGGCCCAATTGGCGTTGACCCAGGCCACGATTCACATCGCCACGGCCCCGAAGTCGGGCGGGGTGGTCAAGGGCCTCGCGGCCGCCATGGCCGACGTGCGCGCGGGCAAGGCGGGCGCGGTGCCCGCGCACCTGCGCGACGGCCACTACGCCGGCGCCGCCGCCCTCGGCAACGCCCAGGGCTACAAGTACCCGCATGACCACCCGGACGGCGTTCTCTCCCAGCAATATCCACCGGACGAACTGGTCGGCGTCGACTACTACCAGCCGACCGATCACGGCTACGAACGTGAAGTCGGTCCTCGCGTCACCAAACTGCGCCGCATCGTCCGGGGTAAATAGCGCCGAGTGCGCAGATGCGGCCCGCGCCGAATTGCAGCGACTGCCGGAAACAGTCGCTCGGCGCGCCGCGAATGCGCTTGCGGCGCTGGTCAGTCCGCCAGCAGTCCCTCGTGGATGGCGATGCGTTCGATGTCGGCGGGGGCGCCGGCCATGATCACGCGCACGTGCTCGGTGACCAGTTCGAGCGGCCAGTTCCACCAGGCGGCGCGCAGCAGGCGCGCCACGTCCTGGTCTGGGAAACGCTGCTTGACCACCTGCGCCGGGTTGCCGCCGACGATCGTGTACGGCGGCACGTCGGAGGTCACGACGGCGCCGGTGGCGATGATCGCGCCGTCGCCGATGTGCACGCCCGGCATGATCAGCGAGTTGTAGCCGATCCACACGTCGTTGCCGACCACGGTGTCGCCCTTGGACGGAATCGAGGTGATGATGTCCATCGTCTCCTCGGCCCAGGTGCCGCCGAAGATGGTGAACGGGAAGGTCGACACGCCCGAGGTGGCGTGGTTGGCGCCGGCCATGATGAAGCGGGTGTTGCTCGCGATGGCGCAGTATTTGCCGATGATCAGCTTCTCGGGGCCGAAGGCGTAGAGCACATTGTTGGTCTCGAAGGCGGTCGCCGCGTCCGGATCGTCGAAGTAGCTGAAGTCGCCGACCTCGATGTTCGGCGAGGTGACGTGCGGTTTCAGGAAGACGGTGCGGCGCGCGTGGGGGAGGGGGAAGCGCTGGGATGGGTCCGGGATCACAGTCACCCCGGCGATGGTAGCTATCGCCCGGTGGTGGGTGGAAACTCCCTGGACCCGGACCGGTAGGCTGGATGGTTGTGCAGACCCACGAGATTCGACGGCGCTTCCTGGAGCATTTCGTAAAGGCCGGACATACCGAGGTACCGAGTGCCTCGCTGATCCTGGCCGACCCCAACCTGCTGTTCGTCAACGCAGGCATGGTCCAGTTCGTGCCGTATTTCCTCGGTCAGCAGACCCCGCCCTTCGACACCGCGACCAGTGTGCAGAAGTGCGTCCGCACCGGCGATATCGAGAACGTCGGCGTCACCACCCGCCACAACACCTTCTTCCAGATGGCGGGCAACTTCTCCTTCGGCGACTACTTCAAGCGCGGGGCCATGGAGCTGGCCTGGTCGCTGCTCACCAACCCCGTCGAGGACGGCGGCTACGGCTTCGATCCGGAAAAGCTCTGGGTCACCGTGTATCTCGACGACGACCAGGCCGAGCAGATCTGGCGTGAGCTCGGCGTGCCGGACGAGCGCATCCAGCGCCGCGGCATGGCCGACAACTACTGGTCCATGGGCATCCCCGGCCCGTGCGGCCCGTGCTCGGAGATCTACTTCGACCGCGGCCCCGAATATGGCATCGAGGGCGGCCCCGAGGCCGACGAGGACCGCTACCTCGAGATCTGGAACCTCGTGTTCATGCAGAACGAGCGCGGCGCCGGGCGCGGCAAGGACGATTTCGAGATCCTGGGCCCGCTGCCCAAGAAGAACATCGACACCGGCATGGGCATCGAG
Organism: Nocardia sp. NPDC059236; assembly: GCF_042754085.1. Taxonomy (NCBI): domain Bacteria; kingdom Bacillati; phylum Actinomycetota; class Actinomycetes; order Mycobacteriales; family Nocardiaceae; genus Nocardia; species Nocardia sp. NPDC059236. The sequence continues at coordinate 586,736 of NZ_JBHZAF010000001.1, forward strand.
CGTGTCGCGTTCCTGCTGCAGGGTGTCGACAATGTCTACGAGACCGATCTGCTGCGCCCGATCATCAACAAGGCCGAGGAGCTGACCGGCCGCTCCTACGGTGTCGAGCACGCCGACGACGTGCGCTTCCGCGTCATCGCCGACCACGCCCGCACCGCGGCCATGCTGATCGGCGACGGCGTGAACCCCGGCAACGACGGCCGTGGCTACGTGCTGCGCCGCCTGCTGCGCCGCATCGTGCGCTCGGCCCGCCTGCTGGGCGCCGAGCAGCCGGTGATGGGTGCGTTCATCAAGGTCGTCGCCGACCTGATGTCGCCGTCCTATCCGGAACTCACCACCGACTTCAAGCGCATCGAAACGGTCGCCGTCGGCGAGGAGGCCGCGTTCCTCAAGACCCTGAGCACCGGCACCAAGCTGTTCGACGAGACCGTCGACGAGGTGAAGGCCCAGGGCAGCAAGAAGATCAGCGGCACCGACGCGTTCACCCTGCACGACACCTACGGTTTCCCGATCGACCTGACCCTCGAGATGGCTTCCGAGGCCGGCCTGCAGGTCGACGAGGAGGGCTTCCGCGCGCTCATGGCCGAGCAGCGCAAGCGTGCCAAGGAGGACGCGCTCTCGCGCAAGCACGCGCACGCCGACCTCACCGTCTACAAGGAGTTCGTGGACCGCGGCGCGACCGAGTTCACCGGCTTCGACGAACTGTCCACCGAGGCGACGGTGCTGGCCCTGATCAAGGACGGCGTCCGGGTGCCGGTCGCCGAGGCCGGGCAGGACGTCGAGGTGATCCTGGACCGCAGCCCGCTCTATGCCGAGTCCGGTGGCCAGATCGCCGACCGCGGGTCGCTGGTCTCGTCGCACGGCCTCAAGGTGAAGGTCAACGACGTGCAGAAGATCGCCAAGAAGGTGTGGGTGCACAAGTCCACCGTCGAGGCCGGTCAGCTCACCGAGGGCGACACCGTGCTGGCCCAGGTCGATCCGTCCTGGCGGCGTGGCGCCACCCAGGGCCACTCGGGCACCCACATGGTGCATGCCGCGCTGCGACAGGTGCTGGGCCCCAACGCGGTTCAGGCCGGCTCGCTCAACAAGCCGGGCTACCTGCGCTTCGACTTCAACTGGCAGGGCGCGCTGTCCGAGCAGCAGAAGGCCGATATCGAGGCCGTCTCCAATGACGCGGTGGCCGACGACTTCCAGGTCAACACCTTCGTCACCGACCTGACCTCCGCCAAGAAGATGGGCGCCATGGCCCTGTTCGGCGAGAACTACGGCGACGAGGTGCGGGTCGTGGAGATCGGCGGACCGTTCTCCATGGAGCTCTGCGGTGGCACCCACGTGCAGCACTCCTCGCAGATCGGCCCGATCACCGTGCTCGGCGAGTCGTCGGTCGGTTCCGGCATCCGCCGCGTGGAAGCCTTCGTGGGCCTGGACTCCTACAAGTACCTGGCCAAGGAGCGGGCGCTGCTGGCCGGTGTCGCCTCGTCGCTGAAGGTGCCCTCGGAGGATGTGCCGGGGCGCGTCGAGCAGCTGGTCGAGCGGCTCAAGACCGCCGAGAAGGAGCTGGAGCGCACCAAGATGGCGGCCGTGCTGTCGAGCGCGGGCACCTTCGTCGAGCAGGCCCAGCGGGTCGGCAAGGTGCTGCTGGTCGCCGCCGCCGCGCCCGCGGGCGTGGGCGCGGGCGATCTGCGCACCCTGGTGCAGGACATCAAGGGCCGCTTCGGTTCCGAGCCCGCCATCGTGGTGCTGCTCGGCCATGCCGACGGCAAGGTGCCGTTCGTCGCCGCGGTCACCAAGGCCGCTCAGGATCTCGGCATCAAGGCCGGGGATCTGGTATCCGCCTTCGGTCCGGCCATCTCCGGCCGGGGCGGTGGCAAGCCCGAGATGGCCCAGGGCGCGGGTTCGGACCCGTCGGGCATCGAGGCGGGTCTGGCCGCCCTACGTGCGCGGGTCGCCGAGCTCGCCGGATAAATGGGCGACGCGGACACATCTGACACGCCGGGTCCCGCAGACGGGACCCGGCCCGTACCCGAGGCAGACCCGGCGCGGCCGGATTCGGGACATTCCTCCGGATTTGCTCGCACGCCGACCGAGGCTTCCGGGGTCTCGGCCGGCGGGCGGGGCTTCGCGTCGGAGCGGCCCTCCCCGGAACGGGACCCGGGCCGCGGCCGGCGTATCGGCATCGACGTGGGGTCGGTGCGCATCGGTGTCGCCTCCAGCGATCCGGACGGGTTGCTGGCCACCCCGGTCGAGACGGTGCCGCGCGCGAAGAAGGTCGCGCCCGGAACCCTCGCCTCCGATCTATCCAGAATTGCCGACATTGTGCGGGAGTACGAGGCCGTCGAGGTGATCGTCGGCCTGCCGCGCACATTGCGCGGGGAGAGCGGCGCGTCGGCTAAGCTGGCGGCCACCTTCGCGGGGCGTTTGCGGACCCTGATCGCGCCGGTGCCGGTGCGACTTTCCGACGAACGTTTGACTACGGTGTCTGCTGCACGTGCGTTGCGAGACAGTGGAGTTCGCGCACGCGGGCAGCGGCAGGTCATCGATCAGGCCGCCGCCGTGTCGATCCTGCAAGGATGGTTGGACGAACGGAGTGCCCTTTTGAAGCCGCGCGGTGATGACGCATGACCGACCGCTGGACGCGGGCCGAGGAACGCTACCGCCAGAACGCCGAACGGCGTTACCGCCGCGACGATCTGGATTGGTCCGAGGCGGACGATTACGAAGACGACACCACCGTCATTCCCCGCTACGAGGATGAGCGTTACGACGACGAGCACTACCAGGGCGAGGACTACGACGAGGAGCCCCAGCACGAGCCGGAACCCCCGCGTCGCAGCGCGCCCCAGCGCTCCGAGCGCGGCCGCCGCGGCGACCGTGGCCAGCGCGCCGAGCCGGGCCGCCGGGCCACCCGATCGCAGTCGCGCGCGGGGTCGCGGGGCAGCCAGCGCCCCAAGCGATCCCGGATGGCGTCGCGGAAGGCGGCCGAGCGCAAGCGGCGCCGCCGCAATCTGTTCGTCATCGCGGGTGTGTTCGCCGTATTGTTCGTCGGCGCAGTCGGATTCGCGGGCTGGAAGTTCGTCGGCAAGCTGAGCCCGCCCCCCGACTTCTCGGGCCCGCAGGGCCCGCTGGTCGTCATCCAGATCAAGCCGGGTGACACCGCCACACAGATCGCGCAGACCATGGCCGACAAGGGCGTGGTGGCCAGCAGCGGCGCGTTCTACGAAGCGGCCGTGCGCAATACGAACATGAACTCCATCCAGCCCGGCTACTACGCCATTGCGGGCCACAGCAAGGGCTCCGAAGCGGTGACCGCGCTGTTCAGCAAGGACGCCCGGGTCGGCAATGTGGTCATCTCCGAGGGCCGTCAGCTGCACGACTCCAGCGACGTCACCACCGGCGCGCGCAAGGACGGCATCTACCGCAAGATCGCCGAGGCCAGCTGCGTCGGCACCGGCACGGCCGCCAAGTGCGTCACCTACGAGCAGCTCGACCAGGCCGGGGCCACCGCCGATCCGGCCGCGCTGGGCGTGCCGGCGTGGGCGCTGGACCGGGTGCGGTCGGTGCCGGACCGTTCCCGCCAGCTCGAGGGCCTGATCGCCGGTGGCACCTGGGATTTCGACCCCAGCGCCAACGCGCTGGACATCCTCAAGCAGCTGGTGAGCGCGAGCGCGGCGAGCTATGACGCCACCGGGGTGGCGCAGTCCGGCGCGGCGAACGGCCTGAGCCCCTACGACACGCTGATCGCGGCGTCGCTGGTGGAGCGGGAGGCGCTGCCGCAGGACATGTCGAAGGTGGCGCGGGTCATCGTGAACCGGCTCGCCGCCCAGCAGCCGCTGCAGTTCGACTCGACCGTCAACTACACCCTCGACAAGACCGAGGTCGCCACCACCGACTCCGACCGTGCGCACAAGACCCCGTGGAACACCTACGCCATGGCCGGTCTGCCCGCCACGCCGATCTCCGCGCCGTCGCTGGATGCCATGCGCGCCATGGAGAATCCGGCGCCCGGCCCGTGGCTGTACTTCGTGACCGTCGACAAGCAGGGCACCACGTTGTTCACCGACAGCTATCAGGAGCACCTGCGCAATATCGAAAAGGCCAGGCAGAGTGGAATTCTCGACAGTGGACGCTAGCCGGAAGGCCGCCGTGCTCGGCAGCCCGATCTCGCATTCCCGGTCGCCGCAACTGCATCTGGCGGCCTACCGGGCGCTGGGCCTGGACTGGAGCTACGAGCGCATCGAGTGCACCGCCGAGCAGCTGCCCGGCCTGGTGGACGGTCTCGGACCGGAATGGGTCGGGCTGTCGGTGACGATGCCGGGCAAGGTCGCCGCGCTCGGCTACGCCGACGAGCGCACCGAGCGCGCGGTCCTGGTCGGCTCGGCGAACACCCTGGTGCGCACCGATTCCGGCTGGCGTGCGGACTGCACCGACGTGGACGGTGTGCGCGGCGCGCTGGAAGGCGCCGGCGTGCAGGAGATCTCCCGCGCCGTCGTGCTGGGCGCGGGCGGCACCGCCCGCCCGGCCCTGCTGGCGCTGTCCGACCTGGGCGCGCACACCGTCACCATCGTGGCCCGCGATCGCGGCCGCGCCGCCGGGACCCTGGAACTGGCCGAGCAGCTGGGCATGTCGGCCGAGGTGCTCGATTTCGACCCCGAGGGCCTGCTGTTCGTCTGTTCCGACGTGGACGCCGTCGTCAGCACCGTGCCCGCCGCGGCGGCCGCGGCCGTGGCGGATTCGGTGGCGGCGGCCCCGGTGGTGCTCGACGCCATCTACAACCCGTGGCCCACGCCGCTCGCGGAAGCGGTTGCCCGCGTGGGCAATACCGTGGTCAGCGGCCTGGAGATGCTGCTCAACCAGGCCTACGGGCAGGTGGAGCAGTTCACCGGCAAGCCCGCGCCGCGCGCCGAAATGGCTGCGGCACTGCGGGACTGATCGTGTGCCCGCGGGTATGACCCGCTAATCGAGGACGGCCGCGGATATTTCCGCGGCCGTTTCCGGTTCGAAGGCCTGCCGGAAGGTGAAAGCGTAAGGCGTCGGCCCGTTCTCACGCAGGTGGTCCAGTCGCGCCATGGCGTCGGCGAGCGTGGGCAGCATGCCCTCCGGCACCCACCACAGCACCGTGAAGACCTCGCGCAGCGGGGTGAACCATTCCCGGCGGCGGCGCACGTAGTCCATGTGGCCGCTGCGATAGACGTAGTCGAACAACGCTTCCCGCGATTCCCACACGCTCATGTTCACCAGCATGTCCGGCTCACCGTGGTACGGGCGCAGGGAGGTGGCGTTGTTGGATTCGCCGTCCACCATGCGCCAGACGAAGCCGGGGGAGGATTCGGCGACGGCATTGATCTCGTCGAGGGCCGAGAAGAATTCGGCGACCCGGGGATCGCCTTCGGGGGCGACCATGCGCCCGATGTTCAGCTGTGCGAGGTGCATTCCTCGACTATAACTAGTCGACATTGGTTTTAGAGAAACTTACGCAGCATCGGCCCGGCGCCGGAGCCATCCGCGCGGTCCAGCCGGCCTCCGCCGCCGGACCCGCCAGCAACGCCAGATTCATGCCGCAGACCAGCGGCGGGAAGTCCACGGCGAGGCGGTGAAAGGGACAGTTGCGCAGGCGGATCGCGTCGCCGTCGAGATAGGGCTCGTAGCCGCGCTCACCCAGCGCCTCGAACAGGTCGCGGCCCGCGAGGGCCGGCCCGTGCGCGGCGGCGGCCTTCGCGATGGCGTCCTCGAAGCCCTCGTGCTCGACCACCTCGGCGAGAATCGTTGCGGCCGTGCGATAGTCGCGGGCCGGCAGCGTGATCGCGAACTCCGCGTCGGCGCGGCGATAGAACTTGGCAGGCCGGCCCGAACCGGGCCCGGTGCGGCCTTCCGGGCGGCGGAACACCGCGTCCAGCAGTCCCGCCTCGGTGAGCTTGTCGAGATGGAAGGCGGCCAGCGGCCGTTTGATCTCGACGGCCGCGGCCGCTTCGTCCCGGCTCACGTCGTGGCCGGCGGCCGCGACATAGTCGTAGAGCCGCTTGCGGATCGGATCCTGAAGCAGGGCGACGGCTTCGATGCTCACGCTGTCTTTGTAGCAGCGTGCCGGGCCCGGGTGTGTCCCGCGGCCCCGCTCCGGCTATGGTTCTGGAACAAGTTTCAATTCATTCGGTTCGGCCGGGCGGCCGCGCAGGTTAAGGTGATCGTCATGAATGCGTGGGTGTTGCGCGCCGTGGGCTTGGGGGCGCTGACCGTTGTGCTGGAGGCCCTGCTCGGTTTCGGCATGAGGTACTGGCCGACCACGGGCGCCTGGATGCGGATCCTGTGCCTGATCGTGCTGGTCGGCTCGGTGGTCGCGTGGGGCGTGCTGGACGGCCGCGCCGATCGGCGCGCCAATGCCGATCCCGAGCGCGGCACCGATCTGACCATGCGCTGGCTCGAGGCCGCGCTCGCCGGTGGCCTGGGCTCCGGCCTGGCCGCCTGGATCCTCGACTTCGTTCCGGGCTTCGACCTGGGTCATCAGGGTCTGGTCTTCAACATCACCTCGGCCGCGTCCTTCATCGTGCTGCTGATCTTCATCCCGGGCGTGCTCGGCGTCGCCCTCGGCCGCTGGCTGGCCGGCCGGGACGGCAAGAAGCGGTCCGGCACCCCCGCCGGCACCGCACCCGACCCGCAGCCCGCCGGCGTCTGAGGCTCCCGTCCGCGCTCGACCCCGCGCCACCGATCGGGTGGCGCGGGGTTTTTCCTATCCGGGGGCACCGACGGCAGCGCCCGCCGCCGGAGTCCGGCGACGGGCGCTGAGATGAAAGCCGTTGTGCCCTACAGCAGAATCGCGCCGCCGGTCGGGCCGTCCTCGCGGGCGATGGCCGAGTAGGCCGCGGCCAGCAGGCTCGGATCCGGGCCCTCCAGCCGACCCGGCTTGGCCAGGCCGTCGAGCACCACGAAACGCAGCACGCCCGAACGGGTCTTCTTGTCGGTCTGCATGGCGTCCATCAGCTGCGGCAGCGCATCGGCGTCGTAGGTGGTGGGCAGGCCGATGCTGTCCAGGATGGTGCGGTGCCGCTCGGCGGTGGCGTCGTCGAGACGGCCTGCGAGGCGGCCCAGTTCGGCCGCGAAGACCAGGCCCACCGAGACGGCCGCGCCGTGCCGCCAGCGGTACCGCTCCCGGCGCTCGATGGCGTGGCCGAGGGTGTGGCCGTAGTTGAGGATCTCGCGCAGATTCGATTCCTTGAGGTCGGCGGCCACCACATCGGCCTTGACCTGGATGGCGCGGCGGATGAGTTCGGGCAGCACGTCGCCGGTCGGGTCCAGGGCGGCCTGCGGGTCGCGTTCCACCAGCTCCAGGATCACCGGGTCGGCGATGAAACCGGCCTTGATGATCTCGGCCATGCCCGCCACGATCTCGTTGCGCGGGACCGTCTCCAGCGTGGCCAGGTCCACCATGACGGCGGCCGGCTCGTGGAAACTGCCGACCAGGTTCTTGCCCGCCTCGGTATTGATGCCGGTCTTGCCGCCCACCGCGGCGTCCACCATGGCCAGCAGCGTGGTCGGCACGTGCACGATATCCACGCCGCGCATCCAGGTGGCGGCCACGAAACCGGCCAGGTCGGTGGCCGCGCCGCCGCCCAGGCTCACGATCACGTCCTTGCGGGTCAGCCCGACGCGGCCGAGCACCTCCCAGCAGAAGCCCGCGACCTGCAGGTCCTTACCGGCCTCGGCGTCGGGGATCTCCACCCGGTGCGCGTCGATGCCCTTGTCGGCGAGGGCCTTCCGCACCACCTCGGCGGTCTCGGCCAGCGGCGGCTGGTAGAAGATCGCCACGGTCCGCACGCCGGACCGGCCGGTCACCTGGTCGACCAGGTCGCCCAGCAGCCCCCGGCCGATGATCACCGGGTACGGGTCGGCCGTGCGGACCTCGATGCGAGTCGGCTCGCTCATAGGACTCCTCCGTGAATGGTCCCGCCCATCGGCGGGGAATAGCGTGACCCCGTGGTGCGGGGAAGTTGTCGATCGGATCGGCGGCGCGTGCCCGTGGCGGCGCGCGATGGTGCGCTCAGGATCACGAACCTCCCTCCACCGCAGGGGAAGTGGCACCGGAAACCGGGCCGTCGGCCGGCGGGTGCTCCTGCTCGCGGGCGCGTGCCCGGGCCCGCCGGGCCCGGGCACGACGCGAGCGTCCGCTGCCGGGCGCGGCGACGACGCCGGGTACGCGGGCCGCATCCGACGGTGCGGCCGGTGTATTCGGGGCGGCCGCGTCGGCCGCTCCGGCCGGAGCGGCGGTGCGGGGCGAATTCTGGCCACCGGCAGCGGAACTCGCGGGCGCACCGGCGATGCGGGAGGCGCGGCGACGGCGTCCGCCGGTACGCGCACCCACGGCTCCGGATCCACCACCCGCAGCGTCGGCCACCGCCGGCGCGCTGGACCGGTCGGGGGACGTGTTCCCTGGCACGGCGGCGGGCGGCGCGACCGCCTCGCCGACGGTGGTCTCCGCATTCGGCGGGAGTGGAGCGGCCGCGGTGGTGCGGCCGCCGCGGCGGCGTGAACGCCGGTTGCGCCGAGAGCGTTTCGCGCCCCCGGCGGCCTCGGCCGCGTCGGCGGACGAGGCAGAGGAGCCCTGGCCGTTGCGCGCCTCGGCGGCCGGGGACGAATCGGCTTCGGCGGCAGTCGTATTCGTGCCGCCGCCCGGCCTGTTCTCGCCGCTGCCGCGGCCGCCGCGGCGGCGTTTGCGGCGGGCGCGCGAGCGGGAGCTGACGCCGGGTTCGACGGTGGCGGTCTCGGTGCCCGAATCCTCCGGGCGCGCAATCGGTTCCAGCCCCAGCTTGGCCAGGATCATGCGGACGACGCGGCCGGGGCTGCGGCCGTCGGTGCGCACTCGCACGGTCGCCACCTCGCGGTAGAGGGGGCGGCGGATCTTCATCAGCTCGCGGTACTTCTTGGCGGGGTCGTCGCCGTTGAGCAGCGGGCGGTTGGTGCTGGCACCGGTGCGGCGCAGCCCTTCGCCCACACTGATTTCCAGGTAGACGACGGTACGGTCGTGCAGCAGGGCGCGGGTCGCGGCCGAGAGCACCGAGCCGCCGCCGAGGGAGACCACGCCGTGCCCGGCGAGGACGGCGTCGCGGACGACCTCCTCCTCCATACGGCGGAACTCCGGCTCGCCGTCCTCGGCGAAGATCTCCGGAATCGTGCGCCCGGCGCGCTCCTCGATCCCGGCGTCGGTGTCGTAGAGGTCCACGCCGAGTTCCCGGGCCAGCTTGCGCCCGATGGTGGACTTGCCCGCGCCCGGCGGACCGACCAGCACCAGACTGATTGCGGGCCGGTCGGTTTCACCGGCCGCCGCGGTGGGTTCGTGCTCGCCGGACACCGCGCTGTCGTCAGCGGTCACTGCCCGGCGTGGCCCGGGATGTGCGGGCGGGCGTTGATCCGCTTCAGGTAGGCGTGGATGTTGTCGACGGTCTCGGGCAGCGAGTCGCCGCCGAACTTGTCGAGCACGGCCTGCGCCACGACCAGCGCCACCATCGCCTCGGCGACCACACCGGCCGCGGGCACCGCGCACACATCCGAGCGCTGGTGGATGGCGACGGCTTCCTCGCCCGAGGACATGTCGACCGTCGACAGCGCCCGCGGCACGGTCGAGATCGGCTTCATGGCCGCGCGCACGCGCAGCGCCTCGCCATTGGTCATGCCGCCCTCCAGGCCGCCCGCGCGGTTGGTGGAGCGCAGCACGCCGTCGGGGCCCGGCCGCATCTCGTCGTGGGCCTGGCTGCCGCGGCGGCGGGCGGTCTCGAAACCGTCGCCCACCTCGACGCCCTTGATGGCCTGAATGCCCATGAGCGCGGCCGCCAGTCGCGAATCCAGGCGCGCCTCACCGGAGGTGAACGAGCCCAGGCCCACCGGCAGGCCCTCGATCACGACCTCGACCACACCGCCCAGGGTGTCGCCGTCCTTCTTGGCCGCCTCGATCTCGGCGATCATGGCCGCCTCGGCGTCCTTGTCGAACGCGCGCACCGGCGACTCGTCGATGGCGTCCAGATCCGCGGCGGTCGGGACGACGCCGGTGGTGTTCGCGGCGGCGCCGATGGACACCACGTGCGAGATCACCTCGACGCCCAGCGCCTGGCGCAGGAAGTTCTTGGCCACGGTGCCCGCCGCGACCCGCGCCGCGGTCTCGCGGGCGCTGGCCCGCTCCAGGACGTTGCGGGCGTCGTCGAAGCCGTACTTGAGCATGCCCGAGTAGTCGGCGTGGCCCGGACGGGGACGGGTGAGGGGGGCGTTGCGGGCGAGGTCCGCGAGCTCGGCCTCGTCCACCGGATCGGCGGACATGACCTGGGTCCACTTGGGCCACTCCGAGTTCGCCACCTCGATGGCGACCGGGCCGCCCATGGTGCGGCCGTGGCGCACGCCGCCGACCATGGTGACCACGTCGGCCTCGAACTTCATCCGCGCGCCGCGCCCGTACCCGAGCCGTCGCCGGGCCAGCTGCGCGCCGATCTCGGCGGAGGTCACCTCGACACCGGCCACCATCCCCTCGAGGATGGTGACGAGAGCAGGACCATGGGATTCTCCGGCAGTTATCCAGCGCAACACGAGTGACATCTTTCCATGACAACAGGGGTGCTCGAACACACGGCCCGTGCATAGCCCGATGTCAGCGCACGGCCACCACCGCCACCATGCTCGCGGCACACATCGCGGGCCCGTGCGCGAGCGTCCCGGCGACGCCCGCCCGGCCGCCCGCGCCCGGGATCGGCAGTCGATGCCCGAGCATGCCGCCCAGGCCCGCGGCGGCGGTGAGCATGGGCGCGGCCAATGCTGCCCAGGACCAGGTCTGGGCGCCGCAGAGGGCTGTCGCCGCCCCTAGACCGAAGGCGAGTTTGACGTCGCCCGCGCCGAGGGCACGCGGGCAGCAGAGATGGACGAACAGGTAGGGAACGGCCAGCAGCAGGGCGCCGGAGACCGCGAGTGCCGGCCTGCCCGTGGCGAATCCGTAGCCGATCACGAGCGCGGCGCCGGGCAGGGTGAGGACGTTCGGTAGCCGCCGGCTGCGCAGATCACAGACGCTCAGGGCGACGCACCACAGGGTCAGCAGCAGGACCGGCAACGGAGACATGGATCGAGGATCGCGCGGCGGCGGCCGGTGTGGGGGGCGTGATCGCGAAATGTGGAGAACCGCTTGCGATGTGAACAGCCTGGGTTCCACTACCAGGTCATTCACGTGTTGCGTGTCGGTGTTGCGGCGTGTCGGCGGTAACTTTGACGCATGTCTGCTGATCACGATCCGGTCCGGCGTCCCGACTACGCGCTGCGCAGGGCCAGCCTGCGCAATCTGCTGGTGGAGAACCGCGTCGATGCCCTGCTGGTCACGGACCTGATCAATATCCGGTACCTGACCGGTTTCACCGGGTCCAACGCCGCGCTGCTGGTGTACGCCTGGGATTCCAGCGAGGACCGCACCCTCATCTGCACCGACGGCCGCTACCTCACCCAGGTCGGCGTGCAGGTGCCCGATCTGCGCGCCGAGATCAACCGGGCCAGTGCCCGCCGCGTCATGGAGATCGCGGGGGAGTGGCAGACCGGCCGGGTCGGTTTCGAGAGCCACGTGGTCACCGTCGAACAGCATCGCGGCCTGTCCGCACTGGGCACCGGCCTGGACCTGGTCGCGATCTCGGGGCTGGTCGAGCAGTTGCGCATGGTGAAGGACGACTTCGAGGTCGAGCAGCTGCGCGCGGCCTGCGACGCCGCCGACGCGGCCCTGGCCACCCTGCTCGAACGCGGCGGCCTGCGTCCCGGACGCACCGAGCGGGAGGTGGCCCGGGAGCTGGAGTGGCTCATGTTCGAGCACGGCGCGGAGGCGGTCGCCTTCGAGACCATCGTGGCCGCGGGCGCGAATTCGGCTGTCCCGCATCATCGCCCGACCGGGTCGATGCTGGCCACCGGTGATTTCGTGAAGCTCGACTTCGGTGCGGTGGTCGGCGGCTACCACTCCGACATGACCCGCACCTTCGTGCTGGGTGCGCCGACGGACTGGCAGCGCGAGGTCTACGACCTGGTCCAGCGGGCGCAGCAGGCCGGCCGCGAGGCCCTGACCCCGGGCGTCTCGACCAAGGCGGTGGACGCGGCGTCGCGCGCGGTGATCGAGGCCGCCGGGCACGGTGAGCTGTTCGTGCACGGCCTCGGGCACGGTGTGGGCCTGCAGATTCACGAAGCGCCCGGAATAGCCAAAACCGGCACGGGTACACTGCTGGATGGCGTGGCGGTGACCGTCGAGCCAGGTGTGTACTTCCCCGGCCGCGGTGGTGTCCGGATCGAGGACACACTCGTGGTTCGCCAGGGGGGCCCGGAGCTGCTCACCCGCACCAGCAAAGACCTGACCGTCGTCGACTGACGCGCGGTTCGACCGACTAGTAGGAGATCCGAGGACAGTGGCGGACACCAGCGACTTCAAGAACGGCCTCGTGCTGAAGATCGACAATCAGCTGCAGCAGATCGTCGAGTTCCAGCATGTGAAGCCGGGTAAGGGTCCCGCCTTCGTGCGCACCAAGCTGAAGAACGTGGTCTCGGGCAAGGTCGTCGACAAGACCTTCAACGCCGGCGTCAAGGTGGAGACCGCGACCGTCGACCGTCGCGACATGACGTACCTGTACCACGATGGTCAGGACTACATCTTCATGGACGGCGACACCTACGACCAGATCCACCTGAGCGAGCAGCTGCTGGGCCGCAACGCGGGCTTCCTGCTGGAGAACATGGCCGTGCAGATCGCCATGCACGAGGGCGAGGCGCTGTTCGTCGAGCTCCCGGTCGCCATCGACGTGATCGTCACCCACACCGAGCCGGGCCTGCAGGGCGACCGCTCCTCGGCCGGCACCAAGCCCGCCACCGTGGAGACCGGCGCCGAGGTGCAGGTGCCGCTGTTCATCAACCAGGGTGACAAGCTGCGCATCGACACCCGGGACGGCAGCTACATCAGCCGCGTCAACAACTGACGCGACGGATAATGTCTTTCGTGGCCGATCAATCGGACAAGAAGTCGTTCAAGAAGCTCGGCGCACGGCACAAGGCGCGCCGGCGGGCGGTGGATCTGCTCTTCGAGGCGGAGGCCCGCGATATCGATCCCGCGGATCTGCTGTCCGAGCGTGTCTCGCTGGCGGTGCATGAGGAGTCGGTGGCGCCGGTGAACCCCTACACCCGGGTCCTGGTCGAAGGCGTCGCGGATGATCTGGACCGGGTGGACGGCACCATCGAGTCGTACCTGCAGGACTGGACGCTGGGACGGCTGCCCGCCGTGGACCGCGCCATCCTGCGGGTAGCGGTGTGGGAGTTGTTCCACGCCAACGACGTTCCGCCGGTGGTGGCGGTCGACGAGGCGGTGGAGCTGGCCAAGGAGCTGTCCACCGACGATTCGCCGTCGTTCATCAATGGTGTGCTCGGGCAGGTGGTCCAGGTGGCCCCGCAGGTGCGGGCCGCCGCGGCCGCGACCCGCGCCACCGTCGTCGCCGACGACGAGAAGTAGTTCGAAGGAGAAGCGCAGGGTGCGCAAGTATCTCGTGATGGCCATGCGCACCCCGCGCTTCGACGACTCCGTCATCGTCCCGCACAAGGACTGGCTGACGGCCGTCCGCGAGCGCGGACAGCTGGTGGAAACCGGCAAATTCACCGATGGCAGCGGCGGCGCGTACGTGATCACCGCCGAAAACCTGGCTGCCGCACAGGAACTGATCCAGACCGACCCGATTCACACTACGGGCGCTTCGGAACTCACCGTCTACGAGTGGGAAATCACCGGCTGATCCGGACTTTCGTCACGCCCCGGCGGGACGCAGCACGATCGTGCCCTTGGCCGCCCGGTCGGCCAGCAGCTGATGGGCGTGGGCGGCCTGGTCGAGCGGTAGCACGCGGTCGACGAGCGGGGCCAGCGATCCCGTCGCGGCGCGATTCAGTGCCGCGGCGCGCGCAGCGGCGACCCCCGCCAGCCAGTCCGGTCCGGAGCAGCCGATCAGGGTGAGGCCGCGCATGATCAGGTCCATGGCGCCGACCTGTGCGGGCGCGCCGGACAGGAAGCCGTAGCTGAGCATGCGGCCGCGCAGCGGCGTCATGAGATCCAGCAGGGCCAGGGCGGATTCGCCGCCGATCGAGTCGAACACGACGTCCAGCGTTGTGCCGCCGAGCATCTCGCGCAGTTGCTCGGTCCAGCCGGGACTGTGATGGTCGACGACGATGTCCGCGCCGAATTCGCGTGCCTGCGCGGCCTTTTCGGCCCCGCCCGCGGTGGCGATCACCCGCGCGGCGCCGTACTCCTTGGCCAGCTGGGTGAGATAGGCGCCGACGCCGGTCGCGGCAGCCTCGATCAGGACGGTCTCGGTGCCGGTGAGTCGCGCGGTCTCCAGCAGCGGGATCGCGACCGACCCGCTCATGGTGACGGCCGCCGCCTCGACGGTGCCCAGGCCGTCCGGAATCGCGGTCGCCGTCTCCACCGGAACGCAGACCTGCTCGGCATAGGTGCCGAAACTGTTGCTGCTCACCACTGCTCGCTGCCCGATCAGCGCCGGGTCCACGCCCGCGCCGACCTCGGCGATGACGCCCGCGGCCTGGGTGCCGAAGACGATCGGGAATTCCACCGGCAGCGGGAACGCGCCCGACCGCAGCATGGTCTCCGGGAACAGCACCGGAATCGCCTCGGTGTGCACCAGGATCTCCCCGGCCTGCGGGCGCGGCGCGGGCACCTCGCTCGCCACCAGGACGTCGGGTGCGCCGGTACCGGTCAATAGGATTGCTTGCATTGGAAACCTCTCATAAGTTGACTGACGGTCAAGATGTGCCTGCGAAGATATTGACCGTCGGTCAAGTTGTCAAATGAAAGTGGTGATATGGACCGGCCCAAGGAACGCGCCGACGCAGCGCGCAACCGGCAGGCAATCCTGGCGGCAGCGCGGAAGCTGTTCGCCGAGGAGGGGGCCGAAGCTGCCACGATGGAGCGGATCGCGGCAGCGGCCGGAGTGGCCAAGGGCACGCTCTTCCACCGCTTCGGCAGCCGCGCCGGCCTGCTGCACGAACTGATCGCCGAGGGCGCGTTCGAACTCATGGAGGCCGTGCGGTCGGGTCCGCCGCCGCTCGGTCCGGGCGCTCCGGCCGGGGAGCGCCTACTGGCCTACTTCGAGGCCATGACCCGTCTGATCGCTGACGACATCGAGATCTCGGTCGCCTATCGGGCAAACCCTCCGCATCCGCGTGCCGAGGAACTTCACACCTTCTGGGCCACCCACATCAGCGCCCTGCTCCGCGAGGTCCGCCCCGATCTCGACGCCGACGTGGTCGGCGGACTGCTGCTCGCGCCCCTGGGTGGTGACCTGGTGCCCTACCTGGTCCGCAACGGCCAGAAGGACCGGCTTCTCGAAGCCGTCCGGCAGCTGGTTCAGTCGGTCCTCGACGGATCTGCCTGAGACTACGGACCTGCCTGATTGGGGATTCGCCCGAGTCGCAACGAATCCGCCAGAGCCGCAGCGAATTCGCCCGAGTCGAAGTGGATGTGCCTGAGCCGCAACCGATCTGCCCGAGTTGCGACGGATATGCCCGGGTCGCGACGGATATGCCGGAGCTGCGAGGGATCTGCCTGCGGGGTGACCGATGTGCCTGAGTGGTAACGGTCCAGGTCAGTTCGGGTTGCTGTCGTAGCGTTCGCGGGCGGCGAGGACGTCCTCGATGTGGGTCTCGGCCCAGCTCTTGATCGCCTGCATGACCGGGAGCAGGCTGCGTCCGAGTTCGGTGAGTTCGTAGTCGACCCGGACCGGCACCGAAGCGGTCACCGCGCGGCTGACCAGACCGTCGCGTTCCATGGTGCGCAGGGTCTGGGTGAGCATCTTCTGGCTGACGCCCGCGACGATGCGGGACAGGTCGCTGTAGCGGCGGGGTCCGCCGGCGAGCGCGGTGAGCAGCAGGCTCACCCATTTGTCGCTGATGCGGTCGAGCAGGTGCCGGGTGGGGCATTCCTGGACGTAGGCGTCGTAGGCGCGGCGGGCTTCGGTGCGCCGCTGGGCCGCGGTCCTGGTCGCCATGGCTCTCCCTCGCGTACGGTACGCACTCCGAGGTGCGTACTTCCCGACGGAGAGTAACACTCCGTACGTTTGCTGCTGGGTGGAAAACCGTTCAGCAGAGGAGATTTCGCATGCGTGCCGTGGTGATTCGTTCGTTCGGAGGCCCCGAGGTGCTGGAGCAGGCCGACGTGCCGGTGCCGTCGCCGGGTCCGCGGCAGGTGCGGATTCGGGTGACCGCCGCCGGGGTGAATCCGGTGGACCTGCACACCCGCTCGGGCGGTCTGGCACAGGCGGGCCTGATGGTGCCGCGCGACGTGATCGGCCTCGGCTGGGACGTGGCCGGCACGATCGACGAGATCGGTTCCGGCGTCCAGGATTTCGCGCTCGGTGACCAGGTGTACGGCCTGTCGGACCGCCTGGACGTGCCACTGGGCGCGCAGGCGGATTTCGTCGTCCTGGACGCCGCGGCCGTCGCGCTCGCCCCGCGGCGTGCTTCCGCGGTCGAGGCTGCGACGGTACCGCTGAATGCCCTGACCGCCGTGCAGTCCCTGGACGCGCTCGCACTCACCGCCGGGCAGACCGTGCTGATCACCGGCGCCGCCGGTGCGGTCGGCGGCTTCGCGGTGGAACTGGCTGTGGCCCAGGGCCTTCGGGTGGTGGCGACCGCCGCGACGCCGGACGAGGACCTGGTCCGCAAACTCGGCGCGGAGTTCTTCGTCCCGCGCGGCGCACGCTTGGGCGAGGCGGTGCGCGCCCTGATCCCGGGCGGTGCCGACGGCGCGGTGGACGCGGCGTCCCTGGGCGCCGAGGCTCTCGACGCGGTCCGCTCCGGGGGTGTGTTCGCGGCCGTGGTGGGTGGCGCGGAACCGGTGGGTCTGCGCGGAATCCGCGTCGCCAACACTTGGATTCGCGCCGACGGTCCCCGGCTGGCCGAGCTGGCCGCCCTGGTGGACGCGGGCCGCCTGACCCCGCGCGTCGCCGGCACCCTGCCCCTCGACCAGGTCGCCGACGCCCACCACCGGCTCGCCGCAGGCGGCCTGCGCGGCCGCCTGGTGCTGATTCCCTGAACGGCAACAGTGCGCCGGGCCGTTTGTGCCTGCCACGAATTTCGATGGGGTGCGGCCCGGTTCGCGAGCCGAGCGGTGCTGCCGCAGGCCGAGGCGTCCGGGCCGGGCCCGTGGGCTAGGTGAAGGACCAGACGGCAGCGGGGCGGCCGGTGGCCTTCACACGAACCCGTTCGCCGGTGCGGGAGAGCCCGGGGAGGGCGGCTAGGGTCCGGTTGAGGTTGCCGGGGTCCGGTTTCGCGCCGTGCAGGGCGGTGGTGAGGTCGACGGCTCTGGTGGCGGTGAACTGGTCGCCGGTCAGGGCGCGGGTGAATGTCAGGTCTTTCCAGAGCATCTCGGCCAGCCGGGCGCGGGCGGCGGTGACGATCTGGTTGTGGTCGAAGGCCAGATGCGGGACGGCGTCGAACGGGACCCAGGTCGCGCTGTCGGTCCCGTGCGGGCCGACCACGGCCCACATGGCGATGGACAGTGTCGGCCCGCGTGGATCGCGGTGCGGCTCATCGAAGGTGGCGACCTGCCCGACGGCGAGGATGGCGTCGGCCGGTACCCCGAGTTTGGTGTGGACCGCGCGGTGGGCGGCCTCGGCCAGGCGTTCGCCGAGGCCGAGCAGCACACCCGGCAGCGCGAGTTCACCGGCGAAGGGTTCCCACCGCCGGGGCGCGATGCCGAGGGCGGCGGTGGGGTCGTCGGGTCCGTAGCGCAGCGTGATCACGTCGATCGACACTGCGGATTGTTGCTCCACAAATGCACCATCATGCCTGAGCCGCGATCCGGAGCGTGCGATCGGCTCGGTCCGGACCGCATGCGGTGAGCACCACGGGCGCGCCGAGTTCGGCCTCCAGGTAGCCGGGCACGTCGGCGGGCAGGTCGGCCAGGGCCGGGGTGGCGGCGTCGAGGAGATCGGTGAGCCGCCGCTGGTGGCCGAGGTCCTGCCAGACTCCGCACGCCAGCCGGTCGACGCAGCCGTCGGGGGTGAGATAGCCGGTGGCGGTGCGGATGTCGCCGAGGGCGTCGAGGTGGTTGACGACCACGCCGTCGATGCCGCCGCAGGCTTCGACGGCGTAGCGGAGCAGCAGGGGATCGAGGTGCCCGCGCCGGAACGCGCCCTGGTATTCGCCGGTTCCATTGTGCGGCTCCGCAATCGCGAGCGCCGGGTCCTCGGTCGGGAAGGGTCCGGCCCCGTGCCTGGTCATGTACGCGCGGGTCACGCCGAGCACGTGGCCGGGCGCGCCGAGGCGCGCCAGCATGGCGCGCGCGTGCCGGGGTTCGACGGTCGACCAGGTGGTGTACGGGTGGGTGCCGCGCCACTCGTCGAGCAGCACCCCCTGCGCGCCTTCGAACACGAGCCGGCCCTGACGCGCGAACGCGGCGAGTTGCTCGGCCGGCAGGATGGCCACGGCCCGGGCGAAGGCGGTGTACGCCGCGACCAGATCGTCGATCGGGTCGTAGCGATGCCGTCCGCCCGCGAGCTGCGGCCCGTAGTGTTCTTCGAGCGCGATCAGTTTGCGCCGCAACACCTCCGGTCGCCGGCAGTCGGCGACCCGGGGCGCGTCGTGGCCGAGCGCGTAGCTCGCCGTCTCGCCGATGCCGATGCCGCACGAACCGTGCCGGGCGGTACCCCTCGTATCCTCCCGGCAACGGTTGGCGGCTCCGTGGATCGGCGTGGTGAGCAGGGCCCGCTCGTCCACGTAGAGCAGGGACAGCGGATCGGCGACGCCGAGCGCGGCGAGTTCGCGCGCCTCGGCGGCCAGGGCCAGCGGTTCCACCAGCATGTGCCGCGACAGCAGGGTCGGCACCCGCGACAGGGTGCCGGACCCGAACTGGTGGAAGGTGTGGTGGCGGCCGTCGGCGATCACATTGTGGGCGGCCTGCGCCCCGCCGTTGAACCGCACCACCGCGGCCACGTCGAGCCCGGCCTGCGATGAGCACAGCCAGTCCACGGTGGCGCCCTTGCCGGCATCGCCGAAGCCCAGGTCCACCACGATCAGGTGACTGTCGCCGAACATGTTGTGTCCCTTCGTCTATCGGATC
Source organism: Nocardia sp. NPDC059236 (assembly GCF_042754085.1). NCBI lineage: Bacteria > Bacillati > Actinomycetota > Actinomycetes > Mycobacteriales > Nocardiaceae > Nocardia > Nocardia sp. NPDC059236. The sequence goes on from NZ_JBHZAF010000001.1 coordinate 605,835, forward strand.
CGGTCAGAGATCCACGTCGTCGGTCCCGGTGGCGGCCGGCAGCGCCCCGACGCTGCGTCCGCGCCGGGCGCCGCCCAGCGGTGCGAGGGCCTTGCCCACCGCGTCGGCCTCGCTGGTCGATCCGATATCGCGCAGATCGGCCAGCCCCGCCCCGAGATCGATGCGGTCCTCGGCGATGCCGATGGTCAGGGCGATGAGCTCGCACACCGCGGCCGGATCGTCGAGCCGCAGGAACCGCTCACCCAGCAGCCCCTGCCAGTGCTCGGCGATCTCCGGATCCCGGTAGTAGCTGGACTGATTGGGCAGGATGTAGTGCACGTGCCAGCGGTCGGCCAGCTCGCGGTAGATCGACTCGACCGAGATGTCGCGGTCGACGTCGTCGCCGATGACGGTGCGAAGGTGGCGAGCGGCCAGCCGCTTCTTGTTCAGCTCGTCGCCGACGATGAAGAGGTAGCCCTTGCGGCCCCGCTTGTCCCACGCGTCGGTGGCGGTGTGCCGGGCGATGAAATACGCTGCCAGCTCGTAGCTTTCGGACTTCTGCCCGCCACCGCCGCCCTCCAGCAGGATGAGACGCAGCTGCTCGTCCATCCGGTTGTCGGATTCGAACTGCCCGACCTGCAGCGGCACCCGGTCGCTGTCGGCGTCGCCGATGGCCCCGAACAGGATCTGCGGATCGTCCGCATAACCCTTGCGCTGCAACAGCCCGTGCAGTTTGGCCAGCTTCTCCTGCATGATCCGGGGCACCCTGCCCATGGATCCGGTGACGTCGAACAGCACCGCGATGGGCAGTGAGTTGCCGTGGTCGTCGGAGTCCCGCGACTCCCGCTTGTCCACCCCGAACGGGTCCATGGTGGGGTGCGCCTTCCACTGATCCCACGGCACCGACCGCATATCCGCGGTGTAGCCGAAATCGTCGAGCCCCTTCGCCGCGCGGAAGGTCCGCGCCGCATCGTAGGCACTGTCGTCCCAGCGTCCGTAACCCATTGCTATCACTTACCTTTCGTGAGCTCGAAGGGCCGGAAGCGGCGCTTCCCGTAGAGCCGGTCGAGCAGATCGTCGAATTCCCCGAGCAGGTCCGCGGCGTCGGGCCGCAGCCGTGGATCGGATTGCAGGCACCCCGTGGCGTAGGACCGCAGGGCCGCGGGCGCGCGGTCGCCGAGCATGGTGAGCATCAGGCGATGCGCGAGGTGGACATCGGTGGCGGGGGAGACCGCGTCCCGGATCTCCGGTGGATAGTCGAGCGACTTCAGCGTGGCCGCTGCCGTATTCCCGGGCCGGGTCGCGAAAGACCAGCCCGCCAGCACGATTCCGTGCAGGCGCGGATGCACCAGCACATTGGCCGGGCTGATGGCGGTGTGCACCCACCCCGCCAGCTGTGCACCGGCCAGGCAGCGCAGCAGCCGGCGATGCATCCAGGCGTAGTCGCGCGGATCCAGGCCACCGGGGTAGGCGGCCCGGACCTCCTCGAGTGTCACGAACTCCCCGGTGAGCGCGCCGAGCACGTTCACGGTGCGCTGCTCGCCGGTCGCGGAGTCCAGGTGGTCGACCGTGTCGATCAGCTCCGGGAAGTAGGGCTCCAGCCATTCGTGCTCCGCGGCCACGATCGCGATGTCGCGCAGGGCATTTCGTTCCCCGGACAGCAATCGGTTGGCCGCCGCCCGGCGCGGGATCTTCACGACCCGGTCCGAGCCGCTGCGATACACGTCCGCTACCGAGCCCGACGCGTGCAGCGCACCCACCGGGTACGTCCCGTGCGCGCCGGTCACCTCGAAGGCGGGCTCGTCCAGTTCCAGCCACTGCCGGTACAGCTCGGCCAGCCGGGCGAACGCGGCCACCGCGATCCCGGCGTCGACGGCCTCCACCCGATCGGGATGCACGATCCCCGCCAGCCGGTGGTAGCGCCGCCGGGCGTCCTGCCGGGCCGCGGAATCCGTTGCGGCAGCACCGAACAGATCCTCGGGCCGCCGGGCCGCCCGAATGCTCTCGGCGGTCTCTCGTGCTGTCGTCATAGTTTTAGGCTAGATGACTAAAACGGCAGGCACCAGAGGTTCGGGACAACTTTTTGTAGTTTCGACAAAAAGGGCTTGGCGGGCGGGCCTTGTCGTCAGCGACCGGGGTGCGCGACCCATCCGGCGACCACGGCCAGTCCGGTGGGCCGGTGCACGGCCAGGAATCCGAACGGGCGGTCGAACGTCACCGTGGTGTGCAGCACGGTGTGCGCGGGTCTCGGGAACCGGGCGCTGGCCAGGTTCATCGACAGCGCGGTGACCGCGGCGGCATCGAACCCGGTCTCGGTGAAGCGCGCGAACACGTCCTGCGCGGCCTGGTCGACGTAGAGCGGGCGCGCCGACATCGCCGGGAAGTGGCCGCGCGCACTGTCGGTCACCGTGGTCAGGCCGAACAGTGCCGACTGGTCGATCAGGTTGTGCAGGCTGCGAATCTCGAAGGGCGGCAACAGGGTTTCCAGGCTGTCGCCCTGTCCGTGATCGGGCGCGGCCTGTACTCTCAGTCCGGGTGCCTCGGTGCCTGCGGGCAGGTCCGTCCGGATCGGGATGGTGCCGTCCAGTGCGTCGAGGCCGGTCGTCAGAACCGTGCCCGGCGTGCCCTCACCCAGGAGCAGGTGTACGTCGAGATCTTCTGTGCCGTAGACGATTACGCGGGTCACCGCCGTACCGGCGCCGAGTACGCTCGCGTGCTGTGGCCGCGACGAGAACCGGCGCAGCGCGGGACCGCTGTGCCCGCGCCACGGTCCGTCGGTGACCTGGATGGTGGTCCGGTGGAAGGGAGCCTCCCACCGAGTGCGAGCGACCAGCGCGGTGGCGAGCACCAGGACCGTCGCGGCGTCGATCGGGAGCGGGAACTTCTCGATCAGGCCGTCGGTGTGGTCGTTTGCCCAGGTGTCGAGCGCGGCCTGATCGGTGAGGGTCTCCACGGTTCCCGACGGCAGGCGTTGCGACCACTCCGGGTGCAGCGGCAGGTCCCGCCGGACCCAGAGGCCGAGTGCCGCCGAGACCGAGTCGGCCTCGGCCAGTGTGCGCAGCAGATCCAGCGCGCGGTCGTGGCCGTCGGCGGCGGAAATGCCGGTGGCCGTGGCGAGTTCGCTGCGTCCGGGCTCGTCGGCGGCGGAGGCCAGCAGGGCGAGCAGCGGCCAGACGCCGCAGCCGGACAGTACGAAGTCGCCGGCCCCGGCTGCGGCGCACCAGCGGGCGGTGAGGCGGTTGGCGGCGGCGATGTGGGCGGGCAGCGGGGTCGGCATGACGCCAGCCTAGGTGTGGTGTGAGCAAGGGCCGCCGGATACAGTGAGAGAAATTGTGTCGTTTGCTCTCATCGAGGAGATCATGATGGTTGCCGCCGAGTCCGCCACGGATGGCGCGCTGCGGTTGCGGGCGCTGATGGCGGGGGACGGCACGGCCGCACGGGCCTGGGAGTTGTTCGACAGCCTGCCGGCGGTGCGGGTCGAGGAGATCACCACCGGGCGGTGGCGCGGGGCCGAGGTGGCGACCGGCCATCCCTGGGACGGGATGCTGGTGGAAAGCGGCTGGTACGGCAAGCAATTCGACAGCGCCGACAGCGTGCAGCCGCTGCTGTTCTCCGATCCGGCCGGGGACATCTTCCCGGTGGATCCGCGGCGGGTGCCCCTGTTCCTGGCGGGAAAGGTGCCGGTCGACACGCTGAAACCGGTGCGCCGGTCGCTCGGGGTGCTGCGGCCGGTGCTGCAAACCCGGACTCCGCGCGCCCGCCTGCGGAATCTGGAATTCCGTGGAAAGGCCAGTGCCGCAATGATCTACGACGATCTGCCGATCATCGACGTCTTCCGCAAGGTCGACGAGGACACCCTGCTGGGTGTGATGGACAAGCGCGGATTGACCGAGCCCTACTTCTTCGTGCTCGACCGCGACCGCTAGCCCGGGCGGCGAAGCGACTGTGCCCGAGCCGCACTCGGCCTACCATCGAGGGAGGCGGTGGTCAACGGCTCGGGAGGTCCCGATGGAACGTACGACCTGTCTGATCGTCGGCGGGGGACCGGCGGGAATGTTCCTGGGGCTGCTGCTGGCCCGCGGCGGCATCGAGGTCACGGTGCTGGAGAAACACGGTGACTTCCTGCGCGACTTCCGCGGCGACACCGTGCACCCCACCACCCTGGACCTCATCGACGCCCTGGGGCTGTGCGAGGACTTCGCGAAACTGCCGCAGCGGCGGCTGACCACCGTGCAGATCCCGATCGGCGGCCGCATGGAGTCGCTGGCGAGCTTCTCCCACCTTCCGGGCCGGCACAAGTACGTGGCCATGGTGCCGCAGTGGGACCTGCTGGATCTGCTGGCCCGCGTCGGCGATGCCGAACCGGCCTTCCGGCTGCGGATGAACACCGAGGCGGTCGATCTGGTGCGCGAGGACGGCGTGGTGGCCGGTGTCCGCTATCGCACGAAAGACGGTGTGACCGGCGAGATTCGGGCCGATCTGACGGTGGCCTGTGACGGCCGCGCGTCGGTGTTGCGTGCGGCCGCGGGCCTGAGCGTGCGGGACTGGCCGACGCCGTTCGATGCCTGGTGGTTCCGGATCCCGCGCAACAGTACCGACCCGGCCGGACTCGTTCCGGTGGTCAGCGCCCATCGCATGGTGGTCATGTTCGATCGCGGCGACTTCTGGCAGAGCGCCACCCTCATCGCCAAGGGCAGCGACGCGGAACTGCGTGCGCGGCACCCGGTCGCGGAGATCATGCGCAGCCTGGCCGCGGTGGTGCCGTGGCTGGCCGACCGGACCGACGCGCTCCGGAGCTGGGACGAGGTGAAACTGCTGAACGTCAAGCTGGATCGGCTCGACCGCTGGTACACCGACGGACTGCTGTGCATCGGCGACGCCGCCCACGCCATGTCACCGATCGGCGGGGTCGGCATCAACCTGGCGGTCCAGGACGCGATCGCGACGGCCCGCATACTCGCCCCGAAACTGTTGTCGCACACCGTGACCACCGCGGATCTGGCCCGCGTGCAGCGTCGCCGGATGCTGCCGACCGTCGTTATCCAGGGCATGCAGCGCCTCGCCCACACGCAGATCGTGCGCCCCGCGGTCGGGGGCCGGCTGAACGTCTCGAATTCGCGCGAAACGCCCGTGGCATTGAAGATCTTCCGCCGAATCCCGGTGATCCGCAGCCTCCCGGCCTTCCTGGTGGCACGGGGTGTGATTCCCGAACCGGTCCCGGACTTCGCTCGCCGCGCCTGACCGGAGCATCCGGCCGGAATGCCGCCTACGCCCCTCGGGTGCGGGGAAGTGTGCGCGGCGTCCGGACCCCTCGTTATCGGACGCCGCGCGGGCGGAATTGAATGCTGATGCGCGGCCCCACCGGCCGTCTGGTCTTGGGTATCGCGTGCTCCCAGGTGCGCTGACAGGAGCCGCCCATGACGATGAGATCCCCGTGCCCGAGGGGATACCGCACGCTCGCCCCGCCGCCGCGCGGGCGCAGCAGCAGGGCGCGCGCCGCGCCCACCGAGACGATGGCCACCATGGTGTCGTCGGTGGCGCCGCGCCCGAAGGTGTCCCCGTGCCAGGCGACGCTGTCGTTTCCGTCGCGGTAGTAGCACAGGCCCGCGGTGGTGAACGGCTCGCCCAGTTCAGGGGAGTAGTGCGCGCTCAACGCCTCCCGTGCCTCGACGAGTACCGGATCCGGTAGCGCCCGCTCCGCCTCGTAGAAGCACAGCAGCCGCGGCACATCCACCATCCGGTCGTACATCGCCCGCCGATCCGCACGCCACGGCACCTCCGTGACGAGCCGTTCGAACAGCACGCCGGCGCCACTCAACCAGCCCGGCAGCACATCCACCCAGGCGCCGTCGCCGAGCTCGGTGCGCCGTATCCCCTGCAGCGCACCGAGTTCCACTTCCCCGAAGCCGTCCAGAAGTGATCCCTGCCAAGGCGTCGACATGCCGAATAACCTACCACAGTTCCGAACGTATGTTCGATAGAGCTGTTCAGATGTCGAGTTCTTCGTCGATCTTGCGGAGCTGGTGGCGGGCCAGGGCCAGGTTGCCGCGGATGCGGTCGAGGGCGAGATAGAGGAACAGGTGACTCGACGGGTGCGCGCTCAGCGGGCGCAGCAGGTGGTACTGGCCGGTCAGGGTGATCAGGATGTCCTCGATACCCTCGTCGAGGCCGAGCTGCTCGATGGTGCGCATCTTGGCGCGGACCACCTCGGTATTGCCGGCCGCGCCGAGCTGCAGGTCCAGGGATCGGGATCCGCCGGCGGTGCCGAGGGTCATCCCGCTGCTGTAGTCGACGATCGCGGCGCCGAGCGCCCCGTCGATGGTCATCATGTCCTTCAGTGCCACATCCAGATTCGACATGTGTCTCCCTTTCCGTGTGATGTCATCGATCGGTGGAATTCGGGTGCCGTCAGTCGTGCTGGGCCGGCGCCAGGGTCGCGGCGATGGCGCGGACCACCGGGCGGGCTTCCAGATGAACACGGGCCAGCGTGGCGTCGGCGCCCGTGAGCAGGGCCAGGCAGGCGATGGGTCCGGCGCGGTAGACCACGACATGGCCGACGCCGCTGTCGAGGACGACCTCGTGCAGGTCGGCGCCATGGGTGGCGGCCGCGAAGGTCAGCGACACCGACAGCAGTGCCGCGGTCAGTGCCGCAATGCCGGTGGCTTCTATGGCATCCGGGAGATCGTCGGCCAGTAGCAGGCCGTCGCTCGAGGCCACCGCGGATCCGATCAGGTGCGGAACGCGTCGCCGTAGCGCGCGTAGGTGGACATCCAGGTCGTTGTTCGCCGGCTCCGTCCGCGGTGGATTGATACGAGCCCCGCTTCCCGGGCCGGTGAGGGCGATGGCTTCCGGCGTGATCGTCATGGCTCGTCTCCTGTCTCGGCTGGAACCTCTTCGCTCATACTCGTGTCGATCGATCTCGAGCCGAACGCGGTGTGTCACTGCGTGATCTGTGAGAGCTCTCCATTTGCCGTGTGACAGCGCTTCGATTCCGGACCCGCCGCAACTTGGACAAACGAACACAATAGCCACGACGTGCGCGTGCCAACGCCTCCGATCCCATTGGGGCGCTGATGGTTTCACAAGCTCACCTTCGGCTCCATCCAGAATAGCGATCCATCGGCGAATGCGCAGCAACAATGTGCACTCCTGTGCTGGGCCGATTTTCGGCACGGGCGCTTCTGCATACCCGAACCGTCGACTCCGCATGACTTGCGCGCCTGGGCATTTCAAAACCGACCGACCAGTCGCGCCCGGGTCCGGTGCGTGTGGGATGAATCCTCTTGAGTATGCATACGGGCGGACGTATTGTTTTCTGCATGGAACAACACGTCTTCACCGAGGCGACCGATCCGTTCTGTTTGGACCGAGCAGATGCCGTCGCACTGCTGGCCGGGGCTCCATGGGGGAGGTATGCCGTTGTGGGAGACAGTCTTTCGGCGGGAATCGGCGATCCCACACCGGGCTACCGGGATGTGGGCTGGCCGGACCGGGTGGCCGAGATCCTGCGGACGGTCCGGCCGGGCCTGGACTACCTCAATGTCTCCGAGGTCGGGGCGACGACCGCGCAGACGCTCGAGAATCAGGCCGCCCGCCTGCTCGAGTTCTCCCCGGACCTGGTTCACCTGCCCTGCGGGGCCAACGACATCGCACGGCGCACACCGGACTTCGGCGAGATCGAGCGGACACTGCGGCAGATGTACGACCTGGCGAAGCAGACCGGCGCCCTGCTCACCACATTCACGCTCGGCCGGGCCTATGTCGTCCCGGTCTTCCCGGACTGGCCGGAACGGGTCGCCGCGGTCAACGAGATCGTGCGCGGGCTGGCGGCCGAGTACGGCGCCCTCGTGGTCGAGATGTGGGACCACCCGGTCAACGACCGCGACAACCTGCTCAGCGCGGACCGCATCCACTTCTCGACCTCCGGTCAGGCCGTGATGGCGGCCGAAGTGGTGAAGAGGCTGGCGAATTCGTTCGGGCGCAACTGAACGCGCCGGACCCCGACAAATGAAGAGGTTCTCATCGTGGCAGTCACTCAGCACTCAGCCGGTCGGCCGATCCTGGCGCAGGACGCTGAAGCCATCCCCTGGATAACGGTATCGATTGTCCTGGCCGCCTTGTTCATAGCGGTCCTCGACTCGTTCATCGTCGTGGTCGCCGCCCCGTCGATCGTGGCGGATCTGCATGCCTCCGCCGGCGAGGTCCAGTGGGTGCTGGCCGGTTATCAACTCGGCTACGCGGTTTTCATCATTACCGCTACGCGCCTGGCCGACCTGTACGGCCGCAAACGTGTCTTCCTGTTCGGGGTGGCGCTGTTCACCCTGTCCTCGGTGGCGTGCGCGCTGTCTCCGACCGCGGGCAGCCTGATCGCCGCGCGGGTCATCCAGGGGCTGGGTGCCGCTCTGATGGTTCCGCAGGTGTTCGCCTACGTCACGGTGCTGGTGCCGGCGGCGCGGCGGCACAGCGTCTACGGCGTACTCGGCATCGTCATGGGGATCGCCACCATCGGCGGGCAGGTCATCGGTGGATTGCTCATCGGCGCAAACCTTTTCGGCTCCGGCTGGCGGCTGGTGTTCTGGGTGAACGTGCCGATCGGAATCGTCCTTTTCGGGCTGGCCGTGCGCTCCGTGCCGGCGACCGGCGCGGCCGTCACCCGGAAGCTGGATCTGCCCGGCGTCGTGGTGCTGAGTACCGCCCTGCTCCTACTGGTGCTGCCGCTGATTCAGGGACAGCAGGCGGGATGGCCCGGCTGGGCGTGGGCCTGCTTCGCGGGCAGCGCCGTCGCTTTCGGGGTGTTCGTCGCGATCGAGCGGAATCTGGAACGGCGCGGCGGGGATCCGCTGGTACCGCTCACATTGTTCCGGCAGCGTTCGTTCTCGCTCGGGATCGTGCTCGTCCTCGCGCTGTACGCGCTGATCTACTCCTACTACCTGGCCCTGTCGGTCACGATGCAGCAGGGACTCGGGATGTCCGCGGTCGGCGCGGGCCTGGTCTACACGCCGGCAGCCATCGCGTTCTTCGTGTTCAGCATGGTGGCGAGCCGGACCATCCCGACATATGGCCGCCGCGTCCTCGAGATCGGGGCGATCATCATGGCGAGCGGCTATCTGGCGACGGGACTGCTGCTGACGGCCGGCCCGCGCATCACTCCGCTGCTCGTGATCCCCACCCTCGTGCTGCAGAGCATCGGTGGCGGACTGGTCATTACGCCGGCGCTCAACACGGTGCTGAGCCGCGTGCGGCCGGAGTCGGCCGGTGTCGCGTCGGGTGCCTTGTCCACGGCCCAGCAGTGCGGCGGAGCGCTGGGCGTCGCCGTGATCGGAGCGATCTTCTTCGGTTCGTTCCACCCCGACGCGGTCGGCAGGGTCGCCGCCGCCGGGCACGCCTTTGCCGTCGCGTCCTTCGCGACGTTCGGCGTCGCGGTCATCGCGGGCATTGTCGTCTTCCTGCTGCCGAGGCGGCCGGCGGCCGCGGACTGAGCAGGTCGACGCGCTGACGGCCACGCCCCGGGCCTGGCCGTCAGCGTCCGCTACCGCTCAGGCCCGGACCTGATCGTGCTCGTTCACGAAGTCGAGGAACCGCGGAATCACCTGTTCGGGGATGGCCCACAGCATCTCGTGGCCCACGCCCGGGTAGATCTCGACCTCGGCCCCCGGAATGTGCTCCCGGACCCGCCGCGCGCCCACCTCCGGATCGTTGGCGACCGTGGTAGCGCCGAACAGCACCATCAGCGGCGCGGTGACGGCCGCCAGCTGCTCATCGGTGAGCGGCCGCTCCCACGGCATGGCGATGCGGAACTTGATGGCGCTCAACGTCAATGCCCACTGCTCCTCGCTGATCTGCAGGCCGGGCGTGAGCCACTCCGTCAGCTTCGCCAGCCGCTTGCGTGTCGGCACGATCCCGCCGATGAGGAACCTGAACAGCACACTCCAGCGCGGCTTGGTGAAAGTGGCGCCGCCGGGTTCGAGCATGGTCAGACTCGCCACCCGGTCGGAATGGTGGACGCCGACCAGCAGCGACAACCAGGAGCCGACGGAGTACCCGCCCAGGTGCACACGCTCGGCACCCAATCCGTCGAACACCTCGATCAACCATCGGACAATGTCCTCCTCGTCGCGCAACGGCGCGGTCTGTTCGCTGCGCCCCGCCCATCCGAGCGGATCGACGGTGTACACCACCCGATCCCGCGACAGCTCCGCGATCACCGACTCCCAGAACAGCCCATTGCCCGGCATCCCCGGCAACAGCACGATCGGCGTCCCGTCCCCCGATCCGGATTTGCGCACTCGCGTCGTCCCGAACGAGGTTTCGATATCGAGATCGATCGACGGCACCGGCCACCGCGCGGCCATCGCGTCATAGGCGCGCAGATAGTTCTCCTCGGCCTTCGCGCTGGTGAAACGTCCGATCTTGTTGGCCATCAAGCCTTCCCCTTCTGCTTTCGTGCAGTGGTTGTTGTCGGTCCAGTCGGCCGCGAGTACGTCCGCCGGCGCGGTGGACGGAATGGTCCACAGCTTCGACAGTGACGTGTAGGCCTTCATGTAGGCGTCCTGTGCCGCCTCGTTCTTCCATTGCCCGATCCCGGCCATTGCGCCTCCCCGCTCATCAGCGTTGATGATACGAACGTACCATAAAAATGATATGGGCGTACCATCAAAAACTTCGATGCCCGGGAGTCATAGGAGAGCTGGTCATATGCCGCGTTTGGTGGATCACGAGCAGCGGCGGCGGGAGATCACCACGGCCGCGCGCGCGGTCATTGCCGCCGGTGGGCTGGATGCCGCCACGTTCCAGTCTGTGGCGGCGGAGGCGGGGATCTCGGTACGACTGATCCAGTACTACTTCGGCACCAAGCGTGATCTCATGCTCGCCACGCATCGTGCGGTGGTGGAGGACTGGGGGAGAGGGTTCGCGGAGGCGCTCGGAGCGCTGGGGCCCGATGCCGCTCCGCGCGAGGTCATCCGGGCTGTCTCGCTCGGGCTGATTGCCCTGGATGATGTTCGGCACCAGGACAATCTGGTGTTCGCGGCCTTCCATGCGGCCAATCTGACCGGCAATACCGTCACCTCGGAGGAGATGATGGGCGCGCCGCGGTATCTGATCACCAGCTTCACCGAGCAGCTGCGGCGGGAGCGTCCGGGCGAAACCGGCACGCGTGCACTGGAACTCGACGCGGAGCTGATCGTGCTGGCGGTCACCGGGATCAGTCAGGCGGTCCTGGCCGGCGGGACCACCCGGGAGACGGCGGTCGAACTGCTCGACCACCTGCTCGACCGGGTGTTCGCCGGCGAATAGCGGCTAGCGGCCCTGGTCGCCGACCTGGGCGCGCACGAAATCGACCACCGCGTCGGTGAATTCGTCATTGGCGTCGCTGGCGGCGGTGTGCGCCGCGGTGCCGATCTCGGTGTAGTCGGCTTGCGGGACCAGGGCCCGGAACGCGGCCACGCCCGCCTCGCTGACGACGTCGGACAGCGCGCCGCGCACCAGCAGCACCGGGATGGTCAGCTGCCGCGCCGCGTTCTCCAGCTGCTCGGTGTGCACGTCGATCTCCTCGCCGCGCCCGTCGCGCGGGCCGCCCATCATGGCGGGATCCCAGTGCCAGTACCAGCGGCCGTCGGCGCGCTGGCGCAGATTACGTTGCAGCCCTTCGGGATTGCGCGGCCGGCGGCGGTGGGGGAGGTAGGCGGCGACGGCGTCCGCGGCCTCCTCGAGGCTGGCGAAGCCCTCGGGGTTGCTGCTGAGGAAGTTGATGACGCGCTCGACGCCCTTGCGCTCGGGACGCGGCACCACGTCGACGAGGACGAGACCGGTGATGCGCTCGCGCTCCGGGTGGGTGGTGGCCATGAGCCCGGTCAGGCCGCCCATGCTGGCGCCGACGATGAAGGCGGGCTTGTCCAGTTCGCGCAGCACCGCCATGAGGTCCTCGACCATGGCCTCGCGCGTGTAGTTGCCGTCCGGGTCCCAGTCGCTGTCGCCGTGCCCGCGCGCGTCGAGCAGGACGGCGTGCATCCCGGCCTTGGCCAGGGCGAGTCCGGAATCCTTCCACGAACCGCGGGTCTGCCCGCCGCCGTGCAGGAACACCACCAGCGGGCCGTCCTGGGGTCCCCAGCTGTCCCCGGCGATGGTGATACCGCCGTGCCCACGGAAGCTCACCCGGGCGGGTTCGGTGAATTCAGCGTCGTTGCTCACCCTTCGAGCATTGCACACGCGTGTTTACGGTGTATGAAGACTGGCCGGTAGCTAGGACCGCCGGCGGTGAGGGCCGGCCGTCGCGCTGGTCGCCGCTGGTCACAGCGAGCGGTCGATCACCGCGAGGACCAGGCACAATGCCGCCGCCGCCAGCATGAACGCGGCCAGATTGTGCAGTCCCGCGATGCCGGAACCCGGGGTGAGGAATGCGCCACTCACCGCCGCCGACCCGATCGCGCCGAAATAGGAGAAGGTCCGCATCAGGCCCGCCGAGGAACCGATGCGCTCCGGCTCGGCCTGGTGGTAGAGGGCGTTCTGGTTGGCCAGATTGTTGAGCCCCTGCGGGATGCCGTTGATGACGGCCGCGCCGACCAGCAACCACAGGGCGGTGCCGGAGTGCAGGGTCAGCAGCAGCACCGTCATGACCACCTGGCAGGTGCAGCCGACCAGCAGCTTGCCGCGAATCTCGGGACGCCGTCCGGTGAGCGCGGAGACGCCGATCGCGATGGCCGACATGGGCAGCAGGATCAGGCCCGCCCCGGCGGCGGAGAGACCGCGCCCCTCCTCCAGCCATTGGGTGAAGCCGTACAGGAAGCAGTAGCCGACCAGGGCGGTCAGCAGGGTGCGGGTGTAGGTGGCCAGCAGCGGGACATTGCCCGCGAGCAGCCGCACATCGAGGAAGGGCCGCTCGGCCCGCCGCTCCCGCCACACCAGTCCGGCCCCGGCGGCGATCGCCGGCACCGGCAGATACCAGTGCGCCGCTTGCGGTTTCATCAGGAAGAACAGGAAGCTGATCAGCATCGTCGCGAACAGCCCGATTCCGGGCAGGTCGAGATCCGACCACCGGCCGCCGTGCGGCGCATCGGTTCTCGCTATCCGCCGCCATCCGATGACCAGGCAGACCAGTGCCAGTGGCAGATTGACCGCGAACGTCGCCCGCCACCCGCCGAGATGGATCAGGAGACCGCCCAGTGTCGGGCCGATGACGGCAATGGTCTGAGTGGCCACGGCCAGGGCGGTCAGCACCCCCTGGGGACTGTTCTTCCCGGTGCGTTCGGACTCGCTGCGGATCAGGTACATGGATGCGGGATAGCCCGCGCACGTGCCGAATCCGAGAATCACCCGCGCCAGCACCAGCACCCAGAGACTCGGTGCGACCATGCCCAGCAGGCCGGCGAATCCGGTGAGCGCGGCGCCGCCGAGATACAGCCGCCGCGGCCCGTGGAGATCGATGAGCCGCCCCACCACCGGCTGCCCGATGGCGGTGGCCAGATACAGCGCCGACACCAGCCACGCGGTCTCCGACGCCGGCGCGCCGAACGCCACACCGATCGGCACCAGCGAGACCGCGATGATGGACGAATTGATCGGGTTGAGGATCGAGCTGGTGATCATGGGCACCAGCAGCCGCCGGTCGAACCCGTCGGGCGGGCGCTCCCGGGTCCGCCGGTGCAGCGTGGAGATCACTGCGGCCCGAGTCTTTCCAGTAGCTCCAGCGCCGCCAGCAGCGTCTGCCGCTCGGCCTCGGTGTACTTCTCCTCGAGCGCGGTGGTGAGCCATTCCTGCCCCGCCCGGCTGCGGCCCGCCATCAGCTCCCGCCCGGCCGGGCTCAGCGAAACCAGTTGCCGCCGGCCGTCTTTGGGATCGGGCCGCCGCAGCACGAAGCCGCGGTCACTGAGAATGGCCAGGTGGGCGGCGATGGCCTGCGGCCGCACCCGCTCCGCGGCGGCGATCTCGCTGGCGGTGGCATCACCGTTCTTCAACCGGCTCAGCACCGACAGCTGCGAGGGCGTCAGCTCCACATTGTCCGACGCCTCGAGGAACCGCCGCCGCAGGCGGCTCACCAGCACGCGCAGTTCCCGGGCCGCCCGGGCCGAGGACACGGACAGGATCGCGGGGGCATCGGTCATGCCTCGACCCTAGATAGACAATCCAGATTGCGCAATTGAAATTGAACAACCTGAATTGTCTATCTCGCCACGGTCGGCCGGTCAGGCGGCGGCGGGCTCGGCGTCGAGGTACTCCTCACGGATCTGCTTCGGCCCGAACGGCCAGGTCTTCTCCACCCGCGACCAGAGCAGGAAGGCCGCGATACCCAGGGCGGTCCAGGCCAGTGACCACTCGATCGGGTGCACGCCCGGATTCGCCTTGTCGGCGTACCCGTAGATGACCGCCCAGCCGATGGCCGCCACGACCGCCGGCAGCGGATACAGCAGCATCCGGTAGGGCCTCGCGAGCCCGGGCTGCCGTCGCCGCAGGACGGCTACGGCCGCGATCTGCGCGAAGGCCTGCACGATCACCATGACCGTGGTCAGCAGTGAGATCAGTACCGCCAGTGGGGGATGGGTGGCCGAGGCGCCGACATGCCGGGCGAAGACGAACCCGGCCGCGGTGATCGCACCCATCACGATCAGCCCGAGCATCGGGAACTCGTGTTCGGGGTGCAGCCGTCCGAAGGATCGGAAGAACACCCCGTCGCGAGCGGCGTCGAACGGTACGCGGGAGCCGCCGAGCAGTCCGGCGAAGACCGAGGCGAAGGCGGTGACGAGAATCAGCACGGTCACCACATCGGCGGCACCCTTTCCGAAGGTCTTCTCCAGCACCGCCGACGCAACCGATTGTGAGGCAACGTTGTTCGGGTCGAGCATGTCGTGCCAGTCGATGACACCGAGCACACCGATCTGCATGGCGAGATAGATGACCATGACCGCGAGCACCGCGTAGATGATCGAGCGGGGGAGGACCCGCCCCGGACTCTTCAGCTCCGCACCGATGTATGCGCTGGTGTTGTAGCCCAGGTAGTCGTAGATGCCGATGGTGAGCCCGGAGGCGAAGCCCAGCCAGAAGCCGCCCCGACCGAAATCGATGGCATGGTCGGGCCAGGTGAATGCCATGCTCGGATGAAAGTGGGTGAACGCGGCCAGGATCACCGCGGCCACCGACACGATCATGACCGCCCACATCACCACGGTGATGCGGCCGATGGAATCCACCCGCCGCCACAGCAGCACCACGGCCAGCGCCACCGCCGCGAGCCCGACGATGTCACCCTGCCCGGTGGTCATGGACGGCCACAGATAGGTCAGGTACTGCACGAGTCCCTGCACCCCGGTCGACATGATCAGCGGAATGAAAAGGATTGCGGTCCAGACGAACAGGAACGGCATGAGCCGTCCCGTGCGGTACTGGAACGCCTCGCGCAGATACACATAGGTGCCGCCCGCGCCCGGCATGGCCGCGCCGAGTTCGGCCCAGATCAGGCCGTCGGCCAGCGCCAGCACCGCGCCGGCGACGAATCCGATGACGGCGTGCGGCCCGCCGAAGGCCGCGACCATGAGGGGGATGGTGACGAAGGGTCCGATGCCGACCATCTGGCTCATATTGATGGTCGTGGCCTGGAACAGGCCGATTCTCCGGGGGAGGGTGCGGGGGCCGGTCATGGCTGCCTCCGGGTCGCGCAGGGGAGGGCGTATGGGTTTTGTAAAGTTAAATTCCTTTACTATCGGAGTCAAGGGCTGCGGCCGATTGTTTACAGTCGGCTCGATGACGCATCAGAATCGGACGGTCATGGACGAACTCCCTTGGAACAGGCAGCGTTTGCGCAGCAACAACGAGTGGTTGCTGCTCGAGCAGCTGCGCACCGCCGGACCCAGCTCGCGTGCCCAGCTCGCCCGTGACACCGGCCTGTCCAAGCCCACCGTGTCCAGCGCCCTTGCCGCGCTGCAGGAGCACGGGCTGGTGCGGGAGGTCGGGACGGTCGTCCCCGAGCGCGGGCGGACGGCGGTGCTGTACGAACCGGATCCGACCGCGGGCTATGTGCTCGGCATCGACGTCGGCCGCGCGTTCCTGCGGACCGCCGTGGCCGATCTGTCGGGAAGAGTACTGTCCCGCACCGACATTCCGAACCGTGCGCGCACCGCCACCGCACTCGCCCGGACGACGGCCGGGGCCGTGCGCGAAACCCTGAGCGACGCCGCGATTCCCGTGGACCGTATCGTCCGCACCGTCCTCGGCAGCCCCGGCGTCTTCGATCCCCAGGACGGCCGGATGCACTACGCCGTCAACCTGCCCGGGTGGGGCCGTGTGGGCCTGCTCGACGAATTACGCGACGCTCTCGGCGTTTCCGAGCTGTCCGTCCACAATGACGCCAACCTCGCCGCTCTCGGCGAGTACGCCCTCGGCGGCGGCCGCGGCAGCCGCCTGTTCGTCTACGTCCTCATCGGCACCGGCCTCGGCGTCGGAATCGTCTCCCAGGGCGAGCTTTTCACCGGCGCCCATGGCGCGGCCGGCGAAGTCGGCTTCCTTCCCGCCGCTTTCGGCGATACCGCCGCCGGCGTCTCCCGGCGTGGCGCCCTCGAGGAGGCCGTCACCGCCGACGCCGTGGTCCGCGCCGCCCGCGCCCGCGGCATGACCGGCCGCCTCACCGCCAAACGCGTCTTCGATGCCGCCCGCGCCGGCGACGCCATCGCCACCGAGGTGGTCCGCCAGGAAGGCGAACGCATCGCCCTGGTGGTGGCCGCCGTCACCGCGGTCCTCGACCCCGATGTCATCGTGGTCGGCGGCGGCCTCGGCCGCAGCGCCGACCTACTGCTCGACCAGGTCCGCGCGGCGCTGCAACGGACGACCCCGCTGCGCCCCACCGTCCGTCCGAGTGAACTGGGCGACGACGCCGTGCTGCTCGGCGCCATCGCCACCGCCCTGCGCACCGCCCGCCCCTTGGTCTTCGACCGCAGAACCCCGAGCAGCCACTGACGCCGGACTGCTCCGGCGGCTGGATCGTGAACCTGGCCACAGGGCGACCGGGCTCGCATAGCTGCGGGCTTGCCGGTTGGTCTGGACGTTTCGGGTTCGGGCTGGTCGCGGCGTGTCGCGAAGGGCACGCTGACGCCGGTTGCGGAGGGGGGTGTGCGGTCAACTGCGGGTAAGCGCGCTGGTAGGGTGACCGCTCGAAAGACATCCTTTAACGGACCGTCCCGTGAGGCGGGGAAGGAGGTCGGCATGGCTGTGCCCGAAGACCGGGCGGCCAAGTCGAGCGCTGCCGAGGTCTCGCAGCGGCACGACCCGGACCGGGTCCAGACCGGACGCGAGCTGCTCTCGGATTCGGATGTGGGCCGGACCATCGCGCGCATGGCGCACCAGATCATCGAGAAGACGGCTCTGGACTCCGGCGACCCCCAGGTTGCTCGCGTGGTGCTGATCGGAATCCCCACCCGCGGAACCACTCTCGCCCATCGTCTGGCCGGCCGGATCGAGGAATTCTCCGGTGTCCGCCCCGCGATCGGCTCCCTGGACATCACCCTCTACCGCGACGATCTGCGCTCCAAGCCGCACCGTCCGCTCGAGCGCACCTCGGTGCCCGAGGGCGGGATCGAGGACGCGCTGGTGGTGCTGGTCGACGATGTGCTGTTCTCCGGCCGCACCGTGCGCTCCGCGCTGGACGGCCTGCGCGATCTGGGCCGCCCCCGCGCGGTGCAGCTGGCGGTGCTCATCGATCGTGGCCATCGCGAACTCCCCATCCGCGCCGACTATGTCGGCAAGAACGTTCCCACCGCCCGCACCGAGGACATCTCGGTGCTGCTGCGCGAGCACGACGGACGCGACGGTGTCTACCTGCGTCAGGAAGGTGACAACCAGTGAAGCACCTGCTGTCGGTCACCGACCTGGACCGGGACGCCGCCACCGGCCTGCTCGACGAGGCCGAGCGGTTCGAGCAGGCGCTGCTGGGCCGGGAGGTCAAGAAGCTGCCGACGCTGCGCGGGCGCACGGTCATGACCGTGTTCTTCGAGAACTCCACTCGCACCCGCGTGTCCTTCGAGGTCGCGGGCAAGTGGATGAGTGCCGACGTCATCAATGTCAGCGCGTCGAGTTCCTCGGTCTCCAAGGGCGAGTCGCTGCGCGACACCGCGCTGACCCTGCACGCGGCGGGCGCGGACGCGCTCATCGTGCGGCACCCGGCATCGGGCGCGGCCCATCAGATCGCGCGCTGGTTCGCCGAGATGAACGAGGCCGCAAGCGGTTACGCCGGTCCCGGCCCCGCGATCATCAATGCCGGCGACGGCACGCACGAGCACCCGACCCAGGCGCTGCTGGACGCGCTGACCCTGCGTCAGCGGCTCGGCGACCTGGAGGGCAAGCGGGTCGTGCTGGTCGGCGACATCCTGCACAGCCGGGTCGCGCGCTCGAATGCGTTCCTGCTCAGCACGCTCGGTGCGGAGGTCGTGCTGGTCGCGCCGCGCACGCTGCTGCCGGTGGGCGTGGAAGCCTGGCCGGTGCGGGTCTCGGATTCCCTCGATGCCGAGCTGCCGGGCGCGGACGCGGTCATGATGCTGCGCGTGCAGGCCGAGCGCATGAACGGCGGCTTCTTCCCGTCGGCGCGCGAGTACTCGATCCGGTACGGCCTCAACGAGCGCCGGATGAAGATGCTCGACGAGCACGCGGTGGTGCTGCACCCCGGACCCATGCTGCGCGGTATGGAGATCGGCTTCTCCGTGGCCGATTCCCCGAAAGCGGCTGTGCTGCAACAGGTCAACAACGGAGTCCATATGCGCATGGCGGTGCTGTTCCGCCTGCTGGTCGGAACCGACGAGGTGGTCGCGTGATCGGGTCAGGCCCGGAGGCGTCGCTCCTCCTCCCCGTGCTTGCCTGCGTAACCACGGAGGGCCCCCGATCGCGCGGAAAGGAGACAGCATGAGCGTCCTGATCAAGAATGTCCTTCTCTACGGCGAAGGCGATGCGGTCGACGTGTTGCTGGCCGACGGTGAGATCCGCGAGATCGGCGCCGGCCTGACCGCCCCGGACGCCGAGATCGTCGACGGCAAGGGGCAGTTCCTGCTGCCCGGCTTCATCGACCTGCACACCCACCTGCGCGAGCCGGGCCGCGAGGACACCGAGACCATCGAATCCGGTTCCGCCGCAGCGGCTCTGGGCGGCTACACCGCGGTGTTCGCCATGGCCAACACCAGCCCGGTCGCCGACACCGCGGTCATCACCGACCACGTGTGGAAGCGCGGCCAGGAGGTCGGCCTGGTCGACGTGCACCCGGTGGGTGCGGTCACCGTCGGGCTCGAGGGCAGGCAGCTCGCCGAAATGGGCACCATGGCCGCCGGAGTCGGCGGGGTGCGCATGTTCTCCGACGACGGTCACTGTGTCTACGACCCGCTGATCATGCGCCGCGCCCTCGAATACGCGAACTCGCTGGGCGTGCTCATCGCCCAGCACGCCGAGGAGCCGCGTCTGACCAAGGGTGCGGTCGCGCACGAGGGTCCGACCGCCTCCCGCCTGGGCCTGGCCGGCTGGCCGCGCGCCGCCGAGGAGTCCATCGTGGCCCGCGACGCGCTGCTGGCCCGCGATGCCGGCGCCCGCGTGCACATCTGCCACGCCTCCACCGCCGGCACCGTCGAACTGCTGAAATGGGCCAAGGCCCAGGGCATTTCGATCACCGCCGAGGTGACCCCGCACCACCTGCTGCTCGACGACTCGCGCCTGGAGACCTACGACGCGGTGAACCGGGTGAACCCGCCGCTGCGCGAGGCCTCCGATGTGGCCGCGCTGCGGCAGGCCCTCGCCGAGGGCGTCATCGACTGCGTCGCCACCGACCATGCCCCGCATGCCGACCAGGACAAGTGCTGCGAGTTCGCGGCCGCCCGTCCCGGCATGCTGGGCCTGGAGACGGCGCTGTCGATCATCGTGGAGACCATGGTGAAGCCCGGACTGCTCAACTGGCGCGGTATCGCGCAGGTGATGAGCGAGAACCCGGCGCGGATCGTGGGCCTGGACGATCAGGGCCGGCCGCTCGCGGTCGGCGAACCCGCCAACCTGGTGCTGATCGACCCGGCCGCCGAATGGACGGTGGAGGCGGACGAACTCGCCTCGATCGCCCGCAACACGCCCTTCCAGGCGATGACCCTGCCCGCGAAGGTGACCGCCACCTTCCTGCGCGGCCGGCTCACCGCCCGGGACGGCAAGATCGTCGCCGGTTAGCGGCGGGTGGGGAACCACGGGATGAGCGCTCAGGGGCCGGAGGCGGCAGCTTGCGTAACCACGCAGGTCCCCTCGCTCATCCCAAGAGGACACGGAGGACCGTAATGGAGCGCACACTGCAGGTACTGGTTTTGCTGGTGCTGTTCGCGCTGTGCCTGTGGCTGATGTACCGGGCGTGGACCCGGCGGGCCCAGAAGCAGGCTTCGGCGATCGGCGACCTGCCGCCGGTGCCCGCCGACTGCGGCGCGCAGCTGCTGGAGCCGACCACGGGGCTCTACCTCGGCAGCACCCTCGCCCCCAGCTGGATTCAGCGAATCACGGTGGGCGACCTGGGTTTCCGCGCCACGGCGGAACTGACCCGGTTCGAGCGCGGCATCCTGCTGGAGCGGGACGGCGCGGCGGCGATCTGGATTCCCCAGGAATCCATTACCGCGGTGCGCGCCGAGCGCGGGCACGCGGGCAAGGTAATGACGGAAGACGGTGTGCTGGTGATTCGCTGGACATTGCCGACGGGAACCGAGGTGGATACCGGTTTCCGCGGTGACGACAAAGCGGTGTACCCGGCATGGACCGCAGCAGCTACGAAGACGGGAGACGAGGCATGAGCAGCGGAAATACTGCCGTGATGGTGCTCGAGGACGGCCGCGTGTTCCGCGGGACGACCTTCGGCGCCGTCGGGCAGACCTTGGGTGAGGCGGTGTTCTGTACCGCCATGACGGGCTACCAGGAGACCCTCACCGACCCCAGCTACGACCGCCAGATCGTGGTGGCCACCGCGCCGCAGATCGGCAACACCGGCTGGAACGACGAGGACGACGAGTCCTCGAAGATCTGGGTCGCCGGGTACGCCGTGCGCGACCCCGCGCGCCGCGCCTCCAACTGGCGCGCCACCCGCACCCTGCAGGACGAACTGGAGAACCAGAACGTCGTCGGCATCGCGGGCATCGACACCCGGGCCCTGGTGCGGCACCTGCGCACCCGCGGTTCCATGAAGGCGGGCATCTTCTCCGGTGAGTCGCTCACCGAGTACGAGGACATGCTCGGCAAGGTCAACGGCCAGCAGTCCATGCTGGGCGCGGACCTGGCCGGTGAGGTCTCCACCGACGAGATGTACACCGTCGACCCGATCGGCGAGCACCGCTTCACGGTGGTCGCGGTGGACCTGGGCATCAAGTCCAACACCCCGCGCATGTTCGCCCAGCGCGGCATGCGGGTGCACGTGGTGCCGTCCAACGTCACCTTCGACCAGATCAAGGAACTGAACCCGAACGGTGTGTTCCTGTCCAACGGCCCGGGCGACCCGGCCACCCAGGACGCCATGGTGGCGCTCACCCAGCAGGTGCTGGGCGAGGACATCCCGCTGTTCGGCATCTGCTTCGGCAACCAGATCCTGGGCCGCGCCTTCGGGCGCAAGACCTACAAGATGAAGTTCGGCCACCGCGGCATCAATGTGCCGGTCGTCGAGCATCATTCGGGCCGCATCTCGATCACCGCGCAGAACCACGGCTTCGCCCTGGAGGGCGAGCGCGGCGAGGTTTTCGACACCCCGTTCGGCAAGGCCGAGGTCAGCCACGTCTGCGCCAACGACGGTGTCGTCGAGGGCGTGCAGCTGGTGAGCGGCCGCGCCTTCTCCGTCCAGTACCACCCCGAGGCCGCGGCCGGACCCCACGACGCCGCCTACCTGTTCGACCGTTTCGCCATGCTGATGGAAGGAGCCTGATGCCACGCCGCACCGATCTCAACCACATCCTGGTGATCGGCTCGGGCCCGATCGTCATCGGCCAGGCTTGCGAGTTCGACTACTCGGGAACCCAGGCGTGTCGCGTCCTCAAGTCCGAGGGCCTGCGCGTGTCGCTGGTGAACTCCAACCCGGCGACCATCATGACCGACCCGGAGTTCGCCGACTCGACCTATGTCGAGCCGATCACCTGGGAATTCGTCGAGAAGGTCATCGCCAAGGAGCGCCCGGACGCGATCCTGGCGACCCTGGGCGGCCAGACCGCGCTCAATTGCGCTGTCGCCCTGCACGAGAACGGCATCCTCGACAAGTACAACGTCGAGCTGATCGGCGCCGACTTCGAGGCCATCCAGCGCGGTGAGGACCGCCAGAAGTTCAAGGACATCGTCGCCAAGGTCGGCGGCGAGTCGGCGCGCTCCAAGGTCTGCTACACCATGGACGAGGTCCGCGAAACCGTTGCGGAACTGGGCTTCCCGGTGGTCGTGCGCCCGTCGTTCACCATGGGCGGCCTGGGCTCGGGCATGGCCTACAACCACGACGACCTCGATCGCATCGCCGGCGGCGGCCTGGCCGCCTCGCCCACCGCGAACGTGCTCATCGAGGAATCCATCCTGGGCTGGAAGGAATTCGAGCTCGAGCTCATGCGCGACGGCAGGGACAATGTCGTCATCGTCTGCTCGATCGAGAACGTGGACCCGATGGGCGTGCACACCGGTGACTCGGTCACCGTCGCCCCGGCCATGACCCTCACCGACCGCGAATACCAGAAGATGCGCGATCTGGGCATCGCCATCCTGCGCGAGGTCGGCGTCGACACCGGCGGCTGCAACATCCAGTTCGCGGTGGACCCGCGCGACGGCCGCCTGATCGTCATCGAGATGAACCCGCGTGTGTCGCGCTCGTCCGCGCTGGCCTCCAAGGCGACGGGTTTCCCGATCGCCAAGATCGCCGCCAAGCTGGCCATCGGCTACACCCTCGACGAGATCCTCAACGACATCACCGGCGAGACCCCGGCCTGTTTCGAGCCGACCCTCGACTACGTCGTGGTCAAGGCCCCGCGCTTCGCCTTCGAGAAGTTCCCGGGCGCCGACCCGACGCTGACCACCACCATGAAGTCGGTCGGCGAGGCGATGTCCATGGGCCGCAACTTCTCCGAGGCCCTGGGCAAGGTGCTGCGCTCGCTCGAGACCAAGGCCGCGGGCTTCTGGACCCAGTCCGACGGCGAGTGGACCGACGTGCAGGCCATCCTGGAGGACCTGAAGGTTCCGACCGAGGGCCGCATCTACCAGGTGGAGCGGGCGCTGCGCCTGGGCGCGAGCATCGAGGACGTGGCCGCCGCGTCCGGCATCGACCCGTGGTTCGTGGCCGAGGTCGCGGGCCTGGTGGAGCTGCGCCAGGAGATCATCGACGCCCCCGTGCTGGACGAGCCGCTGCTGCGCACGGCCAAGCACTACGGCCTCTCCGATCGCCAGATCGCTTCGCTGCGACCGGAACTCGCGGGTGAGGGCGGCGTGCGAGAGCTGCGCCACCGCCTCGGCATCCGCCCGGTGTTCAAGACCGTCGACACCTGCGCGGCCGAGTTCGAGGCCAAGACCCCGTACCACTACTCGGCCTACGAGCTGGATCCCGCCGCGGAATCCGAAGTGGCGCCGCAGAAGGAACGCGAGAAGGTCATCATTCTCGGCTCGGGTCCGAACCGTATCGGTCAGGGCATCGAGTTCGACTACTCGTGTGTGCACGCCGCGCAGACGCTGTCGGCCGCCGGGTTCGAGACGATCATGGTCAACTGCAACCCGGAGACCGTGTCGACCGACTACGACACCGCCGACCGCCTCTACTTCGAGCCGCTCACCTTCGAGGACGTGCTCGAGGTGTACCACGCCGAGACCGAGTCCGGCACCGTCGCGGGCGTCATCTGCCAGCTCGGCGGCCAGACCCCGCTGAGCCTGGCCCAGCGCCTCACCGACGCGGGCGTGCCCGTGGTCGGCACCTCCGCGGCGGCCATCGACCTGGCCGAGGACCGCGGCGAGTTCGGCGATGTCCTGGTGGCAGCCGGTCTTCCGGCTCCCAAGTACGGCACCGCCACCACCTTCCCGCAGGCCAAGAAGATCGCCAACGAGATCGGCTACCCGGTGCTGGTGCGCCCGTCCTACGTGCTGGGCGGCCGCGGCATGGAGATCGTCTACGACGAGAAGTCCCTCGAGGACTACATCTCCCGCGCCACCGAGATCACCCCGGACCACCCGGTGCTGGTCGACCGGTTCCTGGAGGACGCCATCGAGATCGACGTCGACGCCCTGTGCGACGGCGAGGAGGTCTACCTGGGCGGCGTCATGGAGCACATCGAGGAGGCCGGTATCCACTCCGGTGACTCGGCGTGCGCCCTGCCCCCGATCACCCTGGGCCGCAGCGATATCGAGGCCGTGCGCCGCTCCACCGCCGCGCTCGCCAAGGGCATCGGCGTGAAGGGCCTGCTGAACGTGCAGTACGCGCTCAAGGACGACGTGCTCTACGTCCTCGAGGCCAACCCGCGCGCCAGCCGCACCGTGCCGTTCGTCTCCAAGGCCACCGCGGTGCCGCTGGCGAAGGCCGCGGCGCGAATCGCGCTGGGCGCCAGCATCGCCGATCTGCGCAAGGAGGGCCTGCTCCCGGCCGAGGGCGACGGCGGCTACGCGCCGATCGACGCCCCGGTCGCGGTCAAGGAGGCCGTGCTGCCGTTCCACCGCTTCCGCCGCCCCGACGGCACCGGCGTGGATTCGCTGCTCTCCCCGGAGATGAAGTCCACCGGCGAGGTCATGGGCATCGACGCCGACTTCGGCACCGCGTTCGCCAAGTCGCAGTCGGCCGCCTACGGTTCGCTGCCGACCGAGGGCACCGCGTTCGTGTCCATCGCCAACCGTGACAAGCGCGCCATGGTGTTCCCGGTCAAGCGCCTGCACGACCTGGGCTTCCGCATCCTCGCCACCGAAGGCACCGCGGAAATGCTGCGCCGCAACGGCATTCCCTGCGATCAGGTGCGCAAGCACTCCGACGAGGTGGCCGACCAGCCCAGCATCGTGGACATGATCAAGGACGGCGACGTCGACATCGTGTTCAACACCCCGTACGGCAACAACGGCCCGCGCGTGGACGGCTACGAGATCCGCACCGCGGCGGTGGGCGCGAACATCCCGTGCATCACCACCGTGCAGGGCGCGGCCGCGGCCGTGCAGGGCATCGAGGCCACCATTCGCGGCGGTATCGGCGTGCGGTCCCTGCAGGAACTCCACGCGGTGCTGCGCGGATGACGACCTTCGGTGCGCGGCTGCGGGAGTCGATGCGCGAGCACGGCCCGCTGTGCGTCGGCATCGACCCGCATCCGACGCTGCTGCGGGACTGGGGCCTGAGCGAGGACGCCGCGGGCGTGGCGAAGTTCGCCGACGCCTGCGTGCGTGCCTTCGCGGGCCGGGTGGCGCTGGTCAAACCGCAGGTGGCGTTCTTCGAGACCTACGGTTCGGCCGGAATCCTGGTGCTGGAGGAGACGATTGCCGCACTGCGGGCGGCGGGCACCCTGGTGCTGGCCGACGCCAAGCGCGGCGACATCGGCTCCACCATGGACGCCTACGCCCACGCCTGGCTCGGCGACGGCCCGCTCGGCACGGACGCGGTCACCGTCTCCCCGTACCTCGGATTCGGTTCCCTCAGACCGGCTCTGGACCTCGCCGAGGCCAATGACCGCGGCGTGTTCGTGCTGGCCGCCACCTCCAACCCGGAGGCGGTGGAACTGCAGAACATCACTGGCTCCGACGGCCGCAGCATCGCCCAGCGCATGGTCGACGACGCCGCGGCCGCCAATGCCGGAGCCGAATTCGGTTCCGTCGGTGTGGTGGTCGGCGCGACCCTGGACGCGGCTCCGGACCTGAGCGCGCTCAACGGCCCCATCCTCATGCCCGGTGTCGGCGCGCAGGGCGGGGGAGCGGAGTCGATCCGCAAGCTGGTCCCCGCGAGCAGCCTCGGCGCGGTCCTGCCGAACGTCTCCCGCGAGGTCCTCAGGTCGGGGCCGTCGGTCGCCGCGCTGAAGCAGCGGGTCGCCGAGCTCGCAGCGGAATTCGCCTTCCTGCAGAACTGAATACGGTAGCGCCGCAACGCCCTACCCGATGCGGAATCGCCCCGGCCGCCCCAGCGCGACCGGGGCGATTCCCGTTCATCGGACACCGGGGACGGGTCATCGGGACACCCGCTGGCAGGCCCTTCCGCTCGCTCCAAGGATCGAGCCACCCCACCCCCTGGAAGGAATCCCGATGCGCCCCACCGCATTCGCCGCCACCATGCTGGCCGCCGCCTGCCTTGCCCTCACCCCCATCGGCGCGGGCGTCGCCACCGCCGCGCCCGCCTGCGACACCCCGAACCCGGAGACCCGCGCCCAGATCGACAACCTCTTCGCCGCCTACGGCCCGTACTTCGACTACGGGCAGTCCGACGCCTGGGCCGGATTGTTCACCGAGGACGGCGTTTTCAGCTTCCCCGGCAGCGACGGCAACCGGCAGGTGATCCACGGCCGCACCGCCCTGGCCGCCTTCGCGGCCAAGGCCCATCAGCCCGGCCAGGTGTTCGCACACTACCCCGGCAAGACGCTGATGATCCGGGAGGGCAACAAGGTGCACGCCTTCACCCCGGTCGGCGTGGTGCAGGTGGACACCACCAAGCAATTTGACGCCCAGTTCTCGGCGCTGGGTTCCTACGACGACATCATCGCCCTGACCCCGCAGGGGCCGCGCTTCGAGAGCCGGACCGCCGGAATCTACGGTGACGGCGCGCTACCGGACGCCTTCACCAGGTGCGGTTCCTGAATCCGATTTTCGGAGGAACCACCTCCGGTTCGGTCGCACTCGGGATAGAGTGGGCGGCATGTCTGCCGCAGTGCCGCCCAACGGAATTCGTCACGCGCTCGTTCTCGGAGGGGGTGGCGCGGTCGGCCTGAGCTGGATGGCGGGGGTTGTCATCGGCCTGCGCGAGAACGGTATCGACACCGCACTTGCCGAGCGAATCGTCGGCACCTCCGCCGGTGCCGTCGTCGGCGCGGCGCTCGCCGCCGAGGTCGATCTGAACATGCTGCTCCGGCGGCCCTCCCCGGACTCCGACACCCCGCCGATCAACTTCGACCCGAATGCCTTCGGCGAAATCATGGGCATTCTGGCCACTCCTGGTCTGGACCCGAACGAGGCCCGTCGCCGCGCCGGCGTCCGTGCACTCGAAATGAACGTCGGCGATCCGGCCGACCACGTCGCCCGCATCGGCGCCTTCGTCGGCAATGCCGAATGGCCGCGACGCGACCTCCGGATCACCGCCTGCAGCGTCACCACCGGCGAACTCCAGGTCTGGACCCCCGATGGCAAGGCCACCCTCCCCGAGGCCCTCGCCTCCAGCACGTCGGTCCCCGGCGTCTTCCCGCCCATCCTGGTCGACGGCACCTTCTACATCGACGGCGGTATGCGCTCACCCATCAATGCCGACCTGGCGGCGGGCGCGGAACGCATCCTGATCATCGAACCCCTGGCCCACCTGTTCCCGCACAGCCCATCCGATCGTGACCTGGGCGGCGCGGCAACGAGTTTCATCGTCCCGGACGCAGGTGCCATCGCCGCCTACGGTCCCGATCTGTTCAACGCCGCTGCCCTCGAACCTGCCTATGAAGCGGGTCTGCGGCAGGGTGTGGAGGCAGCCCCGGGCCTGAAGGACTTCTGGCCCGCAGCCTGAAGCAGATCCGAACCGGAACCTGGCCGCCGCGCGGGAGTTGCCGGTGAGGGCGGCATCGCGGTTGGGCTGGGCCTGCGAATCGCCATGGAGAGCAACCGATTCCGTCTCGGAGGGCCTGATCGGCCGCCTTCCCCGGAGCACTAGGCTGAAACCCGACCGCTCGGTAGAAAGGTGGGATTTCTCATGTCCGACGCCGGCCTCGGCCTCGTCTCCTACGGCCAAACCCGCGTCCTGGTGGACGATTTCGCGTCCAGCTATCGCTTCTATCGCGACGTCCTGGGCCTGCCCCTGAAGCAGGAGGTGCCCGGCGACGTCCCCGAATCCGACGCCGGCCCGTACGCCTGCTTCACCCTCGGCGGCCAGGATCTCGCGCTGTTCACCCGCGCCTACATGGACGCCGCGATCGGCGCCGCGCACCGCCCGCGCGGCGAGATCGACACGGTCGTCGTGGTTTTGCGCGTCGCCGATGTCGACTCGGCCGTCGAGACCCTGCGCGAGCGCGGCGCCCGGATCGCCGCCGAGCCCGCCGATCAGCCCGCGTGGGGCATGCGCGTGGCGCACGTGCGGGCTCCGGAGGGCACGCTCGTGGAGCTGTGCCACTACGACGACTGACGCGATCTTGTTCGCTGTTGGCGAACCCTTCCGGCGGGCGATCGAACGCTTGTCCGTATCGCCTCTCTCACGCCCGCCGCACCGCGGCGGGCGTAGTTCTCGGTGCCGGGAGGTTTGAGCCGTCAGTGGCCGCGTGAGGGGTGGAAAACGGGCCTTTCCGGCGGTGGCGGGGCTGCCCCGAACCGGCCCGACCTGCACGGGAAGGTGTCGGAATTGCGTGTTTCGGCACCGTTCGCAGTGCCTCGGGTGATACGCGACACGCGGTACTGAATCGAACGACACGCCGAGAAATCCAAGAAAAATCCAGGTCGCGTGATTACAGGTCGGTCACGGTTTTGCGCGGGGCCCGTCCGACCTCTCCCGGGCCCTGTCAAGTCCGTGAAAAAGCCCAGGCTGCAAGGCTATTCGTGACCGTGCTGAGCCGATCGCGGGGGGCGGTCCGGCACTGCCCGCGCCGCTGCCCATCCGGCCCGGTCGCGGCCCGAATCACGCGCTGACCTGGGGGGTGGGTTCGCAATCGGCAAGCGTCGTGGGTACGGTCGCTGAGACCACCGGGTTACCGGAGGTAGATCAAGCAATGAACGATGAGACGGAGGAACCGTGGCCCTTCCCCAGCTGACTGACGAGCAGCGCGCCGCTGCTTTGGAGAAGGCGGCTGCCGCTCGCCGCGCTCGGGCGGAGCTCAAGGAGCGCTTGAAGCGTGGTGGCACCGATCTGAAGACGGTCCTTGCGGACGCCGAGAAGGACGAAGTCCTCGGCAAGATGAAGGTTTCGGCGCTGCTCGAGGCCCTGCCGAAGGTTGGCAAGGTCAAGGCGGCCGAGATCATGAGCGAGCTCGAGATCGCTCCCACCCGCCGCCTGCGCGGACTGGGCGACCGGCAGCGTAAGGCGCTGCTGGCCCGGTTCGACTTCAGCGCCGAATAATCCGAGGGTGGTCGAACACACTCGGAAGGGTCGACTGGTTGTCCTGGTCGGCCCCTCGGCCGTCGGTAAGTCCACCGTCGTGCGCTGCGTGCGCGAACGACTGCCCGAATTGGTATTCAGTGTGTCGGCCACCACCCGGGCTCCGCGGCCCGGGGAGGTCGACGGCCGGGACTACCGATTCGTCACCCGTGAGAAGTTCGACGCCATGATCGAGGCGGGCGAACTGCTCGAATGGGCCGACATCCACGGTGGACTGCAGCGGTCGGGCACCCCGGCCGCACCCGTGCGGGAAGCGCTCACGTCCGGACATCACGTCCTGATCGAGGTGGACCTCGAGGGCGCGCGCTCGATCCGCAAGACCATGCCGGAAGCCAAACTGGTCTTCCTGGCCCCACCCAGCTGGGACGAGCTGGTGTCCCGCCTGACCTCGCGCGGGACGGAATCGCCCGAGGTGATCGAGCGTCGTCTGCAGACCGCTCGCACCGAATTGGCTGCATGTGACGAGTTCGACACCGTCATCGTGAACGACCACGTGACCAGCGCCTGTGAGCAGTTGGTATCGTTGTTCGTTAGCACAAATTCGGGGTCATAGGTCCCGAACCACCGGCTCGTCTTCGAAGTGAGCCGGACGCCACCCTTCCGAACAACCCCGCAGGAGTCCTCCTAGTGAGTACGGACATCAAGACCGCGCCCGCCTACGACACTCCGGTCGGCCTCACCAACCCGCCGATCGACGAACTGCTGGAGCGGACTTCGTCCAAGTACGCGCTGGTCATCTACGCGGCCAAGCGGGCCCGCCAGATCAACGATTACTACAACCAGCTCGGCGACGGCATTCTCGAATACGTCGGTCCGCTGGTCGAGCCGGGTCTGCAGGAGAAGCCGCTGTCGGTGGCGATGCGCGAGATCCACGCCGACCTGCTCGAGCACTCCGAAGGGGAGTAGTCCCGCGGTGACCCGGATCGTCGTCGGAGTCGGCGGCGGTATCGCCGCCTACAAGAGCTGCAACCTCGTGCGCCGGTTCACCGAAACCGGGCACGAGGTTCGTGTCATTCCCACCGAGTCGGCGCTGCAATTCGTCGGCAAGGCCACCTTCGAGGCGCT
The DNA here is from genome assembly GCF_042754085.1 of Nocardia sp. NPDC059236. Classification (NCBI taxonomy): domain Bacteria; kingdom Bacillati; phylum Actinomycetota; class Actinomycetes; order Mycobacteriales; family Nocardiaceae; genus Nocardia; species Nocardia sp. NPDC059236. The sequence continues at coordinate 636,097 of NZ_JBHZAF010000001.1, forward strand.
GTCCGGCCACCCCGTGCACACCGGTGTCTTCGCCGATGTGCCCGAGGTGCCGCACGTGCGCCTCGGCCAGGAGGCCGACCTGGTCGTCATCGCCCCCGCCACCGCGGACCTCATGGCCCGCGCCGCGCAGGGCCGCGCCGACGATCTGCTGACCGCGACGCTGCTGACCGCGCGCTGTCCGATCCTGTTCGCCCCGGCCATGCACACCGAGATGTGGGAGCACCCGGCCACCCGGGCGAACGTGGCGACGCTGCGCGCGCACGGCGCCGTGGTCATGGAACCGGCCTCGGGCCGGCTGACCGGCACCGACACCGGCCCGGGCCGGCTGCCCGAGCCGGAGGAGATCTTCGGTCTGGCCCGGCTGCTGCTCGAACGCGCCGACGCCCTGCCGCGCGATCTCGAGGGCCGCCGCGTCGTGGTGTCCGCGGGCGGCACCCGGGAACCGCTGGATCCGGTGCGCTTCCTGGGCAATCGGAGTTCCGGCAAGCAGGGCTACGCGATCGCCCGCCTGGCCGCCCAGCGCGGTGCGCAGGTGACGCTGATCGCGGGCAATACCATCGGGCTCGAACCGCCGGCCGCGGTCGAGGTCGTGCACGTGACCACCGCCGAACAGCTGAAGGTGGCCGTCGACAAGCACTCGCTGGGTGCGGACGCGGTCGTCATGGCCGCGGCGGTGGCCGACTTCCGTCCGGTGAACGTGGCGGCGGCTAAGATCAAAAAGGGTGCGGGAGAACCGGATTCGATCGCGCTCGCCAAGACACCGGATATCCTGGCCGGGTTGGTGCAGTCCCGTCGCGACGGGCACCTACCGGGCACCGCGATCGTCGGCTTCGCCGCCGAGACCGGGGACGAGCACGCGGATGTGCTCACCCACGCCCGGGCCAAACTGGCCCGTAAAGGCTGCGACCTGCTGGTCGTGAATGCCGTCGGGGAGGGGAAGGCCTTCGAGGTCGACACCAACGACGGCTGGTTGCTCGGTGCCGACGGCACCGAGATCGCCCTGGACCACGGGTCCAAGGCACTGCTGGCCAGCCGGGTGCTGGATGCACTCGGCCCCTTGCTCCGCTGAAGCCTCGGCACCGCAGGGTTCGGGCACTTGCCGCTGTCTCCCGCTGGGACGGCAGATTAACGGCGACTGTCTGAGTCACGATGTGTTCTTAACGAGGGCGGCTCGCCCCTGTGACGAACATATTGGAATAACCTGAGACAAAGGGTTGTGCGATGCAGCGGAGACGCTACTGTCGCCACCCGATACGAGAAACCCGTTGAGGGAGAGGGAACAACTGTGCGCACGTCTGGCAGCCGCCTATTCACCAGTGAGTCGGTGACCGAGGGTCACCCCGACAAGATCTGTGATGCCATCAGCGATTCCATCCTCGACGCGTTGCTCGCGGCCGATCCGCGCAGCCGGGTCGCGGTGGAGACCCTGGTGACCACCGGTCAGGTGCACGTGGCCGGTGAGGTCACCACCACGGCCTACGCCGATATCCCGACCATCGTCCGCGAGAAGGTCCTGGAGATCGGGTACGACTCCTCCGCAAAGGGTTTCGACGGCGCCTCCTGCGGCGTGAACGTCGCCATCGGCGCCCAGTCGCCGGACATCGCCATGGGCGTGGACACCTCGCACGAGGCCCGCGTGGGCGGCGAGGACGACGAGATCGCCCGTCAGGGCGCGGGCGACCAGGGCCTGATGTTCGGCTACGCCACCATCGAGACCCCCGAGCTGATGCCGCTGCCGATCTCGCTGGCGCACAAGCTGTCTCGCCGCCTGACCGAGGTCCGCAAGTCCGGCGTGCTGCCGTACCTGCGTCCCGACGGCAAGACCCAGGTCACCATCGAGTACGACGGCGCCATCCCCAAGCGCCTCGACACCGTGGTCATCTCGACCCAGCACGCGGCCGACATCGACCTGGACAACCTGCTCACCCCGGACATCCGCGAGAAGGTCGTCGACGCGGTGCTCGGCGAGCTCCAGCTGCCCAACCCGCTGGACACCTCCGACGTCCGCCTGCTGGTCAACCCGACCGGCAAGTTCGTGCTCGGTGGACCCATGGGTGACGCGGGCCTGACCGGCCGCAAGATCATCGTCGACACCTACGGCGGCATGGCCCGCCACGGTGGCGGCGCCTTCTCGGGCAAGGATCCGTCGAAGGTCGACCGCTCGGCCGCCTACGCCATGCGCTGGGTCGCCAAGAATGTCGTCGCCGCCGGCCTGGCCGAGCGGGTCGAGGTCCAGGTCGCCTACGCCATCGGCAAGGCCGCCCCGGTCGGCCTGTTCGTCGAGACCTTCGGCAGCGAGCTGATCGACCCGATCAAGATCTCCGACGCCATCGGTCAGGTCTTCGACCTGCGTCCCGGCGCGATCATCCGCGACCTGGACCTGCTGCGCCCGATCTATGCGCCGACCGCCGCCTACGGCCACTTCGGCCGCACCGACGTCGACCTGCCGTGGGAGCGCACCGACCGCGCGGAGAAGCTGCGTGCGGCCGCCGGGCTGTAATTGACCGGCACCCCACCACTCTCGACGGGAGCGTCGGGCACGGAGACCCCCTCCGAGTCCGACGCTCCCGCCGAGCGCAGGGAGGTGGAGCGCGTTGGCGCGTCCCGCCCGATCGCGCGGGTCCTGCCCCTGCTCGAACCCGCCCACCTGGACCGGGATTTCGACTACCTGGTCCCGCCCGAGATGGACGAACTCGCCCAGCCCGGCGTCCGCGTCCGCGTCCGCTTCTCCGGCCGCCTCGTCGACGGCTACCTCCTCGAACGCCGCGAAAAGTCCGATCACACCGGCAAACTCGTCCGCCTCGAACGCGTGGTCTCCGGCGAACGCGTCCTCACCCCGGAGATCCTCGCGCTCGTCACCGCCGTGGCCGCCCGATACGCGGGCACCCGCGCGGACGTCCTCCGCCTCGCCATCCCACCCCGCCACGCCAAGGTCGAATCGGAGGGCGTGGAAAAGCCCGAAAAGCCCAAGCGCACTTCGAAGAAGGGCCCACCGCCCGCTGATCCTGTTGTGGCAGCAGATGATTCGGCCCATCCCGACGTTACGCAGGCCCGCACCACCGCATCGCATCCGAGTGACGCGACGATCTCCGTCGTGCCCGGAAACGCTGAAGACGCTGCCGCACACCCCGTTCCGCAAGGTGCCGCATCGGCGGGGGAGTCGGCGCTCGCGATCGCGGAAGGCGGAAGCGACATCGGGGACGTCGCGCACGGCGAGGGCGCGGACACCGCCCCGGTTCCGGGCAGCGATGTATCCGCCGCCGATGAGGTGACTCTTGTCGCCGACACGGATTCGGTGTCGATGCCTGTGGCCGTCGATGCGGGCGCGGTCGCTGCCGAAAGCTCGACGGGAACCGTTGCTGCGCAGCCTGATCTGGTTGTGCTCGGCACCGGCGACCACTCGACGGCGTCAGCCGCCGCGGCGCCGGCAGACGAGTCCGGGGAGCAGCCGGTGACTGCTGCTTCGCCGACGTCGGCCGCTGAGTTCCCGGCGTGGGGGCGGTATGTCCACGGGCATTCGTTCCTGGGCGCGCTGGCGGCGGGGCGCGGGCCGCGGGCGGGGTGGCAGGCATTGCCGGGGGAGGACTGGGCGCGGCGGCTGGCGGAGCTGGCGGCGGTGACCGTGCGTGGCGGCCGCAGTGCGGTGATCATGGTGCCGGATCAGCGGGATCTGGATCGGGTGCTGGGGGAATGTGTTGTGCTGGTGGGGGAGTCGGCGGTGGGGCTGGCGGCGGGGCTGGGGCCCTCGGCGCGGTATCGGCGGTGGCTGTCGGTGTTGCGTGGGAAGGCGCGGGTCGTCGTGGGGACGCGTAGTGCCGTGTTCTCGCCGGTGAAAGATCTTGGGCTGATCGCCATCTGGGATGACGGGGACGATACCTTCGCCGAACCGCGGTCGCCGTATCCGCATGCGCGGGAAGTGGCCATGTTGCGGGCGCACGAGACCGGGGCGGCGTTCGTGGCGGGCGGGTTCTCGCGGACGGCCGAGGTGCAGGCGATCGTCGAATCCGGCTGGGCGCACGATCTGCTCGCGGATCGGGCCGTGGTGCGGCAGGCCATGCCGCGCATCACCGCGCCCGGCGACACCGACGCGGCATTGGAGCGGGACCCGATCGCGCAGGCCATCCGCATTCCGGCCGTGGCGTTCACGGAGGCGCGCAAGGCGATCAAAGCCGGTGGGCCGGTGCTGGTTCAGGTGCCGCGGCGCGGATACATCCCGGCGCTGGCCTGCGCCAAGTGCCGGACCCCGGCGCGCTGCCGCCACTGCAACGGGCCACTGGCGCTGCCGGACAGCGCGCCCGCGTCACGTGCCGCGCTGCGCAGCGGGCGGGAAGGGGCGGCCGAGGCGCAGAGTCCGGCCTGCCGCTGGTGCGGGATCACCGAGGCGGCCTTCCGCTGCGGAGCCTGCGGATCGCGGGCGCTGCGGGCCGTCGTCATCGGTGCGTCGCGCACGGCCGAAGAACTGGGACGCGCGTTTCCCGGTGTGCCCGTGCGAGGTTCGGGCGGGTCGTCGATCCTGAACACCGTGCCGGAGGGCCCGCAGGTCGTGGTGTCCACCATCGGCGCGGAACCCCGGGTGCCCGGCGGTTACGCGGTCGCCATGCTACTCGACGGCTGGGCCCTGCTCGGCCGTGCCGATCTCCGCGCCGCCGAGGATGCCCTGCGCCGCTGGATGTCGGCCGCGGCGCTGGTGCGCCCCGGCGGCCGGGTCATCGTCATGGCCGACGCCGGGATCCCGACCGTGCAGGCGCTGGTGCGCTGGGATCCGGTGTGGCACGCCGGTTTCGAGCTCGAGCAGCGCACGGAGGTGCGCTTCCCGCCCGCGGTCCGCTTCGCCGCCATCGACGGCACCTCGGACTCCATCGCCGAATTGCTCGGCGAGGCACAGCTTCCCGACGGCGTCGAGATCCTGGGTCCGGTGCCGCTGCCGCCGGGTGCGCGAAAGCCGTTCTCCTCCGGCGACTCTCCCGCCGAGGTCGAACGCATGATCCTGCGCGCCGACCGCGCCACCGGCGCGGCCCTCTCCCGTGCCCTCACCGCCGCTCAGGCCGTCCGCAGCACCCATCGCTCCGACGCGCCCCTGCGCGTCCAGATCGACCCCATCGACATCGGCTGAACGCGGTCAGGGGCCGGTGATTTCGTCGCGGGGGAGGGCGGCGAGGGTGATGAGGGCATTGAGGAAGCCGCGGCGATCGGCGGCGGGGAGCTTGCCCAGCAGGTGATCCTCCTGGGCCTGGATCCCCGCCTGCGCCGCGTCGCGGAGGCGACGGCCCTCGGGGGTGAGGGCGAGCAGCCGGGCCCGGCGGTCGGCCGGATCGGGGTGGCGTTCGATGAGGCCGCGTTCCTGCAGGTCGTCGAGCACCGCGATGATGCGCGTCTTGTCCGCCCCGATCTCCTGCGCCAGCACGCCCTGACCCCGCGCGGGCCCCTCGTCCAGATGCAGCAGCACGACGTACGCCCACATGGTGAGTCCGTGTGCGGCGAGCACCGGTTGCTCGGCCGCCATGAGGGCGCGGCCCAGGGGGACGATCATCGCTGCCAGGTCCGGACGGTCTGTCATGCGGACAAGATTAGGCGGCGCGCCGGTGCGGCCTTTCGATCGTGTCGCCGGCGCGGGTCAGAATCGCGTCGGCGTCGAACTTTTCGGCCTGCCAGGAGTCGACGCCGATGCCGACCCGGCCGCGCCAGGCCCGCACGATCGCGGTGTGCACCGGCCACCGCACGAACCGGCGCATATCCCGCTCCGACTCCCACACCGAGATCGAGCCGCCGCGGAACTCGGCCGGCCTGCCCCACAGCCACAGGCCGACCGCGCCCTGCATGACCGGCCACGTTTTCCCCAATTCCAGCCCGGTCGTATAGATCTCGCGCGACTCCGTCTCCGAGCTCGCGAGGAAATCGGTGACGCTGACGAAGACCGGGCCCGAGAACTGGTGATTCGGGCCGGGATTCCACGGCATCAGCACGGTGCCGTCCGAGAACGATTTAGTATGCATATGCTTACGATAAGCGATCGCGTACTAAATGTTCAATGGCGAGATTCACCGGAAGGCCGGAGCCACGCGGGCCGCCCAGTCGGCGTATCCGGTTGCCCGGCGGCCCAGCACCCGCTCGACATCGCCGCTGACCAGCTGCTCCTCGGGCGTCGGCTCACCGAGGATGGTGAGCGTGTGGTCCGCGACCGATTCCGGCATGAACCGCAGCATGTTCACCCGGGCCTGCGCGCGGGTGAGCTCCGCGAACCGCAGCGGCTCGCCCAGTGCGGCCGCCAGCGCCTGTGCCTGCTGGCGCGGGGTGACGAGCTCGGGGCCGGTCACCGTGTAGACCTGCCGGTCATGGCCGTCCTCCCGCAGCGCCGCCGCGGCCACGGCCGCGATATCGGCCGGATCCACCTGCGGCAGACCGACATCCCCGAACGGCGCGGGAATCATCCGCTCGGCCCGCACCGGCTCGATCCAGGCGAAGGTATTGCTGAAGAACCCGCCCGGCCGCAGCACCGTCCACTCCAGATCCGAAGCGGCCAGCGCCTGCTCGAATTCCAGCGTGCGCGCGTAGCCGTCGCTGCCCGGCCGCGTCACCGCGCCCTGCGAGGACAGGAACACCACTCGCCGGACACCCGCCGCCGCAACGGTTTCCAGCACCTCGGCGGCCGCCGGTCCCACCACCAACTGCGGGCCCGTGATGAGCAGGAACAACGCCCGCGCACCCGCCACCGCCTCGGCGAGGCTGTCCAGCTCCCCGATATCGGCGCGGCGGTGCTCGGCGCCCTCGGGCAGATCCACCGGCTTCTCGCCCCGCGACACCGCGACCACCTTCTCGCCGGCCTCCGCGAGCTCTTGCATTAGAGCGCTGCCGACATTTCCGGTCGCACCGGTTACCACGATCATCTGTCCACTCCTGAGTTAGTTGGCTGACTAACTCGAACCATAGGGCATGTGACCGGGCATTGTCTATAGTTAGTTGTATGACTAACTCAGTGCCGCGAGCGACGGCCCCGAAGGCGGGGAAGCGGGAGCGGCTCGCGGACGCGGCGGCCAAGGTATTCCACGAACAGGGCGTCGAGAAGACGACCATCGCCGATATCGCGCGCGCCGCCGAGGTGCCGGTGGGCAACGTGTACTACTACTTCAAGACCAAGGATCAGCTGGTCCAGGCCGCGATCGGCGCTCACGCCCGCACCGCCCAGGAGATCATCGCGGCCCTGGAACTCTTCGACGCCCCCGCCGAACGACTGAAGGCCCTGGTCCGCGGCTGGGTCGACCAGCGCGACCTCGCCGCCCGATTCGGTTGCCCCTCCGGGTCTCTCGCCACCGAACTCGACAAACGCGACGACGGCCTCGACCGCGAACTCGCCGCCGTCATGCGCGGCCTCCTGGACTGGATCGACACCCAGTTCGCCGCCATGGGCCGCGCCGACTCCCACGAACTGGCCGTCGCCCTGCTGGCTGCCTACCAGGGAATCTCCTTGCTCACCAACACCTTCCGCGACCCCGCGATGATGGAAGCGGAAGGCGCACGGCTGGAACGGTGGATCGACTCGCTCGTCCCCGCAACCTGAGCCCCCCATACGGCCTCAAGGCGCATTGGCCCATTCGCGCAGAGGAGCGGCTCGGGTCAGCTGGTCGAGCGCAATCTCGTGAAGCCGGGGCGCGCCGGATGCGGATGCGTGAGTGTGGCGCCCGTCGTGTGGTTCGGGGCCCGGGCGGCGCGGCGAGTTCGGGTCAGTTCAGTTGAGGCTGAGCGGGTCTCACGGACCAGCGGCCCTCGTCGCGGAGGATGCGGACCGGGTGGTCGAAGCAGGCGCTGATGTGGGCGGTGGTGATCACCTCGCCGACCGGGCCCGCGGCGACCGTGTGGCCGTTGCGCAGGAGCATGGCGTGGGTGGTGCCCGGCGGCAGTTCTTCCAGATGGTGGGTGACCAGGACCGAGGCGAGGTCGGGGTGGGCGCGCTGGAGCAGGTCGAGACGTTCCAGGAGTTGTTCGCGCCCGGCCAGATCCAGGCCGGTGGCGGGTTCGTCGAGCAGGAGCAGGCGCGGGTTGGGCATGAGGGCGCGGGCGATGAGGGTGCGGCCGCGCTGGCCCTGGGACAGGATCTGCCAGTCGGCGTCACGGCGGTGGGACAGGCCGAGCAGGTCGATCAGGCGGTCGGCCTCGGCGAGCTGGGCGGGCGTCGCGTGCCAGCGGGGGATGAGGCCGGCGGTGTTGGTCGCGCCGGTGATCACCACGTCGCGGACCGTGAGCGGGCCGCTCGGGGCGTGGCGCGGATCGACATGGCCGATGCTGGCCCGCAGGGCGCGCATGTCCACCCGGCCCAGCCGCTCCCCGAGCACCTCCACGCTGCCCCGGGTCGGATGCTCGAACGCACCGAGCATGCGCAGCAAGGTGGTCTTGCCCGCGCCGTTGGGACCCAGTAGCGCCCAGTGCTCACCGGCGCGCACGGTGAGCGAAACCCCTTGCAGGATGGGGTTTCCGCCGCGCACCACCGTCACGTCGCTCACGTTCAGCACCGGATCCGTCATGGGCCCACCGTAGCAAATTCCTCAGACAAGTTGAGGAGTAGTGGTTCGGCTCACGGACCGGCGGGGCAATGCGCGAGCGGGCTGACCGGTCACCGCGGTGTCGCGGGGGCCCGGCGTGGTTGCGTGGCGACCACATCGATATGTGCTGCGGCGCGCGGGCTGGATACGATGAGTCTGCTTGTGCAGGTGCGGGATTCGGCGACGTTCTCGGCGGGGTCGCCTGTGTAGGGTGGCGGGATGGCGATCGACGCGGTGCTGTTCGACTTCTCCGGTACGGTTTTCCGATTCGAGGAGTCCGCGTTCCACGACGCACAGCTCACCGACGCCGCCGGTCGCCTGCTCGATACCCACGAGATCGCCGAGATCATGCGCCGGCTCACCGCGCCCGTGGGGCAGATCGTGCGGTTCGATGCCGAGGGCCAATATGCCTGGGAGAACCGGGATCTCGATCCGGCGCTGCACCGCCGCGCCTATCTGGAGGTGCTCGAGCAGACCGGTGTTCCGCACGCGCAGGCTCTGCAGGTCTACGAGCTGCTGCTCGATCCGGACGGCTGGACGCCCTACCCGGATACCGGTGAGGTGCTGCGCGCGCTGCACGAGAGCGGCGTGCGGGTGGGCATGGTCAGCAATATCGCGTTCGACATCCGCCCGGCCTTCGCCGATCGCGGCTGGGATCGATATATCGGCGATTACGCGCTGTCCTTCGAAGTCGGTGCGATCAAACCCGACGCGCGCATCTTCAAATCGGCGCTCGACAACCTCGGCGCGACCCCGGCGAACACCCTCATGGTCGGCGACAGCGCCGAGGCCGACGGTGGCGCAGCCGCTATCGGCTGCGCATTCGCCCTGGTCGACCCACTGCCGACGGCTGAACGCCCGTTCGGGCTGTGGGAGGCCGTCCGCACCCATGGTCTCCTGACCGTCTAAGTCCAAACCGGACGGTTTGTGTCTCGCCTCACTCTTGTCGTGGATAGATTGTCGATATATCGTCGATAGCAACAAACACAACGACGAGCCTTGAAGGAGGCGCGACCATGGAGAACATGGACAACATCGAACGGGGCCGCGGCCCCTGGCGGCGACTGCGCGCAGAAGAGCAGCAGGGCCCCGAACACCCGCGGATGCGTCGCGGTGGCCCGCGTGGCCCGCGCGGCGACTTCGGCCCGCACCGCCACGGCCACGGTCGTGGTTTCGGCCCGGACTTCGGTCCCGGCTTCGGACCCGGTCCGCACTTCGGCCGCGGTCGCGGCCGGGGCGGGCGCGGCCGGCGCGGCGATGTCCGCGCGGCCATCCTCCTGCTGCTGCAGGAGCGGCCCATGCACGGCTACGAGCTGATCCAGCAGATTCGCGAACGCAGCCAGGATGTCTGGCGTCCCAGCCCGGGCTCCATTTATCCCGCGCTCGCGCAGCTCGAGGACGAGGGGCTGGTGCTGATCGAGAAGGTGTCGGGTCGAAAGACGGCCAAGCTCACCGAATCCGGTGTCGAGTATGTCGAGGCCAACCGCACCGAGCTGGGCGATCCCTGGCAGGACGTCAAGGACGGCGTCGGCGATCAGGCCCTGGACCTGCGCGGACTGGTCGGCCAGCTGATGGGCGCGGTCGCCCAGGTGGCCGCGGTCGGCACGCAGGAGCAGGCGGCCAAGGCGGCCGAGGTGCTCACCGAGGCGCGCCGCTCGCTCTACCGGATCCTCGCCGAGGACGACACACCCGAAAAGTAATGGCCTCGAAACCTCGCTTCTGGCTGGAACATTCGGGCCGATTCCGACGAAGATCGTGACATGGGACAAAAGCGCCCCATGCGATCTTGTGACATGGGACAACAGAGGAGCCGGACCCGCGCACTGCGCCGCGTGGCACCGGTGGGGGTGATGGCGCTGGCGGCCGCCGTGATCGGTACGGCCGCCACACCGACGGGGACGTACGCACAGGCCGAACCGGCCGTGACTCCGGTACTCCAGGTACCGGCGCAACAGGGGCCGCCGCAGACCGAACATCTGGCGGCGGCCCGCTATCTCAAGGAGCATCCGGACGCGGCGCCCCAGGGCGCCAACGATTTCGGCTGCAAACCGACCGCGGAGCATCCGCGCCCGGTGGTGCTCGCCCACGGCACCGACTCCTCGGCCTACTCCGACTGGTCGGGCATCAGCCCACTGCTGGCCCAGGCCGGGATCTGCGTGTTCGCCCTCAACTACGGCGGTAAACCCGGCAAGGACACCTACGGCACCGAGGACGTGTGGGCCAGCTCCGCGCAGATCGGCACCTTCGTCGATCAGGTGCTCGCCGCGACGGGGGCCACCCAGGTGGATCTGGTCGGTTTCTCGCAGGGCGCCAGCGTGACCCGGTACTGGATCAACAAGCTCGGCGGCGCGCCGAAGGTCGGCCAGTGGATCGGCCTGGCCTCGCCCAGCTACGGCGGGATCATGTACGGGCTGGTGCCGATCGCCGACGCGGTGCCGGGCATCTACAAGCTCGTGGAGATGGGATCCTCCACCGCCGCCATTCAACAGGCGGCCGGATCGCCGTTCATCAGGGACCTGAACGCGGGCGGCGACACGGTGCCCGGTGTGAAATACACGACGATCGGCAGTCGCGTCGATGAAATGATCCAGCCCAACACCAACATCGCGCTGCATGGCGCGGGCGCCACCAATATCGTGCTGCAGGAGCAGTGCGCGGAGGACCTGACCGGGCATTTCCACCTGGTGTACGACCCGTTCGTGCAGCGGCTGGTGGTCAATCTGCTCGATCCCGCGCACCCCGTGACGCCGGCCTGCGTGCCGGTCGCACTGGGCACCGGCATCAGCGATGTCGTGTTGGCGGCGCATTCCTGATCAGGGTGGTCACGGGCGTCCGTAAAATGAGACGACCGTATTCGTTCGCTATCGGGAGCTGCCCGTGACCATCCAGCCTGTCCGCCTGTTCGGCGATCCGATCCTGCGCGCCCGCGCGGCGGAGGTCGAGACGTTCGACCGGGAGGTGCGCCAGCTGGTGACCGACCTCATCGACACCATGTACGAGAGCGGGGGCGTCGGCATGGCGGCCCCGCAGATCGGGGTCGGGCTTCGGGTATTCGTCTACGACACCGGCGACGCGCAGGGGCATCTGATCAACCCGGTCTTCGAGGTGGTCGGCGACGAGACCCAGACCGGGCCGGAGGGCTGCCTGTCGATTCCGGGCGTGCGCTTCGACGTGACACGCCCGCTGACCGTACTGGCCCGCGGTGTCGACATGGACGGCAAGCCGGTCGAGTTCCGGGCCGAGGGGCTGCTGGCGCGCTGCGTGCAGCACGAGACCGACCATCTCGACGGGGTGCTGTTCCTGCAGCGGCTGGAGTCGGCCTCGCGCAAGGAGGCCATGCGTACCATCCGGGAATCCGGTTGGTTCACACAGGGAGTCACGGTGCTGCCGGCGTCCGAGATCGGTGGCGGGCGTCGCGCGGCGGCCGGTGACCGGGAACGGAGTCGCTGATATGCGTCTGGTCTTCGCGGGAACCCCCGAACCGGCGGTGCCGTCGCTACGGCGGCTCATCGAATCCTCCAGGCACGAGGTGGTCGGGGTGGTGACCCGGCCGGACGCGGTGGCCGGACGCGGCCGCAAGATCACCCGCTCGCCCATCGGGCGGCTGGCCGACGAGCACGGGATTCCCGTGTTCACGCCCAAGCGGCCGTCGGAGCCCGAATTCATCGAGCAGCTGACGGCTTTGGCGCCCGACTGCTGCCCGGTGGTGGCCTACGGCGCGCTGCTGCCCGAGCCGGTGCTCGACATCCCCCGGCACGGCTGGATCAACCTGCACTTCTCGCTGCTGCCCGCCTGGCGCGGCGCCGCACCTGTGCAGGCCGCCATCCTCGCCGGTGACGAGTACACCGGCGCGTCGACCTTCCGCATCGAGAAGGGCCTCGACACCGGCCCGGTCTTCGGCACCATGACCGAGCGCATCGCCGTCGCCGACACCGCGGGCTCGCTGCTGGAACGGCTCGCCGACAGCGGTTCGGTCCTGCTGGAATCCACCCTCGACGCGGTGGAAGACGGCACCGTGCACGCGATTCCGCAGCCCCTGGACGGTATCTCCTACGCCCCCAAGGTGGATCCCGAGGCCGGCCGCATCCGCTGGAGCCAGCCCGCCCTCGCCATCGACCGCCGGATTCGCGCGGTCACCCCCGCCCCCGGCGCCTGGACCGAAATCGACGGCAAACGCCTCAAACTCGGCCCTGTCGAAATGGTGGAGGAGACGCTCCCGGTCGGCACCATCGACATCCGCAAGACCGGCGTCTACCTCGGCACCGCGAGCACCGCGGTCCGCCTCACCCAGGTCCAGCCCCAGGGCAAACGCATGATGCCCGCCCTGGACTGGGCCCGCGGCGCCCGCCTCGAGCCCGGCACGGTGGTCGAGTGACCCGCCCGGACGGCGAAGGCCGCGACCGCGATTCGCGCACCGGCGGTCGCCCGCAGTCCGGCGACGGCGACCAGCGCCGCGGCTTCCGCCGCTCGGCATCCGCCGGGGATTCGGGCACCTCGCGGGCGAGCGACCGATCCCAGGGTGATCAGCGCCGCGCGCCGGGATACGGAACCGATGACACACGCGGCGCGAACTCGCAGGGCGGCACGCAATCCGGTGAGCGTGACCAGCGTCGCGGCTTCCGCCGCTCCACCGGGGCGGCAGGCGATTCGGGTGCGGCAGGATCCTCCGGATCGCGCGGGGCCGACGGCGGGGACCAGCGGCGCGCAGGCTTCGGCAAGGGCGAACGCCCTGCGGGAGACCGCAATTCGGGGTCGAACCGGTCGAGTGGCGGAAATCGCGGGCGTGACGGGTATGGGTCGGGCACCGGCCGCGGGCGCGATTCGGCGGTCGGCGGTCGGCAGAGCGACGACCGGCGTGGCGGATTCTCGGAAGGGGACCGGGATTCCGGGTCGAACCGGTCGGATCGCGGGTCTCGCGGTGGCGAGGGGCGGGGTGCGGGACGTGACCGCACGGCGTCCACGGGCGGACGTTCCGTCGGTGGTGACCGCGCGGGCGGCCGGAGTGGCTCGTTCGATCGCGAAAGCACCGCGGGGCAAGGGGGCCGGGGACCGAAGCGGACTGCGGCGGACGCGAAGGCCGGCATGAGCAGTGCCGCGGCCCGGCGGGCCGAGCGGGCCGGGGCCGATCCGGTGCGGGTGGTGGCGCGGGATGTGCTGCGGGCCGTGCGGGAGCGGGATGCCTACGCGAATCTGGTGCTGCCCGGACTGTTGCGGGAGCGGCATATCAGTGGGCGTGATGCCGCGCTGGCCACCGAGTTGACCTATGGAGCCTCGCGGTCGCAGGGGCTGCTGGACGCGGTGATCGCGGAGTGTGCGGGGCGAGGTGTCGAGGAGATCGACGGACCGCTCCTGGATGCGTTGCGGCTGGGGACCTATCAGCTGCTGCGCACCCGGATCGGCGCGCACGCGGCGGTCGACACCTCCGTCGCGCTGGTGCGAGCGGAGTACGGGCAGGGGCGGGCCGGGTTCGTGAACGCGGTGCTGCGGCGGGTGGCCGAACGCACTCCCGAGGAGTGGGTGGAACGGCTCGCACCGCGAGATCCGCTGGGGCACTTGGCATTCGAGTACGCGCACCCGGTCTGGATCGCGCAGGCCTTCGCGGACGCCCTGGGCGCGCGGGCCGGTGAGCTGGCCGACGCGCTGGCGGCCGACGACGCACGGCCCGCAGTGCACCTGGTGGCGCGCCCCGGCGATATCACCGCCGAGGAACTGGCCCTGGTCACCGGCGGCGAGGAAGGCCGCTGGTCGCCGTACGCGGTGTACCTCGAGGGCGGTGACCCGGCGAAACTGGAGCCGGTCCGCGAGGGCATGGCCGCCGTCCAGGACGAGGGCAGCCAGCTGGTCGCCCTGGCCGTCACCCGCGCACCCCTCGAGGGCCCCGACACCGGCCGCTGGCTCGACCTGTGTGCCGGGCCGGGCGGAAAAACCGCGCTGCTGGCCGCGATCGCGGATATCGACGGCTTCCGCGTCGATGCCGTCGAACCCGCGGAGCACCGCGCCGACCTGGTCCGCCAGGCGACCCGCGGCATGCCCGTGGACGTCCATGTCGCCGACGGCCGCGACAGCGGCCTGACTCCGGGCTTCGACCGCATCCTCGTCGACGCCCCCTGCACCGGTCTGGGCGCCCTGCGCCGCCGCCCGGAGGCCCGCTGGCGCCGCCAGCCCTCCGACGTCCGCGACCTGGTCACCCTGCAGCGCGAACTCCTCACCGCCGCATGGGATCTCGTCCGCCCCGGCGGTGTCGTGATCTACTCGACCTGCTCCCCGCACCTCGCGGAAACGGTCTCCGTGGTGGCCGATATGGTCCGCCGCACCGGCGCGGAACAGCTCGACACCCGCGAGCTGCTCCCGGGCGTCCCGGAACTCGGCGACGGCCCCGGCGCCCAGCTGTGGCCCCACCGCCACGGCACCGACGCCATGTTCCTGGCCGCCCTGCGCAAACCGCTTCAGCCGCAATAGGGTCCGACTCGCACCAGCATCCGGCCTCGGTCCACCCGTGCACCGAGGCCGAACGCTGGGCGAGCCGACCCGTGCGCCGCAGACCCATCGACGGTCGCGCGAGTCTGTGACCCGCAGACCCACCGGCGGTCGTGTGGGTGCGTGGCGCGGACCTACCGACGGTCAAGTAGTTCTGTGTGCCGCAGACTCACCGGCGGCTGCGCGAACGTGGACGTCGCCGCGGTCGTGGTTCGGTGCGGGCCGGGTGGTAGTGGATTCGCGGCGGTTGTCAGCCGGGGACGTTGCGGTCGAGCTCGTCGAGCCAGGCGGCGGCCGAGGCATCACTGGGCGCGCGCCAATCACCGCGTGGGGACAGGGATCCACCCGAGCCGACCTTGGGGGCATTCGGGAGGGTGGAGCGTTTGAACTGGCTGGTCTGGATGAAACGGCGCAGGAATTCGGCCAGCCAGTGTTTGACGGCGGGCAGGTCGTATTCGTGGCGCTGGTCGGCGGGGACGAGGTCGGGCCAGCCGCCGCGGGTGCGGTCGGACCAGACATGGTGGGACAGGTAGGCGATGCGGCTCGGCAGGTCGCCGAAGCGCAGCAGGTGGTAGAGGTGGAAGTCCTGGAGTTCGTACGGGCCGACGGTGGCCTCGGAGCTCTGCGGCGGAGCGTCGCCGTCGGCAGGAATGAGTTCGGGGGAGATCTCGGTGGCGAGAATGGAGGCCAGGACCTCACCCGCCTCGTGCCCCAGCTCGCCGGTGTCGATCGTCCAGGCCACCAGGTATTTGATCAATGTCTTGGGGACCGAGGCGTTCACGCTGTAGTGGGCCATGTGGTCGCCGACGCCGAAGGTGCACCAGCCCAGCGCGAGTTCGCTGAGGTCGCCGGTGCCGACGACCAGGGCATCGTGCAGATTGGCGAGCCGGAACAGGTGTGAGGTGCGCTCGCCCGCCTGCACGTTCTCGTAGGTGACGTCGTACTGCGGAACCCCTTCGGCGGCAGGGTGCTTCAGGTCTCTCAGCATCTGCGTGGCCGATGGCCGGATGTCGATCTCGTGTGCCGTCGCCCCGACCGCCCGCATGAGCCGCCGCGCGTCCTCGAGGGTGCGGGTGCTGGTGGCGAAGCCGGGCATGGTGTACGCCAGGACATTCGAGCGCGGCAGTCCCAGCCGGTCCATGGTCTTGGCGGCCACGATGAGCGCCACCGTGGAGTCCAGTCCGCCGGACACCCCGATCACCACCCGCTGTGATCCGGTGGCGATCAGCCGTGTGCTCAGTCCCTCCACCTGGATGCGATGCACCTCGGCGCAGCGCTCGTTGCGGCGGGCCGGATCGGCGGGAACATAGGGGAAGCGCGGGATCTCGCGCCGCAGCGCGACGGTCCCGGCGGGCACGGGCAGCTCGACGTCGATGCGCCGGAACCGTTCCAGCCGCTCCCGATGATCGTGCACGGTGTCGGCGAAGCTGGTGGTGCGCAGCCGGTCCGCGGCCAGCCGCCGCAGATCGATATCGGCGGTGACCACCTGCGGGTGTCCGGCGAACCGCTCGCCCTCCGCCAGCACATTGCCGTTCTCACATACCAGGGCCTGTCCGTCCCAGGCCATGTCGGTGGTCGACTCGCCGTGCCCGGCAGCCGAATACAGGTACGCCGCGAGATACCGCGCCGAATGTGAGGCGCACAGTTCGCGCCGGTAGTCGGCCTTGCCGATGACGATATTGCTGGCCGACAGATTCACCAGCACACTGGCCCCGGCCAGCGCGGCGAAACCGCTGGGCGGCAACGGTACCCAGCCGTCCTCGCAGATCTCGAGATGGAACACGAAGTCCGGCAGGTTGCTCGCGGCGAACAGCAGATCGGCCCCGAACGGCACCCGCTGCCCGGCGATCACCACCTGGTCGTCGAGGGCCTCCCGTGCAGCCGCGAACTGACGCTTCTCGTAGAACTCCCGATAGTTGGGCAGGTAGCTCTTGGGCGCGGCGCCCAGCACCCGGCCCCGGTGAATCACGATGCCGCAGTTGAACAGCCGGCCCTGCGCCCGCACCGGCGCGCCCACCACCAGCACCGTCTCGATGGCGGTGCTCTCCTCGACCACGCGCTCGAGCGCCAGGCCGACCGCGGCGTCCAGCGCGTCCTGATGGAACAGGTCGTCGGCGGTGTAGCTGGACAGCCCGAGCTCGGGGAAGATCGTCAGCGCCGCGTGCTCGGCCGCGGCGTGCCGGGCCAGCAGCAGGGTCTGTTCGGCGTTGAAGCCCGGATCGGCGACCCGCACCGGTGGCACGGCCACCGCGACCCGCGCGAATCCGTGCCGATACAGCGAATCGAACGGCAGTTGCTGTGACAACACCGACCCCTTTGCATCCGGCCGAGGCGATCATGACCCGACCGCAATCTACCCATGCCGGGCGCGCGCCGGGGCCCCGGCCACGCCGGAGTCACTCGCGGGCGGATTGTTCCCGCAGGCGGGCAAGGGTTTTCGAGAGGATCCGGGAGACGTGCATCTGCGAGATGCCCATCTGCTGGGCGATCTGGGTCTGGGTCATGGATTCGAAGAAACGCATGGTGAGGATGCGGCGTTCGCGTTCGGGCAGCCCCGCCAGCAGGGGCCGGATGGCCACGTACTCCTCGACGCGGTCGAACTGGGATTCTTCCTCGCCGAGAGTGTCGAGGAGCGAGGCCTCGGTGTCGCGGCCGACGGAGACGGCGTCGATGCTGCTGGGTTGGTAGGCGTTTCCGGCGATGACCGCCTGGGTGACCTCGTCGGCGTCGATCTCGAGGGCGGCCGCGATCTCCTTGGCGGTGGGGGAGCGGCCCAGCTGCTGGGAGAGGGCGTCGATGGCGGAGCCGATGCGCAGGTGGGTTTCCTTGACGCGACGCGGCACCCGCATGGCCCAGGTGTTGTCACGGAAGTAGCGGCGGACCTCGCCCATGATGGTCGGCACCGCGAAGGACAGGAAGTTGGAGCCGCGGGAGATGTCGAAGCGGTCCACCGCGTGCACCAGCCCCACCCGCGCGACCTGGGTGAGGTCGTCGAAAGGCTCACCGCGGCCGCTGAATTTGCGGGCGATGTGGTCGGCCAGGGGAATGCAACGGTTGATCAGTTCGGTGCGCAGTGCGGCGCGCCGCCCGGATTCCGGTGCGGCGGCGGCCAGTTCCGCGAACAGCGTGGCGACGTCGTCGTAGCCGGAGACGCTGCGCGCGACCTCCTCGGCCTCGTCGGCGTCGACCGTCTCCTCGGCGGTGTCCTCGGTCTCGGTCTCGTCCGGTTCCCGGTCGTCGCGCGGTTCCTCGGGTCCCGGCGCGGCGGCGGATGCTGCGAACACGTTGTCTCCGTCGGTCACTACGCCTTCCCCCGGACCCGCCGGAACTCCACCGCCGTCGGGTATCCGGAGATCGCCGGATCGAAGGGTTCCTGGGTGGCGGTGACCTCGTCGGAGAGCGTCCGCAGCACGTGCCAGCCGAAGCTGCGCTGGTCCGGTAGCCCCTCGGCCCCGGCGATGCCGCTCACCCGCACGATCAGATCCGAGTCGCCGACGGTGAACACGCACTGCAGCGTGGTGCCCGGCGCGGCGACGGCGATCAGCGTGGAGGCCGCCTCGTCGACGGCGAGCCGGATATCGGCCACCTCGTCCAGGGTGAAATCGCTGAGCAGCACCAGTGTTTCGGCGAGTCCGCGCACGATGGGCAACTGGGAGACGGACGCGGCGACACCGATCTCGACCGGTGTACCGCGCAACCCTTGTTCCGCCGAAATGTTGATCACTCTGTAGAGGCTACCCATTCCGGTGCGCGGCAATCAGCCATTCCCATTGACGTGGGGGCCTTGGGGGGCTGCCGATAGACTGCGGCCCGTGTGCACCTCTTCCTCCCCCTTCCAGCGGCCCGCTCCGATGATCGCCCCGTCCATCCTGTCCGCCGACTTCGCGAATCTCGCGGCCGAACTGCAAGCGATCGAGGGCGCCGACTGGGTGCACGTCGATGTGATGGACAACCACTTCGTCCCGAATCTGACGCTGGGTCTGCCGGTGGTGGAAAGCCTGTTGAAGGTGACCGACATTCCGATGGACTGCCACCTCATGATCGAGAACCCGGAACGCTGGGCCCCGGGCTACGCCGAGGCCGGTGCCTACAACGTCACTTTTCACGCCGAGGCCACCGACAACCCGATCGCGGTGGCGCGTGATATCCGCGCCGCGGGCGCCAAGGCCGGGCTCTCGGTCAAGCCGAACACCCCGATCGAGCCCTACCTCGAGATCCTGCGCGAGTTCGACACCCTGCTGGTGATGAGCGTCGAACCCGGTTTCGGCGGACAGTCTTTCATCGCGCACGTGCTCGACAAGGCCCGGCAGGTGCGCCGCCTGGTCGACGCCGGTGAGCTGCGCCTGGTCGTGGAGATCGACGGCGGCATCAATATGGACACCATCGAGCAGGCCGCCGAGGCCGGCATCGACTGC
Source organism: Nocardia sp. NPDC059236 (assembly GCF_042754085.1). NCBI lineage: Bacteria > Bacillati > Actinomycetota > Actinomycetes > Mycobacteriales > Nocardiaceae > Nocardia > Nocardia sp. NPDC059236. The sequence goes on from NZ_JBHZAF010000001.1 coordinate 655,523, forward strand.
TTCGTGGCGGGCTCCGCGGTGTACGGCACCCCGGATCCGGCCGCGACCGTGGAAATCTTGCGGCAGAAGGTGATCGCGGTCGAGGCGGCGTCCGCGCAGTAGCGCGGGCTCAGTGCTGTAGCAGCGCTTCGATCACCGATTCCAGCGGCGGAACCGTGTCGCTGGAATCGGGGGAGTGCACCCAGGTGCGGTATCCCGTCCGCTCGTCGTCGGCGGACGGGAGCACGACCTGCGCTCCCGGGCACGCGACGGTGGCGTAGAGCCGGAACAGGGCGGCGGCCACCGATTTGGTGAGGGACTCCGGCCGGGCGGGGCCGGTGATGAAGGTCCATCGCCGTGCTCGGGGATGGTGCACGACCGGGCCGGCCAGATCGGCCTGCGCCAGCTGTTGCTGGACGCGTTCGCCGAGATCGGCGGGCATGGTGATGGCCCCGAACCGAGTGCCTATCTCCAACAGGATGTGCCGTGACGTCGGGTCGATCGATGCCGGCAGGTGAAATTCGCGTCGGTACTGTACGCAGCGAACTTCGAGTGTCGAATCGAGAAGCATGGTCACGCCGCACCCCCAACTGTGCCGATTGTGTTGTCTGCCACCTGAATCCGACCCGCGCGGGGTCCAACCTTCCTTCGGTTCTGCTTGCGATGATCGTCACGGCCCGGATCGGCCGTGGACGCGGTGACCGTTCTGCACTGAACTGCTCGCGGAGAAGTTGAACTGTGGGAATCAGCTGCATAACAATATTGCGACCATTCTCGCTGCCGCGCAAGATTCTGGGTTGAGCGAGTCGTGAATTGGGTACCACTCCGCGTTGGGCCAGGTCAGGCCATTCAAAGGAACGGTAGATCCCGGCGTTTCAATTGGCGATCGCGACCAATGAACACAATTATCCGATCGCACATTGGCTTACGCCCGATTTCGTCCATCCACCGGTATTCAACGCTCCAGTGAACGAGGCCGCATGTCGCCTACGACCCTGCGTCGTTAGGCTGAAGGGGACGGCCGTCCACGCGGGGAATACCACGTACCGCACCGGCTGTTGGCTCGATCGGAGCACGCACACGCGATCAGGGAGAGGTACGCATGTTCACAGGCATCGTCGAGGAGCTGGGCGAGATCCTCGCCACCGAGCAGCTGGACGACTCGGCGCGGCTCACCATTCGCGGCCCCCTGGTGACCTCCGATGCGGGACACGGTGATTCGATCGCCGTCAACGGCGTCTGCCTCACCGTGGTCGACCGGAAGGTCGAGGGCGACACCTTCACCGTCGACGTCATGGCCGAGACCCTGGACCGCTCCAGCATCGGCGGCCTGACCGTGGGTTCCCGCGTCAACCTCGAGCGCGCGGCGGCCGTGAACAGCCGCCTGGGCGGGCACATCGTGCAGGGTCACGTCGACGGCACCGGCACCATCGTCTCCCGCACCCCGTACGAGAACTGGGAGGTCGTGCGAATCTCCCTGCCCGACAGCATCGCTCGCTACGTGGTGGAGAAGGGCTCGATCACCGTGGACGGCATCTCGCTGACCGTCTCCGGCATCGGCCTGGCCGAGGACGCCTTCGCCGACGGCGCCAAGGACTGGTTCGAGGTGTCGCTCATCCCCACCACCCGCGAGCTCACCACCCTCGGCACGGCCCCGGTCGGCACCACCGTGAATCTCGAAGTCGACATCATCGCCAAGTACGTCGAACGGCTCGTACAGCGCGGCTGACGTCCAAGGTTCGCGGCCCGTCTCGTTCTGGACCGACGGAGCGGGGAGCGAAGCGGAAGAGCGGAGGAGGGAAGAACGAGACCTCCAGGGCCGCGAACCCGCGACGCCGGAGGCGGCGCAAATTGGACAGTGCCCTACTGTAATGAGGCACCTAATTCGAGATGGAGCACAACAGACGTGACCAGGTTCGACACCATCGAGCGCGCAGTCGCCGACATTGCCGCCGGTAAGGCGGTTGTCGTCGTCGACGACGAGGGCCGGGAGAACGAGGGCGACCTCATCTTCGCGGCGGAGAAGGCGACACCCGAGCTGGTGGCCTTCATGATCCGCTACACCTCCGGTTACATCTGTGTGCCGCTCACCGGGGACGACTGCGATCGCCTGGGCCTGCCGCCGATGTACGCGGTCAACCAGGACAAGCACGGCACCGCCTACACCGTCTCCGTCGACGCCCGCGAGGGCATCACCACCGGCATCTCGGCCGCCGACCGCGCCACCACCATGCGCGTGCTGGCCGACCGCAACGCCAAGTCCGACGATCTGACCCGCCCGGGCCACGTGGTTCCGTTGCGCGCCAAGGACGGTGGCGTCCTACGCCGGCCCGGCCACACCGAGGCCGCCGTGGATCTGGCCCGGATGGCCGGGCTCAGCCCCGCCGGCGTCATCTGCGAGATCGTCAGCCAGAAGAACGAGGGCGATATGGCGCGCACCGAGGAGCTGCGCATCTTCGCCGACGAGCACGATCTGGCGCTCATCTCCATCGCCGACATGATCGCCTGGCGCCGCCGCAACGAGAAGCACGTCAAGCAGGTGGCCGAGGCCAAGCTGCCCACCGAGTTCGGTGACTTCCTGGCGATCGGCTACGAGAGCGAATACGACGACGCCGAGCACGTGGCCCTGGTCATGGGCGATATCGGCGACGGCACGGACGTGCTGGTGCGCGTGCACTCCGAATGCCTCACCGGCGACGCCTTCGGCTCGCTGCGCTGCGACTGCGGCCCGCAGCTGGACGCCGCCATGGAGATGATCGCCCAGCAGGGCCGCGGCGTGCTGCTCTACATGCGTGGCCACGAGGGCCGCGGCATCGGGCTGCTGCACAAGCTGCAGGCCTACCAGCTGCAGGACGGCGGCGCCGACACCGTGGACGCCAACCTGGACCTGGGCCTGCCCGCCGACGCGCGCGACTACGGCATCGGCGCGCAGATCCTCGCCGACCTGGGCATCACCTCGATGCGGCTGCTCACCAACAATCCCGACAAGCGTGCCGGGATCGAGGGCTACGGCCTCAGCATCAGCGAGCGGGTGGCGATGCCCGTGCGCGCCAACAAGCACAATCTGCGGTATCTGCGCACCAAGCGGGATCGGATGGGCCACGATCTGGTCGGCCTGGAAGACCTGGACCTGGGCGAAACCGCGAACTGACGCGGCGGAACCGACTATCGAGAGGGCGGAACGAGAATGAGCGGTACGGGCGTACCGACCTTCGAGCTGGCCGATGCCAAGGACCTCAAGCTGGGGATCGTGGCGTCGCGCTGGCACACCACCATCTGCGACGCGCTGGTCGCGAACGCGGAGCAGACCGCCCGGGCCGCGGGCGTCGCCGACATCACCGTGGTCCGGGTCGCCGGTGCGATGGAGCTGCCGGTGGTGGCGCAGGCACTGGCCCGCAGCCATGACGCGGTGGTCGCACTGGGTGTCGTGATCCGTGGTGAGACACCGCATTTCGAGTACGTGTGCGATTCGGTGACCGCCGGTCTGACCCGGGTGTCCCTCGATGAGAGCACCCCGGTCACCAATGGCGTGCTCACCGTGAACACCGAGCAGCAGGCGCTGGATCGCGCGGGCCTGCCCGGCTCGATCGAGAACAAGGGCGAGCAGGCCGCGGCCGCCGCCCTCGATGCCGCGCTGACCCTGCGCGAGCTGACCCAGACCGTGTAGCCATGCCGGTCGTGCGGATCTGGAAGCGGGACGGCGGCTCCGAGGAGCCGCCCCGCAAGCCTGCCGCCACGCCGGAAACGCCTGCGGCGCATTCCGATCCGCGGGCCGAGCAGAGAGCGGAGTCCGAGGACGCCATGGCCGAGCCGACCGAAACCGAGACGCCGGTGCAGCCCGGTACCGCCGCGGGCGATTGGGATCTCGAGGTGCGACCGCACCACGCCATCGTCACCGTGCGGATCGTAGCGGCGGTGCTGGCGGCCATCTTCATCTTCGGCGGCATCGTGCTGCGGCACGGATCCACCGGCGTGAACTTCCGGGTCTCCGACCAGATCGGCCTGATGGTGTTCGGCCTGCTGCTGGCCGGCGGCGTGCTGACGCTCACCCGGCCCCGGGTGCGGGTCGGCCGGCGCGGGGTGACGGTGCGCAATATCGTGGGCGACAGCGAGTTCCAGTGGAAGGACATCCGCGGGATCTCCTTCCCGGACAAGAAGTCCTGGGCCCGGCTGGAATTGGTGCACGACGAGTACGTGCCCATGATGGCCATCCGCTCCAACGACAAGATGCGCGCTGCCGAGGCCATGGACCGGTTCCGGGAACTCGGCGCCAAGTACAGCGCCGAGAACCAGGACCGACGCTAGCGCGGGGCGCCGAGCACCGCGCCCTCGCGGCGCGGGTCCGCGCCGCCGATCCAGCCATTACCGTCGTGGACCAGGGCCGACAGGCCGCTGGACTGCGGGGCGACCGAGACCTGGTCGCCGTACTGGCGCAGTTTCTGCACCAGCGGATCGTGGTCGCCGTTGTCGGAGGCGTCGACGGCCGGGTGCTCGCCACCCACATAGGTGGTGGGGGAGTTGGCCGCGCCGAAGTCGATCATCGACACCGCCTGCTGCGGGTTCATGCCCCAATCCAGCATGCCCACCAGGGTTTTCACCACGAACTGGATGATCACCGCCCCGCCGGGCGAACCGGTGACGTAGCTGAGTCCGCCGCGCGAGCCGTCGGGATTGCGGTCGAAGACCAGGGTCGGGGCCATGGAGCTGCGCGGCCGCTTGCCGGGGTCGAGGCGGTTGGCGATCGGGGTGCCGTCCTTGTCGACCGGTTCGGCCGAGAAGTCGGTGAGCTGGTTGTTGAGGATGAACCCGTCCACGAAATGGAATGACCCGAACGCGGATTCGACCGTGGTGGTCATGGAGGCCGCGTTGCCGTACTTGTCGACGATCGAGATGTGGCTGGTACCGTGCTCGGGCTGCTGCGGGCCGTTGCCGACCGGCACCGGGCCGAAGTCACCCGGTTTGGCGGTGCCCAGGCTCTTGGTCGGGTCGATGAGCGACGCACGCTGCTTCAGATAGCCGGGATCCAGCAGGGTCTGCGGCGAATTGCCCGGCAGTGGAACGAAATCCGAGTCGGCGATGTACTTGTCGCGGTCGGCGTAGGCCAGGCGTTCGGCCTCGGCGATCAGGTGCACGGCCTCCGGGGTGGGCTTGCCGCCGTTGCGGGCGGTAGTGCTGTCGCCGCCGAGGTCCGTCGGTTTCATCGACGCCAGATCGAAGTTGGACAGGATGCCCAGGGTCGCCTCCACCGTGATGCCGCCCGAGGACGGGTTGGGCATGCCGCACACCTCGTGGGTGCGGTAGGGCGAGCACACCGCGGTGCGCTTCTTCGCCTGGTAGGACTGCAGATCCGCCAGGGACATCAGCCCCGGGGTGCGTCCGCCCGCGGTGGTGGCGGTGGTGTCCACGATGTCCGCGGCGATCGCGCCGGTGTAGAAGGCGTTCGCCCCGTCGGTCGCGATGGCCGAGAGGGTCTTGCCGAAGGCCGGATTGGTGAGCGTGGTGCCGGACGGCTTCGGGCTGCCGTCGGGCTGCAGGAAATACGCCTTGGCATTGTCGTCGCGCGCGAGGTCGGCCTTGGAGTCGGAGATCTGGCTCGCCATCCGCGGTGAGATCTTGAAGCCCTGATCCGCCAGGTTGATCGCCGGGGCGAACAGGTCCTTCCACGGCTGCTTGCCGTGCTCGTTGTGGGCCAGCTCCAGCATCCGCAGCACTCCCGGCGTGCCGATGGAGCGCCCGCTTGCCCGCGCATTCGGTTGCGGCACAGTGTGATCGGCGGCGCTGATGTAGCGCAGGTAGTCCTCGGTGGCGGCCGCCGGGGCGGTCTCGCGGCCGTCGTAGGCGTCGACGGTCCCGGCATTGGCGTCGTAGTACATCAGGAACGCGCCGCCGCCGATGCCGGTGGCCTGGGGCTCCACCAGATTCAGCACGGTCTGTGCCGCGATGAGCGCGTCCGCGGCGGTGCCGCCGTCCCGCAGTACCCGGCAAGCCGCCTCGGTGGCAACGGGATTGGCGGTGGAGACCGCGAAATCGCCGGTGCGCACGGGCGTCATGCCGGTGCGGTAGCCGGTGGCGACCTCGGGGTGCAGGGCCAGATTCGTGCTGCTGGGCCCGGCGGGCACCCCGGAGGTGACCGGAGTTCCGTTGGGGGACACCGTGCACGACGCACTCTGGTTCGTCGAGGACGAACAGGCGGTGACCAATCCGACCAGCAGCAGCAGAGCGGCAGCGCCGCTCCCGATTCGTCGCGAGCGCCTCATGATCGGACTCTAGCGCCGTGGGCCCGCGCGGGCAGGGCTTTGACGGGCCGGATCGGGGGGCTACCGGGGGAACTCCGGGCCGCCGGTCGCCCGAGGATCTCAGTGCCTTCGCGGCAATCTCCGAAAAAGCATGCCAATTGGTCGCTTGACTGGCCTTCTTTTTTCGAAGGTTTCCCCGCTCGGGGTACCAATGTGGAACTCAGCAAACGGCAAGGTACCCTCAGGCTGCCTCACTTCACGATTGCGGAGGGTTAACCCGGCGAATGACCGAGATCCGGACTACTGCCACCAGCCTCAATGCCGAGGACAGCGGCTATCACAAAGCCCTGAAACCCCGGCAATTGCAGATGATCGCCATCGGCGGTGCCATCGGTACCGGCCTGTTCCTGGGCGCGGGCGGCCGGCTGCACAATGCCGGCCCATCGCTGTTCCTGGTGTACCTGATCTGCGGCATCTTCGTCTTCTTCATCCTGCGCGCGCTCGGCGAACTGGTATTGCACCGCCCGTCCTCGGGCTCGTTCGTCTCCTATGCGCGCGAATTCTTCGGTGAGAAGGCCGCATTCGTGGCCGGCTGGATGTACTTCCTGAACTGGTCCATGACCGGCATCGTCGACACCACCGCGATCGCCACCTATCTGCACTACTGGGGACCCTTCCAGCCGATCGCGCAATGGCTGCTGGCGCTGGGCGCGCTGATCATCGTGCTCGGCATCAACCTGGTCTCGGTCAAATGGTTCGGCGAGATGGAATTCTGGGCGGCCATGATCAAGGTGGTGGCCCTGGTGACCTTCCTGGTCGTCGGTACCGTCTTCCTGGCCGGGCGCTTCGAGGTCGAGGGCCAGAGCACCGGCCTGCGCATGGTCTCCGACGCGGGCGGCTGGTTCCCGACCGGCGTGCTGCCGCTGGTCACCGTCACCTCCGGCGTCGTGTTCGCCTACGCCGCCGTGGAAATGGTGGGCATCGCGGCCGGCGAGACCGAGAATCCGGCCAGGATCATGCCGCGCGCCATCAATTCGGTGATCATGCGTATCGCCGTATTCTATTGCGGCTCGGTGATTCTGCTGGCGCTGCTGCTGCCCTACACCGCGTACAAGGGCGGCGAGAGCCCGTTCGTCACCTTCTTCGGCAAACTCGGTGTCGCGCACATGGGTTCGATCATGAATTTCGTCGTGCTCACCGCGGCGCTGTCGAGTTTGAATGCCGGACTGTATTCGACCGGCCGCATCCTCCGCTCGATGGCGATGAACGGCAGCGCGCCGAAATTCACCTCGCGGATGTCCAGTGCCGGTGTGCCGTACGGTGGCATTCTGCTCACCGCCACCATCGCGCTGTTCGGTATCTGGCTGAATTACATTGTGCCGTCGCAGGCTTTCGAAATCGTGCTGAACGTCGCGTCGCTCGGCATTCTGGCGTCCTGGGCGACCATTGTGCTGTGCCAGTTGAAGCTGTTCTACCTGTGGAAGAAGGGGCAGGCGGAGCGTCCGGCGTTCCGGATGTTCGGTGCGCCCTACACCGGCATCGCGACGCTGGTGTTCCTCTTCGCGGTGGTGGTGCTGATGGCTTTCGACCATCCGGTCGGTACGTGGACGGTGGCCAGCCTGGTGATCATCGTGCCCGCGCTGGCCATCGGGTGGAAGGTCGCCAGCCCGCGGGTGCTGGCCATCGCCAGGCTGCGCGAGGGCTACACCGGCGAGTTCCCGGTGATTCCGCCGATCCCCATGGACGACAAGTAGTTTTCCGCTTCCGGGGGTACACTGGGAAACTCTGTCCGGACCTGCGCTTTTCAACGGCCGCACGCGAGATCGCGTGCGGCCGTTATGTGTTCGAGATCACTGTTTTGAATGCTAGCTATCGGCTGTGGCCATGGTCATAACTTCGTCAACCAGATTGTCCGGAATCCGAACATTTGGTTAGCGTCAGGTTCAGCGCGTTCGCAGGGGGCGCGCGACCAGGGGTTACTCGATGAGGAGTGCTGTGAGTTCGCAAATGGCCGTTGCCGACGGGGCGAATATGACACCCGTCGCCACGGAAAACGGCATTCCAGCCACATTTTTCGAGCGGGTGCTCGACGGGGTGCGGGGGTTGCGCCGTGATGGTTCCGAGATCGACATGCCCGCCCAGGTGCGGGAAACGCAATACGCCGCGCTCGGCGCGATGGGACTGGCGGTGCTGCACAGCCTGCTGTCCATCACCGGCGGCGTCTCGTGCGTGGTCGGCAGTATCGGCCACTTCTTCGCCGCCTGGGTGACCGGTGGTGTCGCACTGCTGTTCGGGCTGCGCTCGCGCTGGATCTGGGTGACCGCACTCGGATTGGCCAGCCTGCAGTCGTTTTTGGGCATCTTCACGCTGGTGTCGGCCGAAATGCCCACGGGCGTGGGACCGTTCACCGTGCTCTTCGGCGTGATGGTGTCCGGCGTGGTGCTGGCGCTGCTGCTGCGCCGCGACCTCTACCGCTGGTTCAGTCCCGCCTCCCCGGAACTTTAGCGGACGGCCGAGTGCCGCGGACCGCTGTGCACCCGTGCCGGCGGTCGGGTGCCGAACCGATTCGGGACGTACCCGGCGAGTTACCCTGACGGGCGCGAAATCAGTTGTCGCCCACCGCCCGGACGCTGTCCGGGCGGCAGGATCGAACTTCTACTTCAGGGTGCGGCCCAGGGCACGCCCGGCATTGCGGCCGGAGAAGATGCAGCCGCCGAGGAACGTGCCCTCCAGCGCGTTGTAGCCGTGCACGCCGCCACCGCCGAACCCGGCGACCTCGCCCGCGGCGTAGAGGCCGGGGAACGGGGTGCCGTCGGCGCGGATGACCTGTGAGTCCAGATTGGTCTGCAGGCCGCCCAGCGTCTTGCGGGTCAGGATGTTCAGGCGCACGCCGATCAGCGGGCCGTGCGCGGGATCCAGGATCTTGTGCGGGCTCGCCACCCGGACCTTGTCGCCCAGGAAGCGGCGCGCATTGTTGACGGCCATCAGCTGGGCGTCCTTGCTGTACTTGTTCTCGACATCCCGGTCGCGGGCCACGATCTGACGCTCGATATCGGCGAGGTCGAGGTGCGGGCCGCGCGAGATCTTGTTCATGCCCGCGATCAGCTCGGCGAGGGTGTCGGCGACCACGAAGTCCACCCCGTGCTGCTTGAACGCCTCCACCGGGCCCGGCGCGCCCTTCGCCACCCGGCTCTTGAGGGCCAGCTTCAGATCCTTGCCGGTGATGTCGGGATTCTGCTCCGAGCCCGAGAGCGCGAATTCCTTCTCGATGATCGACTGATCGAGGATGAACCACGAGTAGTCGTAGCCGGTCGCCAGGATCTGCTTCATGGTGGCATTGGTGTCGAAACCCGGGAAAGCCGGTGCGGTCATGCGCTTTCCATTGGCGTCGAACCACAGCGAGGACGGGCCGGGAATGATGCGGATGGCGTGATCGGGCCAGATCGGATCCCAGTTGTGGATGCCCTCGGTGTAGTGCCACATGCGATCCCGGTTCACGATGCGCCCGCCCGCGGCCTCGGTGATGCCCAGCATGCGGCCGTCCACGTGCGCGGGCACGCCGGAGATCAGGTACTCCGGGCAGGGGCCGAGCCGGTCGGTCGGCCAGTTGCGGCGGATGAGGTCGTGATTGTGGCCGATGCCGCCGGAGGACACGATGACCGCCCGCGCACGGAACTCGAACTCGCTCACGACATTCCGTGAGGACGCGACCCCGCGGGCCTCGGTGGCGGGCTCCAGCACGCTGCCGCGCACGCCGGTCACCGCATCGTCCTCGACGATCAGTTCGTCGACCCGGTGCCGGAAGGCGAAGCCGACCTGTCCCCGCTGCTCGGCCTCGAGCACCGGCTCGAGGAACACCCGCACCACCTCGGGGCCGGTGCCCCAGGTGAGATGGAAGCGCGGTACCGAGTTGCCGTGCCCGTCGGCGGTCACGCCGCCGCGCTCGGCCCAGCCGACCACGGGCGTCACCCGCAGCCCGAGATCGTAGAGGTACTGCCGCTTCTCGGTGGCGGCGAACTCCACGTACGCGCGCGCCCACTGCCGCGCCCAGTGGTCCTCGTTCTCGCGGTCGAAGCCGGCCGAGCCGAACCAGTCCTGCATGGCGAGCGCGAGGCTGTCCTTCACGCCGAGCCGCCGCTGTTCGGGACTGTCCACGAAGAACAGCCCGCCCAGCGACCAGAACGCCTGGCCGCCCAGGTTGGCGCGGTTCTCCTGATCCAGCACGAGTACGCGGCGTCCCGCCTTGACCAGCTCGTGCGTGGCGACGAGACCGGCCAGCCCGGCCCCGACCACGATGACATCGGGATTCTCGATCATGCCCATGATTTCCTTGGTGTCGAAGTTCGATACACGAATGTATCGAACGAGGTCGCTGCTGTACAGGCGCTCGATACAGCGCTGTATCGAACGAGGTTGTCGGTGGGACATGGCATGGTTCGAGTGTGCCGACTTCTTCGTCCGGATCCCTGTCACTCGCGGCGGCGCGCCGCACTGCACTCGCGGCACAGGGCTTCGCCTCGGCGCCGCCGAGCGGGACGCCCACCCGGCGGACGGTTCTGAAGGTGCTCGACAGCACCCGGCTGCTGCAGCTGGACTCGGTGTCGGCGGTGGTGCGCGCGCACTATGCCCCGGTGTTCAGCCGGATCGGGGCCTACGACCGGGCGCTGCTGGACGAGGCCGCGTGGGGGCACACCGCCCGGCGGCCCCGGCAGCTCATCGAGTACTGGGCGCACGAGGCGGCGCTGATCCCGGTCGAGGACTGGTCGCTCCTGCGCTGGCGCATGGTGCAGTACCGGCACGGACGCTGGAACGGGATGCGGCAGGTACTCGAACGCAATCCGGCCCTGGCCGACGATGTGCTCGGCGTGGTCAAGGAGTTCGGGTCCAGCACAGCAGGCGAGATCGAGCGGCATCTGGAACTGGATCGGCCACGGGCCAAGGACAATTGGGGCTGGAACTACAGCGACACCAAGGTGGTCTGCGAGGCACTGTTCGCGGCGGGGGAGCTGACGGTGCCGAAACGGGTGGGCTTCCAGCGGCATTACGACCTGGCCGCGAATGTCCTTCCGCCCGAGGTCCTCTCGCGCGAACCGGACGAAGCCGACGCGGTGCGGGAACTGGTGCGGCGTGCGGCGCGGGCGCACGGCATCGGCACCGAAACCGATCTGCGGGACTACTACCGGCTCAACCGCCGCCAGACCGAGCCCGCCATCGCCGACCTCCTCGACGCCGGAGAGCTGGAGCAGGTCACCGTCGCGGGCTGGGACAAGCCCGCCTACCTGCATGCCGAGGCCCGCACCCCGCGCCGGGTCACGGGCGCGGCCCTGCTGTGCCCCTTCGATCCGCTCATCTTCTTCCGCGACCGCACCGAGCGGCTCTTCGACTTCCACTACCGCATCGAGATCTACACGCCGGAACACAAACGCGTGCACGGGTATTACGTCTTCCCGTTCCTGCTCGACGGCGAACTGGTGGCGCGGGTGGACCTGCGCGCCGAGCGCGGGACCGGGCGGCTGCTGGTGCCGGGCGCGTTCGCCGAGCCGGGCCGGGACCATCCGCGGGTGGCGGCCGCACTGGCCGCGGCGCTGCGGGACATGGCCGGCTGGCTCGAACTCGACACCGTCGAGGTGGGCGAAAAGGGCGATCTCGCACCGGCTTTGCGGCGTGAGATCGCCTAGCTCCACGCAACGCGGATCGGAACGGTGAAGGTCGGGTCAGAACGGCCCGTCGGTCCAGGCATTCAGCACGATGCCCTTCTTGCCCTCGCCGTTGCATTCGATCGTCATCGGGATGAGCGGCCGCGGCGAATCGCCCACGATGTAGGTGGGGGCCTGGTAGCCGCTGCCCACCTGCCGGGTGCCCAGGCACTGCACCACCGCGGCGTACCAGGTGTCCGCGGGGCAGGTGAAGGTGGCGGTGTCGAGCGTCCGATCGATGCGGCAGACCGAGTCGGCGCCGGCGGCCGGCGCCGATACCGCGATCAGGCCCGCGGCGCCGATGCCGAGTGCGGAACCGATCGCGAGCGACCGGCGGCGCGGGTGGAGATGGTGATGGTTCGTCATCGATCAAGCTCCCTCGTGTACGGACAGATCAAGCGAAACAGTTCGTCCCATACTGACCGCGGGACCCCGCTGGACGGCCGAACCTCGCGGAGATCGGTGCTCCGGCGTGGCGAGTCCTCCGGGACGCGCGGGTGCTGTCGGGCCGCGCCCGTGCTGGGCGACCAGCAGCTCCGGCGCCGAATTCGCCACGGCCCCAGCGCGGATCGGCAGCGGCGTCGTGTGCTCGCGGTGGTGGCCGTGGACGAAGATCGGCCCGGCGGCGGCCTCGGCCGGCACCGAGACCGCCACCAGCGCGGCGGCGGCCAGGCAGACCGCCCCCACGATGGCGAGCGAGCGGCGGCGCAAACGCAGTCGGATCATGGCGGTCCCTCCAGATGAATGATCTTGCGGATACTTCGTCGCCGTGACCGGCGCGGATGGTCGCCCGGGGGCCCGGCGGGTGTGTCGGAGGCCTTGGCCGCCTGTCGGGGGCACTGACTAACCTGGAGCCGTGGCAGATCCCGCGACCTACCGGCCCGCACCGGGCACCATTCCCGTCGAACCAGGTGTCTACAAGTTCCGGGACAAGTTCGGGCAGGTCATCTATGTCGGCAAGGCGAAAAGCCTGCGCCAGCGGCTGAACTCGTACTTCGCCGACGTGGCCGGGCTGCACCCGCGCACCCGGCAGATGGTGACCACGGCGGCCGGGGTCGAGTGGACCGTGGTGTCCACCGAGGTGGAAGCGCTGCAGCTGGAATACAACTGGATCAAGGAATTCGATCCGCGCTTCAATGTCCGCTACCGCGACGACAAGTCGTATCCGGTGCTGGCGGTCAGCCTCGACGAGGAGTATCCGCGGGTGTTCGTCTACCGCGGCGCGCGCAAGAAGGGCGTGCGGTACTTCGGCCCGTACGCCCACGCCTGGGCCATTCGCGAGACCCTGGATCTGCTGCTGCGGGTGTTCCCGGTGCGCACCTGCTCGGCCGGAGTCTTCAAGCGGCACAGTCAGATCGGGCGGCCGTGCCTGCTCGGCTACATCGACAAGTGCTCCGCGCCGTGCATCGGCCGGGTGAGCGCGGCCGAGCACCGGCAGATCGTGGACGACTTCTGCGACTTCCTCTCCGGCAAGACCGATCGCCTGGTCAAGCAGCTCGAGCGCCGCATGCACGAGGCCTCCGACGAACTCGACTTCGAACTGGCCGCCCGCCTGCGCGACGACGTGCAGGCGCTCAAGCGCGCCCTGGAGAAGCAGGCCGTGGTGCTGGGCACCGGCACCGACGCCGATGTCATCGACTTCGCGGTGGACGAGCTCGAGGTCGCGGTCCAGATCTTCCACGTGCGCGACGGCCGGGTGCGCGGGCAGCGCGGCTGGGTGGTCGACAAGTCCGGCGACGCCCTGGACCTGGGGCGGTCAGGCCCGGAGGCGGCAGCCGGCGTAACCACGGAGGGCCCCGGCCCAGGTCCGATCGAGCCCGACGTGGCGGAGTCCGGTGGGGAGCTGGCGGCCCTGGTCGAGCAGTTCCTCACCCAGTTCTACGGCGAGCAGACCGCGGTCGCCCAGCAGAGCGGGGACGCGCAGCCCGGGGCCGTGGTCCCGCGCGAGGTGCTGGTCCCGGCCCTGCCCAATGATCATGAGCAGGTTCAGCAGTGGCTCTCGGACCTGCGCGGGTCGGCCGTGCAGCTGCGGGTGCCGCAGCGCGGCGACAAGAAGGCGCTGGCCGAGACCGTGCAGCGCAATGCCCAGGAGGCCCTGGCCCAGCACAAGCTCAAGCGCGCCGGCGACCTGACCGCCCGCTCGGCCGCGTTGCAGGAACTACAGGACGCCCTGGATCTGGACAGCGCGCCGCTGCGCATCGAATGCGTGGACATCTCGCATGTGCAGGGCACCGATGTGGTGGCCTCGCTGGTCGTGTTCGAGGACGGCCTGGCCCGCAAGTCCGAGTACCGGCACTACGCCATCAAGGAGGCCGCCGGCGAGGGTCGTTCGGACGACGTCGGCAGCATCGCCGAGGTGACCCGGCGGCGCTTCGGCAAGCTCCGCCGCGACCTGGACGCCGCCGAGGCCGCCGAGCTCGAATCCGGTTCGGACCCGGTCGAATCCAGCCTGCCCGGCATCGATCCGAAGACCGGTAAGCCGCGCCGCTTCGCCTACCCGCCCAACCTGTACGTGGTGGACGGCGGTGCGCCGCAGGTGAATGCCGCCGCCGAGGTGCTCGACGAACTCGGCATCACCGATGTCGCGGTCATCGGGCTGGCCAAGCGCCTGGAGGAGGTGTGGGTGCCGAACGAGGCCGACCCGGTGATCATGCCGCGCACCAGCGAGGCGCTGTATCTGCTGCAGCGGGTCCGCGACGAGGCGCACCGCTTCGCCATCACCTTCCACCGCTCCAAACGCTCGCGGCGGATGACCGAGTCGGTGCTGGACTCGGTGCCCGGGCTGGGCTCGGCGCGCAAGACCGCGCTGGTCACGCACTTCGGATCGGTCGCCAAGCTCAAGCAGGCTACGGTGGAGCAGATCACCGAGGTCCCGGGCATCGGCGTGGCGACGGCCAAGGCGGTCCTGGCCGCCCTGCAGCAGCCGTAGCAATCGTGCACGGACCCATCGGTTTGCCGCGATGGCGCGTCGAATCGGGACGCACCGGGTAGAGTGCGACACGCCGAATAGAAAAACTGCGACACGCCGTGTGTGCAGGTCGGGAGCAGAAATCACAGCTGTATCTCGCTCCCGTCGTGTGCCTGCCGCGTTTCCGGGCGTCGGTGCAGGATGATCGAGGGAACTCCAGACACGAACCGGTAGGACATGACGCGCGTCGAAGCCAGTACTGATACGGCCGAAAACAGCAAGGCAACCGATACAGGTGAGTCCCAGCCGACCGCTCGCCGCGGGCGGTCGGCACCCGAATCCGCACCGGTCGAGGTCGTCATCGTGACGGGCCTGTCCGGCGCCGGGCGCGGCACCGCCGCCAAGGTGCTCGAGGATCTCGGCTACTACGTGGCCGACAACCTCCCGCCCGAATTGATCGGCCGCATGGTCGATCTCGGCCGCGGCGCCGAACCGCCCATCCGCAAACTGGCGCTCGTCATGGACGTGCGCAACCGCTTCTTCACCGGGAACCTCGCCGCGGTCGGCGAGCAGCTACGGGCCGCGGGTGTGCGCACCCGCATCCTGTTCCTGGAAGCCTCCGACGACGTGCTGATCCGCCGCTTCGGGTTCGCGCGCCGCCGCCATCCGCTGCAGAGCGAGAGCGCCGACGGCACCCTGACCGCCGGCATCGCCGCCGAGCGGCGGCGCCTGGACCCGGTGAAAACCGCCGCCGACGTGGTCATCGACACCACCGCGCTGTCCATCCACCAGCTGCACCGCAAGCTCGAGGAGGTCTACGGCGGCGACGCCGCCACCGTGCTGCAGCTGACCATTCAATCGTTCGGTTTCAAATACGGAGTCCCGCTCGACGCCGACATGGTGTTCGATTTGCGGTTTCTGCCGAATCCGCATTGGATTCCCGAACTCCGCGAAAAGACCGGACAGGACGCCCCGGTCAGCGAGTATGTGTTGTCGCAGCCGGGCGCGCAGGACTATCTGGGTACCGCGCGGCATCTCGTCGACCTGACGACCGAGGGCTACCGCCAAGAGGGGAAGCGATACATGACCGTGGCAGTGGGTTGTACCGGCGGCAAACACCGCAGTGTGGCGATAGCCGAGGCGCTGGGCGAGGCGCTGGCGGGCAACGAATCGGCCCCGGCCGGCAACAACGACTCGGGTGACGTGGTGCGTGTGGTTCATCGGGATCTGGGGCGGGAATGAGTGAGAACGACTCCGTCCGCACCACCAATCCGGCCATCGTTGCCCTCGGCGGTGGGCACGGCCTGTATTCGACGCTGACCGCCATCCGGCGGCTCACCCGCAAGATCACCGCGGTGGTCACGGTCGCCGACGACGGCGGCTCCTCGGGACGGCTGCGGTCCGAGCTCGGCATGCTGCCCCCGGGCGATCTGCGAATGGCCTTGGCGGCCTTGGCCGAAGAGGCCGACGGCATCTGGGCGCGAACTTTGCAACACCGCTTCGGCGGCACCGGCGCGCTGGCCGGGCATTCGGTGGGCAATCTGATTCTGGCGGGTCTCACCGAGGAGCTGGGCGATCCGGTCGCGGCCCTGGACGAGGCCGGAAAGATCCTGCGGATCACCGGCCGCGTGCTACCCATGTCGCCCATCGCGCTCACCATCGAGGCGGATGTGTCTGGGCTGGAAGGCGATCCGCGCGTGAGCCGCTGCATCCGCGGTCAGGTGGCCGTGGCGACCACGCCGGGCAAGGTGCGCCGAGTGCGGCTGATCCCCTCGGATCCGCCCGCCTGCCCCGAGACGACCTCGGCGATCGAGCACGCCGACGTGGTGGTGCTGGGCCCCGGAAGCTGGTTCACGAGCGTCATCCCGCATGTGCTGGTGCCCGAATTGCACGAAGCGCTGCTGTATACGCGGGCACGGAAAGTGCTGGTGCTCAACCTCGCTGCCGAACCGGGCGAAACGGCCGGATTCAGCGCCGAACGGCACCTGCATGTATTGTCCCAGCACGCACCGGATTTCACAGTCGACCATGTTCTGGTGGACTCCGGTTCCGTACCCGAGGGTAGGGAACGCGAACATCTGGCAAGAGCTGCCGAACAGCTGCGTGCGCGAGTAACCTTCGCTGATGTCGCCGAGGCGGGGACGGACCGGCACCACCCCGGAAAGCTTGCCGCCGCACTGGATCAGGTGATCCGGCAACCTCGGCCGGAAATGGCAGGGCTTCGAGTCGAAGGACGGCATATGGGCCAACGTGTGCGGTCCGGGTTGGGTGGAAAGGAGCGCGTCTCGTGGCGATGACAGCGGAAGTGAAGGACGAGCTGAGCCGGCTCTCTGTATCACAGGTGAGCTCGCGCAAAGCGGAATTGTCCGCGCTACTGCGGTTCGCCGGTGGATTGCACATCGTCGGCGGTCGAGTGATCGTCGAAGCCGAGGTGGACATGGGTTCCATTGCACGTCGGCTGCGCCGAGAGATCTTCGAGCTGTACGGATACGGCTCGGACGTGCATGTCCTCGGCGCCGGCGGGCTCCGGAAAACCTCCCGGTACGTGGTGCGGGTTTCCAAGGAGGGCGAGGCGCTGGCGCGCCAGACCGGATTACTCGATGTGCGCGGCCGCCCGGTGCGCGGGCTGCCCGCCCAGGTGGTGGGCGGCAGCATCGGCGATGCCGAAGCCGCCTGGCGTGGAGCGTTTCTCGCGCACGGCTCGCTCACCGAGCCGGGCCGCTCCTCGGCCCTGGAGGTGAGCTGCCCCGGGCCGGAGGCGGCGCTCGCCCTGGTCGGCGCCGCGCGGCGGATGGGCATCTCGGCCAAGGCGCGCGAGGTGCGCGGCACCGATCGCGTCGTGGTGCGCGACGGTGAGGCCATCGGCGCCCTGCTCACCCGCATGGGTGCGCAGGACACCCGGCTCACCTGGGAGGAGCGGCGCATGCGCCGCGAGGTCCGGGCGACCGCCAACCGGCTGGCCAATTTCGACGACGCCAACCTGCGTCGTTCGGCCCGCGCGGCCGTGGCCGCCGCGGCCCGCGTGGAGCGCGCGCTCGAAATACTGAGCGAGGATGTGCCGGACCATCTGGCCGCGGCGGGCAAGCTGCGCGTGCTGCACCGGCAGGCGTCCCTGGAGGAGCTGGGCCAGCTGGCCGATCCGCCCATGACGAAAGACGCTGTGGCGGGCCGGATCCGACGGCTGCTGTCGATGGCGGACCGGCGCGCCAAGGAACTCGGCGTGCCCGACACCGAAAGCGCTGTCACCGCAGAGCTGCTCGAAGAGGCGTGAAACACCCACGCGGCCGGATAAACTGATGAATACCGCACGGTGATTCCGTCCGGAAGCGCCGCAACCCCAAGGGTCGCGGCGCTTCCGGTCGTCTGTGACGAAAGTGAACGTTTCGTAGTTCACCGTGGCGGGGGTGTGTCCGTGATGTTTCTGTTACAGGTCTAGGGTTAGC
Organism: Nocardia sp. NPDC059236; assembly: GCF_042754085.1. NCBI lineage: Bacteria > Bacillati > Actinomycetota > Actinomycetes > Mycobacteriales > Nocardiaceae > Nocardia > Nocardia sp. NPDC059236. Next base: position 673,785 of record NZ_JBHZAF010000001.1, read on the forward strand.
ACCGCAACGGAAACGATCCGCAAAGCTGAGGAGCGAAAACGTGACTGTCCGGGTAGGGATCAACGGCTTCGGCCGCATCGGGCGAAACTTCTTCCGAGCCGTCGAGGCGCAGAAGGCCCTCGGCACCACCGACATCGAGATCGTGGCGGTCAACGATCTCACCGACAACAAGTCGCTGGCGACCCTGCTGAAGTACGACTCGATCCTCGGCCGCCTGCCGCAGGACGTTTCCCTGGACGGCGACGAGACCATCGTTGTCGGCGACCAGCGCATCACCGCGCTGGCCATCAAGGAGGGCCCGGCCGCGCTGCCGTGGGGTGACCTGGGTGTCGACGTGGTCGTCGAGTCCACCGGTATCTTCACCGACGCCACCAAGGCGAAGGGCCACCTGGCCGCCGGCGCCAAGAAGGTCATCATCTCCGCGCCCGCCAAGGGCGAGGACATCACCATCGTGATGGGCGTCAACGACGACAAGTACGACGGTTCGCAGAACATCATCTCGAACGCGTCCTGCACCACCAACTGCCTGGGCCCGATTGCCAAGGTGCTCAACGACTCCTTCGGCATCGAGCGTGGTCTGATGACCACCGTGCACGCCTACACCCAGGACCAGAACCTGCAGGACGGCCCGCACTCGGATCTGCGTCGCGCCCGCGCCGCCGCGCTGAACATCGTGCCCACCGGCACCGGCGCCGCCAAGGCCATCGGCCTGGTGCTGCCCGAACTGCTCGGCAAGCTGAACGGTTACGCGCTGCGCGTGCCGGTCCCGACCGGTTCGCTCACCGACCTGACCGTGGACCTGGCCAAGACCGCCTCGATCGACGAGATCAACGCCGCCATGAAGGCCGCCGCGGACGGCCCGATGAAGGGCATCCTGAAGTACAACGTCGACCCGATCGTCTCCTCCGACATCGTGACCGACCCGCACTCCTCCATCTACGACGCGCCGCTGACCCAGGTCATCGACAACCAGGTCAAGGTCGCCTCGTGGTACGACAACGAGTGGGGCTACTCCAACCGTCTCGCCGACCTCGTCGGCCTCGTCGGCAAGTCCCTCTAAGCGCCGATGACGATCAAGACTCTGCAGGATCTGCTGACCGAGGGTGTCGAGGGCCGGGGCGTGCTGGTGCGCTCCGACCTGAATGTTCCCCTCGACTTCCCTGTTTCGAGCGACCCGCAAGCGATCGCTGGCGGCGGCGTCATCACCGACCCGGGCCGCATCATCGCGTCCGCGCCGACCATCAAGGCGCTGGCCGAGGCCGGCGCCAAGGTCGTCGTGACCGCGCACCTCGGCCGCCCCAAGGGCGAGCCGGATCCGAAGTTCTCCCTCGCGCCGGTCGCGGCGCGGCTGTCGGAGGAGCTGGGCCGCAATGTCCAGCTCGCCGGCGACGTGGTGGGCCAGGACGCGCTCGCCCGCTCCGAGGGCCTCACCGACGGTGATGTGCTGCTGCTGGAGAACATTCGCTTCGACGCGCGCGAGACCAGCAAGGACGACGCCGAGCGCACCAGGCTCGCCCGTGCCCTGGTCGAGCTGGTCGGCGACGACGGCGCGTTCGTGTCCGACGGTTTCGGTGTGGTGCACCGTAAGCAGGCGTCGGTGTACGACGTGGCCGAGCTGCTGCCGCACTACGCGGGCAACCTGGTCGCGGCCGAGACCGAGGTGCTGAAGAAGCTCACCGAGAACCCGGAGCGTCCGTACGCGGTCGTGCTCGGCGGCTCGAAGGTCTCCGACAAGCTGGCGGTCATCGAGGCGCTCGCGCCGAAGGTCGACACGCTGGTCATCGGCGGCGGTATGTGCTTCACCTTCCTTGCGGCGCAGGGACTTCCGGTGGGCACCTCGCTGCTGCAGCAGGAGATGATCGACACCTGCCAGGAGCTGCTGGCCAAGTACGGCGACGTCATCCATCTGCCGGTGGACATCGTGGTGGCCGACAAGTTCGCCGCCGACGCGGACTCGAAGACCGTGCCCGCCCACGAGATTCCCGACGGCTGGATGGGTCTGGACATCGGTCCCGACTCGGTCGCCCGCTTCTCGGCGCTGCTGACCGAGGCCAAGACCGTGTTCTGGAACGGCCCGATGGGTGTGTTCGAGTTCGAGAAGTTCTCGGCCGGCACCCGCGGTGTCGCCGAGGCGATCGCCACGGCGACGTCGAAGGGCGCGTTCACGGTGGTCGGCGGCGGTGACTCGGCCGCGGCCGTGCGCACCCTGGGTCTGCCCGACGACGGTTTCTCGCACATCTCCACCGGTGGCGGCGCGTCGCTGGAATACCTGGAGGGCAAGGAACTTCCCGGCCTCGCTGTCCTGGAGGACTGAACCATGGCACGTAAGCCTTTGATCGCCGGCAACTGGAAGATGAACCTCAATCACCTCGAGGCCATCGCTCTGGTGCAGAAGATCGCATTCGCGTTGCCGGAGAAGTACTTCGACAAGGTCGACGTGACGGTGATCCCGCCGTTCGTGGACCTGCGCAGCGTGCAGACGCTGGTCGAGGGTGACCGTCTCCTGATCACCTACGGTGCCCAGGACGTGTCCACCCACGACGAGGGCGCCTACACCGGCGAGATCAGCGGCTCCATGCTGGCCAAGCTGGGCTGCAGTTTCGTCGTGGTGGGTCACTCGGAGCGGCGTCAGTACCACAACGAGGACGACGCCACCGTGCTGGCCAAGGCCAAGCAGGCGCTCAAGTACGGCATCACCCCGATCGTCTGCATCGGTGAGGGCCTGGGCGTCCGCGAGACCAAGACCCACGTCGAGTACAACCTCGAGCAGCTCCGCGGCTCCCTCAAGGGCCTGACGCCCGAGGAGATCTCGAAGATCGTCATCGCCTACGAGCCGGTCTGGGCCATCGGCACCGGCAAGGTGGCCACCCCGGCCGACGCACAGGAAGTCTGCGGCGCCATCCGCAAGGAACTCGCCGAACTGGCGAATCCCGAAGTGGCGGCCGGTGTCCGGGTCCTCTACGGCGGCTCGGTCAACGCCAAGAACGTCGGCGAACTGGTCGGCCAGACCGACATCGACGGCGCTCTCGTGGGCGGCGCGTCGCTGAAGGGTGACGAGTTCGCCACCCTCTCCGCGATCGCCGCCGGCGGCCCGTTGCCGTAAGGGTTTCCGTTGCACAGGGCCGGGCATCCACTGGATGCCCGGCCCTTCGCCGTCTCCGGGCGTGAGTGGGTGATCGCGGGCGGATGACGCCGCGCCCGGAGCATTCCCCTCGGCCGCAGTGCTCGTACAGAAGAATGATCGGTATGAGCGACTGGAATACGAACATCATCAACGAGTTCCGGGCCAACGAGGGACGGGTCGGCGGGCCGTTCGAGGGGGCGCCGATAATTCTGGTGCACCATCGGGGCCGCAGGACCGGGCGGGAGCTGGTGACGCCCATGATGTACCTGGCCGATGAGCAGGATCCGGCGATCGTGTACGTTTTCGGGTCCAAGGCGGGCGGGCCCACCAATCCGGACTGGTACTACAACCTGACCAAGGCGGGGGAGGCCGAGGTCGAGGTCGGGACCGAGACCTTCCAGGTCGAAGTCACCGAGGTGACCGGCGCGGACCGCGACCGGATCTTTGACGAACAGGCCCGGCGATACCCGGGTTTCGGCGAATACGCCGTGAAGACCGCCGGTATCCGCACCATCCCGGTGCTGGCGCTGCGTCGGGCCTAGGCTCGCGGCCGCAGGGCGCGGGTGCTCGGCCCCGCGTCCTGGCAGGCGTCGGCGCGGGGGTGCGTTCGACGTGTGGGCGGTCGGGGTGTTTGCGGGGGATGGTGGGCGCGGAGATCGATCCCTAGGAGGCGACGGCCAGGGTTCGAGGTGGGGTCGAGGGTTTGGCGGCCTCGTTCGTCGGTGGGGAGGCCGGGAGCGGATGGGCCACCGTGTCCATGAATTCATTTGCGGCGGTAGGGGAGTCGGCGGGGGAGTGACGGCCGCCCAAGTGTAGGGGCGGGTGTTTCGAGGGCGAGTGGATCGCCGAATCTTGCTGGTCAGAACCTTGTCGAATGCTGTCCGCGATGCTGACAGGAAGTCCCTTCTTGACAGTAACTGTCATATCGGCAGATACTCGCTCTAACGAAGGAGGGCGACGGATGTCATTGCGGGAGCGGCAGCGCCGGCAGGTGCGCGGCGAGATTCAGCGGGCGGCGTACGAGTTGTTCGCGGAGAAGGGCTTCGGGGAGGTGACGACCGAGCAGATCGCCGCCGCAGCGGGTGTGTCGGCCAGTACCTACTTCCGGCATGTGCGGAGCAAGGAGGATCTGCTGCTGGATCCGGTCCGCGAGGGCGGGTCGGGAATCGTCGCGCTGCTCGAGGAGCGCGACGGCCACGAGCCCGCGGATGTGGCGCTGGCGCAGTCGCTTCTGGCGCGGTCCACCGCGCTGGCCCCAGCGGAGCTGGAGCAGTGGCGGGCCGCGTTCCGCACCGCGCCGCATCTCCTGGAGCGGGTGGCTCTGATCACTCCGGAGCATCGGGCGCGCCTGGTCGAGCTGGTCGCGCAGCGGATGGGCCGAGACTCGCAGCGGGACAGCACTCCGGGTTTGCTGGTGCATCTCATGCTGGCGGCGGCGGAGTTCGGCTACCTGCAGTGGCTGCGTAATTCGGCGCAGCCGGAGATGTCGCTGGCGGTGTGCGTCGAGGGCGCCCTCGACGCCGTGGCCGGGGAACGCTGGCGGCATCACGGCTGAGAGCCGTTGGCATGCACGCGGATAGCTACAACAGAACACGAAGATAGAGGAAACATGCAGCACGACAGGGCAACTGACGAGACGTTCGATCTGATTGTCGTGGGGTCGGGGGCGGCGGGCATGACCGCGGCGCTGACGGCCGCCCACCACGGACTGTCCACGGTGATCGTCGAGAAGGCGCGGGCATGGGGCGGATCCACCGCGAGATCCGGTGGCGGCGTGTGGATTCCGGGCAACGCGGTGCTGCGCCGTGACGCCCCAGCCGATGACCTCGAGGCCGCGCGAGCCTATCTGAAGCACATCGTCGGCCCCGGGGTGCCGCCCGAGCGGATCGACACCTTCCTCGACCGGGGGCCGGAGGCCTTCGACTTCCTGGCCGCGCACGCGCCGCTGCGCATGCGGTGGGTGCCGGGCTATTCCGACTACTACCCGGAGGCGCCCGGCGGCCGCGGCCACGGCCGCTCGATCGAGCCCGTGCCCTACAACGCCACCGGCCTCGGCGCCGAATTGGCCACGCTGGAGCCCGATTACGTGAAGGCCCCGAAGAATGTCGTGATCACCCAGGCCGAGTTCCGGCAGCTGCATCTGGGCCTGCGCAATCCGCGCAGTCCGCTGGCGGCCGTGCGCGTCGCCGGGCGGTGGCTGGCGGCGGCCGTGCTGCGCCGGCGCGTCCTGGCCCGCGGCCAGGCGCTGAGTGCCATGCTGCGCGCCGGCCTGCTGGAGGCGAATGTGCCGCTGTGGCTGGACACTCCGCTGGTGGACCTGCGCACCGAGGACGGCCGGGTCACCGGCGCGGTGGTGCTGCGGGACGGGCGCGAGCAGGTGCTCACCGCCCGCCGGGGCGTGGTCATCGCGGCCGGCGGCTTCGAGCACAACGAGGCGATGCGCAAGCAGTACCAGCGCGAGCCGATCGGCACCGACTGGACCGTCGGCGCGCAGGCCAATACCGGTGACGGCATCCGGGCGGGCGAGAATGCCGGTGGCGCGGTGGAATTCATGGCCGACGCCTGGTGGGGCCCGTCCATTCCGCTGCCCCGGCTGGCCTGGTTCTGCCTGGCCGAGCGCAATCTACCCGGCAGTATCGTGGTCAACGACCGCGGCGAGCGGTTCATGAACGAATGCCTGCCCTATGTCGAGGCCACCCACCGCATGTACGGCGGCGAGCACGGGCAGGGCGCGGGCCCGGGCGAAAACCTGCCCGCCTGGCTGATTTTCGACCAGCGCTACCGCAACCGCTACCAGTTCGCGGGTGTCCCGCCCCGTCAGGCCCTGCCCGGCCGCTGGTTCAAGTCGGGCGCGCTCACCCGCGCCGACTCGCTCCCCGAACTCGCCGAGAAGATCGGTGTCCCGGTCGAGAAACTCCGGGCCACGGTGACCCGTTTCAATGAATTCGCCGCCGCCGGTACCGATCCCGACTTCGGTCGCGGTGACAGCGCCTACGACAACTACTACGGCGACCCGCGCAACCGCCCCAACCCGAATCTCGGTGCGCTGGAGACGGGTCCGTTCTACGCGGCGAAACTGGTGCCGGGCGACCTCGGCACCAAGGGCGGCCTGAGCGCCGATGTCGACGGCCGGGTGCTGCGGGCGGACGGCTCGGTGGTCGAGGGCCTGTACGCGGCCGGCAATGCGAGCGCTCCGGTCATGGGCCACACCTACGCCGGTCCCGGCGCGACCATCGGCCCCGCTGTCGTCTTCGGCTACCTGGCGGCCCGCCACGCGGCCGGCCGGTAACCCCGGCGCCGACCGGCGCACCGCTGGGGGATCCGTCCGGTGTCCCGCGGCGGTGCGCCACCCGATGTCCGGGTCAGGCCAGGACCGCGCCGCCGTCGAGGGACAGCACGGTGCCGGTGGCGTGGGGCTGGGTGAGGAAGAAGACGAAGGCCTGCGCGATATCGTCCACTTCGGCGATGCGGCGCAACGGCGTCGCGGCCGCGGTGTCGGCGTAGAACTGCTCGCGCAACTCCTCGGGGAAGTTCCACAGCGGCGACCGGACCACGCCGGGCATGACCGCGTTCACCCGGATCGGCGCCAGTTCCACCGCCAGCGCCCGGGTCAGGGTCTCGATCGCGCCACAGACGCTGGACGTGATCGTCGAACCCGGGACGGGGCGCGGCCCGGCGGTACCGCTGGTCAGGGTGATCGACCCGTCGGCCCGCAGCCGCGGCGCGGCCGCCTGTACCGCGGCCACCACGCTGAAGTAGCGCAGGTCGAAGAACTTCCGCGCGGCGTCGAGATCCAGTTCGGCCAGCGGGGAGAGCAGCAGCGGGTCGCCGGCGGTGTAGACGAGGTGGTCGAGCGCGCCGAGTTCATCGAAGATCGCGCGAATCCGGTTGGTGTCGTTGAGGTTCGCGACCACGCCGGTGACGCCGGCCGGGAGTTCGGCCACCGCGCGGTCCACGTTCTCCTGGCGGCTGGAGACGACGGTGACCTTCGCGCCCTGTGCGGCGGTCGCGGCGGCCACGGCGTAGCCGATTCCGGAGGTGCCGCCCAGGATGACGACGTGCTGTCCGTCGAGAGACATCGGATTTCCTTTCGGGGAATGCTGTGCGTGTGTGCCTCTCCACCTTGGGTTTCGCGACCTGCTCCCGTCCAAGACCTATACCGCCGCCTGTAATACCCTGAAGACATCATGAGTGACGTCGATCTGCGCAAGCTGCGCTACTTCGTGGCGGTGGCCGAACACCTGCATTTCGGCCGCGCCGCGGAGCAGCTGTTCATCGCGCAACCGGTCCTGTCACGTCAGATTCGCGCGCTCGAGGAGGAACTGGGCGCGCAGCTGTTCGCCCGCGATCGGCGCGGGACCGCGCTGACGGCGGCGGGGGAGCAGCTGCTGGCCGACGCCAGACCGCTGCTCGCCGCCGCGGAAGCCTTGCAGCGCAGGGTGATTCGGGCCGTCGAGGGGATGCAGCGCTTCACCGTCGGCTTCATGCCCGGCCTCATCGTGACCGCCGCGGTGCGGACGCTCACCGAGCGTCACCCCGGCCTCACCGTCGATCTGGTGCGCACCGGCTGGTTCGATCAGGTCGAGGTGGTCCACGACGGCCGCGTCGACGTCAGCGTGGTGCGGCTGCCGGTGGACCCGCACGGTCTGGTCGTGCGCCCGCTCTACACCGAGCCCCGGGTCGTGGTGCTGCCCGCCGACCACCGCCTCGCGGGCAAGGACGCGGTCGCCGTCGGCGATCTCGCCGACGAGCACCTGCTCCAGGACCCGGACACGGTGCCCGAATGGAGTGCGGTGGCAACCGAATTGCGCACCGACCGCCGCGCCGTCCCGGTCTTCCACAGTGTGGAGGAGAAGCTCGAGCACGTCGCCGCGGGCCGGGGCATCATGTTCCTGCCGCTGTCGGTGATGACCTTCTACACTCGCCCGGACATCGCCTACGTCCCGGTTCCCGACCTCGCGCCGCTGCAGGTGAGCCTGGCGTGGTCGTCGGCGCGCCCGGTTCCGCTGGCCGAGGAGTTCGCCGCCCTTGCCGCCCAGTGAGATTCGATCTACGGCGTCCACGCGGGAGTGATCTCGATTCCGGGCGACGAATGCCGCGCGAGCGGCTACCGTCGATGGTGTGTTCGGCATCATCCGGCCCTGCCGTCATCGGCTGGGCGAGGAACTCGGGCGGGCCTGGCTGGCGCAACTGTGCGGACTCTGTCTGGCACTGCGTGACGACCACGGCCAGAGCGCCCGCATGGCAACCAATTACGACGGGCTGATCGTCTCGGCCCTGGTGGAGGCGCAGTCCACGGCGCCGCCCACCCGCCGCGCGGCCGGGCCCTGCCCGCTGCGCGGCATGAAACGCGCCGACGTCGCCACCGGCGACTGCGTCCGGCTGGCCGCCACGGTCTCGCTGGTGCTGGCCGCCGCCAAGGTGCGCGATCACGTGGCCGACCACGACGGCGTGGCGGGCGCGGCCGGATTCCGGCCCGCCGCCCGGCGCATCGCCCAGCGCTGGGCCCGGCAGGGCGAATCCACCGGCGCCGGACTGGGTTTCGACACCGGTGTGCTGGTGACCGCGGTGGATCGGCAGGGTGAGGTGGAGGCCGCGGCCGCGGTGGGCACCCCGTTGCTGGAGGTGACCGAACCCACCGAGACCGCGACCGCCGCGGCCTTCGGCCACACCGCCGTCCTGGCTGGACGCCCGGGAAACCAGGCAGCACTGTCGGAGGTCGGCCGATTGTTCGGCCGCATAGCGCATCTCGTGGATGCCGTCGAGGACCTGGACGAGGATCTCGCACACGGGAAGTGGAATCCCCTGGCCGCCACGGGAACCGAGGTGGCCGAGGCGCACCGCCTGTGCACCGACGCCTTGCTGGGTATCGAATTGGCGTTGGCCGACGTGGAATTCACCGATGGGCGGCTGATTCACAAACTGCTGAAGCATGAGCTGAACCGGTCGGTGGCAAGAACCTTCGGTGGTCCCGCGCACACCTGCGCGAATCACGGTGCGGCCACCGCGCCGCTGAGCCGCTGGCGTCGCCGGGGTCCGGGGCCGGGCCCATGGGGTCCGCCGCCGCCCGGCTACGGTCCGCCTCCGGGCTACGGCCCGGGTCCCGGCTACTACGGTCCCGCCCCGCGGCGCCGCAGTGGCTTCTGCCTGCCGTGCTGTGAGGGCTGCGTCTGCTGCGGCGAAGGGTGCTGCTGTTGTGAGGAATCCTGTTGCTGCTGTGAGGAAACCTGCTGCGACTGCTGAGTCACCGCGAGGGGCGGGCACTGCGGATTGCCCGGCCCTCCCGGCCCGATGAACCCGCCACCTCCGGGTAGACGGCTCACCGATGCCGGATCGGCTAGCTGGAGGCGGAGGCGGAGCCGGTCGAGAGCAGGCTGCTGCCGCTCGCGCTGCCGCTGATCAGATTCGACAGGCCCGACGAGCCGGTGTTCGTGGTGGTGGTCTGCAGGGTCCAGGTGCCGCAGCCGCTGGTGTAGAAGGCGACGTCGGTGGGCTTGATCTCGACGGTGACGGTGCCGTTGACCGCGCCGCCGGCCTGGATGGTGGCGCTGGTGTCGTTGGTGATGCCCGACAGCCGCGCCCAGGCGCACACGGTGGCGGCCGTCGTGGTCTTATAGACACCGGGCTGGATGTCGACGCCGACCTTGAAGGTGGCATCGGTGCTCATGCTGTTGCCGACGGCATTCGCGGTGCCGGTGGAGGCCAGGATGGCGGCCGCGGTGAGTGCGAGGCCGTTGGCCCAGACTGTCTTTCTCATGGTATGTCCTCCAGGGGTGTGAAACGAGAGCGTTTCGGAGGGTAATGGGCGCCCGGGTCGCCGGGGTGCGTTTTCCGTAACCTGGCGTAAATGGGCATCCGGACTATCCGGACATCGAACATCGGATGCCGGAATTGCCGCGGGCCGCCATGATTGGTTGCGTGGCAGGACAATTCGTTCCCATCCCGGATTGGTTCTCAGCGGACAACCAGGATTGCGGTCTCGCCGTCGCCGATCTGAGCGGCGACGGCACCCTCGACGCGGTGGTCCTCATGGTCGATAATCCGCCAGGTCAGAACACCGGAAACTATCGAGTCGGCCACGCCCTGGGGGCCGACGGCACCGTTCGCGAGTGGGGCCCGTGGCTGCAGGTGCCCGACTGGTGGGGCTGGGAGAACCAGGGCGCGGGCATCGCCATCGCCGACCTGAACGGCAACGGCCGCCCGGACATGGTGGTGTTCCTGGTCGACAACCCCGCCGGCCAGAACCAGGGCTACTTCCGCATCGGCCGCGACCTCGCCCCCGACGGCACCGTGACCGGCGGATGGACTGCGTGGCAACAGATTCCGGACTGGTACGGCTGGGAGAACCAGGGCGCCGACATCTGCCTGACCCACCTCGACGGGCAGCCGGTCCTGGTCGTCATGACCGTCGACGATCCGGTCGGCCAGAACAGCGGCCAGTTCCGGCTCGCCAAAGGTCTCGGTGCGGACGGCTCCGTCGCGGAATGGACACCGTGGCTGGCGATTCCGGACTGGTGGGGGTGGGAGAACCAGGGCGCGGGCATGACCGTCGCCGACCTGGACGGGGACGGGCGGCCCGAACTCATCGTCTTCACCATCGACCACCCGCAGAACGGCAATGCCGGGCTCTACACCATCGGCTGGGGCCTGGACGGAACCGGGCACTGCGTCGACGGCTGGAGCCGCTGGTCGCAGGTGCCGGACTGGGGTTTCCGGGAGAACGAGGGCGCGGCGGTCGCCCTGCTGCCCGGCGCCGGCGGACTGCCGCAGCTGGTGGTGTGCGCCATCGACCATCCGCCGGGCGGCAATGCCGGATACCTGCGCGTGCTCGACCTCGACACCGATCTGGCCACCGCGGCCACCCAGGGCACCTGGCGCATCCTGGATTTCGGCACCGAGATCAATCCGGTGCACGCCGCCCTGCTGCACACCGGCGATGTGCTGTTCTTCGCCGGATCCGGTAACGACCCGGATCGGTTGAACGCCCACGACTTTCGCACGCGGGTCTGGCACTACCCGAATCCGGGACTGGACGCGCCCGCGACGCCCTTCGACATGTTCTGTTCCGGGCAGGCGTTCCTACCGGACGGGCGGCTGCTGGCCGCGGGCGGGACCGAGCAGTACGACCCGTTCCTCGGGCTACGTGACGCGTTGCTGTTCGACCCGCAGTCGCTGAGCTGGAACCGGCAGCCCGATATGGTCTCCGGGCGCTGGTATCCGACCCTGACCGCGCTGAAAAACGGTGCGGTGGTGGCGGTCTCGGGCCTGGGGGAGGACGGGTTCCTGTCGGAGACGCCCGAGTTGTTCGACCCCGCCACGCTGACCTGGTCGAAACTGCCTGTGCCCGGACCCATTCCGACCTACGCACACCTCGTGCTGCTCGCCGACGGCCGGGTGTTCTACACCGGCGGGCAGTTCGGCACCAACAACGGTATGCACCCCTCGATCTGGGACACCGCCACCGGTGTGGTCACCGAGGTGCCGGGGCTCGTCGATCCGGAGTCGCGCAGCCAGTCCACCAGTGTGCTGCTGCCGCCCGCGCAGGCGCAGCGGGTGATGCTGATCGGCGGCGGCAGCGTCGACCCGCACGGTCCCGGCATGGCCTCCGCGGACACCCGGATCGTGGATCTGAGCGCGGCCGCGCCGGCCTATCAGGCCGGTCCTGCCATGGCGTATGCCCGCATGCACGTGTGCGCGGTGATCCTGCCGGACCGCACGGTGCTGGCCGCGGGCGGATCGAGCATGGAGGAGATGGCGGATTCGGTGCCGCCGCACGGCGAGATCTACGATCCGGTCGCCGGAACCTGGTCGCCCACCGGGCCGGAGCGGGTGGCGCGGCTGTACCACTCGGTGGCGCTGCTGACACCGGACGGCAAGGTGGTGACCGCCGGATCGAATCCGCTGCGCAAGACAGAGGAACTGCGCATCGAGATGTTCTGGCCGCCCTACCTGTTCAAGGGCGCCCGGCCCGAATTCCAGATATCCAGCGGCACAGCGGAATACGGCGCGACCCTGACGATCACCACCACGGCCGCCGTGCGCGAGGCCAGCCTGCTGCATCCCACCTCGTGCACCCACTCCTGCGACAACAACCAGCGGCTGATCGACCTGCCGATCGCCCCGGCCGCGCCCGGCGCCCTCACCGTCACGCTGCCCTCGAACCCGGCGCTGGCCCCGCCCGGCTGGTATCTCGTGGTCGTGGTGGACACCGACGGCGTTCCCTCGACCGGGCAGTGGCTGCACCTGAATCCGGACGTGCCCGCACCCGTGTGACCTGAGAAATGCAACATCCCGGGCCGGTACTCCGCACTACCGTGGAAGGCATGACCGCGGAGTACCGGCACCTGCTCGTGAAGCGCGACGGCGACACCATCACCGTCACCATGAACCGACCCGACCGACGCAACGCGCTGTCCGCCGACCACCTGACCGAACTGCTGGCCGCGTTCCGCGCCGCGGGCGACACCGACGCCACCGGCATCGTGCTCGCCGCCGCCGGGCCGGTGTTCAGCGCGGGCCACGATTTCGCCGATGTGGCCGCCCGTGACCTGCTCGGCGTGCGCGACCTGCTCACCCTCTGCCAGCAGGTCATGACCACCTTGGAGACGGTGCCGCAGGTGGTGATCGCCCGCGTGCACGGGCTGGCCACCGCGGCCGGCTGTCAGCTCGTCGCGTCCTGCGACCTGGCCGTCGCCGCCGATTCGGCGGGCTTCGCCCTCCCCGGCGGCAAGGGCGGCTGGTTCTGCCACACCCCGGCCGTCCCGGTCGCCCGTTCCATCGGCCGCAAACGCCTCATGGAGCTGGCCCTCACCGGTGAGGTCATCGACGCCCGCACGGCCGTCGACTGGGGTCTGATCAACTACACCGTCCCCGACGCCGACCTCGACGACGCCGTCGCCGACCTGCTCGCCCGCGCCACCCGCGGCAGCCGCGCGAGCAAGGCGCTCGGCAAACGCACCCTCTACGCCCAGCTCGACCGCCCCGAGGCCGACGCCTACACCCTCGCCCGCGAGGTCATGGCCGCCGCCTCCCAATTGCCCGGCGCCCGCGAGGGAATGGCAGCCTTCCTGGAGAAGCGCCCGCCCGTCTGGCCCGACTGACCGGCGAGTGGGTGGGCGGGAATCCCACCCGGTCTCCACCCTGGGGTGGTGGGTGGAGGCGGTTCGCGGGGCGACCGTAGAGGCATGAACTTGCAGAATGCGGTGGTCGACGGCGCGGTGGCGGTGCTGGTGATCGGGTGGATCATGTACCGGCAGACCCAGTGGCAGGCCCTCGACGCCAATCGGCTGTGGCGGGGACCGATCATTCTCGGGCTGGTGGGGTTTCTGCAGATGAAGTCCGTGGTCACCGGTGGCGGGCTCGGGGTGATGTCGGTGGCGCTGCTGGCCTTGTCGGCGGCGCTCGGTGTCGGGATCGGCGTGCTGATGGGGGTGCTGTCCCAGGTGCGCCGCACCGCCGCGGGATTGGAGGCGCGCACCGGGTGGGCCGGATCGCTGCTGTGGCTGGTGCTGCTGGCGGCGCGCATCGGGGTGGACGTGGTCGCGCACCTGGCCGGCGCGGTGGCCGTCACCTCGGTCGGGGCGATCCTGCTGGTGGTGGCGCTCAATCGGGCGGGCCGGGCGCTGGTGCTGACCCGGCGGGCCGAGCAGGCGCACCCGGTTGCGGCACACTGAGACCGATGTCCGTCATCGACCCACCCTCGAGCCTGTCCAGGCTGCTGCGCCTGGTCGGGCTCGTCGCCGTGGTCTCCTCCTCGGCGAGTGTGGCCCTGTTCCACCGGCCGTGGGTGGCGGCGCTGGTGGTGCTGTCATGGCTGGGTTGGGCGGCGTGGGTGGTGATGCCCGCACGGAAGTGGCGGCAGGAACGAATCTGCTTGTGCGTCATGGCCATCAGCGGGGGATCAACCGTCGCCCAGTCGGTCGGCTCCGGAATCACGGCCCTGGCCACGGTATTCATCGCCCTCGGCGTGCTGAGCGCGCCGCTGTGGTTCGGTCTGGCGATCGCGGTGTCCACCTCGATGCTCATGTGCGTCTCCATCCTGGTGGACGGTGCGCGTCCAGGGGCGTTGGTGGGATTGCTGGTCGGTGTGGTCGTGGTCGGCCTGGCGGGCTGGAGCCGCCGCCAGGCGCGGGTCGGCGCGGAGCGCAATCGGATGCTGGTGGAACAGAATCGGATCATCCGCGAGGAACGGGACCGGGCGGCGGCGCTGGCCGAGCGCGGGCGAATCGCCCGCGACATCCACGATGTGCTCGCCCACACTCTGGGCGGTCTGGTGCTCCAACTCGACGCCGCGGACGCACTGTTGGAGGCGGGGGAGACGGACCGGGCCGCGGAGCGGGTCAAGGCATCTCATCGGCTGGCGGTGTCCGGGCTGGCCGACGCCCGCCGGGTGGTGGGCACGCTGCGGTCGGGCGGCTTCGACGCGTCGGCCGAGCTGCGCCGGGTGATGGAGGAGCACCGCGCCGCCGGCGGGCAGCTGGCCGAACGATTCGATGTCGCGGTGGATCCGGCGAACGAGCAGGCGGCGGTGGCCCTGACCCGTGCGGTACAGGAGGCGCTCACCAATGCGCGCAAACACGCACCCGGGCAACCGGTTACGCTCACGCTGCGCGGGAGCGGCGCATCGCTGGAGGCGGTGGTTTCGAATCCGATTGCCGCGCAACGGATGCCGCTCGGCGGCACCGGATCGGGGGCGGGGCTGCTGGGTATGCGGGAGCGGATCGAGGCGGCGGGCGGGCTGCTGTCCGCCGGGAAGGAGGAGGGTCGGTGGACGGTGCGAATCCTGCTGCCGCGGAAGTGATCACGGTGGTGGTGGCCGACGACCAGACCACCGTGCGCGACGGGCTCACCACGGTGCTGTCGCTGCTGCCCGATATGCGGGTGGTGGGGGAGGCCCGCGACGGCGCGGAAGCGGTCGAGCTGGTACGGCGGGTGAAACCCCGGGTGGCGCTGATGGATCTGCGCATGCCCGGCATCGACGGCGTGGCCGCGACCGCCGCCATCACGGCCCGGTATCCCGAGACGGCGGTTCTGGTGCTCACCACCTACGCCGACGACGCCTCCATCGCGGGCGCGCTGCGGGCGGGTGCGCGTGGATATCTCACCAAGGACGCCGGTCGCGCCGAGATCGCCGCGGCCATCCGATCCGTCGCGAGCGGTCACACCACCCTGGCCGCCGATGTGGGCCGCCGCCTGCTCTCCGCCCTCGACGCGCCACCCGAACCGCCCGCCGACCTCACCGACCGCGAGCGGGACGTCCTGCGGCTGATGGCGCAGGGGCACAACAACTCCGAGATCGCCAAGGAACTGTTCATCGGCGTGAGTACCGTGAAGACCCACATCAATTCGCTGTTCGCCAAGCTCGGGGTCCGCGATCGCGGCCAGGCCATCGCCTACGCCCATCGCACGGGTCTGGCCCGCTGAGCGAGGGGTCCTCGCCTACCGGCCCTCAATCGACTATCTGAGTCTGTAGATATTGCAATCTGAGCATGGATTGCTGGTACGGCACCGCTGCCGCGACACTCGGACCATGAACCTGTTCAGCACACCCAGCTGAGAAGAGCGGTGCCCGCCATCGGATTTCGCCGCCGCTAGGGGGAAACCGCTTGCCCGAAGCGGGCTTCGAATGCGGCGCGGTTGGCCGAGACGGGGGAGCGGTCCCAGACGGCGAACACGACGCGATCGAAGGCGGCGCCGTGGATCTGGAGCGCCCGATCGAAGGCCTCGGCGACCTCGTTCGGGTCATTGCGGAACACGCCGCATCCCCACGCGCCGAGGACCAATTCGCGGACGCGCTCGTGGGCGGCGACGGCGAGCACCCGCTCGGCGCGGGCGATCAGGATCTCGCGAACATCGACCCGTTCGCCCGAACGGTCCGCCAGTGCACCAGCATTCGGGGCGGGTGAGGTCAGGAACGAGGTGGTGAAGGTGTGCGCGGTGAGCGCGCCGCGGTCGTCGCGGATGACCGGGACCTCGCGGGTGAAGATGACGCGATGGCTGTAGCGGAGGTCGTCGGATGCGCGGTGGGCCTCGTAGTAGCGGGGCGTCTCGAGCAGGCAGCGGTAGAGCAGGGCGCTGCGGCACAGGTCTTCCTCCTGGGCGCGGGCACCGCGGAGGTAGCCGCCGCCGGGGTTGCGGGCGGAGGCGAAATTGAGGACGGCGATGGCCTTTCCGCCTTCCCCGTGTAGCCGGCGCGCGGCCTGCATGCTGCCTTCGGCGGTGACCTCGGGGCGTCCGGTGAACGGTCCGAGGTCTCGGTTGTAGAGCTCCTCGTCGGGTTCGAAGCAGTGGGTCCGGGCGCGTGCCTCGGACAGTGCGTCGGTGATGTCGACGAGGGTGCCGTCGGCCGCACGATAGGTGCCGAGGGCGGCGATCCGCTCGTTCTCGTCGGCGATTTGTTGTGGGCGGGTACTCATTTCAGTGACCATACGGGCCGGGACCGGGGATGGCATCCGAATTTTAGTCGCAGACACCAATACTGGGCTGTCGTGGTGCACGCACCGGGTTTGTCCGACCTTCGGCCTACGATGTCGCCATGACCGGCTCCCAGCGTTTGCGGATCGTCCCGTCGCAGTTCGCGGTGGATCATCTGCCGAATTCCACCTTCCCGGAGGATGACGAGTGGATCGCCCTGGTGCGGGCGCCGGAGGGGCTCACCGTGATTCGCGAGGCGCCCGCGTGGGCCGAGGGGGAGACCTGGAAGGGCTTCTACGGTGTCGACGCGGGCAGCCTGAACGCACCCGGCACGCTGGCCGCCTTGATCGGGCCGCTGGGGGAGTCGTCGATCCCGGTGTTCGTCGCCTCCACCTTCCACGCGGATCTGGTGCTGGTTCCGGCACATCGGCTGGAGGAGGCTTCGGCGGCGCTGCGTGACGCGGGGCATCGCATCGCCGACTGATGGCACCGCATCGCCGGCTGACGGCACCGCATCGCCGGCTGATACCGCGCCGCGGTCGGCGGGCGGGGGCTGTCAGGTGTGAGAAATGCCGGTCCGGCGTTGTCCCGCTCTCCGGTTGCGTGGGACGGCCCACGGGTGCACCATATTACTGTCTACGTACGTAGAACGTATGAGCGGGCGCGCCCCCGGCGCCCGGGGCGGCTTGAGTCCATACCGGCGATCACCCTACGATCGGGTGCGCACCAGGACAGTGGGCCGACACGCGACGCGGAATCGGCTGAGCCGTGAGGTGAGGAGACGTCAGACGTGAGTGCGCGAGGCTTCGGAGATCTGGAAGCGGTCGTCATCGAACGCATCTGGGACCGCTCCGGCAAGACGACGGTCCGGGAAGTGTTCGACGAGCTGGCCGGCGAGCGCGACATCGCATACACCACCGTCATGTCCACCATGGACAATCTGCATCGCAAGGGCTGGCTGGAACGCGAACGCGTCGGCAAGGCCTACCGATACTGGGCCACCCTGAGCCGCGAGGAGTACAGCGCCCGCCTCATGCGTGAGGCGCTGGGCAGCGGCGGTCGTTCGGATCTGGTGCTCGCGCACTTCGTGGAGCAGATGAGCGCCGAGGAGTCCGAGGGCCTGCGCGCGGCCCTGCGCAAACTCGCGCGCTCCAAACTGCGCTGACCGAAGGGTCTGCACGCCACCTCGATTCCCGCCGCCGCCACCGGTAGTGGTGTGCTGCCGTATGTCGGCCGCGGGTTCGGCGTGTCGGGTGGCCGATTGCGCAAACCTCATGCGTGTCCTGTCGCTTTGCCTCGGATTCGCCTCGGCCGGGCGTGAGCCCGATCACCGGCTCCCAACTAACTACGTACGTAGATAGTAGATTGTTTCGAGGGTGTGTCAATGACATGCCGGCGAGGAAACCGGTCGGTCAAAACATCGGCCGGGCAGTCGGATTCGAGGCGGGAGGTGTCGGCGGTGGGTCGTGTCGGCGGGTTCGGCCGGTCGCTGTGGGTGCTGCTCGGCTCGGGGCTGGTGCTGCTCGCCGCGATTGCCGGTTGCGCGCTCGGCGATGGGTCCGACCATGCGCGCCCGCTGGAAGCGGTGTCGATCGCCCCGGGCGAACCGGGGGATCCGGGACCGCACGGCGGCGAATCCGTGCACTGCGACCCGCATGTCGAGGACGCGATCCGGACGGCCTCGCCCGGCGCGGAACACCCGCCGGAGGCGGCAGCCGATCCCGTTATCCCGGCGGCCGGACCTGCGGATACCGGAATCGCCGCCGTGTCCCACGGCGTCCGGGGGCCACCCGATTACGCGGTCGGCGGCCGAATGCTGCTGACCCGCCTGTGTATCGACCGACGCTGATCGGCCGGCGACAGGCCCTGGGCGTCCTGCCCCGGGCCGGAGTCCGTTGCCGTGCACGTCATGCCGCCGCCGCGGCGGTCCGATACCGAAAGCGACAGTCATGGACAAAGGTCTGCTCGACGACTTCGACACGATCACCGGCCGTTCCGGGGTTCCCGGCCTGGCCCGGGAACCCCGCGCGCTGGTGGGCAATACGCCGGTGCTGTGGGTGGGGGAGCCGTTCGCGCCCCCGGGGCTCGGCTTCTGGGCCAAGCTCGAGGGGCGCAATCCGGGCGGGATGAAGGACCGGCCCGCGCTGCACATGGTGCGGCGCGCCCGGGAACGGGGAGTACTGGCGCCCGGCGGCCGGATCATCGAATCCTCCAGCGGCACACTGGGGTTGGGGCTGGCCCTGGCGGGGCTGGTGTACCGGCATCCGGTGACGGTGGTGACCGATCCGGGGCTCGAACCCATGGTCGCGCAGCTGCTCGCGGCCTACGGGGCCCACGTGGAGCTGGTGTCCTAGCCGCATCCGGTCGGCGGCTGGCAGCAGGCGCGCCGCGATCGGGTCGCCGAACTGCTGGCGGCCGAGCCCGGCGCGTGGTGCCCGGACCAGTACAGCAATCCCGACAATGTCGACGGCTACGAGTCGCTGGCCCGGGAGTTGATCGAACAGCTCGGCGGTGTCGACGTCCTGGTCTGCGCCGTCGGGACCGGCGGCCATTCCGCCGGTGTCGCCCGTGCCCTGCGCCGCACCAACCCGGACCTGTCCCTGATCGGTGTGGACACCGTGGCCTCCACCATCTTCGGCCAGCAGGCGGGCCCGCGCCTCATGCGCGGCCTCGGCTCCAGCATCCACCCGCGCAATGTCGACTATGCCGCCTTCACCGAAATCCACTGGGTCGCACCGGCCGAAGCCGTTTGGGCCTGCCGCACCCTGGCCGCCGCCTACCTCGCCAGCGGTGGCTGGAGCGTCGGTGCGGTCGCGCTGGTGGCCGGGTGGGCGGCCCGCACCCACGCGCCGGGTACCCGGATCGCCGCCGTCTTCCCCGACGGTCCGCATCGCTACTTCGACACCATCTACAACGATTCCTATTGCGCCGCACACGGACTGCTCGGCGCTGCGCAACCCACCGCGCCGGACACGATCGCTCATCCCCGGGACCGGCAGGTGGAGAAGTGGACCCGCTGCTCCACGGTTGTCGACCCCCGGGTGTCGGAGACGGGGGCCCGCGACGGCGCTCCGGCGCTGATCGCGAACACGGTCGGCCCGATTCCCGGTTGCGGTCCGGGCGGTGGTGTGGCCGCTCGTCCGACGGCGGTGGTGCCCGGAGCTGGTGAGCCGGTGGGGAATCCGGTACTCGGTTCGGCGAGCGCACGCGACGTCGAGGAGCCGCTGTCGTGAATATCGTGGCGAAGTTCCGCGGGTTCGATCGGGCCGCGCAGCTGCTGATGGTCAATCAGTTCGGCATCAACCTCGGGTTCTACATGCTGATGCCGTATCTGGCCGGGTACCTGTCCGGGCCGCTGGGTTTGGCGGCGTGGGCGGTGGGGCTGGTGCTGGGTGTACGGAACTTCTCGCAGCAGGGGATGTTCCTGGTGGGCGGCACGCTGGCGGATCGGCTGGGGTACAAGCCGCTGATCGTGGCCGGATGTCTGTTGCGGACAGCCGGTTTCGCGCTGCTGGTGTTCGCGTCGGATCTGCCGGGTCTGCTCATCGCCTCGGCGGCAACGGGATTCGCGGGGGCGCTGTTCAATCCGGCGGTGCGGGCCTATCTGGCCGCGGAGGCGGGGGAGCGCCGGGTGGAGGCGTTCGCGGTGTTCAACGTCTTCTACCAGGCCGGGATGCTGGCGGGCCCGCTGGTCGGATTGGCGCTGCTGGCCTTGGATTTCCGGGCCACGGCGGCCGCGGCGGCAGTGGTGTTCGCGCTGCTCACCGTCGCGCAGCTGTTCGCTCTGCCCGCGCGCCGCGGTGCCGAACCGGCCGTGCGGACCTCGGTGCTGGAGGATTGGCGCACCGTCGTCGCCAATCGCCGTTTCGTCGCGTTCGCACTGGCCATGACCGGCTCGTATGTGCTGTCGTTCCAGGTGTATCTGGCGCTGCCCCTGCAGGCCGAGTACCTGGCCGGTGCGCGGGCGCAGACGCTCACCTCGGCGCTGTTCGTGATCTCCGGCCTGGTCGCGGTCGCGGGGCAGCTGCGCATTACCGCCTGGTTCCGCAAACGCTGGGGGACCGGCCGGGGTCTGGTGGTCGGTGTGACCCTGCTGGCGGTGGCGTTCGTGCCGCTGGCGATCCTGCCCGGACCGCGGCCCTTCGGAGCGCCGGTGGCCATCGGCGCACTGCTGATGGCGGCGGCCGTGCTGGCGGTCGGCACGGCGGCGGTGTTCCCGTTCGAGATGGACACCGTGGTCTCCCTGTCGGGGAATCGCCTGGTAGCCACGCATTACGGCTTCTACAACACGGTGGTGGGGATCGGTATCCTGGTCGGCAATCTCGCGACGGGTGCGCTACTGGGTGCGGCGCATGCCGTCGGGGCGGACTGGGCGGTGTGGCTCGGTCTCGCGGTCATCGGCGCGCTGGCTGCCTTCGCCTTGCATGTCCTGAATTCGTCCGATCGGGATCCGGCCTCCATCGGCAGGCATCGCACGCCGATCGACGATCCGTCATCGCATGCGGGTCGGCGGGTCGACTATCCGACCCGGCCGCTACCGGTGCGGCGCTGAGCCCGGGACCCGGCGCGGCGATCAGCGCCGGGTCCCGGCTAGACGGCACAGACCTGGATGCCGATGCCGGCGGTGACGATGGCCGCCACCGGGATGAACACGGCGGTGAGCGTGATCGCGGTGACCGCGATGCGCGTGTGCAGGCGGGGCGGGTTCTCCGGTGCGGAGAGGCGGCGGACCCGGGGCAGCAGTGCGGCCTCGGTGGTCGCGGGCGGGGTGGGGAGGGTGGAGAGGGTCAGCAGTGCCTGTAAGACGGTGTCGCGCCCGTGGATTCGAGCGGCGACATCGTCGGCGAGCATCTCCAGCAGGCGCGCCACCTCGGAGGCGCCCAGGGTGAACAGCTCGACCCGCGGCAGCACGGTGGCCAGGCCGCGGGTGAGGGTGAGCAGCAGGTGGTGGCGGCCGTCCAGGTGGGCGCGCTCGTGGGAGAGCACCGCATCGAGGTGATGGTCCTCGAGCGCGGCCAGCACGCCGCGGCTGACCACGATCGTATGGGGTTTGCCCGCAACGCAATACGCGGCCGGATGATCGACCTCCAGCACGACCGCGTCCAGGCCGGGGTGGTGGCGTCCGGCGAGCCGGGCCATGCGCGCGTGCTCGAGAGTGGTGCGGCGCGAGCGCAACAGGGTGGTGCCGAGCCGCACCGCCAGCACCAGCACGGCGAGCGTGGCGAATCCCGACAATGCGAAAAGCCCCGTCTGCATGTGCCCGCCGTAGTCGCCGACCGCCGCGTCGTGCAGGTGCAGCAGGCAGCTGTCCATGAATCGGGCGGGGAAGAGCGAAATCCGGTGCGTGACAAGGTCGATGATGATGATCGCCAACGTCACCGTCCAGGCCAGCACGGTCGAGGCCATGGCCGCCAGCCAGGCCGCCACCGCGATCCGCGGCGCTGCCCCCTCGGTGCTGAGCCGGCGCAGCAGCCGGGGCGCGAGCACGGCCACGGCGAATCCGTACAGCAGCAGACAGACGGCGACGCTCATGCCGGCACCCGCGATCGCGCTGCTCGCATCCGATCTCCTCCCGTGGAATGGGCACGAGTGTAGAGGGCAAAACTGAGGGCAGGCTTACTCCCGCGGCGTCACGGCCGCCGCAGGCGCCCGGCAGGAGCACCATGTCCGATACCCCTGTTGGGTATAGTGTCCAAATACCCGCTGGGGGTATAACTCCGAAACCGGCGACAGGAGAACCGATGTCGACCCGAACCGAAGCGGCATGGCGCATGGCACGACATCCAGCCACTGTGACCCTCGCCCGCTGTGTCGCTCTCTGTGTGATGGCGGGCGTGCGGGCCGGCCTGCGCGGACGCGCCGCCGACTCGCCGTGCCGGGGTAGGAGAACCGCATGAATCGACCGGGCGTGCTTGCGCTCGGCGGCGATTCTCCGGTATTACGTATCTACGTAGTTGATACGTAGATAGGCCGGGTGTCGTTCCCTCGACGGCACCGGGACGCCGACCGGACCGGCGTCGACCACGGGTGGGGCCGGGTGTTTTCCGCGAGCAACCCCGGCCCCACCCGTTGTTACCGCGGAGCGGTCAGCAGCGCGTGGGCGGCGCCCTCGATCGCCGCCTCGTCCAGCAGCACCGCCGCGGCGGCCGGACCCAGCGGCACGAAACTGTCGGCGCTGGTGACACGGGCCACGCGGCCCTCGAACCCGGCATCCAGCAACACCGCGCACACCGCCTCGGAAACGCCTCCGCTGCGGCGGGTCTCGTCGGCGACGAGCACCCGGCCCGTGGCGCGGGCATGCTCGAGCAGATCCGCCACCGGCAGCGGCGCCAGCCAGCGCAGATCCAGCACCCGCGCGTGAATCCCCTGCGCGGCCAGCCGCTCCGCCACCCGCAGGCTCATCGGCACGCCATTGCCGAAGCTCACGATGGTGAGATCCGCGCCGGTGCCGTACACGCGGGCGCGCCCGATCTCGGCATGGCGCACACCGGAAATCGGCGCCAGCCAGCCGCTGTCCCCGGCGCGATACAGGTCCCGGGTGTGATAGAGCGCGATCGGCTCGAGGAACACGCACACCCGCCCGTCCACCCGCGCCGCCGACACACACGTGCGCAGCATCGCCGCCGCGTCATCGGCCCGGGCCGGCGTGGCGATCACCAGGCCGGGGATATCCCGTAGCGCCGCAAGGGAATTGTCATTGTGGAAATGTCCGCCGAACCCCTTCTGATAGGCCAGCCCGGCGATCCGCACCACCACCGGATTGCGGTACCGCCCGCCCGAGAAGAAGGACAGTGTCGCCGCCTCCCCCCGCAACTGATCCTCGGCATTGTGCACGTACGCCAGGTACTGAATCTCCGGAATCGGCACGAACCCCGCCAGCCCCGCCCCCAGCGCGGTCCCCAGCACACTCTGCTCATCGAGCAGTGTGTCGAAAACCCTTCGTACTCCGAAACTTTGCTGCAACCCCTTCGTCACCCCGTACACTCCACCCTTACGCCCCACATCCTCCCCGAACACCAGCACATCCGGATCGCGAGCCAGCAACTCCGCCAGTGTGTGATTCACCGCCTGCGCCAGGGTGAGGGGCTCGCCGGAAACCGGTGAAGGAGACGCTGCGGACGAGATCGCTTGTGCCGCAGCCGGGTTCGCTGATACCGCGCCGGAGGCTCGCATGGCGGAGGCCAGGTCGGATATCGCACCTGCCGCGTCCTCGGCAGCCGGGGCCGGACCGGCGGTCGCGGTCGCCGAGTCCACGGCAGCCGCGGCCGGGGGCGTGAGATCGGCGGTGCGCAGGGCATCGGCGCGGACCAGAGCCGGGCGGGCGGGGGCGAGCGGGGCGGTGATCTCGGCGGCCGAGTGCAATTTCGGTTCGTGCCAGGCTGCTTCGGCGGCCTTGGCGACCTGGTCGCCGATCTCGTCGTAGCGCCTGACGATCTCGGCGGGGGTGGTGACGCCGGTGGTGACGAGCAGGCGGGCGGTGGCGGTCACCGGGTCGCGGCGCAGGTCGGCGGTGATGTCGGCGGGGCGGCGGTAGGCCGATTCCACATCGGAGCCCGCGTGGCCGAGCAGCCGCACGGTGCGCAGCCGCAGGAAGGCCGGTTTCCGGTGTGCGCGTACGTGATCCGCGGCTGCGGTCGCCGCCGCCAGCGCGGCCGGCAGGTCCGTGCCGTCGGCATCGAAGTACGCGAGTCCCGGCCGGGACCCGTAGGCCTGCTCGATCCAGGTGCGCGGAGTGGGCACGCTGATGCCCAGGCCGTTGTCCTCGCACACGAACAGGATCGGCATCGGCACGCCCTGGTGGGCGGTGTGGATCGCGGCATTGATGGCCCCCGCCGCGGTCGAATGGTTGGCCGAGGCGTCGCCGAAACTGCACACCACCACCGCATCCTCGGGCCATTCGGTGTGCAGGCGCAGTTGTGCGGCCCGGTCGAGGGCGAAGGCCAGGCCGACCGCGCGCGGCAGGTGCGAGGCGATGGTGGAGGTCTGCGGAATGATGTGGGCCGGCTTGCTACCGAAAACCTTGTGCCGCCCACCGGAAATCGGGTCCGCGGCCGCCGCCACGACACCCAGCATCACATCGCGGAGCGGATCCAGGCCGGGCACCTGCCGGACGCGGTGCACGAAGAACGCGCCGGACCGATAGTGCAGCAGCGCCGGATCGGTGACCCGCAGCGCCGCCGCCACCGCGACATTGCCCTCATGTCCCGACGAACCGATGCTGTAGTACCCGTGCCCTTCCCGGGTAAGCCGCCGCGCGGCCAGATCCAGCTGCCGGGACGCGGCCTGGGCGTCGAACAGTTCGAGGCACCGCGCCCCGGTCAATCCGGTGGCGGCGTCGATCGGTTCCCGGTGCGCGCGAGCCACTCCCGGCGTCGTCGCCGCCACCTCCGCGCGAAACCACTGATCCAGCTCAGCTTCCCGATCGTTGATGACGCCCTCCCATGGTTCGAGTTCGCCGGGACCTCAGCGTAGGTGTGACACCGCGCGATCAGCGGCAACATCGGATCTGTCGGCCAGTCTGTCCAGAGTGCCGGGTCCAGGCCCGTAGCGGGCATATTTCCATCATGTTGATGATCTGTTCGGAAGTATTCCAGTGATTCCGCAGTCATGGCTGTCTATTTCCGAAGCCGCGGTCGCAACTGCTCAGCGCGGCCAGACGTCGCGCGCCAGCATGTCGGTGATCAACGCGGCGATGTTCCAGGCGTCGTCCCCGCCGCGATGGTGGGTCCCCTCGAGGGGCAGCCCCGCCAGCCGCAATGCCTCCGCCATCCCGTACCGCCACTTGGTGTCCCGCGCGACCGAGAAGGCCAGCTTGGCATTGGTGTGCCTGCTGCCGAACGGGTACCGCACCCCCGTCCCCGCGCACTGCGCGGTGAACTGCTTGCGGTCGTAGTCACCCCAGCTCGCCCACGGCCGCGAATCGGCATGAAATTCGGTGCGCAGCAACTCGCAGGCCTCCGCGAACCCGATTCCCGCCGCCACCTGGTCCGCCGTGAGTGTGGTCAGTTGGGTACAGAACTCGCTGACGGTCGAACGCTCGGGTCGCACCAGAATGCTGTGCTTGCGCACCCGCGCCCGGGTGACCGTATCGAGCACGCACAATCCGATCTCGATGATCTCGTTCGGCTGTCCCGGCGGATTGGGCCCCTCCCAGCAGGTGGCCTCCACATCCACCACATTCAGATATCTCTCGTCCATACGACCGCACGCTAGTGCGTGGATATCCGCGCACGACAACGATTTTCGGTGGCTTGGCACCGGAGCACCACTCACTCCGCGCGCAGTTTCAATCCCGTGTCGTTGCCGGAGTTGCGGATGGTGAGTTCGTTGGAATCGATGGTGGCCTTGGTCTTTCCGTCCAGTGCTTGCAGCACCTGCTGCTCGACCTCCATGACCTGCGGGTCGCACGTCATGCGGGTGGTCGCGATCTGGAAGGTGACAGTGCCGTCGTCGATCTGGGCCGTGCCGGTCATGCTGTTGCAGCCCGCGCTGCCCGAAACCTCGCCGTCCGGGGTGATGGTGAGGGCGGGGCGGACCTCGTCGAGGGTGGCCGAGTGGACCTCGGCGTCGGGGCTCAGCAGGGCGGTCACGATCCAGGGCGTGTCGATCAGCGGTTTGTCCGGGTGGGCGGCCTTGCGGTCGAGCATGGTGACGGTGGAGCCGTTGCCCTTCACGGTGAGCGTGTCACCGGCCAGCGTCCAGGTCGGCTGGGAGCGCAGCAGCCCGTCCTGCCAGCCGTCCGCGCCCGCGAGATCGCCCGGGCATGCCATGAGCGTGGTCGCCATCTCACCCACCTGGATTGTATTGCCTTGCAGGTCAACGGGTCCGGTGGCGGTATTGCAGCCGGAGGTGGCCGAGATGCGCCCGTCGGCGAAGGCCAGGGTCAGCGGCCCGCCACCCGGGATCGGGGTGCCCGCCACCGCGGTCGAGACGAAGGAGCGGCCCATGAGCGAGGCGGGCGGGATGTCGTTGACGCCGCCGTTGGAGGAGCATCCGGCCGCGGTCACGGCGGTCAGCGCGAGCAAGACCCACAGACGAGTTGCTGGCATATCCCCGATCGTACGGCGATCGCACCGGCATCCGGAGGGCGGACGCGAGCGTCCGCCCGATCGAGTTCACGCACGAGCCCGCGCAGCTCAGCCCTGGGCGAGCGCCTGGTCGGTGAGTGCGCCGATGGCCGGTCCGAGTGTCCGGGCGTAGCTGACGGTGACATGGTTGTCGTCGCGGTACACCAGGGTGTTGCCGACGATGAGGGGACAGCGGACAGCAGTGCAGAACAGCGAGGTGAGGTCGGCGTACCGGCCGCCTCCGGCGACGGCCGCAGTCTGCTCGGCCACGACACCCGCGTCGTTCACCGCGACCGGTCGCTCGGGGGTGCATGCCAAGGCATCGTCGATGTGCTCGGACAGGCATGCCGGCACGGTGGTGTGCGGATCGGGGATCGGCCCGAGAACGAGGACGGTCGAGCCGATCGCGCGCAGCTGGGCAACCAGGCGGGTCAGGCCATCGATCCAGGCAGCGTCATAGGAGACGAAGCCGAAGTCTCCGCCATAGCGTCGGGACATGCTCACCACGATCAGCCGTGGGCGTTCGCTCTGCAGGCGGGCCAGCACCTGGCCTCGCCATTGCTCGCATTCGGTGTACTCCCGGTCCAGATAAGGACTCGTGATGGGCAGGTCCAGCAGTGGGCAGGTGACCTTCGCCATGGTTTCCAGCCGCCAGCCCCGCGCCGCCGCGATCGGCTCCAACGCCGGACTCCACATCGCGGCGTGCGAATCACCGACCAGGGCCACCGTGGTGGCCGAGTCCGGATCACCCGAGGCACACTCGGGCTGGCCCACCTCGCGCCAGGAGCGCACACACCCGTTGGTGAACACGTCTGCCTTGTCGCCGGACGCGTTGCCGAGCGAGGGGGTGAGATTCGATGGGACAGCCCGGATTTCGGCCGAGGCGGCGACCGCCGACTGGGTTTGTGTCACCAGCTGCCGAACCGCCTCCTCGCGGGGGTCGGCGGCCGGCGCGGACGGGGCAGGGGGTGCGACGAGTGTGAGCGCCGGCGCCGACATACCGCGGCCGACCGGGGCGGGGACGAGCACGAGCAGTACCACCGCCACACAGATGGCGACTGCAGTGCACGCGCCGCCACAGGCGAGGCTGAGCCTGGCAGAGCTGCGCAGCTGTGCGGCGAAGCGGACCGGATTCTCGACCGACCAGTGCGTCAGCAGGGCGAGTCCGCCGCTCATCATGACCGCGCCGAGTGCGCCGACCCGCCCGAGCGGGTGGCCGAGCGCCAGGGGCGCCAGTAGCAACACCGGCCAGTGCCACAGATACAAGGTGTAGGACAGGCCGCCGATCGCCCGCACCCGAGCCGGAGCCAGTACCCGGCCGGCCCCGAATCGTGGTGCGGCACAGCCGGACACGATCACCAGGGCCGCGCCCAGGACAGGTACCAGCGCCGCGACGCCGGGATACGGTGTCCTGCCGTTCAGCTGGGTGCAGGCCATGACGATCAGGACCAGGCCGATCCATCCGACGAGCACGGCCACCGATTTCGGCAGCCGGGACCATGCGACGGCCGAGAGCGCCACCATGCCGCCGACCGCCAGCTCCCAGGCCCGAGCGGGCAGCGAGAAGAAGGCCCAGGGCGGCAGCACACGGGTCCACGCCAGCGAGATCGTGAACGAGGCTGCTGCGACAACCGCGAGCACGATCAGATACGGCCGCAGTGTGGCCGATCCGGTTCGTCGCCGCCGCACGAGCCAGGCCGTCGCCATGATGACCACCGGCCACAGCAGATAGAACTGCTCTTCCACACCGAGCGACCAGAACTGCTGGAACGGCGACGGCGGCGCATCGGCGGCGAGGTAGTCGGTACCGTGCAGGGCGAGCCGGTAGTTCCCGGCGTACAACGCGCTCGCGATCCCGTCGCCGAGGACCTGGCGGGCCTGCAGCGGCGGCAGCAGCACCGCCGCGCCGATCGCGGTGGTGACCAGGACGATGCTCGCCGCGGGCAGCAGCCGACGAGCCCGTGCACCATAGAACCGGGCCAGCTCGATGGTGCCGGTGGCCGTCGCCTCCCGGCTGAGTATGCCGGTGATCAGGAAGCCCGATATCACGAAAAAGACATCCACGCCGACGAATCCACCACCGAGCCCGGGCGCACCCGCATGGAAGAACACGACGGCCAGGACCGCGACTGCTCGCAACCCTTCGATATCGGGACGAAATCCCTCCCGGGGCGGCGATGCATGCTGAACCCGGTCTGCCTGCCGATTTATCAATCCGCTCCCGGCCGTGTCCGCCATGGGGCTGCATTGTTATCGATCGGGTGGGCCATGTCACCGCGACTCTCCGGGTGGCCCCATTTGCCGCTTCGCCCGCGCACCATCGCCGTGCGGCCCGTGTCGATCGCGTCCTGCCACGGTCGGGCCGGGTGTTTGCTGCACGGCACCATCGCGGCCATCGGAGAGGTCGGTTATCAACGCACCACCGTCCAGGAGGTGTGCAGGCGGGCCGGGCTGTCGGCGGGGGCCACGTTCCGGCAGTTCGACACCCGCCTGGACCTGATCGTGCGCACGGTTTACGCCGCCCACGCCTCGACCCCGCCGGCGCCGAGTTGACCTTGCCGCTACGTCAACTCATAGCGTCGAGGCCATGAGCGAGCCCACCGAACCGGCCATCGACCGGACCATCTACCCCATGCCCATGTTCGCCACCTTCCGGGTGCGCGACCTCGCCGCCGCCACCGCCTGCTACCAGGCCGCCGGATTCATCGCGCTGGCAACCATTCCCGGCGCCGACGGCACACCCGTCCTGGTGCACCTGCGGCGGATGAAGTACCAGGACCTGCTGCTGGTCCCGGGCGAACCGGTGCCGGGCAGCACGACGGTCACCTTCGCCGCCGGCGGCGCGGACCTCACCGCACTGGCGACAACCCTGCGGGAGTGCGATCTCCCGGGCCTCGGCGTGGACGGTCCCGCGGACACCGCGTGGTACACCACCGATGTCACCCTCGACGACCCGGACGGCAACCGGGTCATCTTCACCGCACCCCGCGAGGCCGAGCTGGACCGGGCCAAGGAATGGGCGGCGACCTTCGAGGGCGACTGGGTCGGCAAGAATTAGCGACGAGACGGGAGGGCTTCGTGGAGTGGACGATTCAGCAACTGGCCGACAGCGCCGGCGTCACCAGCCGCACGCTGCGTCACTATGACGAGATCGGGCTGCTCCCGCCCGCCCGGGTCGGCCACAACGGCTACCGCTGCTACGACGCCGATTCGGTGGCCCGGCTGCAGCGCATCCTGCTGCTACGCGAGCTCGGCCTGAGCCTGCCGGTGATCGCCGAGGTCCTCGACCGCGAACACGACGCGGACAAGGCCCTGCACACCCATCTGCGGTTGCTGGAAGACGAACGCGCCCGCCTCGACGAGCGCATCCGGACCCTGCGCCACACCCTCGACGCGCGCGCCGGAGTCGACGGATCACTGCAGATGATGCTGGAGGGTTTCAACGACCCCTACCGTGACGAGGTCGTATCCCGCTGGGGTGAACGCGCTTTCGCCGTGAGCAACCAGTGGTGGCACGGGAAGTCGTTGCGGGAGCAGCGGGAGTGGAAGCGTGACACCGACGATCTGATCGCCTGCTGGATCGCCGCCCGCAAGGACGGGTGCGCCTCGGACTCCGAGCGCGCGCAGGCGCTGGCCGCCCGGCACGTGGCGTGGTTGCGGGCCATCCCCGGAACGCCACTGGCGGACGGTGATCGGGAGCGCTCCATCGCCATGATCGGCGGTCTAGGGCGCATGTACGTCGAGGACGAGCGATTCGCCGCGGCCTACGGCGGACCCGAACACGCTGCGTTCGTGCGTGATTCGCTCGACGAATACGTGCGCCGGACACTGTGAAGCCCTGCCGCGCCGCGAAACGCATGCCCGGCAGGGCTTTTCACGTGCGCACGGCTCAGCTGCCGTAGACCTGGTTGGAGTTGAACGAGAACTGGTGGCCCATCGAGCTGCACTGCACCCCGCCGCGGTAGCCCTGCGTGCACGTCGCGCCCGCGTAGCTGATGCTGGCCGGAGCCCACACGTCACCGCTGGATGGCAGCGCCTGGTTGCCGCCGGACGGCAGTGCCTGGTTGCCGCTGGACGGCAGCGCCTGGTTGCCGCCGGGCTGGGTGTGGCCGCCGCCGCTCCACTCCGGATGGGCGGGCCAGGCGGCGTTGTCGATGATCGCGGCCGGGGCGTACGGCACCGGATAGGCCTGGCCATTGGGCCCGGCCAGTGACACGTACATCAGCACGCCCGCCGGGTTGATATCGCAGCCGACAACGCCATTGGCGGCGATCGAACAGTTGAAGCCACCGATATTGAAGAAAGCAGTGTCTCCGACGAGGAAACCCGACGGATCGGTGGGGTCGGCGGAAGCGATGCCGGTGCTGAGGAACAGGGCGCTCCCGGCCGCGGCGGCGAGCAGGACAGATCGAGTTTTCATCGTCATGAATGCCTCTCCTGTAGTGAACCACCTTAGATAGCTGGTCATGTGCTATGCGTTTCAGCACTGGTTAACGGATACTACAGGTGGGCTCGCTTGTCCCGTGGTGGCGGTGGGAATCTCGGGTGGTCTGCTGTTCCCCCAGATCGATAGCTGTAAATAAGCTGTCGACGTGACGAGGAATTCATCGACGTCATGGCCTGGCGGAGCCGGAAATTCGGTTGCGGCCTTCCCCAGCTGGCTGCGAATGTTGTTGTACCGCACGCTCGATGGGGCGGCGGTTTCGGAGGGTTCCGGCCTGTGGAGGTCGGCCGGTCTTGAAAACCGGAAGCGGGCAACGTGTCCCGGGGGTTCGATTCCATCCAGCCGGACGATGGCGTAGTTGCTCTGTCGGCACGGGCAGCCTGACTTTCACTCAGGACCCACGTCGGTTCGACTCCGACCTACGTCACCAACGACCTCGTACCGCGCCGGCCCGGCACCCTGACTCTCACTGCGGACAGCTCAAAGCGGCTCCGAAACCGTGATGGTTCAGTCGGCGAGAGGATTTGCCCGGGGCTAAACTCTGGTTAGCTTCGTTGGCGCGACACGCGCAGAACACACGTTGATCGCTGCGATGGGACTGGGCCAAGATCCTGATCCGGCTGCTGGCGGACGCTATTCACCGTCGCTCCTCGGCCGTTCGCCACCGGCGGTTGCCGGCCGGATGATCAGTCGACGATCTCGATGAGATCCAGGCGCAGCAGGACCGCATACAGCTCACGCAACGGCACAGCGAGCATCTGCGTCAGTGCCCCCGTCAATGGATCCGACCCGCCGCCCACACCAGTACTCAACACACTCGACACACTGCGGATCCCAGGCGTCGAACACTCGAACGCACTATGGCCGGGAGGCAACAAATGGCCGAAAAACCACCAACCGGCCACCAGAACGCCGTCGACCGTGTGCTGGCTGCGCAGGGTTTCGCAGTGGACCTGCCGGTGCTCGGCCGGGTTCGCATCCCCCGGCCCGAGCAGTTGGCGTACTACGGCGTACTGGGCGCGCTGGCCGCAGCGGAGATCATCGAATGGCCTGTCGCACTGGTCCTCGCAACGGGTCATTGGCTGCTCCACGATCAGCACAATCGCATCGCTCATCAGATCGGCGAAGCTCTCGAAGAGGTATAGATCCAATATGCAATAGCAACTAGTCTGCAATTTCGGCCGCTCAGGTAGCGGAAATATCATCGCTACAACGGTTGGATCGGGTCGGCACCGCTTGGAAATGGCATTTTCTGCCCCCGTCTCACGTGGACGAGTTGATCGCGCCGCTTTTCGTTTCGATAACGTAGGGCCGATTAGAGCATCGCGGAGTATTCTGGCAACGCACTAGTTTCCGCAGGAAGTTCTTTGCGCTACCTACGACGACTGGGGTGTGATGAGCAGCGTTGCATCGGACACTGTGAGGACGCTCGAGGCTACGGCATCGGCGACTGTGCATGCGGTTGAGGCGGCCGGTGGAGCCGTGGTCGGGGCGGTGACAGGTGCGGCGCGCGGCACAGTCGAAGGCGCCGTATCCGGCGCTCGCAGTGGGATGGACCTATCTGCCGCCACTGTGCTCGGCGTCGTTGCGGCCGGTTTGACGGGCCTGGTCGAGTGGCCCGTGGCCGCCGCTGCGGGCGGCGTCGCGGGTGCGGTCTATCTGTTGCGGCGCGCCAGAACCCAATCCGGGAATCAGGACAAGTCCGAACGACCGCAGCCTCGGGAGCGCAAGAGCACTCGGCCGAAGCAGTCCACCGCGGGTTCGCGACGGTCGCGAACCGCCGCACAGTAGTGGCGTCCCTGCGCGGTCTGGCCACTGCGCCGATCCGGCTGCCCCTCGCGGCCACCGGAGCCACGGTGGGATTGCTCCGGCGGCCGGTCGCGGTGGCGTCGCGGCTGGCGGACCCAGCAGTCGCTCGAACAGTCGTCGAATTCACCGAGGGCATCGGCCGGGAACTCGGCGCGCTCGTGGACCCGCGGCGCATGCGTACGCAGCGGCGGCTCACGGTGCATGCCAACCGTATTCACGCCGAGGTTCGCGGCTTGCAGTCGGCACAGAGCGCTCGGGTAGCCGAGTTGGCGCGCAAGCACCTCGAGCAGGAACCGGAGGTGTGTTGGTTCCAGGTCAATGCCGCCACCGGGCGGGTCGTCGTGGCCGCGGACCCGCAACGCCTGTCTCCGGCACAACTGGAAGCGATCCTGGAACGCGTCGAAGATCTCGCCGGAACCAGTGCGGAGCCGTGGAGCCGTCGACTCGAGCACCCCTCCGATCGAGAGCCGGTACTGACATCCGCGCTGCAGCTGGCCGGCGATCTCATCGGGATCGGAGCGGTCGTCACCGGGCGGTTGCTTCCGACACCGCCGCCGGCCCATGTGGTCCGGGGGGCGGTGGCTCTCGTGGACGGACAGCCGAGGTTGCGCGGCGCACTTGAAGCCCAGCTCGGCCGCCACCGCGCCGATACCGTGATCACGATCGGAAATGCCGTGGGTCAGGCATTGGATTCGGAAGTGACCGGCCTGTGCGCCGACGCGATGCAGCGGGCGGTGCGGCTGGTCGAGGCCGCCGCTCGTTTCGCGCAGTGGCGGCGCTGGGAAGAGCTGATCGCCGACCCCGACCTGCCGGGTGTCGACGTCTACGATCCGCCCGAGCCCCGGCCGGTACCGCTGCCGCATGGACCGATCGAGCGGTGCACCGAACAGGTCAGCGCCGCCGCGGCACTGGCCTCGGCGGCAACGCTGGTCGGCGGCCGCGCGGTCGCCGACGCCGCCGACGCCGTGGCGGCGGGCGTGCCGAAGGCCGCGCGGGCCGGTCGCGAGACCTTCGCCGGTGCGCTGTCGACCCTCATGGCGGCGCGCGGCGTGCTGACCCTCGATCCGTTCATGTGGCGCCGCATGGACCGGGTTTCCGCACTGGTCGTCGACCGGGATGCGGTGCGCGGTCAACGGGCGGTGGTCCTCGACGCCGAATCCCGCCACGACAGCTGGCCGGTCGAACACGTGTGGAGCGCCGCCCAGCGGCTGCTCTGGTGCGACGGTGAGGAACTGCCCATCCCACCACCACCCGAGCATCGGCGTGAGAATCTGCATCTGGGCATCGACGCCGACCTGCGACCCGGCATCGACACCGATCCTCCCGGCCCGGAAACCGATCCAGGGGGCCCGCGCTGGCACCTGCTGCACGAGCACGGACGTGTGGTCGGGCGGGTGCTGATCGGGAGCGAGCCACATCCGGGTGCTGCCGGATTGCTGTCCACCGCCCGACAGGCGGGCCTGCGGGTGGTACTCATCGGAGACGAGAGCACCGGCGAATTGCGTCGCAGCGCCGATGAATTCGTGCTCGCCGGCGGGTCGGTATCCGGGCTGGTACGGCGACTGCAGCAGCAGGGGCACGTGGTGGCGGTGGTCAGTGGCGAGGCACATCGCGCCCTGGGTGCCGCCGATCTGGGCATCGGTATCGCCTCCCGAACTCCCGGCGCTCCGGCACGGATCCCCTGGCAGGCGGATGTGGTGTGCCCGGATCTGAGTTCGGCACGGCAGATCATCGCCGCTACCGGCCAGGCACGCAATGTCAGTGAGCGTGGCCGGGTCCTGACGCTGTCGGCAGCCACGCTCAGCGGTCTGCTGCTCGCGTCCGGTCCGGCTGGGTCACGCGCGGCGCGAGCCACCAGCCCGGTCACTGCGGCCACCCTGATGGGGTTGGCAACGGGTCTGAACGGCGGGCGCCGGGCCGCCCGCGCGACCGGGCCGGCCGAGGTGCGGCTGGTGCCGTGGCATGCCCTGGAACCGGACGAGGTGCTGGCCCGACTACCCGCCCCGCTCCGGTCCGCGCCGCCGCCGCGCTCGCACGTCACCACCGTCGCCAGGCGTATCTCGCAGCGATTGGCCATGCCCGCGACGAGTCTCGCCGGTCTGGTCGCAGATGTGCGCCGCGAGCTGGCCGATCCGATGACTCCACTGCTGGGTGTCGGCGCGGTCGCCTCCGCGCTGCTCGGCTCGCCTACCGACGCCGTGCTCGTCGGCACGGTGCTGGGGCTCAATGCCACGGTGTCGGCCCTGCAGCGCCGCCGCGCCCGGCTGTCGCTGGACAAACTCCTGCTCGGCGAGCGCTTGACTGCTCGGCGGCTCACCGAGGACGGCGAAATCGAGACTCCCGCAGACGGTCTGCTGGCTGGTGATGTGATCGCTCTGGCCACCGGCGAGGTAGTCCCCGCGGATGCGCGGCTGCTGGAGACCGATGGGCTGGAAGTGGACGAGTCCGGCCTCACCGGCGAGACCGTGACCGTGGAGAAGCAGACCCCCGCCACACCCGGCGCCCTGCTGGCAGAACGCACCGGCATGGTGTTCGAGGGCAGCGTCGTGGTCAGCGGCGAGGCGACCGCGGTCGTGGTGGCGGTCGGAACCGCAACCGAGGCCGGTCGTGCCCTCGCCGCCGCCGGGCCGCCCCCCAGCGGCGGTGTGCAGGAACAGCTGCGCAGCTTGACCGAACGCGTGCTGCCGTTCACCCTCGGCGGCGGAACCGCCGTTACTGTCACCAGTTTCCTGCGTGGGCTGCCGCTGCGCCCGGCCCTCGCCGACGGGCTGGCCGTGGCCGTCGCCGCCGTCCCCGAGGGACTGCCGCTGGTGGCGACGGTCGCCCAACTGGCCGCTACCCGCCGCCTGTCCCGCCGCGGCGTGCTGGTCCGCTCCAGCCGCACCATCGAGGCACTGGGCCGCGTCGACACCATGTGCTTCGACAAGACCGGCACCCTCACCGAAGGACAATTGCGGCTGGTCGCGGTTGCCGATCTCGACCTGACGTGGGACAGGGACCATCTCGCGAGCACGCCACAGTCGCGGGGGCTGCTCCGCGCCGCCGCCTACGCCTGCCCCAACCCTGACGATGCCCCACTGGTGCACGCCACCGACCGAGCTGTCGTCGAGGCGGCACACACATATCTGGGCCACAGACAGCCGCATGCCTGGGCTCCCATCGAGGAGTTGCCGTTCGAGAGCTTCCGCGGCTACTCCGCGGCGGTGGGCAACACCGGTCAGCACATCCGGCTCGCCGTCAAAGGCG
This sequence comes from Nocardia sp. NPDC059236, assembly GCF_042754085.1. NCBI lineage: Bacteria > Bacillati > Actinomycetota > Actinomycetes > Mycobacteriales > Nocardiaceae > Nocardia > Nocardia sp. NPDC059236. The sequence continues at coordinate 709,888 of NZ_JBHZAF010000001.1, forward strand.
CCCCGGAAGTGCTGCTGCCACATTGTGATCAGGTCCTGCGCACCGATGACGAAGGCCGCCGGGAGGCCCGGCCGTTCACACCCGCGTGCCGCGCCGCCGCGGAGGCGGCGGTGCGCCGGCTGGCCGCGCAGGGGCTGAGGGTGCTGGTGGTGGCGCGGCGCGATTTCGCCTCCGCCCCCCGCGATCTCACCGAAGAGATCGAGCAGCTCACCCTTCTCGGCTTCCTCGGTATTGCAGACAGCCCGCGCCCGCAGGTACTGGAACTGCTTGCCGAATTGGCCCGCAACGACATCAGCGTGCGGATGATCACCGGTGATCACCCGATCACCGCGCGCGCGGTCGCCGAACAGCTCGCCATCCCCGCCGACACGGTGGCCACCGGCGCCGATCTGGACCTGCTCGACGAGGACGGCCAAGCCGAACTCATCGAGCAGGCAACGGTTTTCGCGCGGGTATCGCCTGAACACAAGGTGCGCATCGTGTCCGCGCTCCAACGCCGCGGGCACACGGTGGCGATGGCAGGCGACGGCAGCAACGATGCGGCCGCCATCCGCACCGCCGATGTCGGTATCGGGCTGGCCGCTCGAGGGTCGGTCGCCGCACGGGAGGCCGCGGACCTGATCCTCACCGACACCGGCAAGGTCCTCGACCTCACCGTGCTGCAGGAGGCACTGGCCGAGGGCCGTGGCATGTGGCAGCGAGTACGTGACGCGATCGGCGTGCTGGTCGGCGGCAACGCTGGTGAGGTGGCGTTCACCGTCCTGGGCACGCTGCTGTCCGGCCGAGCCCCGATCGGCACCCGGCAATTCCTGGTGGTGAACCTGCTCACCGACCTCGGTCCGGCGATGGCGCTCACACTCTCGGACACCCGGCCCGCCGACGACACCGAAACGACCGACAGGACACTCGGGCCACCGCCCGGTATCGGCAGCGACTTCCTGCAAGCCGTCGCCGTGCGCGGCGCCTGCACCACCATCGGCGCCGGCGCGGCATGGCTGCTCGGCCGCGCCACCGGCCGCCGCCGCCGCGCGGAAACCATGGCACTGGCCGCCCTGATCGGTACGCAGCTCGGGCAGACCCTGGTGATCGGCCGGCACAGCCGCCTGGTCTGGGTGACCGTGGCAGGCAGCTCCGTAGTCCTCGCCACGATCATCATGATGCCCGGAGTGAACCGGTTCTTCGGGTGCGTACCACTGGGGCCGGTAGCGTGGTCGATCGTGCTGGGCTGCGCCGCAACCGGCACCTGCGCGGCCCTGCTCACCGGCCGCGCGCTGTCCGGGCCGCCGCCCGACGTGGCAGGCTCGTCGCCTTCGGATCGTTGAGTCGGCGCGCGTTGAGAACACCGTTGCCATCTGCCACTCGGGACGATGTGGGTTCGATTCGATGTCACCATGTTTCGAAGCTCAATGGTCAGAGCACCGCCCTGAGAAGGCGGGCCTTTTCGATGACGGGGTCTCGAAGAGAGCTGAGACAATTCCTCATGCGAACAACCACAGTCGTCGTACTTGCCGTGGCCGCCGCGGTGCTGGTCGCGGTGCACGCAACGCCGGTTTACTGGGTTGTCTGGTCCGTGCTGGTCGTACTTGCGACTGCGCTCTGGCTCGTGCGGCGTTGACCAGGCGCCTCATCGGGGTGTTCGAGCTCGGCAAGATCATCTTTTGGTTCCGGCCGTCACCGTATGCGCCTGGCCACAGCGGTTCCCGGCCTGATTCGGGGTGTTCGCTATCGACCGCATACACTGTCGGCCATGCGGATGTTCCTGGATATCCACTAGGTTCCAAGCGTTTCCGCAGGTCAGAGTATCAAATCGGTTGAATCATACGGACATAACGCCGTCGGATTCCCAATTTGCTCCCACATCCAGCGGATTCAGCAACTCGAGCTCGTCCGCATTGTCGACGACCGCGACCCGCTTCGCCTCCGCGCTGATGTAGTACTTCTGCGCGATCGAAAGTTTGCCATCCGTGTGCCCCAACTGCGCACTCGAACGATCATCATCTTTCGTCACTGACGCAATATGACTGGCAACAGTGTCCCGAAGATCCGACAACCGGAAGTCCGGCACCGGACTCTCACGCCGCAACCGGAGAACCGAGTCCTCGGCCGACTGCACACTCACCCACGAATGCGAAACCGGACCGCGAAAGACCGGCACCTCGTCCGACGCCGGCCGCACCCGAGCCTTCTCCGCGGCCAGCTCTGCAGCCAACCACTGCGGCAGAACAATCCAATACGGGTTGCCGCTCTTGCGGTTCGGGTGCCGAAACGTGCCGACCTTGGTGCGCCGGCGAACAGTGGCCCCGATATAGGCGACGGTCCGCACGGAGCTGTCCTCGAGCATTTCCGTCGCGATGTCCACCCAGCGAACCGCCAACCCCTCGCCCGGGCGCACTCCGGTGCCCAACAGGAACAGGTAGTACAGCCGCAAATACGCACCCTCCCGCGAGCGGGCTTCAACGATGTAGGCGTACATGGAGATCTGCAGCGGTCGCGCCAACGGGCGAGGGATGGTCGGTTTGCGTGGTGGGCAGATCACGTGTGGCATCGGGTTGTCCGATGTCGGCAGTCCGCGGCCGAGTACCGCCATCTTGAATGCCATACCGAGCACCAGGTGCTGCATCTCGGCTCGGGACGGGGCCGTCTCGGCGACCTCGTCGAGGTAGTCGGTGATGTCGGCAGCGTCGGCGGCCTCGGCGATGGACAGGTCGCCCATCTCGGTTTCGAGTTTGAATGCGTCGGGGTTGTGGTTCTTTGGGCCGGGCGCGCAGGGGTAGATCGTGCGGTGGTAGTTGCTGTGCGTGTCTCGGGACAGGGTCCCGTCCTCGACACGCTGCTTCCACTGCCTGTCCATCTCGGCGAAGACTTTGCTCATCGGGTCAGTCGGCGCGAACTGCACGCGCTTACTGATCCGCCGGCGCTTCGATCCCTTCCGATTGTTGATGTCGAAGCGGCGCATCCACTCGTCGATGCACTCCTTCTTGGTCCGCCCAACCGCGCTGGTGCGAACCACTTCTCCGTTGAGCGCGCGATGACGGACGCGGTCGAGCTCGTAGCTGCCGTCTGAGCGCTTCGTCGGGATCAGCTTGTTCTTCGGCGGCAGCTCGCCTGGTTCCAGGGCCATGAGTCAGGCCGCCTGCCGCGCGAAGGCGTTGTCCTGCTGGTTCTCCCAGGCGACGACATCGGTGAGTCGGTAGCGGACCCGGCCACCGAACTTGCTGAACTGCGGCCCTTGGCCCTTGCTGGCCCAGTTGCGAAGTGTCTTCTCGGCGTAGTTGGTTCGCGCTGAAACCTCGGCCCGTGTGAGCCAGATGGTGTTGCGGGGCATCATGACCTCGTTCGTCTGATCACTGGTATGTCCCGGGGTGTCCCGGCCAGTCAAGCATACAGTGCACAGGTCGAAGTGCAATGGATTGCATTCAAGATGGGGCCGTCAGCGGCGTTGCTCATGTCTGCGCCCACCCTCACTTTGAACCCGCCTCGGGTCCATCGAGGCCCTTTGGTGAGAGATTTGAGAGGCGATTAATCGTGTGCGTGTCGTGTGCGCGTGCCTTTCCGGGAACCGGTTGTGCACAATCAGCTGCCGGATAGGCGCAATGACACGCGGGAGAAGCGTTTGGGCCGAATCCTCAGCGGATTTGCTAAAGGGTTGCGTCAACCTAGGTGATTTGGTTATTCACATTTGAACGAAAAAGTCCATAGCTGGCGTGGATGTGGCACAAAATAGCACATTTTGGTGTGACTGAAATTCTCAGATAATCGTAGATCTGAGCAAGTTCGGGCTGGTAACCGGCCTTCGATGTACCCGGGTGTTTCCTTGACGCCAACCCTTCGCTGCATCCCCGGCGGGTGGTTGACGTGAGCCCTTGTCGACGTTGGCTGACGCAATGAATGGCGAGGTGGTGTCGACTGCGGCTCGCCAGGCGTCGGCAACTTCTCTTACTGGCATCGGTGCGGCAAAGATGCAGGTTGCGTGACTGGCGGCGGCCTCCTGCTGTGCCGCTGGCGCATTTGCCCAGTGACGTGACCTCACGATCGCGTTAGGATTCGAACGCTTGTTCGATGTGACGGGTTTGCCTGGAGGTGAGGAGGTGGACGGGTGCGGACCGCTGGCACGCTAGGTCCGACCGCTGTAGTTACCGGCTGGTATCTGCGGTTGAAGAGTCATCAAAGGTGGCGATTCTTGTTTCGGAAAATGGTCCGTTTGAGATTGCTGTCCGTGTGCAGGATCGGTCCGATTTCGAATCGCTCGTTTGTCGCCCGACGATCGAGGAAATTTTGAAGGAGCCATATGGGACAAAATGCATGACACATACTAGAGTCGCAGGTATGCCACACCGACGGGGCGCAGATGGGACACCCGAAACCCGTTTGCGTCAGGTTTGTTATGGCGTAGGCCAGTTATGTACCGGGGGTTCGCTGGCCATGTACGGGGGTCAACGGGATCGAAGGCAGCGATCCTCGGTGGCCCGGGAGACCGAGGTGACCGCTCCGTAGCCGCGGTGGAGCGGTACACCCATGCGCACACTAGGAACTCATAGGATGCTTGAGTATCAGAAAGTCCACTACAGCTACATCGACAGCGAATCGGCCGACGACATTGAGCGCTCGGCCGAAGACTTAAAGCGCTTGGGGATCGAAATCCTCGATCCAGCAGGATCTACCTGCGTCTCGGAAGACCTCGAAGGGTTCTGGAAGGAGATCGGCCGAATCGTCGTGTGGGCAAACCGAATCGACGTCCGCCCCTACGAGCTCCTCTCGGACGCCGAACTCGGATACTTGCGCACCGCCGCCTGGGGAGCGTGGATGAAGCGCCCCGCAGGGCACCGGCCCAAGTACTGGAGACGCAGAACCCACCACATCCACGGCTTCTACTACGAGTGCCACATCAGCATCGAAGCGTCCGAGAACGATCGCGTCGTCCGAATGATCCAGGCGGCCCGCGGATTCCGCGGCTGGCAGGATCAGCAGTTCCAGCGGATCTACAACGCAACGGTATAGACCAGTGAGGCAGGGGAGTGGCGACTACGACGAGGGTCGCCGCCCTGCCCCTGGGTGCGGGGCACTGTCAACTTTCTGAGCGTGTTAAGGGCGGCCAGTTGGGCCTTGACGTCCCCTGATCCTCTTCGGCGCGCGATCCGCTGCCGGTAGCTTCTTTCCTCCGGGATCTGGCTCGGCTTCGTTGCCGGCCATCACCTTTCGCAGCGCCGTGAGCTCATCGAGCCGGTCCTTGAGCAGCAGGAGCAGCTGCTCGTTGGACATTGACTCTGGCGTCAGGGGTGGCGCCACGAAGTTGAGTTCCTCCGAGGTCGCGAATCCGGCTCGGATGAGTGCCTCGCTGAGTGGGCGGTTGAAGAACTGCGCGACAGACCTAACCTGTTTCCAATCTGGGACGACGCCCTTCTGCTGCCAATTGCCTACCGTGCTGCGTGATACGCCGATGGCATCGGCGACCTCGCTGTTCTTGACCTGCTGCGCGGTCATTAGAGACGTGAGGTATCTGGACCACTCCGTCTCGCTCTGTGCTGTCTGGGTCGACACCGGACACCCTTTCGTGTGCGGCCAGCCCCGTAGGGGGCCTCTCTCTCTGGCGTCTCGATGCTATCGGGTGTTCGTTGGAGTTTGAACGGTTCGCTGCACACTTCCCCCTACTTTCCCAGGATTCCGGAACATTTCCGCTGTTCGGGCGGGGTGGGCGCGTTGGGGCGGCGTTCACTTAGCTCACCAGACAGGCGGTGTTGCGCTGAGGTCTCTCCCACTGTACTGTGTGCAGTGCAAACAACAAGATTCACTGCACTGCACGACACTCTCTCTCTGGTGACTCTCTCTCTGAAGTTAGATGCCCGCCCCCACTGGCATGAGGACGGGCCGAACCGCCACAGCAACCCAAAGCGAAAGAAGGCCATGGCATGTCCAACCGACAGCCTATCCCTGAAAGCCCTGATGGCAACGCCATGCACGGGCTCGTCCACGCCGTGATCGCGTACTTCGTGCTCATCGCGTTCGGTGCATTCCTCGGCGCAACGGCCTGGCTCCTCGACTGGAGCCTCACCCCGTGGAGCACCTGGTGACGAATCCCGCTCTCTACCGCGAACTTCCGCGCACCGCGCCCGGCAGCCCCGAATGGCTCGAAGCACGCCTGGCCGGCATCGGATCTTCCGAAATCTCCGGGCTCCTCGGCCTCGTCGACTGGGACTCGCCCTACACAATCTGGCTGCGGAAAACCCGCCGCGCACCAGCGGATTCCGGTGTCGACACCGAGGCCATGTTCTGGGGCCGCATGCTCGAACCGATTATCCGCGCCGTCGCCTGTGAACGACTCGGCCTCACCGTCGAGCTCCCCGGCACACTGCAGTCGGTCGAACGACCGCACATGCTGTACAGCCCGGACGGGTTCTTGTCGGACGGGGGACTACTCGAAACCAAGAACACCGCGTGGTTCATGGCTGACAAGTGGACAGGCCAAATCCCTGACCACGCCGAACTGCAACTCCACCACGGCATGTACGTCACCGGCGCCACTCACGCCTACGCGGCGGGACTGATTGGCGGCAACCATCTGGAGACCGCTCGTGTAGAACGCAACGAGCGCCTCATCGAGATCGTCGCCAACACCTGCGACCAGTTTTGGCGCGACCACGTCATCGCCGACATCGAGCCGCCCATCACCGGCACTACAGCCGACCGCGAAGCCATCAGCCAGCTGCACCCCCATGTCGGGGGAGACCTGCACGTCACCCGCCAGCAGATCAGTGTCCTGCACCGCGACTACCGGACCGCCCAGCAGGACGAATCCGCGGCCAAGAAGCGGAAAGACGCAGCCGGCAACAAGATCCGCGCCCTCATGGACGGCCACGACCGGCTGCTCGTCGGCAACGACGTGTGGGTCGCCACCAAGGGCGGCCCGTTCAAATCGGCGGCATTCCGAGACGCCGAACCCGAGCTGTACGCCGAGTACCTCACCATTCCGGGCCTCGACGTCCGCGAGCTACGCGAAGAGCGCCCCGACGTCTACGCCCGCTTCCGCTCCACTTCCCTTGACCTGAAAGAGGTGGCCTGATGGCCCGCAACCTTGTCGACCGCATCGCACAGAACCAGACCGCGCCCGCGAAGAAGGACGACGATCTGAAGTCGTCGATCCAGAAGATGGAGAAGGCGTTCGAGCTGGCAATGCCGCGCGGCGCCGAAGCTAAACAGCTCATCCGCGACGCCTTCACCGCCATCCAGCGCACCCCGAAGCTCGCCCAGTGCGAACAACTCAGCGTGCTCGGCGCTTTCATGACCTGCGCCCAGCTCGGACTGCGCCCTGGCGTCCTGGGACAGGCGTACGTCCTGCCTTTCTGGGACCGTAAGGACCGCATGTACAAGGCGCAGTTCGTGGCCGGCTACCGCGGGCTTGTCGACCTCGCGTACCGATCCGATCGTGTCCTGTCGGTAGCGGCGCGCATCATCCACGCCAACGACTTCTTCGAGGTCGAATACGGTGCAGCGGACGACAAGTGGGTCCACAAGCCGTTCCTCGACGGTGACCGTGGAGACTCGCGCGCCTACTACGCCGTTGCGCGGACACGCGGAGGCGGTTACGCGATCACGGATCCGATCTCGTATGCCGAGATGGTCAAGTACCGGAACAAGTACGCGACCGCGAAGAACAAGGACGGCGCAGTATTCGGCCCGTGGGTCGACGAGTTCGACGGCATGGCCAAGAAGACCATGGTGCGTCAGCTCTCGAAGATGCTGCCGATGTCCACCGAACTGGCGCTGGCCGTCGAGAACGACGGGTCCGTCCGATTCGATCTCGGCAAAGAGGCGATCGACACTCCCCAGCACGTCGAACCGGACGTCATCGACGCCGAAACTGCCGACGTGCAGGACGCACCCGCGGACTACTACGAGGGCGTTCCGCCCGCTGAAGACGGCGGCATGTTCCCGCCGGACGCGGGGGAGTAGCTGATGGCCGTGCCACTCGACGACGGGGCATGGCTGGCGTTCCCCGAGGCAGGGGAGAGCGAAGGCGAAGGCGGCGACTGCTACGCGGTCGCCTACTTCGGCGACGACGAACTCGAAGCGCTCCGATACGCCAACCGCCGCCCCGGATACCGGGCCGTCCTCATCAAACCCGGCCAAACCCTTCTCGAAGCAGTGAAGGCGCAACATGACTAAACGGACCTCGCGCCGCCTATGCGAGCGCTGCAACGATCCAATCCCGGCCGATCACAAGCGATTCTGCGGAGAGTCCTGCCGACTCGAATGGCTGACGCTCGAGCGCAAGAACGGGATCGACGAACACAACACCAACTGGCGCGGCGGTAAATCGAAGCACGAGTTCTATCACATCTACAACGACATGGTCGGACGCTGCACGCGACCGACCCACAAGCGATACGCCAGTTACGGCGGGCGCGGGATCTACGTCTGTGACCGTTGGCTGGCAGATTTCTGGAACTTCGTAGACGACATGGGCAAGCGACCTGGTCGCTCCGTTGGCGGCCGAGCGGAATACAGCCTGGACCGGATCGACAACGACGGTCCGTATTCTCCCCAAAACTGCCGGTGGGCAACGTACTCCCAGCAGTCAAAGAACCGCCGCGCCACTGCGCTCCTTGGCCAGAACCGCGATCACTCGACAGGTCGATGGAAGGCCGCGGCATGACCTCGTGGACAAAACTCCCGCTTGCGTGCGCGGACCTTGAGACAACTGGCGTGGAGATCGGCACCGATCGAATCGTCACCGCGTTCATCGGACGCATTGACGGCGCCGACATCGCCCGCCGGCACTGGGTCGCCAACCCTGGAATCCCCATCTCAGCCGAGGCCACCGAGATCCACGGCTACACAGACGAATACGTCCAGAAGCACGGGCACCCGCACGCCGAGGTGGTCGCCGAAGTCGTCGCGGACTTGTACCGGGTGTGGGATGAAGGCCGGATCGTCGCTGTCTTCAACGGCGCATTCGACTTCTCGATGCTCGCCTCCCATCACCGCGGCTTTGAGATCCGCGGTCCAATCGTGGACAGCTACGTCCTGGACCGCGAATTCGACAAGTACCGCAAGGGATCCCGGAAGCTGTCCGCTGTCGCAATCCACTACCGGGTCAGCCTGGACAACGCCCACGACGCCGAAGGCGACGCCGTTGCTGCGGCCCGCCTGGCTTGGCGACTGCCGCGCATCTATCCCGCCCTCGCCGAGATGACCGCCGACGAACTCATGGCCGCGCAAGCCCACTGGTACCGCGAGCGCGCCTACAGCTTCATCGACTGGCTCCGCCGGAAAGGGGAGTCGTTCACCGACGTCCCCACCGAGTGGCCCATCTACTCCACGAAAGCCGAAGCAGCATGACCACCACCGAACCCACCGTCGGCGCCCAACTGCTCATCGACCGCGGCTACATCGACGCCACCCGAGCCACCGAACACCTCGCCACAATCATGGCCACCCGCTGGGTCACCATCCACCGCCTCTCACGGCACCTCACCTGGCCCTCCATGACACTGCTGCGACTGCATGCCGGCCGGTCACGGCTGATCCACCCCGACCTCGAAAAGCGGCTCCTCGCAGTCGATCCGACCGAGCTGCCTGCGCTGTTCCCGCGACCTGAACCGCCGATCACAACACCCAACGCGGTTGTGCTGCAGCGCATCTTGGAGGGCCGACCGGTCCGTGTCGAAGCCAAAGACAAGCCGGTGTACGCGCGCGCACTTCGTGAGCATGGCTGGGCTCAGCGGCGAATCGGCATCCAGCTCGGCATGTCCGGCACCAAGGTCAACAAGGCGCTGGCGGGCGGGCGGTCATGAGCCATTCACGTCAGCCTGCCGCTCCCGCGTACCCGAGAGCGGAATGGCGTCAGCCAACAGCGGTCGGACCCCGCAAAACAACCGTCCCCAAGCTCGGCCGATACAAAGCCGCCAAGGTGACGAAAATGCGTGCCGCACGAGGGATCCCGGCCTTCGTTCCCCTCGCGGAACCCGCCAGCCACCTGGACACCCTCTACAACTGGGGGTTCAGCGACCATGCCATCGCAGCGGCTGCGGGAATGGACCAGAAATCGGTGTGGAAGATCCGCCACCGTGTCCACGACAAGGTCAGCATCGAATGCGCCGCCCGGATCATGGCCGTGACGCATGTGCCCGTACCCGCACAGTCCGGGATGAAGGTCCCCAACATCGGCACTAAGCGCCGCATTCAAGCGCTGCTGGCTATCGGTTGGAAGCTCGACGATCTCGGGCAGCTCGCTGGCGTGTCCGGTCGGCAGTTCAGCCAATACAACACGCGCACTTGGGTCCAGTACGAGACCTGGGCGAAGGTCCGAGAACTCTATGAAGAGCTCTCCGGCACACCGGGTTCCAGCCGCTACGGCGAGACCCGAGCCCGCAACAGCGGCTATCTCCCGCCCCTGGCGTGGGAAGGCCACGATATCGACCACCCGCAACAGTCGCCGATCTGGATGCCCGCGACACCAGACGACGAACTCGACGAGGTGTTGCTCGATCGGATCATCCACGGAAAGCACAGTGGCAAGGTGCACGAGCCGGAACGCACCGCGCTGCTGGACTACGCGATCGCAAACGGCTGGACCGGAACTCGCGTCGCTGAAGCCCTCAACCTCAAACAGGACGCCGGCGAGCAGGCCCTCGTCCGTCGCAAAGCGAAGCTCCGCAAGAACGCGGCCTAACCTCTCGAACTCCCATCGGAGAGGGCGCGCACGCACCGGCGCGCCCCTGCAGGAGCACTCAACACACCATGCCCAGAGACACCCGACCGTTCATCACCGTGGCCGTCGACATGGACCGCAACCCGAAGTACGCGGCCCTCAACGACGCCCAGAAGTTCCTCATCATCCGTGCCTGGCTGCACTGCGCGGAGTTCCTCACCGACGGCGTCATCAGCATGGCCGCCTGGCGCAAGATGGGAACAGATCGGAACAGAAAAGCGATTCTTGCTGCCGGTGCGTGTTCTGAAGACGCAGAACAAAATTGCGTCGTCTTCCACGACTATCTGGAGCACCAGCAGAGCCGCGCAGACGTCGAAGCGAAGCGGGAAAAGGCCAGATCAGCCGGGCAAAAGGGCGGTCAAGCGAAGGCGGCCAACGCCAAGCGAAACCAGCCTCGGAAGGCTAGCGGGCGTCTAGCAACTGCTACAGATTTTCCTAGCGGATCTGTACCAGATATAGATATAGAAGAAGAAGTACTTACGTACGTCCCTAGTGCGGCTCTAGTAAGTAACGCGCGCGAGCTCGAAAACACCGCCGCGGCAGCAGCGCTCGACGAACCCGGCCGCAAGGTCGACATCGACGGCTGGAAGCTGATCAAGGGATCCTGCAACGGCTTCCCCCAAGCCACCCGCACAGCCCTCGCCACACACGCCGGCGCCATGCTCAAGCAAGGCATCGCCCCCGACGACATCGCGGCGGGCCTCGAACGCTGGCTCGCGAAAGACCTCGGGCCGAGCCAACTCCCGCACTTCGTCACCGACGTCATCCGCGCCCGCACCCGGCCCGCAACCGTGGCCAGCCCCGACCCCGGCGCCCCGCACCTGTCGAACCACGACCGCAAAACACTCGGCTGGGACGCCGCCGCGGCCGAAGTCAAACGCAGCCTCGGCATCCTTCCCGGCCAACAGAACACCCTGCCCTCCAGCGACAACCGGCCCCTGCTGGGCGTCATCGACGGCGACTACACGGAGCAGACCGCATGACCACCAACCCCGAGCAGTACATCGAAATCGCCACCGACATCCTCAAACGCTGCAGCGGCTACGACCTCTGGTTCCCCCACCCCAGCCAAACCGCCGTCGTTGCTTGGGCCAACGCCTTCGCTGAATCCCGGCTCACCCGTGACGAACTCATCGCCGGCGTCGACCACGCCTACAACCACGAACCCCCCGGCTACCGGCCCCTCCCCGCATCGATCCTCCAACACGCGCGCACCGCACGCCTCGACGCACTCCGCGCGCAACCCGACGAACGACGCCACCGCATGGACGACGCCTGCCACGCGCTCCAGGAGATGGGATTCACACCACCGCAGGCGCATCGCCTTTCGCGGCAAATCGCCCTCGGGCAACGAACCGACACCCACTTCACCGCGGACCAGCGCGCCGAACTCCAGCGACGCCTGGCCGCTCGCGACGAACTCGCGCAGACACCAACCGACCCGCGCGCCAACCCGTTCCACCGGATCCTCACCCGCATCGCTGACCAGAAAGCGATCCCGTCATGAACCGCGCCGACACCGGCCGCGTCCTCGCAGCCATCGCCGAATACGACCGCCGCGAAATCAACGCCGACGTCATCAAGTACTGGCACGACGCGATCGGCCACCTCGATGTCGCCGTAGCGCTCGAAGCCGTCGCCATCCACCTCAAAACCTCGCCGTGGGCCATCACACCCGCCGCAGTCATCGACCTCGCTGGACAAATCGCCACCCGCACAACCACACAACGCCCCATGCGCCGAGCAGTCGGCCAGGCATACCAGATCGCAGGAGCCATCAACTACCCCTGCCCCCACTGCGGAGCCGACGCCGGCCACTACTGCACCAGCGCCACCGGCCAAGAAGCCTTCGCGCCCTGCATCTCCCGCCTCACCGGCGCAAAAACGCAGGTCGCGTAGCCCTCCACCACTTAATGAAAAGGATTTTCAATTGGTAGCGACGCAGTCCCATCCGACCGCCCCTGTTTTCAGCGACCACGTATCTGATCTTGACGCGCCCGCATTGCCGTCCAGCGTTGCCGTGGAGCGATCTTCGAGCGACTTCCGGGCATCGGTATCGGTTCGCCCGAATCGAAAGCCTGTGCGGGCCGTCCTCGGTGACGCGGCTCTCGACACGATGGTGCGCGCCGACCTCCGCGACGAAGCTGGCACCGGCCCGCAGTTCGAAGTGTTGCGGCGCAAGGAGAATCAGGTCCGCTGGTTGCGGGCGCTGGTTCAGGTCCGGACTTCGATCCTGGCGCAGAACACCTACGACAACGCCGCCCTGAAGTCGCACCCAGCGCGGACCAACAGTGGCCGGCCGTCGAAGGCGTACACGGATGCGAAGAACGAGATCGGAGAGCGCAAGCGTGCGCGGGCGACCGTGATGGCGAAGGTGAACGCGCGCATCGCTGAAGCGCGGGAACTGATCGGGTCTGACCCGCTGACGGTTTCGACGCTCGGCGGCCTGGTGCTGGTGCTCGCGGATGTCGACATGATGGTGCGGGACGGGCGCTCTGAGGAAGCGCGGAGCAAGCTCTCCTGGATCATGCAGCAGATCACGGACGCGGCGTGACCGAGATCGTGTGCGCGTGCGGGCGGGTCGCGAACCCGCCCCGCCGCGGCATGTGCCACCGCTGCTACGAGCGGAACCGGTACCGGCAGAACGCATACGGGCGGTGGGACGCGGACCGGGTGGATGCAGCGCCGGTTCGTGCTCATGTCGAGGAGTTGATCGCGGCGGGCGTGAGTCGCCGCCAGATCTGTGTGGTTTCCGGTATGCCGCGGCAAACGCTGGCGGTGCTGTTGCGCGGCAAGATTGGGCGGGAGCCGGCGGCGTGGTTGAAGAAGTCGACCGCGGATGCCTTCCTGTCGGTTCCGCTTCCGGTGGTTCCACATGAGATCGCCGCCCCGACTGCGCTCGTGCCATCGATCGGCACCCGCCGGCGCCTACAGGCGCTCGTGTCCGCGGGATGGCCACAGGCTTCACTGGCCGCCGAGTTGGGGATGAGCCCAGGCAATCTCACAACGCTGCTGCACCATCAGGACAATGTGACCGCATGGCGCCACCGCGCGGTGTGCGAGCTGTTCGAACGGCTCCAGATGCAGCCGGGACCATCAGAACGTGCACGCGCCCACGGCCGGAAGCATCGGTGGCCGTTGCCGTTCCAGTGGGACGAAGGTTCACTTGATTACTCCGATGCTGGTCCGGCGTATCGGACGCGGCGTGAGCCGTATGTCCCGCGGACGGCATGACCGAGGAGATCCCTGGACGGACTGGAGACGGAGGCTGGGCAACCTCGCCGTACCCTACTTCGAGTGTGTGCGGGTCAGGCGAGGAATGGTGATTGAATGGCAATCGGGATCCTGGAGATTGATGAGCTCCCATGGTTGAAGGCGGTTCCTGGCCTTCAAGCCGGGATTGGGTCCTACCTTCAGGGGGACCTCTCCACAGAGGAGTTGGAGCTACAGCTGGAGCAAGCTTCAAGCATCCTGGACAGGATCGAAGGTTATGTTCGCGTTACCACGGATCCGGATCCGAAGGTCAAGATAGGCAGCGCTTATCCGACGGCGTCACTCGTCAGGTCTGTGGTCGGCAAGTACAAGAACAACTTGGATGCCCTGCTCGCATCCCGAGCGACTGAAGCGCAAGTTGCGAAAGTCAAGGACACGCTGAACGTCCACGTCACGGATCCTGAAGCTCGACAAGAACTTGCAGAGCAGCTGCTCGAGATGCAGCATCTACAAACAGCAGAGCAAGACGCCAGGATCAAAGTGGAGGCTGCGAAATACGCCCGCGACATGCAAAAGGCTGATCTTCAAGAGCGCCGTTGGAAGATGTGGTGGAACCTGCTGCAGCGTGAGCCGGTGGCCGTGCTCATCGGGGCCATGGTCCTTGTCATGTTCAGTGTCGTTCTCATCGTGGCGATGTGGACACACACAGCCGTTCCAGAGGTCATGGTCAACATGCTCTTGCTGATACTCGGATTCTTCTTCGGTCAAACCACAAGCGGGAGGGACAAAGCCAGCGAGTAGGCGCCTCATCGGCGCTGTGCTCGGTGACGGCCCGCAGCGGGGTCGCCAGCCGGAACGCTACTACGCACACGCCATGAGCAAAGACGACTGAACCAGCCGGTTTGACTCCCGAGCGATGATGTGCACGCTCGTCTCACATTCGCGACCACGAGACGGTCGCATTCTGAAATGGGAGCCCACATCTGGGCTCGGGAGGCACCATGACCGTTGCCCCGTACTACAGCGACAACCTAGTGACGCTGTACCACGGCAGCTGCCTGGACATCGACACCTGGCTCGCCGCGGACGTACTCATCACCGACCCGCCCTACGGCATGTCCTATGCAGGCCGCGGCGGACGAACAACCCTCATCGCCGGCGACGACACCACCGAAATCCGAGACCAAGCACTCACACGATGGTTCGAACACAACCCCGGCCACCCTGCTCTCATGTTCGGAACCTGGCGCGTCCCAAGACCTCCCGGAATCAAACTCGTACTCGTCTGGGACAAGACAGACGGCTCCGGCCCAGGAATGGGCGACCTCAGTTGCGCTTTCGGGTCCAGCCACGAAGAGGTCTACCTATGGGGCAAATGGCCCAAAGGCACACACCGGCGTATGGGATCGGTCCTGCGTACATCTGTCAGCCCGTCGGCGTTGACCAGGAAGATAGGCCATCCCACCCCGAAACCACTCGGCCTCATGGAAACCCTCATCGCACGCAGCGTCGGCGGCGTCATCGCCGACCCGTTCGCCGGGTCCGGCTCCACGCTCGTCGCCGCCCGCAACCTCGGCCGACCCGCGATCGGCATCGAGCTCGAAGAACGCTACTGCGAACTCATCGCGAACAGGCTCGCGGAAGCTTCCTTCGAATTTGGTGCCGCGGCCTAGCATTCATCACACGGATCGGTCAGCGCCCGCCCGTGTTCGCAGGTGAGCCGCGCGGCGATCCCATAGCCGCTGCCGTTGAGGAAGTACTCCGGGTAGTTGTCCACGTCCGCGGGCGTGATCGGCCGGCGCAGGACTTCCGGTGGAGGAGCGGGAATGCTCACGTGATAGTCGAACCGGGCCTGGGCATCCTCGCGTGTCGCTGCTCGAATCAGTAGCCCACAGGCAGTGCAGGTCCCCACGAACACCTCGGTCCCGTCATCGGCTCGGCCACGCGAAAACGTGATGCTGCAACCAGATTCGATGTCATTCATACGAGAATCCTCCGCAAAGGGTGAACGCTAGAAAGCGAACCTCTATTGCGATACACGGTATCGCATTGGTCCAGCTGATCAGCAGACCGGCTTTCCAAACCCGATACGATCGGGAAGTGACCGCGGAGATGGACGGCCTCAGGAAGGCGACGAAGAAGTTCCTCCGCCTGTCTGCTCGGACCGAGGAAGCCCGCAAGGAAGTCTTCGACGCAGCAATCACAGCGCTGCGCGCCGGCGAACGCCCCACCGATGTCGCGGACGAATCACCGTACACAGCCGCCTATCTCCGGCGCGTAGCCCGCGACCACGGAATCGCGCCATCGACGCCCGGCCGAAAAGCGCCCCGCGAAGAACCAATGGGGTAGATCGAGCCGCCCGGGTGGCTTGACTCGCTCTCGAGAATGAGCGCATGCCAGTTCGTGACGTCCTCGCCGACATCGACGCTTTGATCTCCGAACAGCTCGACGCCGGCGAACTGATCGGCGGCTACGACTACGGCGACCCCGGCTACCCGAAATGCCAGTGGCCAGGCTGCTGGCACAGCTGGCACGGGCTCGCCATCACCACCCGCATGCGCGAAATGCGCTGGCACGGAACAATGCCCGCGGACTACCGGTACCGTGACGACGACTCCGAAGTGATCTGCCCGGGTGGAGACTTCACCGGACCACCCGCGCCTGCGAAGCCGTACGAATGGCCGCGGCCCGCGCACTACCCAGACATCGGCTCGCTCCTGTATTCGGCCGTGTCCCTGTTCGGGGACTTCGCCGCCAGCCTGCGGACGGTGGCGGCGTCGTTCCACGAATTGCCCTCGATCCTCGGCTCCTGGGACATACCTGATTCGTCCACACTGCACCGGCTAGTCCTGCCACCGAACCCGCTGCTGCCGGCCGAATGGCCACACGCCGACGACACGCCCACCGCACCCGACCCCGTGCTGGACCGGGCCATGCAAGAACATCCGCCGGCGCCATCGCTGCTCGATCCAGACACCGAGTACGCCGACGGCTTGGTGTGGGTCGATCAGGGGAGTGGCTTCGAATCGGTTGCGAGACAGGGTGACCGGACCCCAGCGTTCGGGCTTTCAGTGACTGCGCGCCTCGACTCGGAACGATGGCCGTTGGAAGCGTGGGGGCAGAGAATCCAGCCGCCGCGGCGAATTCAGTATCCGCGGCCCATCATCCGCGGCTGGGGTTCCGGCATTCCTGTGCGGTGGGAGATCACCATCGGCGACCCCGCGGAACCGACACCTCCGCCGCGGCGACAAGCCACGCTCGTCCCGACCTACCGATGCCAGCACCCCACCCGCATTGAGCAGCCGCGCCCCTGGGTGCAGGAACGCACCTTCGATCGACGCGGCCAACGACCGAAACGAGGACCGAAACGATGACCGACGCTGCGCAGCAACCCGACTACATTCTCACCGTGCAGGACCGCAGCATGACTCCGGCGGAGTTCGAGGTGGGGGAGCGCATCGGGCCGGAAGACTTCAGGATGGTGCCGGCGCTCCCACCGGAGCTCGAATCAGCATGGGCGCGAACCGAACCGCCAGAGTGGACCATCTCGATAGGCACCGACAGGGGTGAGCATTCTGAGCCAGGCTGAGCCGCGTACCACTCTCAATAATCCCCACGCCGACCGGCACTGGGTCTGAAACCGAAGCCGGTCCCCAGCCCGGGAGGGTTCATCCCCTTGGGAAGCACGGAATCCCTTGGGGGAGAATCGGAGGATGACAGTGGCCGAATCTGCGGATGACCTAGACGAACGGCTCGCCGCCGCCCGCGATCAGCTCGAAACCTTCGACGGGATGATCTCGACGGCCGTCCGCTCCGCCTATGAGAGAAGCTTCCCACCGCCCGTTAGCCAACGTTTCCTCGAGCACGAGCCGGTGCTGAGTTGGCGGCTCCTTGAGGATTTCTTCGAGCCCTACCAGTCGGCGGGCATCTATCCCATCGCCCGCCTTCCCCACCTGGCCTATGCCGTGATGGACCTGAAGATGCAGTTCTACTTCGTCACACGTGTCAGTGGTGGCACCTGGAACGCGCTTCTCAGCGGCACCGAGTTCAGCCTCGATGACGACCCCACGAGCCGACCAGGGCAGTACTTCCAGCACCTCTACTTGATGCAGGCAGGGATCGGCCAAACACGGATCCTGTGGGACCGGCTGATGGGTTTCGTCTACTGGCTCGAGGAGGGCAGAGAAACACCCGGCAAGTCGATACGAAGCGCCTTCTTCAAGCGTCTGCCTGAGTGGAGCCCTCGCTGGGACGTTCTGGACGAATGGGAGGCCCGGATCGACAAGTACGACAAGCGCTTCCGGACCGCCGAATTTCACAAAAGCTCCACCCTGCGGGCCAGCATCTTTAGCGAGGCCATCAACCCGAACGAAATCATTGCGCTCATAGAGCCAGTAATGAATGGCTTCTGGGACGTGCTCAAGGGCAACATCACGGGCACCCCGACGGGCGTGATGGCGCTCGGACGGCAAGTCGACCCTGCATTCGACAACGTGGACGATCCTGGCCGTCCCGCAGCCGGCAGCCCCGAACCGCGGACGTGAGCGACTCTGCTTCCGAGTTCATGTCCGCCGTGGACGCGGTGGCCCAGCTGATCGCCGAAGCGAGCATCGCCGCCGAGCGCGCTCGCGCAGACAAATGGATGAAGCTGGGCCGCAAATTCGATGACATTCGCGACTTGATCCGTGCTTGTGCAGATACACCTGAAGGGCATGCGGAGTTCTACAACGAATGCGCGCGAATCATCTTCGGACAGGAGACGACTGAGTGACCATCGAGGATTTTCTGAAGGCCCGGATCGCCGAGGACGAACGGATCGCTGAGTGGTCGACCGCAGGCCCGTCCTATCTCGAACGCGACTGGGAGTCGGTGATGTACGGGGACGGGCACGGCGGCAATGTGGAATCCGTCGCGGACTCGGCGAACGTGTTTCTAGCCCCCGAACTCGGGCGCACGTCCGATCACATCGCTCGCCACGACCCTGCGCGCGTGCTCGCTGAGGTACCCGCGAAACGTCACGCACTCGGCTTTGCGCTCGCGGCATTCAACCAGGAAGAGAAGGCCGAAGAGCGCCCCGGTCGAGATCCCGAAACGAACGCCTACGACAGGGGCCGGGCTGATACTGCTCGATTCATGCTTCGCGTGCTAGCGGCTCCGTACGCCGAACACCCTGACTACCAACAGGAGTGGAAGCTGTGACAACCCTGGCCGAGGCGTTCCACCATGGATTCAAAGCGGGACGCGACTACATGCTGTGGGCCGAGCGATCATCGGACGAGAAGACTCGTCCCAACACGCTCAACCCCTACGACGGCGGTGACGAAATTGACCCCGATTTCGAGGCAGGATTGAACCCGTGAGCAGCGAGCCCTCCTTGACAATCGCCGGCGGTACGGTCGAGTTCACTGACGCGTACGGCTACACCCACATGGCCACTGGGATCGATCTCCAGCCGGGCGATGTGGTCAGCGCCCAGATGGCCGGAGATGGCCTCTACTTCGTCGTCGAGCGAGGAGATGAGAGGCAACGACATCCGCTGCGCCTCAACAGCACCTGGCACTACACCGACGTGCATGCAATCCCGGCGCCGGCCAATCTGTTCCTGCCTGACGCCGGAGAATCAAACCCATGAGCGTCGGCGGAACTGATCGCCGCCGACGCACAGGGTCGCGCCCGGTGGATCAGTAACTGCCGCGGTCCCGCCCGAGACCGTGATTGCTTTGCGGGCAAGTGATCATGAGGTCCCGTTCAAAGTCCGGGACGTCGTGCGGCTCGAAGACCAGATGCCCATCCTCGGCGGGCGTCATCCGAACCTGCGTGTTGCATTCAGGGCAGCGCCTCATTCTGGCTGCTCCTCTCTATGTGGAGTTGTCACCCCAGAGGGGTGTATTGCGACAAACAGCTTACTCGCTCCGTCTGACAAGACCTTCAAGGACTTCCGGACGGGAACGCCGCTTGCTTGAGCATGTCGGCTCGAGATTGCCGGCGAATCGGCGTACTGTAACGGCCGTCACATCAGGAATAAATGCCGATGTGCGTCTGGCGAAGCCGGTCCCGGAACCCCCCCTCCGCGACCGGCTCTCGTCATCTCAGGGTGGCTGGAGCTACCGTGCGCCCTCGAGCCGATCGGCGGCCTCGTCGAGCAGGCGCGCCAACGAGCGCAGTTCCACGGCGGTCAGTTCGGTGCCGTTGCCCGCAATGTTGAGATCGGCCCACTCGTCAAGCAACCCCTCAGAGGTGTATGCCCCTTCGAGCTGGACCCGGACCATCGCCGACACCTGCGCCAGGTTCGAGCCCGAGATGGCCAAATCCGCGGGGGTGCTGCGGTGCAGTGGCTCCGCGTCGAGGTCTGCGGCATTCAGGTAGATATGTTCGGAACACCATCGGGGGCACGGGTTTTGACTCATGGGCTCTATCCTGCCCAACCCGGAAGGACTCTGCCCGCCACAGCCAGTGAATAGCTGGCTGCGAACAGGGGAAGACCGGACCCATCGAATGAATCTATGAGCTTGGCTTGACCTCGTCTCGAGAATAGCCGTGTGACTGACCCGGCCGGCCGCGACATCCTCGACGCCATCGACGAACTCGTCGACGAACAGCTCGCCGGCTTCGACAACCGGTCCGGGTGGGACCACGACGTCAACCAAGACGTGTGCCCGCACAAGTGGTGCTCGGAGCCGTGGCACGGGCTGGCGATCGCCGCGCGCATGCGGGAGATGCGGCGCCTGCATCGCTCGACGGTCGCCTACTACGAAGACGAACCACGGGTCTCGGAGGAGACTGCTGCTGCGCTCGATGCCTACCGGTACGACGAAGACGACTCCGAAATCATCTGCCCCGGATCCACATTCGAAGGCGAGTTCACACCAGTCACACCGCCGAGCCCGCCGGCGACGGTTCGTGTCTGGAGCAACGAGGGCTGGGAGGACTGGGAGTCCATCGGCTACATCTCCGGCGGCGGGATCCAGTTCACGCGAGCCGACGAAGCCTCTCTGGACCTCGTGCGGTGGACGCAGTCACTGCGGAACCTCGAAATGACTTTCCAGCTGCTGATCGAGCCCAGCCGCAGCGCCACGGTCTACGGGATCCTCACCGGCGCAGCGGCAGCCGTGCAATCCGGCCCGCACTGGTGGCGATGCGACGACATCCGCGGCCACGACGACATCCATCTCGAAACCGCCGAATACGACCACCTCGGAAGCTACAACCCGCCCCACATGATCACGGAGCCACGGCGCTACGTGCTGCGCGTGGGTCGTCAAGTGGTCGAACTGATGTCGGAGCGGTACACGGGGATCCATGCACGGCATGGTGTCGGCTTCGACGGCCGGTACTGGATGGAAGTGCACTCCTACGAACGCCCTCCGGCTGACGGCTGGTACCTGCGGGACGAGGACCCGATCCTCACCCTCGACCAACTCCGGCAGCTCCAGGACTACCGGCTCCCGTTCCACAGCCTGCATTCCGCGATGGACGCGGACCTGGACCACATGCACGCAGCCGAATTCCGTGGTCGGGTCCGACAGGACTTCCCAGCCGTCCACATCGCGGACATCGCCGCCACCGAAGTCGGACGCGACGAGCAGACAGGCATCGTGACTCGCGAACTGTTCTGGCTGGCACCGGACTCACGTACCGGCGAACTGCGAGGCGGACCAGGGAACGGACGCACCCAGAACCTCCACCGACCGGGCTCGCAGGTCGATCGCATCGCCGCTCGGCCATCACGGCTCGAGCTCTTCACGCCCGGTGAGGACATGCCGCGCACTGCAGAAGTAATCCCCCTCGTCGCTTACGAGCGTGCCGGCCTCAACACCGTCACGGGCAACTGGGTGTACCGGCCCGAAGGCCAAGTCCGCGCAATTCCAGGACCTGCTGAATCCGCTGTGGCGTGACCGCCGACATTGAAATCCATTACAGGAGAAACCCTCTCATGCTCCAAATCACCCCTCTGCCGCGCGACACTCGTCCCGACCCTTACGACACCCCATGGGCACGCGCCATCCTGCTCGGCCTCCAAGGCAAACCGATCTACGCCGGCACCGTCCCCGACGACGAGATCTCGCGTCGGCGAGTGAAGAACCGCGCCGCACGCAAGGCCCGCAAGACCAACCGCCACGGCCGGTAGGAGCACGCACCTGATGACTCCACTTGAGATCCTCGACTTGCCGATGCAGGACAACGACGCTGACGCCGAAACCATCCGCGGATACCTTCTCGCGCTGTTGCGGGAGCTGTGGGCGGATGGTGAGGCTTTCGGCGGGAAGCGGCCGTTTGGCAACTCGGGCTGGGAATACGAACTGTATGAACCGCTCGCGCGTGCTGGTCTGATCGAGGCGACGTTCGATGAGGACGGCTACTTCGACACCTGCGACGACCAGGCCGGTCACGAGCTGATCGCACAGGCAATCACCGCGCTCGGCACGACCGGGCAGGCCGCATGAGCCGCAAGACCTTCCCCGAGATCCCGTTCAACACTGTCACCGGGCACATGGACGCATTCCCCGGCCGACTCAGCGAATGGCGCCGGAACGAACCGTTCACGGCCAGCCTGCGCATCGTCGGCACTGTGCGCGGCCAGTCCGCTGCCCGCTACATCGCTGAGGACATCGAAACCGGGCGCCAGTACCCGATGTTCATGACCGAGATGCTCGCGATCATCCAGCTCGCCACCATCGACCGCGGCGTCATCGCCGGCACGTGGATCGGCTGTAAACGCGGCGCCAACTACGGCATCCGCCTCAAGTCACAGGAGATCGCGGCATGACCGTCGATGTTGTCAACCACCCCGTTCATTACGGCACGGGCCGATTCACGTGTGAATGCATCGCGATCACACGGCACCTGACCTTCAACGCCGGCAACGCCTTCAAATACGTGTGGCGCCACCAGGAGAAGAACGGGCTCGAAGACCTCCGCAAGGCCGCCGTCTACCTGCGATGGTCGATCGAAGACCAGGAGGAACTGAGCCGCGGCGCAGCCTTGCCCGGTCTCGACGGCTTCGTGCAGGACCTGATCAGCGTGCACGTGCTGCCTTTTGCGGTCGGGCCGTACGAGCCGTTGATCGACATCGCCAAGTCGAACTTCGGTGAAGCGCTGCGCCGCGTCGAGTCTGCGATCCGCGCGTACGAGGTGCAGGCCGCGTGAGCGATTACCGAGCTGAACTGGCCGCCCGAGCCCTGGCCTGGATGAAAGCCAATGATGGTGGCGGCCTTTGCGTGTGGTGGCCGGCGGGCTCGAAACCAGGCGATCCCAATGACGACAGCCGACCGATCATGGCAGTCAACTGGGACAACGGTGGCGTCGGCGAGCTCGGCGTTTTCTACAACAAGAGCAATGCGGCCGCCATGCAGACCATCTGCGACATCTTCAACTGGGCCTTGGACGAACTCGTGCCCAGCGAGCGCGGCTGGTACGGCGAACGCACCTACCTGGAGGAACAAGCATGAGCGACAACGATGTTCGCACGGTCTCCACCCTCGACGAGTGGATCGAACTCACCCCTCTCCAACGCATGGGGCAACAGGTTTGGGCAACTGGCGACCTTGCCGCCCAGGTGCGTGAGCGCCTCGGCGAGACCAGTGACGACCCTGTACGGATCATTTGCTGCTTCGACCTCACCAGGCTCGAATTCGTTCTCAGCCTCGCCTGTGGCCAGCCAGGCACCGATGTCAAAGACATTGCGGTCGCGATGAACACCATCGACGACATCGAACCGGCACGTGCCTGGCTCGAAAACCGGGAACCCGACCCGGAACTCATCAAGCACCTGCCTGTACCGGAACCGATCACCAAGACACTCGCCGAAGCCTTGACCGACGCGATCGCCATCGGCGGTCGGAACCTGTGGGAAGCGATCGAACTGGGGATCTGCCCGGAGCGGGGCATGTGGACCGAATGCAGCGCTGCCCGCCCGCCCGCCGGCATGTACGCGCTGTGGGAGAAAGCCGCAGACCTGGTCTACCCGCTCATCGGCGTGGACGAAACGCAGTTCGAAGACGACTACGACCGGTACTACGCGTATCGGTGCTTCCCCGACCTCGAGGCGTGGTGGGACCGCGACCCTGACGAGGTGATGGCCGTGCTACGCCAAGCGGCAGCTCTCACCTCACAGGGTGACAGCACCGTCGAAGGGCAGGCGGCGTGATCGAGAAGACTGTGTCGACCATCGACGAATGGCTCGACTACGCGGATTACCGATTCGGTCCGAAAGCGGACGCAATAGGTCAACTGGCAGAACAGATCCGTGCACGCTTCGGCGCTAACAAGCACGCCGCGGTCACCTTGTACGAAGCGCGCGCCGATCCCAGCGGCATCGAACTCGTCATCGACTGCTCAGGCCACGAGAAGAGCTTCCTTCTTGCCGATTTCGAACCCAGTGACTACGCCGAGTGGCTGGATGAACCGCGCCGATGGGCCGAAGCCGAACGACGGCGAGCCGCGGAACTCAAGGCAGCGGCCGAGGCGGCCGAAGCCCGCGACCAAGCCCAAATCGACGCCATCACGGGGGCACTCGCCGCCGTGGAAGCCGAAGGCTACCGAAACGACCGCGACTGGCACGACAAGCTCATGGACCGGCTGGGAGTGAAGCACTGAGCCTCGACGAATGGATCGCAGACATGGACGAAAGAGAAAACCAATGAGCATCTTCACCCGCGCGCCAAAGCGTTCCACCGCGAACCTGGCCGCCGAAATCGCAGCAGCACCACGTGCCGTGACCCTGACGAAAGGGTCCGGACCCGCCACGCACCGCGACACCGTCGCCGCTGCCGGCGTCAACCTGGTCAAGAAATTCGACAAAGCCGGAATCAGCCTGTCCAAGGCCGGACTCGACGGCATCCGAGCCGAAGCCGTTCTGATCCTCGACCACTCCGGCTCGATGCGCGGCGGCTACCGCAACGGCATGGTGCAGACCCTCGTCGACCGCGCCCTGGCCTTCGCGTTGCAGATCGACGGCGACGGGAAAATCCCCGTCATCCCGTTCGATTCGCAGCTGTGGCCGACCGTCGAAGTGACCCTGTCCAACTACGCCGACATCGTGAACCGGCAGATCTACCGGCCCAACGACATGGGCGGCACCTACCTCGCGCGGGCACTGAATGCCGTGCTGGACATGGCCAAGACCGCCACGTCCCCGCTGTACGTGGTGATCGTGACCGACGACGATCCGACGGATCGGTCCAAAGTCGTTGCGACGCTGAAGGAACTGAAACGCTACGCGGTGTTCGTCAAGGTACTCACCCTCGTTCCCGCGCCGTTCTGGGACCAAATGGACGACCTCGAGATCCCAGGTTTGATCGACAACCTCGACGCGAAGCGGGTCGCCGACCCAGCCAGCATGAGCGATCTGGCATTCGCGGACGTCATGGTCGACGAGTGGCGGACCTGGGTCGACGCCGCAACAGCGGCAGGCATCCTGCAGTGAACTCAGAGGAGACCCGCGACGAAATCCGGGACAAGGCGATCGACCGGCTCGCACGCTGGAAGTACGAAGCATGGCGGAAAGCCGTCAACGACATGCCACCAATCCGCGGCTGCGAACCCTCACCCGGCCCGCTGTCGTACGACGAAGCACCCGAGCACGACTACACGCGGCGTGCGTACCGGCGAGAAGCC
Source organism: Nocardia sp. NPDC059236 (assembly GCF_042754085.1). Taxonomy (NCBI): domain Bacteria; kingdom Bacillati; phylum Actinomycetota; class Actinomycetes; order Mycobacteriales; family Nocardiaceae; genus Nocardia; species Nocardia sp. NPDC059236. The sequence continues at coordinate 735,425 of NZ_JBHZAF010000001.1, forward strand.
GCGAAAACCGTCGACGCCCTGGGCGATCTCCTGCCGACCGGGCAGGAGCTCCGGGAACTTGAGGACGGTTACGTCGGTCAGAGCATCAGCGCCACAGGCGTTGTCACGTCGGTAGCCAAGCCCTGCACTCGGCTGCAGCGGTACGTGACCGAATGGAAGAACGCGGTATGAACGCAGCCGAGATTCGTGTGCTGGCCATCGAGCGGTTGGCCGTCGCCCAGTTCACCAGCGACGAAGACGAATTCGCGACCCCTGCCGCACCCGCGCGGACCTGGGCGCGCGTTCCGGAGATCGTTCGCGAGCGCTACCGGAGCGACGCCGCGAAGCTTACGGACGCCATCGGTGACATGCTGCCGACCGGGGTCGAGGAGTCCGGCGGCTACGAGGTTTTCAACTTCCAGGGGGATGTCGTCCGCCGAACTCCGAAGCAGCGCAGATGGACCCACGACTGGCAGACCATCGAAAGTGACGCCGCTTGACCCGACACCTCTACCTCGGCGGAGTGCCAGGCTTACGCGCTGGCGACCTCTTCCAACCGCGCCACCGGCGCCGGCGGAACCAGGCCACACAGCACGCCGACCGCGTGTTCGCGACCCCGGACCGCTTGTACGCCAAGCACTATGCGCAGATCTGGAACGGTGATCTGTACCGCGTCGAATTCGTGGGGGAGTGGCAGCCGTCCGTCGAAGACCCGATCGAGTCGTTTCACGCACCCGCAGCGCGCGTAACCGAGGTCATCGACCGCGGCGTGGTCCTCAACCTGGCCGAGCGACGACACCTCTCCCGGAGATGGGAAGCCGCTGAAGAAGAAGCCGCTGCGTGACTTGTTCAGGAAATCCCGGAGCTCCGTACTGCGCGGAAACCAGCAATAGCCCGAACACCGAAGCGTCAGCATGATCTTTCGGCTCCTCGTCACTGGCAGCCGCAACTGGAACGACTGGCACGCCGTCGACCACGCCTTCACCGGAGTACTCGTCCAGCTGCCAGCCGGCTCCACACTCGTTGTCGTCCACGGCAACTGCCCAGACGGCCGACCACGGCGCCCACCCGGACTCGACGCCATCGCCGACCGATGGGCACGTTCCCCGATCATCGCTGCCCGCCACCCCGAATACACGATCATCGCCGAGCCGCACCCCGCCGACTGGGAACGCGACTGCGACAGCGATTGTCGGCACCAGCCGCGGCGGAAGAACGGGCGCTTGTACTGCCCGATGGCCGGCAACCTCCGCAACCAGGACATGGTGGACCTTGGCGCGGACGGGTGTCTCGGCTTCCCACTCCCTGGTTCCCGCGGCACGCGCGACTGCATGAGACGCGCGCGTGCCGCAGGGATCCGAGTAAACGAAATCCACCTCGATGGAGCCAGCCCAACAGCGCAATGAGATGTGGGTTTCTGGCCAGCGCTGGACTCAGCCTTTGTACGTTGTCTTGGACCGCTTGACTTCTACGTCCAAGAAGCCTCTCTGGCCGAGCAACTGTCGGAGAGCTTCCTCTCTCAGGTCCTGGTCCGACCCCGGCCCCACCGTGATTGACCTGATGGCGGACGGGATGACGGTGAGATCATCGACTGGCTGCGGCCTGATCAACCGAATGTAAGGGGTGATTCCGCCGGTTGGTCCTGGCCTGAACCGAAGCGGCGTGTAGAACGTCGGCCTAGACGCAACAATCCGCCATTCGTCCTCTTCGGCGAAGGCTTCATGTTTGAACTGTGCGAGGGAGCTCAGCATGTTGAACAGCGCAGAATCGGGTTCGCCTTCAACGATCAACTTTGCGGCTTCCCGAAGCTTCTCGTCGTCGAGACCGTAGTTCACCTGGACCAACGGGGATCCAATGGCATGTCCGACTACCGCGTCCCCTGCACGGAGTGCTGGCACCAGGAGATACTCAAGGGCACGTGAATCGAACTCGATCGAGTAGCCACCACCGTTTGCCCCGTATCCGCGCCATTGGCTGAGCAAGTCGCCATCCGTGCAGAAGCACGTCACATAGGCCGCCTGCGAGTGCGTCGTGTATGTGACGTCCTCCGTTGTGAAGTCGCCCTCGCGGATACGTTCCGCAACGTGCTGCAGTATCTCTTTCCGCGGCTCGTCGTCGGCCAGATCATCGAGCTGTTCAATAACTGCAGAACCGAGCTCTTTGGCTGCGAAGGTCAGCTCTGCTGAGTCATTCAGGTACCGGGCATCGGTTGCCCACAGGGAGAAGGACCGGACCGACGTCGTCTCGATGGCCAATCCAAGGTCATCTGTGTTTGTCAACGGCTCAAGGATCCCGAGCAAACCGGCCGCAGTTGTGTAGTGGTACAAGGAATCTGGCACGTTAAGAGACTCTACGCGCGAGTGGTGACGCGGTTGGCGTTCCGCTGGTTGCGGCGGGTCGCCTGGCTACCGTCCAAGCCAGAATGGACTGGTAACGCCGACGGGATCTTCGCGAGATGGGTTACGATCCCGATGATCTGAACGTCCAGCTCGACCTCGCCTGAATCAGGTGCTTGCTGTAGCGGAAAGTGCAGGCCGGCGGTGTCCCGCGGATGCTGGGCGGTCGCACTGAATAGTGCGTGTGCTGGACATCACGACCACCGCCCAGCCGCCTGCTCAGTGCGCCGAAGATTCGCTGAACTCATCGTCGCCGAATGGTGAGGTCTCACAGTACATCTCCACGGGCTCACCAGTGAGCACCTCGTAACGGGCAGTGGTTCCGGCGAGCTCAGGTGGGAGCTGACTGTTCGGGCGGAACCGCTTCACGTGAACGACGAGCAGCGTTCGGATGCTCAGGTGCGGCGGATAGTACGACAACTCATCTCCAACTGCGATGTCAGCATCAACATCCAGGCAGACCGCCCCGTTCAGATGGTCTGCCGCCTCAACGATGAACTCGGCGACAGTGCCGTCGTCACGCTTCCGTGTAACCGTCATCGGGATCATCGGTGCTCGCCCGCAGTACAACTCCATCTCGCCTACCACCTCGCATCGCTGGAATGTTGCCCTTACACCGGACCCTACCGACAGGGGGCGACAAGGTGCGTTCTAACATTCGCTGTCAACCAAACTGAGGCGATCAGTGCGGGCGATTACCCCCGAACGAGCCCCGAACCGACGCACGCGGTTCGGGGCTCGATTGGTCTCTGCGTCCAGATCAAATGTTCAGATGCGGTGATGGTTGTCCTCATCGCCTTCGCTACGGCCGAGCAATCGCTGCCTCTCTGCAAGCAATGCACGCTGAGCCTGCATCCGGCGGTAATCGTCAATGACTTCTTGGTCCTCGCGGCGCTGAGCGCGAATGCGGTTTCGATCTGACTGGCGCTCACGCCATCTAACAGGATCGGAACGCCGTTCAGAGACTTCTCTAGCGCAGCGCTCACAAACCTCGGAACCCCCGCCGCGGAAGACCGTTGGCAGCACGACCGACACCAACCGACCGCACATGGCTCGCTCACGAGGACCGTCTTCGACAAAGAAGATCTCCCGAGACTGCATCAACTGATTGAGATGACGGGCTCTTGACCATGATGGAAGGACAGCATGAACCTCTCCAGGTTCGTCCGGAATTTCCGGCTCATGGTGGCCAAGCGTCGGGTGCCGAACGAAGTTGTAACGTTCAACTGCTGCGCGCGGCTCGTCGAATTTCAATCAGTCCAGCCTTCCACGAGTTGGTCCTTCTCTTCCGATGATCGACGATACGAGCGGTCGCTGACATCTTCGGCTTCAGCGCTGGCTTTCGGTCCTGAGCTGGGCCATGATGCCAGCCTCCTCTTCAACATTCGTTCCTTCCGCTGCTCGGGCGTCGGCTCCACCCAGAGGTGCCACTTCACCTCGGATGACCATTGCTGGTAATGCCCCCTTTCGTCGATCCCGCACCAGCGGCAGGCATTCGGCGCCGGCACCTGGTCAGCCATCTCGCTGCCCTGGCTTGTGGTCGGCATTCGGGCGCACCTGCACGACGTGGTACATGACCACCGAATCAATTCGCTCGCCCCGAACACCATCCTGCTCGGCCAGGTACTCCCACTCGACATCGTGGACGCCGATGTAGCTGCCGTGCTTGTGGAACCGCCAGCCGCCCTGTCGCGGCTGATCCTCCCGGCGAACCTCCGTGAACACGACGATCAGATCCCGCGGATCGGTGAACACCCACGCCAGATACGGATGCGCGAGTATCTGTTCAGCCGAGTCCCCGACCCCGTACTCGTCAGGCGGGCAACCAGTCACGTCGAACGGCGGCTCCTCGGCCCCGGATTTGATCGCGGCGAACCGCTCCTGATACCACTCGCGCTTTTCACGCGAGCAGAACCAGTCATCGAATTCGAACTCCGGCCACTGAAACGCCGCCCACCCAAGGTGGCCTTCGTAGCAGCCAGCGAACCCACGGATCGGGTCCAACGCTGTTCCCTCGAACGGCTCCGGCAGCGTCCGGCCTTCGGGAAGATTGATCAAGGTCATTGCCCGTCACGTTCCTTTCGTTCTCGCTCATGCTTCGGTTGCCGTTCGCGCCGCTTGGACGGGATCGGCTGTGCCGCATTCGATCTGCGGATCTCGTGCCGACGTCGCCAGGCGGTGAGATCTGGTCGTTCAGGCTCGGACGTCGTCACGACACGTCACGCGTTCCGATGCTTTCCGCTGCTCCGCCAGGCGCTGGCTTCGCCGGAGGACCGCGAGCCGCTGTCGAGGGCTCAGCCGTTTCCAGGCCCGCCACTTCATGTCTGGAAAGTTCCACGGGTCACGATGCGTTTGTCCACTGCTCACTGGTCATCTCCGAACGGGATGCGCTGCACGAGATATTGGGCCACCCAGTCCTTCCCGCGCGGGGACGCGACCACAAGCTCCGCGTCTTCATAACGGAACAGCAGGGCGGGGTCCTGCTTCTTTACCCACTTCTTGGCGCTCGCCTTCGTCGGCAATGCACGCAACGGCATGTCTTCCTCGTAGCCCGAACGCAGCACCAGCCATACGTGCTTCATCGGGCATCGGGGGCTGCGAACTCGATGGTCAGCCGCAGCTGAAGGGCAGTCGCGACGCGGTCCAGGGTCACGACACTCGGCACGACGCCACCTGCTTCGAGACGGCTGATCGCGTTCTGCTTCATTCCCGACTTCAGTGCGAGCTCGGATTGCGTCCACCCGAGTGACTGGCGTGCTGACCGGACTTGCTCACCGAGCTGGTAGGCGAGTTCGGCTGCGCGATAAGCGGTCTGATATGTGGGGTCTGCCCGGTGGCTCATTCACGACTCTTTCGTGGAGTAGGGGAGTGCGGGCCGGTTCAGTGCGCGGGGGACGTCGTTGGCCCTCGCTCGTTCACGCCGTTGTGCCCGTGAAACGGCCCGCAGGCGCAACGATAGCAATGCACGGCATGCAGTGCAATGGACTGTATGCAGGAAATTTCGAGGTCGGTCCACGTTGTGAGGGTGTCGCACCCTCGCGCTGACCAGTTGATGACGGTTCGGTAACGGCACAGTGCGAGCTATTGAATCCAGCGCAATGCATTGCATAGTGTGAAGTTCATCAAACACCGGCTGGCACCGGGAACCTCAACCGAAAGCGAAACGATGCGAAACCCCACCCACCTCGACCCCTCGCAGTACTGCGAGATGTACGAGAACCGCTACAGCGACGCCGGCCAGCACTGCGGCCACGAAGAGTGCGACACCAGCTGCGAATTCATCTACACCGAAGCCGACTTCGCGAACGAGGTGGCGGCATGATCGACCCCGACACCTTCCAGGTCCGCAGCGTCCTCGACATCCCCGACTGGGCGCCCCGCTTCACCGGCATCGTCGACCGGGAAGCCAAGGAGTTCCGCGATCACCCGGTCTGCGACTGCTGCGACATGTTCGGAGCCGTCTACGTCGAATTCACGGTCGACGACCCCGAGGACGGCTGGATCGTCACCGACGCCATGTTCTGCGCCGAACACGCCTCCGACGAGGTGCGCTGCATCCTCGACCGCGAAGACCGCTCCATCGACCACGACACCGACGTCACCGTCAACTACTGGGCCATCCAGTACGGAGCATTCTCCGCGGCTGAGGCTCGGGCGGTGGCGGCATGAACATCAATGAGCTTCGCGGATTGCTCGGGCTGCCCGACGATGACAAGTACTTCGCCGAAATCGATGTAGACGGATCCGATTTCGCGTATTCGGAGTGCTGCATTGGCGAACCTCACCCCGCGTGCGTCCACATCGACTGGTGGAGTATCGACTACGACCGCGACACCGATGCGGCTCGTTGGGGCAGTCACGAACAGGACGCGTTCTGCTGGGAGCATGCCATCGAGTTCCTCGCCGACATCGTCGAAGAGACCGCGCCGTTCATGTGGGAGTACCTCTACCAGCCTTGGGGTGTCGAACCTGACGACCCCATGGTGAAGGTGGTCGTCAGCCGCACCACCATGCCCCAGCTCGTGGATTCGGTGCCCGCGTGATCACCCGCGAAGACCCCGCGGAGCGCGTCACCTACTTCGGTGACGCGCCCGTGGTAGACCGCGAAGGCTACTCGGTCGAAATCGGCTGCCCCGACAAGGAATCGAGCCTCTGCCTCCTGCGAGTAGCCGCCAACGCGAACGGCCCTGGCCCGAAGCTCCGCGTCGACCTGGCCGCCGGCGGAGTTCGTGAAGTGCTGTCCCGACTGGTCGCGTGGGAAGCCGATCACGACGCCGAGTTCATCCGGCAGATCGCAATCCGCGCCATCGAATGGCTCCGCACCCACGACCAGGACGCGTTCGCCGGCCTCACCCACTACATGCAGTCCTGCCTCACCGAAGGAGCTACGCGATGACCGAGACTGTCACCGAGACAACGCGATACGCGATCGAACTGCCGACCGGCGTGCTGGTGGACGACCTGGGCAGCTGGGACAGAGCGGGCGGTGTCCACAGCATGCTTCCCAATGGGCAATCCGCCTACCTGTGGGATGCGCCCGATGTCGCGCGGTCAGTCCGGATGCAGCTTTCAACCGACCTGACCGGCTACGGCCTCCAGACGCACTTCATGCAGAACTCGCGTGTCGTCGAGGTCCGTGTCCGCACCACTCTGGAGATCCGCCCGGTCGTCGAGGATCACGTCGCGGACGACGGAATCGCGGACGCACCGATCCTCGATGAAGCTGCGCCCGATTCCTCGTTCCTGGCGGCCCGCGTGCGGAGCTTGATCAGCGTCCTACAGGAGGGGGAGTGGCGCCAGCCCGGCGGCCCGATTGATGTGCAGGCGCTGATCGGCGAGCTTCAGCGAATGGTGGGAGACGATGAGCCCATCATGGAGGCCCACGTCGTCGGCCTGACGGAGCCGCGCACCTGGAGCAGCGTGACCGACATCCCGGTCGGCACCCGGTTCTATGACTACGTGCCCAACAACGTCTATGAGCGGCGCGAAACCGATTGCCTCCATCTCGCCAGCGGCTCGATGTATCGGCTCGCCGCTTTCAAGGACGAGCTGAACATCTACACCGAGGTTCTGCCCGAGACCGTCGAGCCGCGCACCTGGCAGACGGTGGCGGAGATCCCGTTTGGCGTTCGGTTCGTTTCCGCTGAGCATCGGGATGGTCCATACAGCTGGATTCGGTTCAGTCTGCACAGCTTCCGCGAGTACATCGACGGAACCGAGAGTTTCGTCGCCGGCATCGACCTGGATCAGCGTTACGGCAACGGCTTCGTGGAGGTGCTGTCGTGAAGCGAGTCTCCGTGTACCGCACGCCGATAGGGGAGTGGGCCGTCTTCAAACACACCGCCCCCGACGCATGGGAATGCCTCGACACCTTCCCGACCTGGCCCGAAGCCCTCGGATACGGCAACCGCATCAGCGCCACCGAACGCGCCCGCTACCGCTGGTGACCCCATAGACCTTCCGGACTGACCGCCGCGACCCACACCGTGACCCGCGCGGACGGCAGCCGTGAAGGAGGAGCGCGGCGCCTGGGATGACCCGCTCTGCCAGGCGCCGCCCCTACCAACCACTTTCACTCGCCCCAGGAGGCACCCAATGATCGAGAACACCACCAGCCGCGACTCCCTGGTCCATCTGCTCGGCGCGATGGCCGACGGCACCGACAAATACATCACCGACATGGAGGCCGCCGGCCAGCAGCAGATCGTCAGCAGCTCCCAGCTTCCGAAGAAGGGACCGTGGCCTGAAGCGGAAGCGTTGGGCTTCATCCGCGGTGACGACGTCCCGGGCGATGACCTGTTCGTATTCGCGACCCTGCCGGACGGCTGGAAGAAGGTCGCCACCGACCACGCCATGCACTCGAAGATCGTGGACGAGCGGGAAGTCGAACGCGTCAGCGTCTTCTATAAGGCCGCGTTCTACGACCGCCGCGCCGACTTCCACATCGTCAACGTCGGATACCAGCTGGCCTCGGATGCGATCTGGGGCGACGGAGCGGTCAAACTCCCCGCCAGCTGGTCGAAGCTGACGGACAACGAGCGCGCCGACTACGCCAACGCATTGGCACGCGGCCTGGCCGACGAGCACGACCATCGCCCGTGGATCACAGGCGCCGCAATCCAGGACTCGGACGAGAAGATCCGCCGTATCGAGGCGCTCCTTGTGCTCATTCCCACTCAGTGCCAGCCCGCGGCAGACCGCGGCTAACCGAGACTAGGTGAACCCCAATGCAACACAACATTCCCCTCATGCGCCGCGTCCACCAGCAGGCGACCGAGAACCCTGAAACCTTCGACCAGTCGAAATGGGCGAACTGCGTTGCCGGCTGGGCGATCCGGCTGAACGGCGGCTACGCGTTCAAACGTGAGCCCGGGAACCTGCGTGACGCCACTGAGGTCGTCAACTTCACCACTCATGAGGTCGAAGACGTCGAGACCGTCGCGGCCCGACTGCTCGGGCTGTGGGCTGAAGAAGCCGCGGGCCTGTTCGCCGCCAGCAACCGGGATGCCCTCGCCTGGCTGGAAGACATTCTCGCCGCGCACGATTCCCGCGACGCTGACCTGGTGAGCGAGGTTGCCGCATGAACCGGCGCGGTGACCACAACTACGGATACGGCAGCCGCCACTACGAACTCCTCGAAGACCTCGCCGAGAAAGCCGACTGGACCGGGCCGAAGGGCAGCGCCGAAGCCAAGAAGGCGCTCGAGGGCTACGTCGAGGGCTTGCATTCGTTGGCTCAGCTCCGCGCCCACGAGGCTGCCGACCAGGATCATTACCTCGAATCCCGTGGCGTCAAAGCCGAACAGGTGCACGCGGAACAGCTTTCAACCGCCGCCGCCTAACCCTCCTGCCGCGCAGCGAACCCGCTGCGCGGCAGATCCATATCTCGCGAGCCGTGCATATGCAGTGCAATGTAGACAATGCAATGCAAGCGATACTATGATCAACACGTGGCCAGCGAACCGGGGGAGAACGCTCAGCCGCCCCTCAACGCTTCACTCCTGAACCACCCGGAGAACGCCATGAAACCGTCGAAACCCTTCGCCCGCATACTCGGCGCAATCGCCGCCATCCCGCTCGTACTCGTCGGCTCGCTACTCGCCCCGATCATCGCTGTGGTTCGCGAATGACCCTCAGAATCAACGACGTCTGGGCCGACGCCGTCTGCCGGCAGCCCTACTACCAGCAGTGGATGCGGAAACGTCGCGCGTCGATGTGGGACTACTACGTCGACGGTGAAACGCAGAAGCAAAAGGACGATCGGCACTTCAAAGCCCGCAATCTCTGCTTCTCGTGCCCGCTGCGAACCGAATGCGATGAGCGTCACGACGAGTTGGTTCGCGCGAAAGGGGAGCGGGTTCCCGGGATTTGGGGTGGGCGGATTTACGTCGACCGGGACCGCGACGACCTTGCCGAAGCCGTATGAGTGACAGGGATTCGACCATGTCGATATATGCATCACACGATGTTGCGCGCGTGTCGTGCGACGAAACCTACGACGAAACCTACGACAGCAGGTGCGACGAATGATGCGACACTACGTCCCCAGTCCCGGTGAGATCGCCGAACACCGCACCGCCGTGCTGGACCGCTACCAGGGCGGCGAACCCGATGCCTGAATTCACCTACGTCTTTAAGCAGTACGCCAGCCACGTTGTCACCGTCGAAGCCGAATCTCGAGAGGCAGGCGAGGACGCCGCGTGGGACCGACTGCCCCCCAGCCTGTGCAACCAGTGCGCCCACGAGTTCGAGATGGCCGGCGATTGGGAGCTGGACGAGGAAGCGACCAAGGAGGCCACCGATGGCGAGTAACCACAACCCTCTGCCCGTACCCGAGCCGTTGACCGACGACCGCCTGCGCCAGCTCCGCGACGACGCGAACGTGTGCGCCAACGCCAACGAGCGGTCCATGGCCGACGAACTGCTCACCGCCCGTACCGCACTCGGCAACCTGCGGCAGACCATGCACCAAAGCCAGGTCATCTGGGACGCCCAGCACCAGCAGGTGTCCGACGAGCGCGACACCGCCCGCGCCGAACTCCAGCAGCTGCACAACGACACCCAGCAGCATTACACCGCCATCGCGGCCAAGCAGCAGCGGTACTCCCGCGACCATGACATCTACCGGGGCGCGCTTCGTGACGCCGCGCGCATGCTCGCCGATCTCGGAGTCACCAACCCGCCGCCGCGCTTCGCCGAAGCGCTTGCCCTCCAGGAGATTCCACGATGACCGGCGACCATCCGGGCATTCATGTCGACGCCCCGAACGTAGTGCTGTACAGCAAGCCGGGCTGCGGCCAGTGTGTCGCTACCTCGAAAGCGCTTGTGGCTCGGGGGATCCCGTTCGTGAAACGTGATGTGAGCAGCGACGCGAACGCTGCTGAACGTGTGCGGAACCTGGGCTATCAGTCCCTGCCCGTCATCGTCGCGGGCGACATGCACTGGTCCGGGTTCCAGCTCACCAAGATCGATCAGCTCGCCAACGCGCTGCGGAACTGGACTCCCAGCGCACCCGTAGAGGAGGCCGACCATGCCTGACCGCACTATCACCACCGACACCGGATCGATCGTGACTCTCACCGAACGGGACGGCGACATCGTGGTGCTGCTCGACCACCCGAACGCACCAGCCGATATGCGCGGCGTCGAGGCAGGGCGAGTCATCGACGGTGGATTCCAGCCCGCGCTGTTCGCGCCGTGGGGGCTCACGCCGCCGACCCTGCGCGCGCTCGCCGATCTCATCGAGGAGAACACCGATGCGTGACGAAGGAACCGATTTCGAGGCGGCCATGTCTGCGCTCGGCGCGGTGTGGAAGTCGCGGCGGCAGGTGCAGGAGCAGGTTGCGCAGTTCCGTCGCGCCTGCAAGACGCTGGGCGTCATCATCGAGCGCCAGTGCCGGGCTGCCCTGGACGCTACCGGTTTGCACGACATCATCGACGAGACCGGTGACGGTGACTGGCAGGTGGTGTGGGAACGCGTCGCCGAGCTGGGGGCAGATCTCGCCAAGGCCCGCGCGCGCATCGCCGAGCTGGAGGCGCGGCAAAAGCCGATCGGGTACGCAGTCGCGGTATACCCGGGTGCCAACCTTCCCCCGTTGATCGAAGACGTGCACCCGACCCTTGAGAGCGCCGAGGGAGAGGCCGCCGAGCTGCGAAAGATTGACAGTTCCGCCGTCGATCGCCGCGTCTACGGGCTGCGGGAGGTGAACAACCGTGCCTGACAACACGATCCGGGCTCTTCTCGAAGACGCCTGGGATGACGGCAACGCCGCGGGCCTGGATGGCTGGGTCGGTCCGGGGCGCGGCACCGAGCCGGTTGATGAGGACGCGATCCTCCGGCGTGGACGAGCGACGAAGAACGCGCTGGCAAATCTGGAGGGGTGGCGTCCACCCGCCCGCGTCATTGACACCACCGAGATCGAGGCGATGCCGACCGGCACTCTCCTCCGGTCCGCAGATGGCGACGTCGCCTCTGTGGACCACGGAGGCGACGGTGAATGGCTCGGTCACAACACCAAGGTCCATTTCCTTGGCTTTGTGACGCGTTGGTCGGAGTGCGTCATGCATTTGCCGGCCGACCAGTGGACCGTGCTGTGGCAGCCGGAGGTGAACGACCATGCCTGAACGCATCCAACGCAAACGCACCGCTGGATGGCGCTCACCCGAAGGGGCTGTGTACGTCGGTCGCCCGACGAAATGGGGCAACCCATTCACGCTCGGCGGCTCGAACGGGCTCGCGTGCGTGCCCGGTGCGGTCACCGGTGCCGACTGGGAGTACGAAGACCGGATCTCCGCAGCGGGGATGCGTCACGACTACTTCCACGGCGGCGACCGCGTCACCCGTTGCGAGATCCGCAATCTGACTCGCGCCGAGGCGGTTGCCTTGTACCGAGAGGTCCTCACACGCGACGCCGTGCACCTGCGCGACGCCCGATGGATCCGCCTCGAGCACCGCGGCCAGCCCGTCACGATCGAGGACGTCCGCACCGAGCTGGCCGGCCGCGACCTCGTCTGCTGGTGCCCGCTCGATCAGCCCTGCCACGCCGACGTGCTGCTGAAGATCGCCAACGCTGAGCCGGAGGTGAGCGGCCGTGGCTGAACCTCTCGCGAGCATGGTCGGTCCCGTCGTGGCTGGCATGTGGGGATGCGTCGGCTGGCGTGCCATCGGCGAATCCATCCGTACCGAACTCGACGCGTCAGAGGTGACGAACCGATGACGCGCACTCACAACACGAACCGCCAGTGGGTGATGTTGTGCGACGAAATCGGCTGCCCCACAACGAGCGAGGCATTCCCGAAAGAACCACCGCTTGACTGGTTCATGGACCGCGGCTGGTTCATCGCCGAGAAGTTCGGCGACGTGTGCCCCATGTGCTTGGCGAAAGGCGTTCAGCCGAAGGTGGAGCCGTATCGGCGGGTGAGTGACCGATGAGCACTGCGACGAAAACCATGCACGGGTACATCGTGCTGGTTCGGGGTCTCGAAACGAAGAACGAGTGGGAGGCCGCCTACACCCTCGTCTTCACCAACAAGAAGAAGGCTCAGCGCGAGCTCGCTCTGTGCCGTCGCAATAGCAGGCACGAGTACCGGCTGGGCGTCGTGACGTGGGAGGCGAGCGCCTGATGCCTGAGTTGGTTTCCCACCACCGCCCGCGAGCGCGCAAGGCCCATCAGTGCATGATGTGCGCCCGCCGCATCGACCCAGGCGAGGTCTATCACCGCCAGTTCGGCAGGGACGGTGGGGACGTCTGGACGTGGAAAGAGTGCCAGCACTGCACGGCCGCGACGAAAATCCTCGGACTCTGGCAACTGCATTCGTACGAAGAAGGCATCGGCCCCATCGATTTCGAGGAGTACGAGCCAGGCACGGCCGAGCAGGTCCGGCTGATCGCTGGCTGGCGCGCGCAATGGCGGCACGAGGACGGATCGCTGTGGGAGGTGCCAGAAGGTGTCGAATGACTGACGCTCACCGCCTCACCGAAGTCCGGCCAGCAGGCGGCAACTACATCGCCTACTGCCTGTGCGGGCACCACGAAAGCCACAGCGACCGTGGCAAAGCCGCCGCCACCCTCTACCTCCACGTCATCAACTCCGGCCGACCCGAATGCCCCACACCGCATAAAACCCACTACCCCAGCCGGATCCACGCCGAAAACGCGATCCGACATTTCTGGGCCAAACCCGGTGCCGGCCACCGCCCGGTCCGCGCCTACGAGTGCCCGAGCGGGAAGCACTGGCACACCTCGAAGCAGCCGACGAATGAAAGGAGAGCCGCCTGATGGCCACGCAAATCGCGCCCGATATCGACAGCATCGAACACCTCGACCACGAAATGGGGTGCGACAGCCCAGCCCACGATGGCGTGCCGCCGCCCGCCGACTATTGGGTGGATGTTCACAACGGCTGCTCGGAACATCTGCTGTGCGCGGGCTGTGTCCAGTCGGTGCAGAACTATCTGGAGGACGAGCTGCGTAACGGCATGGACACGCGATGCAACTACTGCGACGGCTTGGTGCGCTCGTTCACCGAGTTGTACACGCGGGTGGTGCCGCTGTGACCGCGCTACCCGAGCTGCCAGACCCGTTGTGCGGCAGCCTGGTCCACCTCTTCGGGCCGTGCGGTCCGGCACCGAAAGCCGACTACTGGGCGAACTGGCACAACTGCTCAGAGAACTTCACCTGCGCCGCATGCCTCCAACTCGTGCAGGCCGAGTTCGAACGGAAAGCCGCAGGCAACACCGTCACGTGCCCCAAGTGCCGGCGCGAGTTCCACACCTTCAACGACTTCGTGAAATGGCAGCAACTATGACCAGCTACGACACCGTGATCGGACTCGACCTATCGCTCACCGCTACCGGCATCGCTGTCTCCACACCCGGACTGGCGCCGTGGTGCGCAGTCATCGAATCCACCGGCAAAAAGCGCGATTCATGGGCGACGCGATACAAGCGGCTCGGCGCCATCGCCTACCGCATCCTGCCCGTCATCCCGGAAAGCGCACTCGTAGTTATTGAAGCGCCCTCCTACGGATCGGTCGCCGGATCCCAGCACGACCGGTCCGGACTGTGGTGGATGATGTACGACCTCCTCGCCGGCACCACCCGCACCGTGCTGCCAGTCGAACCAACCATCCGCGCCAAATACGCGACCGGTAAAGGCAACGCAGGCAAAGACGCCGTGCTCGCTGCCGCGGTGCGCCGCTACCCGCACATCGACATCAACACCAACGACGAGGCCGACGCCGTGATCCTGATGGCGATCGGACACCGCATCATCGGCGCACCAATCGACGACCCGATGCCCGCCGCGAACCTCGCTGCGCTGGACAAGCTGTCGCTCCTGGAAGGCATCAAACGTGCCGCCTGACAATCATGACTACGAAGCTGAACACCGCGAAGCCCGCAAGAACCTGACCGAAGTCGAAAAGGACGCCGTCCGTGACACATTCGCCCTCCTTCGCGCCGCGCGGGACAGTGACGAATCCGGTGCACGTGTTATCGCGGAGAACGCCCGGCCGGTAGCGACTCTGACCTGCCTGGCCGCGCTGACGGTGTCGATCGCGAAGTTCGCAGGCTTCGACATTGACGACTTCATCGAGTGGGGTTTCGGCAGCATCAACGAAGTCGAGGACGCTGCATGACCAGCCAGAAGGAAGCGTGGGACCTCGTCCGCCGCGCCAAGAAGATCGGCTGGGAATACGTCGGACGCTCAGGAAAAGGCCACCACCGCCTCAGATGGCCAGCCACAGGGCAAGTCCTGTCTGTGCCCTCCAGTCCGAGCTTCCC
Organism: Nocardia sp. NPDC059236; assembly: GCF_042754085.1. Classification (NCBI taxonomy): domain Bacteria; kingdom Bacillati; phylum Actinomycetota; class Actinomycetes; order Mycobacteriales; family Nocardiaceae; genus Nocardia; species Nocardia sp. NPDC059236. Next base: position 750,582 of record NZ_JBHZAF010000001.1, read on the forward strand.
GGTCTTCAACGCCGAATCAGACCTGGCCCGTATATCCGGACCCCTGAAACCGCGGACCGGAAAACGCAAGCACCCCAACCGAATCAAAGAGAAGAAGTGAGCGAAACCAATGGCTGACCTGTTGAAGGTGGCAGTCGTCATCTGGGAAGACCGGAATTTCGACACCGATATCGACGTGTTCCTCGACGCTGACCAAGCCGTTGCATATGCGCGTGAAAAGGCCCGCAAGTACGGCCGGCACGGCGACCTCGACGAAACCCTCACACCCGCCATGGTCGAAGAGGGCTGGCTGTACCGCGGCCGCTACTCCTGCGAAGGCGACAACATCCGCGTCGTCACCCGAAAGGTCAAGGAATGAACCCGCACAGCACAAGCGAATTCGCCGCGATCCGCGACTACTACGACAACCACAGCATGGCCGACGAGATCGCCAACAACTACCTGTGGCCCGTCGACCCGACCAGCAGCAACCCCCACAGCAGCCCCCGCAACGCGCTCACCGCGGCGCACAACACAGTGCTCCTCGGCCAGGTCGGATCCGGGCTGCACGGCGTCACCACCGGCGGCGACGACCGCGACGAGATGGGCGTCTGCATCGAGCCACCCAGCATGACCATCCCGGTCACCACGAACGGCCAGGCGCTGTTCGAGCAGTACATCTACCGCAGCCAGCCCGAAGGCGTACGGTCCGGCGCCGGCGACCTCGACCTCACCGTGTACAGCCTGCGGAAGTGGTCGGCCCTGGCTGCACAGGGCAACCCGACCGTTTTGCTGCTGGCCTTCATCCCGGAGCAGGAGATCGTCATCGACAGCGACATCGGCGCCGACCTTCAATCCCGCCGGCATATGTGGCTGTCACGGGAAGTAGCGCACCGGTTCGCCGGTTATCTCGTCAGCCAGCGTGACCAGCTGCTCGGCGTCAAGTCGAAGAAGCACACCAACCGGCCAGAGCTGGTCGAACAGTACGGATTCGATTCAAAATTCGCCTACCACATGGTCCGGCTTGGTCTCCAGGGCGTGGAGTTGCTGACCACCGGCCGCATCACCCTGCCCATCCCGGAGCCTGACCGCACCTGGCTTCAAGAGCTGCGCCGCGGCGAACACACCAAGGACGAGGCGCTCGACCGCGCCGCCCATCTGCTCGCAGAGCTCAATCACCTCGCCGTGCACGCGGACCTTCCCGAGCACCCCGACCGCGCGGCCATCAATCGGTGGCTGACCGACACCTACCAGCAGTGGTGGGAGACCAACAACCTCTTGGGGGGATCCAATGGATGACGTCACTCCGTATCAGGCCCGCTTGTTCAAGGCCGTCCTGTTCGGCGAACGCCATGCCCGTATGCGCGCGAATCGAGCGGTAGTGCGCCTGTGGAGGTCTCGCCGCTTGTGGCAGTCCCGTGCGCTCGGCAGCGAGTCCGAGCTGGGGGTGATTCGGCGGCGCCGAGACACCAATCGAGACAAGCGCGTGGCACAGTCCCGTCTGCTCGACCACGTGTGGAGGTCCCGCCGCGGCTGGCAGGCGGAAGCACTGGAGAGCGCCCGTCGCCTGAAACTGATCGAAGACCTGTGCTTGGCGGAGCAGGCGAAGCGGCAGTCCCCAGTAGTGCCGATCAGCAGCGACATCGTGCTGTACGCCTGCGACCCATCGTTCTTCTCGAAGCCGGACGGTTGGGACGAAAGGATCGCGCTGATTCAACGCGCATCCAAACGCGGCGGGCCAGAAGAACTTTCAGTGTGACCGATCAAGGCTAGGAGAATCGAAATGGGCCACAGCCCGAGCGCTGACCTGTATTGGGGTTACGACCTCGGCGACATGACAGACCACGACACGTGGGAGTCCCTCGCGCCCCGATGGTGGCAGGAATCAGGGGACTGGAAAGACGAACTCGCGCGCCGTCTGGGCTGGGAACATGCGGAGCTGCCTGACGACTATCCAGCACGATCGGACCACCAAGACCTCTCATTCATCGACTGGCGAGTTTTCGTCACCGAGTATGAACAGAACTCGGAGGCATACCAGGTCTACGCCGCTAATCGGAATCACCGTGCTGCGTTGCTTGCGAGCGTGCCCGTCGAGCTGGATCAGTACGGCTACTCCGAAGGTGACCCGACGTGGGCGGTACGCGTGAAAGCATCCGTGCAGCGCGTCAGCGATTGGGGATCGATCCAGCTGGCGCCGCTGGAGTTAGCGCCAGAGTGGTCGGAGCATCTCGCGCGGTTCATCGAGGTTCTTGAACTGCAGGTTCCCGACGGTGGACCTGCCTGGCACATGAATTGCTCGTACGGATAGTTCAGCAACTCAAAGCGCGGCAACGTTATTGCGTTGTCGCGCTTTCTGGTTTGACCCCGCCGATAGCCTCTGATCAACATCGGCAAGGAGTCGGCAAATTGAAGTTGAACAGCGAAAGCAGCGACTTCGGTGAACAGCGTCCCGACCTGTTCTGCAACCTGAAACGCACCACGGCGGTCTTCTCCGATGACTACGACTCGGAGGACGAACCTGATGAACCGGATTGCAATTAGCTGCGCCCTCGCGGTGGTGGTGGCGTGGCTTCTGGGCGCGCCGGCGCTCCTTCGCTGGCTCACCGCCGGCGGTGAAGGAATCGACGATGCGTAGCCGCTCCCAGATGCAGCACATCCACTGTGTTTCCCACGGATGCGAAATGTGGTCAGGGCCGCCACTCGTCGATTCCGACATTCGCGCCCTCATGAACGTTCATGCGTTGCAGCACTTCAACCGGCCGATCACACCCGCCGACCTCGGATTCGGCGACAACCCAGGGAGCGCAGAATGAGCTTCGTCGACATCGTGACATTACTGTTGGCCATCGCGATCCTGGCGTGCAGCGGACTCACGGTCTACTACCTCCGACGCGCTGACCGAGCGCGGAACGCACCGAAAAGCATCGCCACGCCGTCGATCTCGCTGAACGCGTCCGTTGACGAAGTTGCCAAGATCGCCGCCAAGATCGAGAAGACACGGAGAGAGGCACACATTGCACGCTGACCGCACGATTTACGCCTACGACACCGAATTCGTTGAGAACGGCAAGACGATCGAGCTGATCTCCATCGGCATCGTCGGCCAGGATGGGCGCGAATACTACGCGGTCAACTCGGAGGCACCCTGGGACGCCATCCGCAACGATAACTGGCTCTGCAGTCACGTCGTATCCACGCTGCCGCTGATCGGCGGCCAGCCTCTTAAGCCCTCCACGCTTACAGGCTTCCGGTGGTCCTTCGCCATCGACAAGACGTCGACCCTCGTGAAACCCAAGTGGGTGATTGCAAACGAGGTGCGCGAATTCCTGACCGGCTCAGCGCAACCTGAACTGTGGGCCGACCATTCGGCCTACGACCACGTCGCCCTCTGCCAACTCTGGGGATCCATGATCCACCTTCCCGCTGGCATACCGATGTGGACCCACGACCTTCAGCAGGCACTCGAACTCACACCCGAGTTTGTGCCGCCCGAGCAGACCGAAGGCCAACACAACGCGCTCGAAGACGCACGACACGTGATGCGCGTCCTGAAGGCGCGAGAGGTGTACCTCCACGGATGACCGAAGCGACAAGCGAACTACTCGCCGGCGCCCAGGCCGCTCTCGCTGATGCTGTGCACGCGCTCATCGGACTGCGCCCCGACACCGTCGAACGTGACCACGGCCCGGAGCGCATCGTCCGCGGCAGCCTCTACACCGAACTCCTCGAAGCCCGACACGGCGAACGGATCGAGGACACGTTCATCCGGCCCGCTCCGGCATCGACCGCGCCCGGCTGGACGGACGCGATCTCGCTCGTCATCCGGATCGATCAACGCGTAGCAGTGTGGTGGCCCGAAATCCCCGCCGAGCCAGCGTCTCTCCCGCTCACCGCGCGTCGGCTGTATGCGCTTGTCGACTACAAGTGGCGGCCGCAAGACGTGGGGGAGTTGCGGCGGATGGAGCGTGAGGTCCTGGCGTGGGTGGAGCGTGCCCGCGTGCTGCTGCCGACCGAGGTGACGCACATGTGGGAACTGCGGGCGGCCTGCCCAGCGTGTGGCGAGACGATGATCCATGCTGACGACGGGTCGGGGGAGCAGGTGCGGCGGTATGTGTTGCAGGCTGACCGGTCTTCGGCGCGCTGCATCGCATGCGAAACCACGTGGGCGCCTGAGCATTTCCAGATGCTCGCCGAGCTGATTGGCGCCGGTCTGCCTGAGGGTGTGTTGGAGTAGACACGCGCGAGTTGCATGCATTGCATCTAGTAGTGTAGAGTGCACTAAGCATCGAATCCCGGTGCGAAAGCGGACGGATACTTCACTTCCAATGAAACCCGCCGTCCACGACCTGACCTCGGGATACAACTTCACAGGGCGCTGGTCCGATAGAAGTGGGTTACTTCGCATTGGGAGCCGGTGGTTGCGGGTTCGAATCCCGTCACACGACACGGTCGGGTGTAGCTCAATGGCAGAGCACCGTAAACGTCACCTACTTCGCCCTTGATGTCAGCGCCTCCTGTGATGCCTCCCAAGGCAACCCGGGACGATCCGGGAGAACTTCAGAACGGGTGCTGGTCCGAAGACGTGGGTTACTTCTTTGGATGAAACTCCCAGCTACAACTGGGAGCCGCGGTTCGAACCCGCAAATACCTACCTCAACTTGATGTCAGCACCCTAATCTGACTGCCTCCCAACACAAGCCAGGAACCGTTGGGAGGCATTTTCGTGTCGAAATACAACACCACCCGCGTGCGCGCAGCGAATACCGCAGTCGGCCCGATCAAGACGAAGGCCGGCAAAAAGCCGATCACCACCCATGAAGGCGGCGAAGGCGCCCGCCGAGACAACCGCTCTGAGCTGTACTTGCTCGCGGTGTCGAACATGGTGGGCGAGGCGACCACCTACGAAGACGCGCTCACGCGAGATGACCGCTACCGCGCCCTGATCCGCAAGATGGCCGTCAAGGATGGCGAATGGACGCGCGGACTGCTGTGGTGGCTGCGAGGTCCTGAAGCGAACCTGCGCTCGGCATCTCTGGTCGGAGCGGCCGAGTACGTGAAAGCGCGCATCGACGCCGGAATCCACGGCGGCAACCGGGAAGTCATCCGGTCTGTGCTGCAGCGTGCCGACGAACCGGGGGAGATGCTCGCGTACTGGACCTCGAACTACGGGCGCCGACTTCCCAAACCTGTGATCCGCGGTGTGGCCGATGCGGTGCAGCGCCTGTACAGCGAGTACGCGATGCTGAAGTACGACACTGCTAGCCACGGTTGGCGATTCGCCGATGTCATCGACCTCGTCCACCCGTTCTCGAACGACAAGCAGCAGGGCGATCTGTACGAGCATGCCCTCGACCGCCGCCACAACCGCGCCAAAGATATCCCCGCGTCGCTGCTGATGGTGCGCGACAACGCTGCCCTGCGCGCGTTGGGCCCGAAGCGGGCTGAGGAGTTCCTGTTCGGTGTCCACGACCTCCACGGCAGCGCGGCTGATGCTCTCAACGCGGCGGGCATGACGTGGGAGGCGCTGCCGTCACTGCTCGGTGGCGCGTGGACGGCGAAGCGGTGGGAGGCGATCATCCCGTCGATGGGCTACATGGCCCTCCTACGTAACCTCCGGAACTTCGACGAAGCGAAGGTGTCAAACGCGCTCGCCGCTGCGGTAGCAGCCAAGCTTGCCGACCCGGCCGAGGTTGCGAAGAGCCGTCAGTTGCCTATGCGCTATTTGTCGGCCTATAACGCGGCGCCGTCGTTGCGGTGGGCGTGGGCGCTGGAGCAGGCGCTCGATGCGTCGCTTGCGAACATCTCTGCCTTGCACGGCCGTACGTTGATCATGATCGACACCAGCGGCTCGATGGACGAGACGTTCTCGAAGGACGGCACTCTCCAGCGGTGGGACGCGGCAACCGTATTCGGTCTCGCTGTCGCGCGCCGCGCCGCAAACGCTGACGTCGTGTCCTACTCGGCCGCGTTCCGCGGGTACGCGCCCGGCCCGAAGGGATACGGGTACTACGACATTCCGCTGTCGAAGACCTTTCCCACGAAGGACGGCGAATCACTGCTCAAGGCTGTCGAGCGGTGGAAGGCCGGCGGCTACTTCCTCGGCGGCGGCACCGACACCGCTGGTGCTCTGCGCGCGCACTTTAAAGGCCACGACCGCGTCATTATCCTGACCGATGAGCAGACGCACGCGACTGGCAACGTGGGCCGCGCGCTGCCCGAGAAGACACCGCTGTACACGTGGAACCTCGCGGGCTACAAGGCAGGGCATGCGGCGAGCGGCCCGTACCGGCACACGATCGGCGGCCTCAGCGACGCGAGCTTCAAGCTGATTCCGCTACTCGAAGCCGGACACGACGGAGCCTGGCCGTGGCTGATGGCCAGCGAGGTAGCAGCGTGATCTCACTCTGGTGGTCCTTCGCGCTGACGACGATCGGCGTGACTGGACTCATCCTCGTCTACCGCTCGCAATCGCTGGTAGGCCCGTGTATCGGGCTCGCAGTCCAAGCGCTCTGGATCGCGTACGCCATCGCCACGCGGCAATGGTGGTTCCTGCTGTCCGCCTTCACCTACGGCGGGGCGAACATCTATGGGCTCATCAAGCGTCGGCAATCCGGAGCGAGGGGAGCATGACGTTCTCCGGACGAATCCGACAAGACCTCCAGTGCTACCTGGACAAGAAGGTCGGCGATGAGGTCGTATTCAAACTCCACCACGGCGAACCCGGCCCAGGTCTCGACCAAAATCTGCTCTTCGGCACTGGACTGCCTCGGACATACCGATTCTCGGAAGGCGGGACGGTTGTGTGGCATTTTCCGATCCTCGATCCCGTGCCACCCCGCCGTGTTCCCATTGCGCGCCGATGGTGGCAACTCCGGCGGCGATACAAGGAGGTCCATCAGACCCCAACGGTCAAGATTTACGCCGTGAGCATGTGGTCAGCTGGTAAGCCGCTCATGACAGTCGAGACCGAACCTTCTGGCCGCTACACCATGCAAGCAGGTAGCAGGTTCGATTTGACGCCGAATGGGAAGCCGGCGATCTGGTGATCCGCGAGAACCGATTCGCGCTGTCCCGCAATTCAAATCTGGCGAGGAGCCCGCGTGATCACTGTTCGTGAAGACGTCAAACTCACCCCGAAGCAAGCCCAGCTGGCCTCAGCCATCGACGACGGGCTGAAAGCGGGCCGCTGGGAATGGATTTCCGGCGGCCACTACATTCTGTTGCGGCACGGCCAAGTCGTAGACACCCCCGACTACCTGCGCCGCTACCACGACGAACCCACCATGGAACGGCTGTTGTTCCTCGCGATCACCACAGGTCGCAAATGGAGCATTACGCTCACTAACTCGCCGGCGCCAAACGCCCAATCCCAGGACTCGACGATCTCGATGACAAAAGCCCTCGCAGTGTTGGCGAACCCGCGCAGCGTGTGGGGCGAGGAGTGAGTCGTGTCCAAGTCCGTTCGGTGCGCGGCATCTACGGGCACACACAAGGTTGGGCGGTCCTGCTCACGTTGCCGGACGGGCGTACGCACGAGTACGCGTTCGTGGGTACGTGGGCGCGCGCGATGGACATTGCAGACGGCCTGGTCCGTGACCTCGCCCTGGAGGCGGCGTGAACTGGAAGCCGAACGATGTGTTCTGGGACGGCATCTGGGATCTGGTCGCCAAGTACGACATCGCCGTCACCAACAACGAATCCAAGCCCGGCCTGCCGCACATCGGCGAGTTCGGACAGGACGTTCTGCGCCTTGTCCCGCTCGTCGAGCCAATGGCCTCTGGAGGAACCAGTGAAGATCGTCAGCAAGGCTGAGCTGATGACGATGCCGAAAGGCACGCCGTTCAAGGCCTGCCCCGGCAGAGGAAGCGGCTGGCCGCAATCGCTCGACATCTTCGCTGGACCTTGCGGATATATCGACGACTTCTACTATCGCAGCACCGACACACCTGACGCCCGCAGCTCGGAGGAGCTCTTCGAACGTGAGCGCGCTATGGATACGACCGGGGTCTCCTACCCCGTCGACCTGGACGTAGACCGCGAGGGCTACTACGACCCCGACACCCGCTACCTGGTTTGGGAACCCGATGACGTGCGCCGCATCGTCCACCTGCTGCTCGGCGGCGACAAGGATGAACAGGACGACCGTGACTGACTGGTCGGCACGTTATGAGCGAGATCCCTGCTGGCGCAGTGTTGTTCACACTCGGCTAGCATCTCTTGGATGCAGAGTGCGCCAGTTTGGCTTAGCTACGCATCGCCGGCCGTTTCGTTGCTGGCTCTCTTCGTTGCCTCGGCTACCTACCTGAGGGCAGGGCCGCGGGTGCGGGTCTCCGCGTCGATTCCGAGACGCCAGCGCTACGAAGATGGCAGGGCCGAAGCGACGGTCATCGTTCGAAACGCGGGCCTAGCCCCTGTGCAGGTCGTCGGAATCCGACTGTGCTTCCTGGTGCCCCCGATGAACCCCGCCGTGATACCTGCCTTGGTCTTTACAGATGAAGATCGATACTCCGGGCCGGAACTTCGGTCGACGCTGGCCGCGGGACATCAAGAGACTTGGAAACTCGAGATCCGAAATGCGCTCAAGCGTGCCAAATCCGATGCGCTAGGACCTCTGCGAGAGACGCTTGAAGAAATGAAAAAGGGAGGTATTGTTGCCTTTATCTTTTTCTTTCGCAGTGTGATTCGTCTGCGGAGTTTCCTGGCCGTTTTCCGTGGCCACATCGGTGCCGTGATGGTGGTCGAACTTGGCAACGGCACCCAGGTCGTAGCGCCGATGAGATGGCTGACGTGGCAGCTCTACAAAGCTGCCCGCACGAGTCCGCAGGAGTCTCCAGTTGAGGCGCAGCGTGAGGTCGAACCTCCTACGATGTGATTTGCCCATCGTCTGGAAGACGTTCTGACTCTACTTGTTTCATCGGCAGATGCTTCGTCAGGTCGACAGGGTTGGGGGTCAATCCGAGCTCGTTGAGCGCGCTGATTGCAAGCAATCGATCCCGCAGATCATCGTCCTTGATCTTGTCGATCTTGACGGCCGCACGGTCATTCGCTTGGTCCTTCTTCTCTTGCTCGCGCGCTTGCTCCCTCTGCTGCCTGTCGTAGGCCAGGTCCTCTTTCAGGTCCTCGTGGACCTGTTTGACTTGTTCCTTCGCATGTTGGCGAGCCTTGTTCGCTTGAACGGAGAAGGCGCCGCCGCAGGTGGTTATGATCACTCCGGAGAGGCCCGTGACGACACCCGTGTAATTGACACGTTGCTCACCAACGTGCCTCAACGCCATCGATGCCCCGAGAAGCAAGATGACCGCGCCCGCTGTGGTGATGATCATGCTCAGCGCGAACGTGATGGTCGACTGCCACAGTGAGTGATTCAGAAAGCGGAAAGAGAACTGAAGCTTCTGTGCCGCAGCATCTACGGGAGGTTTGGGCCGCCGGAGCAGGGCTGCCAGCGACGATAGGAAGCCGGGGCCGCGAAAGTAGTTGACCTGATAGCCGGAGCTCCCAACGATCACCGCATGTCGAGGCTCCTGTGCCGGGAGCGGCTGGTCCGCTCGGTCATTCGGCAGGTCGTCCATGGCTTCCCCCCGTGGCGTTCGAGTTGTAGGAATCCTAGGCCGAAGCATTGCCCTCGGGGGAGATTTCACCTCGACAGTGCAATCCACTGCACTGTATTCTGTGTAGCGTGAATGTCGATTCTCCTGTAAACGCGAACTACGCCGCCGTGGTCGACCTCGAAGCCGTAAGGGCAGCAGCGTGACTGAGGAGTGGCGGCCGGTCGTTGGATGGGAACACCTTTACGAGGTCTCGAGCGAAGGGCAGGTGCGGTCCTGCGACAGGACCGTGATCTTTCGTGATGGCAGGCGCCGTCCATATCGTGGGCAGATTCTGAAGCCAGCCATCATGATCGGCGGCTATCTCGCTGTCTCCCTGCAGCACAGCGGGCGAGCACTCAAGCGGAACGTGCACCTCTTGGTCTGCGCGGCGTTCCATGGCCCTCGTCCCGATGGCAAGGTTGCTCGACACTTGGATGGGAATCCGCGGAACAATCGGGCGGCCAACCTGACATGGGGCACACAGGCCGAGAACATCTCTGATCAAGTGCTGCATGGCACCCATCCACACGCGCGGAAGGCTGCTTGTCCCCGCAACCATCCCCTGGAAGAACCCAATCTGGTTCCCTCGGCAATGAGGTTCGCAGAACGCAGGGGAGGCTCCCACCGTGCGTGTTTGGCATGCTCCCGGGCCAATTCCTACGTGTACTACCACAAGGACCTGATGCCTGACCTGGACCGCATCGCAGATTCCTACTACGAACGCATCATTCGTGATGCCGAGACCAAGGCGGCCTGATGACGAAGTGCAAGGAGATCAATCCGCAATGACTCTCACAACTGTTTCTGTCGCTACAGCGGACTTCGGATATTTAGAAGTCGTCGGCGAAATGTTCGGCGACTATCTCGCAATCACTCCCGAAGTCGGGAAGGTCAACGGCGGCGATAAACCCGTATTCACTGGGAAGATGACCATCGTCCACGTCCCATCTGGACGATCCATCCAACTTCCCGGCCCTATCCGCGAACTCGCCACCAGGCTTGCTGAAGCCCCGATCGACTGGTCGGCAACCGCACTGACACTCGGTGAGGAAGAGCAAGCGGTCCTGCGCGAGATTGTCGCCGAGCTCACCGAGCCCGCCGCAGCAACCATCACACAGGTCATCTGATGGCGAAATGCACTGAGTGCAACCAGGTCCTGTCTCTGGGTGCGGTGGTCGACGCTGGCCGTCTGGAGGCGCATCGCCTCTGGAAGCACCCGACCGCTACCGACATCGCTGTCGTCCAGCACGAGATCGGCGCGCTCGGCACACAGCTGCAGCTGGCATTCGATCGCGGCGACTGGCCGGAGATGCGCGAGATCCTGAACACCCTGCACGAACGTGTCCTGCGCGCGATGACGTACGCGGACCTCGAAGCGACGAAAGCGGCGGCCTGAATGACGATCTGGACAGATGTCGCGGAATTCGGAAAGGCGTTCGGCGTCGCGATGCTCGACACGCCAGGCTGGCCGGCGGACGAGGACGTCGACCTCGCGCTGCGGTTGATCGCCGAGGAGGTCGCTGAACTGTGCTCCGGCCTTGAGTCGCGGGACATGGTAGCGACGGCGGACGGCATCGTCGACGTCATCTACGTGACGGCAGGGTTGGGATTGCGGATAGGTTGTATTCCAATCAAATTGGGTCGAGTCAGCCTGCTTACCGACGTGCCTGGAACGCCTACCTGGGACATCTACGTCGATACGCCGCAAGTGCCACGCCCCGACGACTTCACCCGCTTCTATGCGCGACTGGTCGAGATGGTCGACGACCGCTACATCGAGTTGACCGAAGCGTATGTCGCAACCCTGATTAGCGCGAGTCTCGCTCTCGCCGCGGCCCTGCAGTTGCCGTTGAAGTCGCTGTGGAAGGAAGTCCACGCCTCGAATATGCGGAAATTGGTGGACGGCAAAGTGATCCGTGACGAAGGCGAGAAGGTGCTCAAGCCAGCCAGCTGGTCGGCGCCGGACGTTGCGGGCGTGCTCGCTGGCCACGGATTGGTGGCCGCAGCATGACCGATGACTACGTGACTGTCGACATCGGCTTGCCGTTGCCGATGGACGTGTTCGCGACCCTGTTCAAAGTGATCGACATCGCCTACCCGGGCGCTGTTGTCGAAACGAACGCTGGGCCTGCCGGTTACGGGCCCGAGGTGATGCGGATACGGATCCCCGAAGCGGCCCGGTACAAGAATGTGCGTGCGCGCAAGAAGATCGAGGCCGCGAAGGCGCATCTGGAGACCGAGCGCGAAGGGATGCTCACGAGCCTTCGTGACGGCATCTCGGTAGCGACGCCCGAGGAGATCAAGCAGGAAGTCGGGCTACTGGCAACCCGCATGTTCGCGGACAACCCGAGCGCGAAGAACTACCTCGAAATGGAGATGTGGGTTCGCGACCCCGACACGGGGGAGCGGTTCGTGTTGAATGTGCGGCGTGCCAGCGGGAAGACACCGCACCAGCTGCGCGAAGAAGCGGAAGCAGAGGTCGCTCGCTTGCGTGAGCGCGTCGAGGATTTGGAGAAGGCGGCATGACCAGTCTTGGTGACCGGATGAAGGCGTACGAAGCGCCGTACAATCAGAAACTCACACCGCGTTCGTGTGTGATCATCCGCGTGGACGGTAGAGCCTTCCACACATTCACCCGCGGCATGAAGAAGCCGTTCGACCACACGCTGATGGACGCCATGGTCATGGCCGCAGTCGGAACCGCGCGGGGGATGCAGGGTTTCAAGCTCGGCTACGTGCAGTCCGATGAGGCGACGTTCCTGCTCACCGACTTCGAGACCCATGACACCAAGGGCTGGTTCGGGTACGAGCTGAACAAGCTTGTGTCCCTGTCGGCCTCGCTGTTCACCGGGCATTTCAACATGCAGATGCACTACCATTCGGGGCTGGCTGCGTTCGATTCGCGGGCGTTCGTGGTGCCGCGTGAGGATGTGCCGAACATGTTCGTGTGGCGGCAGCAGGACTGGGAGCGGAACAGCCTGCAGATGTTGGCGCGAGCGCACTTCTCCCACAAGGAATGCCACGGCAAGAACCGTCAGCAGTTGCACGACATGCTGATGCTGGAGAAGGGCGTGAACTGGGCTGATCTGTCTGGTCAGGAGAAGAACGGTTCGATCATCTTGAAGAACAAGACGGTTCGGCATGACCGGTTCACGTACGAGACGATCGATCGGTACCTCGACGCTGTGATTCGCGACGGTGAGACGGGAGTCTCAACCCTCGCGGGTTGAGTGTTATCAATTCGTTATGAACAGCGGGCGATTTCAAGAAATCGGCTGCTACCGTGAGGTCTTGCCAGAGTTCTATCCAAAATCCGGTCGGCGTCCCGGCTGAGGGGTGTTCTGCGGCAACAACTTCAAAGTTCCCGGCTAGCTCATTGGTAGAGCGCCCGCCCAAACGCGGGATGTACCTGGTTCGATTCCAGGGCGGGGAGCAAAGCACGGCCTAGCTAGCTGTGCTGGTGGTGACAGAGTGAGCGGCTACCTGCGTGGTCGGGCCGCGAATGTGTGCGATGTCGGGAACCTGACGGCCAAGTGGCTGATAGGGGAGGGCTTAGCGGCCTGAAACTGATGCCTCAGCGGGCAAGTCGCAGCACCGGGTACCTATCCTTACGGTCCGTGCCCCGGTCGGAGCCTAGGAAACTCCCCACCTCTCTACTTCGCCTCGGGTAACGCTGGGCTTCGGCCTCCCCCTGAGGACATTGGAAAGAGCTTGAGGGGCGCGTCTCAAGTCCGCCGCAATTGCGGTGCCCGAGTTGATCGCCGGGATAACGCGCGTGCTTTGCTGGCCTCTTCGCGGAGGGGCCGGAAGCGGGATACGGGATCACTCGCTCAGGCGAGGCTCGTAGCCTGCGAGACGGGTTCGGCAGCCATCCGGACGGTTGGTGAGCCGAACCCGCGAATGGACGTAGCTCAGTGGCAGAGCGGCGGTCTCCAAAACCGCGCGTCGGAAGTTCGATCCTTCCCGTCCGTGCAAGTGCGGTCCGTCGACAGAGAGTCGTCGGGGCAACAGTGGCATACACTCCACGCCGCGCACGTTATTGCGGGGGCCTAGACACCCCGAGCAGTGAGGTCAAAGCTCACCAGTCCATCTCGATGGGCGACTACATGGCGGTGTCGCCGGACGAGAATGAACGTCCGGCGCTCGCTTCGAAATTCAGTTGCTGCGCTGCCCAGGTTCTGCGAACGTTGTTGTATCGCAAGCCCAGGCAGGGCGACGATGATGGAAGGTTCCGGCCTGTGGGGGCCAGCCGGTCTTGAAAACCGGAGGCGGGCATTGCGTCCCGGGGGTTCGACTCCTCAGCTTTCCGCAACCGGTAAGGCGATAGGCCATCGGCAATGTGTAAGTCCGATCTATGCGCGACCGGGTAAGGAAGACAAACCGGTAAGGGAGCCGGAACCCGTTGCTAGCGGTGTTGAGCCTTCGGGCTTGGGATTCGAGTTCTCTGTATTCCGCAACCGCCATGGCATCTGACGGCAAATGCGATGCCAGGTTGGCAACCTGATCGGAGCGCGCCCGGTCGAATAGCCATGATGGGGATGTAGTGTTAGCGGCTTAACACGTCAGGCTTCCACCCTGAAACCCCGGGTTCAAATCCCGGTATCCTCACGCATTGCGATGTGGAGCAGTTCGGTTAGCTCGGGAGTCTCATAAACTCTAGGTCGCCGGTTCGAATCCGGCCATCGCATCGACCGGTTGAGCACATGGTGTGCACGGAGGCTGTAAACCTCCCGCCTTCGGGCACAGGTGGTTCGATTCCATCCAGCCGGACCGAGCCCTTCTGTCCCAACGGGTAGAGGAGCCGCTCTCAAAAGGCGGTAGTTCCGCGTTCGAATCGCGGGAAGGGCACCCGCGCGTAAGTGGCGAAAATGGGATACGCACTGGATTTAGGCTCCAGCGCCTTCGGGTTTGAGGGTTCGACTCCCTCCTTACGCACTCATGACCTCGTGCTGTGTTGGTAAGGCACCCTGACTTTCACTCAGGGCCACGTGGGTTCAATTCCCATCGAGGCCACTGTGCGCTGTTGCACTGTGCCCCATTCGATCCCGAGTGGTCTTCCCCTGATCTAGGAGTCCCGTAATGCTGTCTACTCTGTCTGCTGCCTCGTCCGCCATCGACTGGGTCGGCGTCGCTGAACTGGCCGGCAAGGTCCTTATCGCCGTGCTGACCGCTGTGATCGGCTGACGCTGCACGAACAACTATGCCCGCCAAGGCTGGAGCGGAAGCTTCCAAACTTCGGCGGGCTTCTTTGGGTGTCGTCCAGCTTGGCCTAGGGCACTCGCTTTGGGAGCGAGATACGTGGGTTCGAATCCCGCCACCCGAACAATATGACCAGACGACTGTAGAAGCCAGTCGGTCAACAGAGAGCTGGGACGCCCTGCTGGTGGGTAGGTTCGGTCTGAGTAGAGGTCGCTCGGGAATTCGGCCTCACACACAGTTTTGGCCCGGATGGATGTTCCGGCAACACTTTTCAGGAGCATCTATGAAGAACATCCGCGTCGAACGGTACGCACACCCATCGATCACCAGTGACTGGTCCGGCCTCATTGAGGGCGAACGCAGCGACGGCTCTCGATGGATTCTGTTCCTCGACGAGAACGGCAGCCCAGAGCTTTTCTGGGCGCAGCGCGAGGACAACGGAGCCACGATCGGTGATCCGATCCAGTTGTAGCGCAACCTATTCCAAGCCAGGAGAAGCCAGTGACCCCTTCGGTCGGTCGAATCGTCCATTACCAGTCCTACGGCACTCCGGGCGGCGAGTATCTATCCGAACCGCTCGCTGCCCTCGTGACTGGCGTTGGAGGCCCCGCGCATACCGGCGCGGATTACGTCGACCTGTGCGTGTTCTATCCCAACGGCGCGTCGTTCAAGACCGTCGTTCGGCGTGCCGATGAACCGACGCCCGGCCACTGGAACTGGCCTCCTCGCGTCTGACCCTTCCTTCTCCCGCCAGGAGCCTCAATGGATTTCGCTGCCATCATCCGCCTGTTCTGCCACCAGCCGATCCGCACCCTTGAGTTGCACATGGAAGCCCCGATCGGTGTTTGGTCGTGGTGAATCTCGACCAGTGCCGCGATCGTCCGTGGGTCGTGTACCGCGACGGGCAACCGGGGTCGCAAGAGTTCCGGATCGACCGCGCGCAGTCGATCGTTGTGTACCTCGGCAGCGGTGGACGGTCGCGGTGGTCCCGGATCCAAAACGCGATCCGCGGTTTCCTTTTTCAGATGTATTCGCCCTGAACACCACTGAAGCCGCCCCTGTCGGAGCGGCTTCAGGCAGGATCTGCTCCGGGACTTGGAGCGAGTGTGACGTCTGACCTACCCGGCTGCTTGGACCCGGATCAGCCAGTACCGCGAGCATATCGCGCATCACCAGCAGGAGCCGGATGTCAGGCATGATGCGCTGGTCGTGTTCGCGCGGCTGCTGCGTCCGAGGCGGCCGGAGCCGCGAGAAGTGGGCGTTGGCCCGATGGCGCGACGAGTACGAGACGGACCCGGTCAACCTCAGCGCTGCTGCCCGACCCAGTCGCGCAGCTTCAGAAGCAACTCGTCTGCGCTGTCTTGGTGGGCGGGACCGTAGCCAAGTGTGATCGGCGTGGATGAATCGCGGAAGTGAAGCGTCACGTCGCCGGAGAGTTTGAAGGATTCCTCAGTTCCAGTGGGGTACCCCTGGACCTGGCCGTAGGTCAGTCGGTCGATGGAGTCCAGCGAGCGGTACCAGCTGCAGACCTGCGTAGGTTTGCTATATCGTCCGAGGCTCTGATCACGCTCGCGGATAGCGGTCCATTGCTGTTCCCGATACGTGACGCTGACGTGAGCGAGGCCGCCGCCGATGATCCACAGCCCGAACCACTCCGTGCTCTTTCCGTTTGGGGTGTAGCGGATGTAGCTGGCCTCGACGTCTCGATCTCCAACAAGAGCTGCGACGGCACAGACGACATCGCTGGGTGCCTCATTGGAGTGCTGCCCACTCTGCGTCGTCGCGAGCTTTGTGAGCTGGCGGTACCTGTCCATTGTGATTTCCACGTGCACAGGGTAGCCGCAATGGGTCACAAGTCCGCGAAGGTGTGACGAGGCTCAGGACGAAAACCCTTGGCGCTGAGCTAGATCCATCGAGGTGGTTTCAACCGCGAAGGAGGCGACGAGTCGTGGTCGATCAACGACCTGGCACGGTTGGTGCGTCGAAGGACCTCAACGAGTACTGGTTGGCGGGTCCAGGTCTCGCCAAGTGGGCCGACAGCCCCACACCGTGGCGGACCTTGAGAATGCAACTCCTGCAATACATGTCGATCGAGAAGGCGAACGGGTTGGCGACCGAGTACTTCTACGAGGTCTTCCATTACTACCCAGGTTCGGCTCAACATAGGAAGCAAGGCGGCAAGTGAACGAGATTCCCGATTGCGTTGACATCGAGATCATCGAGAAGACCTCCCGCGCGAACCGCGACGGTGCCGGCGGCATCGTGGTCCCGAACGAGATCCGCCTCAACGGCAAGCGCGTACTCGCGCCCGCCGACGATCCAGTGATCGTGCACGGCGTCACTGTGAATGCAGAAGAGCCAGTCAAGGTGACGCTTACCCTCTTTGCCCGCGTCGTGAAGATCGGGCACGAGATCAAGCCCCACCAGGCGATTCGCCGTTTGTGGGACAAGGATTTCAACCTGATTCACACGTTCGCCGAGGGTGAATCCTGGACCGAACTGGCGACCGACCACCCTGCCACGAAGCACATCCTCAATGCCTTCGTTGATCGTGGGGAGAACGTCCACCTCACAGTGGACGAGAACGGACAGCGGTCGTCATTGACGCTCTCCGAGCTGGTGTATCAACCTGAGACCGCGATCGCCGTCGTCGGCGCCCCAGGCGAAATAAATTCGATCACAGTCAGCTGGTCTGACTTCTCCGACCAGCGCAACAAGTCTTAACTGCGCGATACGCGTAGTGCGACCTCGTGCATCGAGGTAACGCAGTGGTAGTGGCGGTGCTGCCCAGAGAACACCTACCGCAAGAAATGGCGAAGCCCCAGTGCGCATATCTCGCGTGCCTTTTTGACAGAGGCGCAGTAGAGGCGAGTTCGCTTGCGTAACGCAGAGGCGAATTATCACTGGGGCGTTCAGCCAAAAGCTTAACAGATTTCGCCACCACCCTCGTGCCCCATTCGGCAAGGGGCCACCCGCATCACGACGGGTAGCAGGGTCTCTAGGTGGCGGGTCGCAGGCAGCCATGGGCGCCGCGACCAGCCCGCCGCGCCGGCCCGCTACCCCGCGCCGCGGCGGGCCTCAAACAACACCCAGCAGCAACGCCCGGAGGCTTCCAATTATCGACGATCCAATCGCGGAGGCCGTTGGGCGACGCCTGATGCCGGAGATCACTGTCTATAGCCGTCCGGACTGCCAGCCGTGCAAGGCGACCATTCGCAAGCTGGACGCGCTCGGTGCCGAATACCGGAAGGTCGACGTCACTGAAGACGACGCCGCTCTCGATTACATTCGCAGTCTCGGCTACTCGCAGGCACCGGTTGTTGTTGCGGGAGAAGACCATTGGACAGGTTACTCGCCGGACAAGCTCACCAAGGCAGTTGCCCTTGGCACGGAGTTCCCATGAAATTTCGACTGAAGTTCCTCTGGTTCGAACTCCACATCGAGACACCCGAACCGGTCCAAGTCTCAGCCACCGATCTGGTCACCGCTCTCTGGTCGGCGATCTCTCAGAATCCGATGCAGCCCATCGTGCTTGTCCCCGAGGACGACTCGGAGGAGGGATGAGCACCTTCCGTGCCCGGATCAAATCCGGTGACCTCTGGCTCGCTGTCGGAGCGGCTGTGATCGGCGCAGAACTGATCGCGCCACCCGGTGAACTGCTATCCGAAGGTGTCGACCGCGCGATCCAACACAGACCGGTCATGACCCGAACCGCGATCGCGGTCACCGCCCTTCACCTCGCGAATCTCATACCCCGCCAGGTTGATCCGTTCACCATTCTCCTGAGAGTCTCAACGTCTTGCCTCAGACTTTTGCGTTCGGTCGTCTCCCACACGACCCACGCCCCGCACGCCTGACGATCACCGCCGACCACCTCCGCGGCTACACCCCACCTGCCTCTGCGGACTGGCTGTCCAAAGTGCCGTCCTGGCCCATGTCGCTGAACGACAGCCTGGGCGATTGCACCGCGGCCGGCGCCGGACACGTCGCCCAGCAAATCAACTGGTACGGGCAGCACCAGGATGCGCCCGTCGCTGACGCCGATGTACTGACCATGTACGAGGCCATCTCCGGATACCGGCCTGGCCAGCCGTCAACCGACGTCGGCGCCACCCTCCAGGACGCGCTGAAGTACTGGCACACAACCGGTGTCGGCGGTAACCGGATCGCCGCGTACGCGCAGATCAAGGCCACCGACTTGGCTACGATCCGCGCCTGTATCAGCCTTTTCGGTGCCGTCTACACCGGCATGAACTTCCCGGCCAGCGCGATGGATCAGTTCAACGCGGGCAAGCCGTGGACTGTGGTCCCTCGGTCCCGCATCGAGGGCGGCCATTGCGTCCCGATCGGCGCCTACGACGCTTCGAGCTTCACCTGCGTCACGTGGGGCAAGACACAGAAGCTCAGTGTCGACTTCTTCCAACGCTACTTCGATGAGGTCTGGACGGTTCTTGACCTGGATTGGTTGACTGCACAGGGTGTTTCACCCGCTGCGATCGACGGTGCCAGCCTCAACGCGAACTACCAGGCGCTGACCGGGCAGCCCGGCCCATTCCCGACCGTGGCGCCCAGCCCCGTACCAGCGCCCACGCCGGCTCCCTCCGATGCTGCTGACGCTGCCCTGGTGGCGGCGTTCAAGACGTGGGAAGCCGCCAAAGGCTTTGCCGCCTAACTCGTTCTGATGATTGGTGACGGCCAATGCGCCACGAAGTGCTTGGATCCAACGACCTGGTGACCTTCGACGGCCGCGGCCGTTACCGCATCACCCGCATCGAGCGTGGACGTGCGCTCATCACGTCACTCACCAACGGGCACGCCCTGATCGTGCCCGTTTCCCGGCTTGCCCAGGTGGCAGCCGTTCCCACCACCTGATCGCGGACCGGCCAGGAGCCGCCGCGCATCCTGGAGGTTCCGCCGAATGGCACGTAAGAAAACCAAGCCTGTCGAAGAAGTGCACGACGTTCAGCAGCGCCGCAAACGCGCGCTCGAACTGCGCCTGTCCGGGCTGAATCAAACTCAAATCGCTGAGGAAATGGGACTGCACAAGTCGACCATTTCCGACTACATCCAGCACGCGCTCGCCGACATCACCCGCGAGAAGGCCGACGAATACCTGCAGATCGAACTGTCCCGCCTCGACGCGATGTGGGCAGGCATCTGGAAAGACGCAACCCACGGCGACACCTGGAAGATCGACCGCGCCCTCGCGATCATCGACCAACGCGCCCGGCTTACCGGCAGCTACAAGGCTGCTGAACTCAAAGCCGTCGCTGACGCCAAGGGCAACGTCAGCGGGGAAGCCAAGTCGATGGTCGGCCAACTGGTCGACGTATTGCACGCCCTCCACTCGGCGCACGAGGCTGCCGACAGTGAGGCCGCTGAATCCGACGAGGCCGATGCTGCGTGAACCTGGCAGAACTGCCTATCCCCATGTCGCGCAAACAGATCGCATCCATCGTCGGATGCGAGACAGCGTCGATCACGATCTGGACCGGCGCAATCCGCTCCGGAAAGACAATCGCCTCCATCCTCGCGTTCTTCATCGCCGTCGAGTCCGCCCCGGAAGGCGCTCTCATCCTGATCATCGGGCGGACGTTGCAGACGATCGAGCGCAACATCCTCGAGGTGATGCGCAACGAGAAGCTCTACGGGCTGCTCGCCAAGGAAGTGCACCACACGCGAGGCTCGAGCACCGCGGTCATTCTGGGCCGCGTCGTGCACCTCGTCGGCGCCAACGACGAAGCGGCAGAAGCGAAAATTCGAGGCTCCACCGCGTATTTGGCGATGGTCGACGAAGCGACCCTGATTCCGGAGAACTTCTGGACACAGTTGCAGGGCCGCTTGTCTGAGCCCGGAGCCCGCTGCCTGGCGACGACGAACCCGGACAACCCGGAGCACTATTTGAAGAAGAAGTTCATGGACCGCGCGGGCGAGCCTGGGATGGACGTCAAGGTCTTCCAGTTCTACATGGACGACAACCCCCAGCTCGGTGCCGACTACATCGCACGCAAGAAGGCCGAATTCACCGGAGTGTTCTACAAGCGGTTCATCCGCGGTGAATGGGTGGCAGCCGAAGGTGCGGTGTTCGACAGCTTCGATCCCGACCTACATGTGGTCGCATGGGAGGATCTGCCGCAGATGCGGTGGATTCTCGGCATCGGAGTCGACCATGGCACAACCAATCCCACCCATGCGGTGATGATCGGCCACGGCGTTGACGACGTCCTGTACTGCATGGACGAATGGCGGTATAAGGCGTCGAACGAATCCGTGCGATGGTCCAACGTCCAGCTGTCGCAAGGTATTCGGGACTGGATCGACACCGCCCACCATCCCAGCGACGACCCCGACAACCCGCCTCGTCTGACCGGATCGGTAGTTGTCGACTCCTCAGCCGCGGACTTCCGCGTGCAGCTTAAACAAGACGGTCTCAGTTCGCTCAAAGCCAACAAGGATGTCACCTACGGGATCCGCACGATGATCGCCCTGATCGGTGCGGGCCGGCTGAAGTTCACTGACCGCTGTCCGGAGCTGCTGAAAGAGATCCCGGCATACGTTTGGGATGGGAAGGTCAGCGCCGAGGGCAAAGACCAAGTGATCAAACTGAACGATCACGGCATCGACGCCACCCGGTATCTACTTGTCACTGCCGAACGTAAATGGCGCCGGCACATCAAACTGGGTACGCTACCTGGCCGCCAGCTCCAGGACCCCGATCTGGACGCGGCATAGCAAACAGCGAAATTGGCGGGTTTGCGTCCGCAAATACACTGTGCATGAACCGAAACGAGGAGAGAACCACGTGTCCCTCGCTGACGACATGCGCGAAGCAGCACTCGAAGCAAATCAGAAGCAATTCTGCAAGACCGGTGCTTGGATCGAAACACTGGACGACCGGGACCGAGCAGCCATCGTCGAGTTTCTCGCTGCTGGCAAGCCTGTCTCCCATCTTCATGGCCTGGCCGTCCGTAACGGATGCGGCGCCGCGGAAACCCGTTTCCGGCAGCACTTCCGGCAACGCTGCTCCTGCTTCAAGTTGGAGCACGCCGCGTGAGCCTGGCAGACGCACTCGCATCTGATCCGGCTCGTGAGCCGATCAACAAGGGTTCGATCGACGTCACCAGCGACGGAGCGACAGTCAACAACGTCGTTGTCGATTCACCGATCAATGACGACTGGACCACGGTCTTCGCGCTCTTCAACCTGAACGCGGACGAGTTCGAGGTCGTCGACGACACCGTCCGCATGTCGACGTGGCAGCAGTCCAAGGCACTCGAAGACGGCAGACGCGACCTGGTGCAGCTGTACTCCTACAGCGCCCGATTCCGCCGTCGACGATCCACCGACATCTCGCCCGCCATCGTGGACATGTGGCGGCACGAACTGGCCTCGAACCCCCTTCCCGCCGCTGAACCCGCCTCGGGCGGTGGCACTTACGTGCTTCTCGTCGCGGATCCGCAACTTGGGAAGAAGGGCACCGAGCAGGCCGTCCACAACTGGCGATTCGGAGTACGCGCCCACCTAGTCGCTGCCAAAGCACTTCGAGCCGAACACGACATCACTGGGATTCACGTCGCTTTCATGGGCGATGAGACCGAAGGTGTCTGCAACAATTACGGCAACCAGCCCCACACGATCGAGTTGAACCAGTCTCGACAGCTTGAGCTGGACTTCGACCTGCGGGTGTGGACGATCAAAGCGGCCGCTCGCATTGGCCTGCCCGTGACGGTGTCCTCGGTGATCAGCAATCACGGCGAATGGACTCGCAACGGCAGCAAGGAGCCCGTCACCTCGCAGGGCGACAACGCATCGACGCACATCGCTCGGCAGGTCAAGAAGCTGTTCGACGAGCTCGAAGCCCACGGCGTCGGTCCGCACATCGACTGGCACATCGGCTCTGGGGACCCCGCGGTGACGCTCAACCTCTCCGGCGTCGACTGCTACTTCTCCCACGGATACATCGAGAAGGGTCGCGGATCCTCAACCGAAGTCCGCACCCGCAACGCCATCGAGCGCCAAATCCTGGGCCGCACTGAAGAGCTCGGCGCAACCTCGCTGTTCTTCACCGCGCACTATCACCACTTCTACTGCCAGGAATTCGAAGGGCGGACGCTCTTCGGCTGCCCCGCTCTCGAAGCTGAGCGGTCCTCCGAGTACATGCTCAACCAGTTCGGTGTGTGGTCACCCGCCGGAATGCTCGGCCTGCTCGTCGGTGAACACCACCAGCGAGGCTGGTCGAACCTCAACGTTTTCTAACTTCACAGCGCCGCAGCCGAGTTCGCGCGCTAACCCATTCCTTGGAGGCGCCCTGTGGCGATGCCCGACTATGCGGGGGTATGGCCTCCCAAGCCGCACGACACCGCCTACGACGACTACGGCGTCTACAGCTCATGGTGGGCCGGCGACACGATCGCCCTGCAAACGATCTACAGCAACCCCAACTATCTGATCCCTGCACCGCGGCCCTCGCAGCTGCGCGGCGGCGTGGTCGGGATGCTCAGCCGCTTGTGGTGGGGCCGCCCAGTCCTGCAGGACACCAAGCGTTTGCATGTGCCGGCCCCGGCTGACATCGCGACCACATCTGCGGATCTGCTATTCGGGCAGCCGCCGAGCTGGTTGTTCAGCGAGGGCGACGCGACCGATCTTGAGGGCGCTCAGGCGCGGCTCGACGACCTTTTCGATGACGCTGATACGGTTTCCACCCTTCTGGAAGCTGCGGAGATCCAAGCAGCTCTCGGTGGGGTTTTCCTCCGGTTGTGGTGGGATACCACCGCATCGGACAAGGTCATGCTCTCCGCGGTCGCACCGGATGGTGCGATCCCGATTTGGCGGTATGGGTGCCTGCGTGAGGTGACGTTCTGGAGCGTCGTTGGCAAGGACAAGTCCGGTACCTGGCGGCACCTGGAACACCACTCACCCGGCCGTATCGAGCACGCGCTCTACGTCGGGGACGACGGGTCCATCGGCAGACGAGAGCCACTGACCGCCCTCGACGCCACCGCCTGGGCTGCCGACCTGGTTGATGAGGAAGCCGGAATCGATACGGGCGTCGAAGGTTTGACCGCCGCCTACGTGCCCAACGTGAAACCCGCGCGGAAATGGCGGAATGCCCCTCAGTTGAGTGCGCTGGGTCGTAGCGATTTCGAAGGTGTCGAGCAGCTGTTCGATTCGCTCGACGAAGCGTGGTCGAGCTGGATGCGCGATTTGGACATCGCGAAGGGCCGCCTTTTTGTCGCCCAAGAGCTCCTCCACGATCAAGGCCCCGGCAAGGGAGCCGCTTTCGATCCGGAGCAGCATATCTTCACCGGGGTCCCCTCCGATCAGATGGAACTCAACGACGGTGCATCCAAGCAGCTCGTTCAGGCGCAGCAGTTCCAGATCCGTGTGGAGGAGCACGCGAAGACGTGCGAGAAGCTGCTCAAAGAGATCTTGCGCGCCTGTGGGTACTCGGCTGCTGATTTCGACGACTCTGACGCCGCGGCGATGACCGCGACGGAAGTGTCTGCGCGCAAGGACAAGAGCAACCAAACCCGCAATCGCAAGATCCTGTATTGGCAGGCTGCGATGCAGCCGCTGGCGACCACTGCCCTGCAGCTGGACGCCGTGGTCTACGGCGGGGGACACAACTATGGGCTCACTGCGGATCCGGAGATGAAGTTCCCGGTCCGCGTCGACCAGGATCCCGTGTCGCTGTCGACCGCGATCTCGAATCTCCGTGCCGCTAAGGCGATTTCCACGGAGACCGCAGTTCGGATGTACAACCCGAACTGGAGCAACGACGAAGTCGCTGACGAGGTCGAGCGGATCCAAGAGGAGAACGCTCGGGAGAACACCGTGGTCGACACACCAGGTGACTTCGGAGCCCAATCCGATCCGCAACCCCCCGATGACGCTGGCCAGGGCGACCAGATGGACGGGTTGCAGGAGGCGGCCTGATGCCGCTCACACCCTCCAACGGCGACGGGCATATCGGTCCGGTTCGCCGCGCCTACGAACGCACCGAGGAACTCGTGTGGCGCGCCCTGTCACGGATTCTGGTGGGGGAGCGGTGGAAAGGGCTGCCGTGGCCCGTGCGAATGTTGATGAAGCTGCCGGGTTTCCGCAACACGATCACCAACACGATGACCGGGTTCACTGCTCGAATCGCTGTCCTGATCCTCGCGATCCTGACGAAGGCATTCAAGCGCGGCGCACGCCAGGCTGATACCGACCTCAAACTCGAGATCCCAGGCGGACAGACACTTCCGGGCCACATCGGCACGCTGGTCGATTCCCTGCGCAGGCGCGGAACCCTCGACGACAGCGCGATCGAACAGCTCGCACATCAGGTCATCACGACCCTCGACAAGGTGCACCGGCAAGTACCTGTCTCCGCCGAGGCCGTCTACCGGGGTGTGGTCAATGAGGTAGCCCGCCAACAAGACCGCATCACCGACGACGCCACACTCGACCAGCTGCTGCGGCAAGCCCTCACCCGCTACGCCCGCCAAGGGTTCACTGGTCAGGTTGATCCGCAGGGCCGCCGCTACGAATTCGTCTCCTACGCCGAAATGGTTGTCCGGTCCGCGATCACCCGCGCCGAAGTGGACGGCTACTGCGCGCATGTGACCGCGGCTGGTCACGACCTGGTCATCGTCTCCGACGTGCCCGGTTCTTGCGCGCTGTGCACGCCTTTCGAGGGTGCCGTGATCAGCATCTCCGGTGCGACCACCGGCACAGTCGAGTTCACGAACAGCCTCGGGCGTCCGGTCACAGTGACCGTGAAATGCTCACTCGCTGAAGCGCGGGCGGCCGGCTTGTTCCACCGCAATTGCCGTCACACGATCCGCGTATGGACTGCCGATAGCCCGAACCCGCCTGGAGCGGTCCGATTGTCGGAAGCCGACCGTGCCCAACGTCGGGACGCGAACAGTAGGCACCGCCGCAACCGGATCCTGCAACGGATCGGGTTCGTCTCGACGACATAGTTTTTCGCTCGTGGTGTAACGGCAGCACGACTGAGTTTGGTTCAGTCAGTCCAGGTTCGAATCCTGGCGAGCGATCCGATTCTCAATTGAATCCCCGCCGCGTTGAGCGGCTTCACGACCCCCAGTTCCGGCCTGTTGCCCTGGGGGTTTCGTCATTTCAACGCCGTATCCGGCCAGGCTGCCGTGCGGTGTTTCTGCGTGTCCAGGAGGCACATTCATGGCTGACGAAGCCGACGCCCAGGAAACCACAACTGAACACGACGCTGAGGTCGTTTCCGATTCGACGGAAACCACTTCGGAGGGTTCGACCACGGACACCGGTGCCGATGTACAGGGCACCGAAACCGAGGCCGACACCAGCAAGACCATCGAACCCGATCCCGAGATCGCGCGCCTGAACCGCGAGGTGGACAAGCTCCGCAAGGAGGCCGCCGCCAACCGCGTCAAGGGCAACGAGAAGGCTGAAACCGCAGCTCAGGAAGCCGCGAAGAAGGCCACCACTGAACTCGTGGAGAAGCTTCGGGAAACGCTCGGCCTCGACCCGGCCGAACCCGACCCCGCCGAGCTGCTCAAGGCCGCGGAGAAGCAGGCAGCCGATTTCGCTGCCGAACGCGACTCCTACGCCGAGAAGCTCCGCAACTACGCGCGCAAGGACGCCGTCACCGACGCCGCCAAGGCTGTCGAAGGCGACCTCGACGCCATTCTCGATTCCCGCAAGATCGCGGGCGCAATCGAGAAGCTTGACACGACTGCCGACGATTTCGCAGCCCAGGTGGCCGAAATCGTCAAGAACGCAGTCGATTCCAATCCGAAGCTCAAAAAGGCGCCCGCCCAGGCGGCGGCTCCCCGAAGCGGCGGAGATCTCACCGGCGGTAACGCGGCCCCCAAGCCCGGTTCGCCGAAATCCGTTGACGACCTGATCCGGGAGGCGCGCGAGCGTCGTGCCCGTGAACGGTCCTAATTCTTTGGAGCCACCTCTCCATGGCTAATACCCTTCTCACCCCCAGCATCATCGCGCGCCAGGTCCTCGCGAACCTGTACGCACAGCTGTGCATGGTCCCGACCGTGTACACCGATGTGTCGCAGGAATGGACCGGACGCAAGATCGGCTCGACGGTCAAGATCCGCAAGCCAGCGACCTTCGTGGCCAACACTTTCGATCCGGCCTCCCCGTCGATCACCGTTCAGAACGCCACGGAAACCAGCGTGGACGTCACCCTGGACACCCACAAGGACGTGTCGTTCGCGATCACTTCCCAGGATCTGACCCTGCGCGTCGAGGACTTCGACACCCAGTTCCTCGGTCCCGCGTCGGAGGCGCTCGCCCAGGCAGTCGACCAGGCCATCATCGCCAAGATGAAGGCAGGCTTCACCCAGGTCGCCGGTACCGGTACCGGCACCGAGTGGAACAAGCCCGAGGTTCTGATCGAGGCCAAGCGACTGCTCAACCTGCAGTCGGTTCCCGCCACCGAGCGCTCCACCGTGATCGGCCCGACCGCCGAAGCTGCGTGGAACAACACCGACTGGCTGAAGTTCGTGCAGAACAGCGGTTCCACCGACGTGCTGCGTGAGGGCTACCTGGGCCGTCGCCTCATGGGCTTCGACCCGTACATGACCCAGAACATCGTGCAGCCTGCGGGCTCGCCGACCACCGGTCAGCCCACCACCGAGGTCGGCCTGGCCTACCACCGGACCTCGACTGCCTTCGCGTCGGCGACCCTGGCTCTGCCTTCGGACAACACCTGGGCGGCCATCGAGTCCTACAAGGGTCTGTCGCTGCGTCTGGTCAAGCAGTACGACATGCAGCTGAAGTCGGACGTCATCAGCTTGGACATCCTGTTCGGCGCCAAGGTCCTCGACGCCAACCGCGGCGTCCTGCTGCGCGGCGCCCTCGCCTCCTGATCGTCACCCCGCCGGCCGGTCATTGATCGGCTGGCGGGGGAGATCGACTTGCCCCCAATTCTTTTGGAGTATCTCTGTGTCGTATTTCTACGACTATCTAGGCACTGACCAAGATCTCTTGGTCGAATCCGACGTGCCGCGACCCGACCTGCTGGAGTGGGCGTACTGGCGTCAGATCACCGAGCAGGAGGCGGAGGCCAAGCGGCCCAAGCCTGTGGAGGTGGTGCCTGACGTGAACCCGGAAACGCCGCAGGAGAATTCGAGCCCACAGGCCGATGATGCCCCGGCTCCGGAGTCTGCGCCTGTACCGGCGACGAAGGCCCCAGCTAAGAAGGCTGCCTCCAAGGCGGCGGCCTAGCCGATGCTCGTCTACGCCACTCCGGACGATCTGATGGACGGCTGGCTGGACGAACCGCCGGAGACCGCTGAAGCGCTACGCCTCATCCGCGCGGCATCACGGTTGGTGCGCAAGGCAACCCGCTGCGATCTCTACCACGTGGACCCCAGTGGACTGCCCACCGACCCCGACATCATCGAGGTCATGCGTGACGCGACGTGCGCGCACGCAGCGATGTGGAAACGTGCTGGCATCAACCCCGACGCTGGCACGGCAGGTCGTCAGATCGCGATCAAGGCGCAGACCGCAGATGGTGGCGCTGTCACTTACGCGGACGGCCCGTCCGCGGCGGAGATCTCGGCGTCGCTGTCGCGCTTGTCGACCCAGGCGCTCGACATTCTCCGCGAGGCGGGCATGGCTTCTGCGAGGCCGCAGACATGGTGAACTACGCGACACCCAAGTACCCGCATGGAGTCATGCTGACCGTGGTTCGCCGCGGTACCGCCAATGCCCGGAACTGGGAAGGCGATTACGCCGACGCGGCTGTCGCCCGCCATCAGATCGGGCCGTGTGACCTGAAGTGGCTCAAAATCACCGAGGACAACGAGTCGGGGGAGATCCTCACCATGCTCGGCCAGGTCACTGCACCGGTCAGCGACGACGTCCTCGCCACGGACAGCATCGAAGTCCCCGGATACACACACGAATTCGCCATCGATGGAACGGTCACTGTCACCCCGAACGGGTTCACCGGCTGGGCGTCCGGCAAGCGATTCCGCATCGCGAAGGACGGCGCTCATGGAGTACGACAGTGATGATTTCGACCTCGAACGCATCCTGGTCGATAGCGACGAACTACGAGCATTCCTCCAAGAGGTCGCGGAGCAGGGCGCGGACCGGTGGGCACTCCGTTCGCGGTGGAGGACCGGATTCAATGCCACCCACGTGGAAGCGGGCGTGATCCCTGACGAAGGCATTCTCACCGGAATCGTCTACGCCTCAGGCTATTACGCGCGTTTCCGTGAGCACGGTACCCGCTGGAACCGACCCGAACACGTCATGCACGACTTCATTGATGATGTGAGTGATTGATGAGCTTGCCCCCATTTCCCGAGTTCGACGAAGTGCTGAAGGCTTTGCTCGGCGACATCGCGCCCGTCGTTACTTTCGAATCGGATGAGATCCCGCCGCCCTACATCTACATCACCAGGGTCGGGGGAGCAGCCAACGAGATCATGGACAGCCCGGTTGTCGATGTCGAGTGCATCGACAACGACCGAGCCGCGTCGAAGATCCTGAAAACCGCTGTATTGGAACGTATCCGCTTCGCAGGCAACACCGAACCCGGCGGATTCCTGATCGACACCGCCAGCGAAAAGACCGGCGGCCAGTATATCCCGCCTTTCCGTCGCGATGCTCGCGGCGTCACCGCCACCGTGCAGCTCTCCTACCGGCGGCCCCGCGCGTAGGCGCAACTCTTCTTCCTCCCACACCACCCGGAATGCCTTGCGGCGCCGGGTTTCTGGGTGTGGCTGAACCAAGGAACCCTCTTCATGACTGCTGTCACTTTCGAGCAGATCGCTGAATGGCGTCCCGAGCTGATCCGCCGGCCCAATAAGGGCTTCGCGTTGATCGGCGACGAAAACGCCACCATCCCTGCTAGTTTCACCTCCGGCGTGTCCGCCGATTTCCAGGCGCTGACTGATTTCACTTCGCTGGGCATGATCGGCAAGGACAATCCGCCGTCGTTCAAGCCGGATGTCAAGAGCTCCGATGTCGAGGCGTGGGGTGCGCTCGAGCCGCCTCGTACCGACATCCTGACCCGCAATCTGAGCGTGTCCATGACGCTCATCGAGACCCGCAAGCGGACCCTCGAACTGTATTCGGGCATTGATCTGTCGAACAACACCGCAGACGCGACCACCAACGAACTGCAGTGGAACGACCCGACTTCGCCTGAAACCCGCTACAACCGCGTCATTCTCGGCATGATCGACGGCAGCGGCACCAAGGCCATCTACTACCTGCGGATTCTGCCGCGCGCCACGGTCACCGAGGTCGGCGAGCAGTCGTGGAGCCAGGAGAAGGCTCTCGAGTACAACATCACCTTGCACGCGAAGATCGATTCGACTCTCGGCTACAGCGTGAAGAACGTATTGTGCGGTCCCGGCGTCGGGCCGCTGCTGGCCAAGATGGGCTTCACCGCGACCGCCTCGGTCCCGGTCATCAGCTCGTACCTGCCTGCCGGGTCGCTTGCGACCGCTGGTGGCGAGAGCGTTGTCCTGCGCGGCCAGCACTTCACGGGCACCACTGCGGTCACGGTCGGCAGCACCAACGCGACCGACTTCACCGTCATCGACGACCTCACCCTCGCGATCAACACCCCGGCCAAGACCGCTGGCTCGCAGAACATCGTCGTCACCAACGCGACCGGCGCTTCGGCACCGTTCGCGGTCACCTACGCCTAACCGGCGTTCTTTGACAGCCGCCCCGCGCGTGTTCCTGGCCGCGCGCGGGGCAGGCCCAAACCTCCTCTGCCGCCAGGGATTCAAGCCAGGAGAACCCCATGGCATTCGAACCCGTTCGCATGGTCGCGCCCGATGGCCGCGACTGCCTCGTCGGCTCCGCGACCGAGCGCGAGCAGCTGCTGAACCAGGGCTACCAAATCCCGGAACCCAAGCCGGTGCCCCGCCCGGCCGTTGAGCGTCCCGCTCCGGCCGAGAAGAAGCCCACCGCCAAGTAACCCCTTCCCGCCAGGAGACGAAACATGGCCACCGCCAAGAACACTGCACCGAAGACGGCGAAGAAGTCCCGATTCGCCACCCTCCGCGATCAGGCCCGCGCCAAGCACAAGGCACAGGAACCCTACGAGTTCGATGCCGTTGATCCGCCGATCCTGATCACCGCCCCCGACACCGTCGACCGCGCATTGGCCATCGCGGAAATGATCGACAACAACGGTGCCGCCAACATCTCCGAGCTGCGACCGCTCCTGGCGGCCATCTGCGGTGATGCCTTCGACGCGGTGTGGGCAGAGCTCAAGAACGAGCCGATCGAGCTGCTGTACGACTTCGTCGACGACCTCAACAAGCATTTCGGGTCAGTGCCTGACGAGGACGGTGCCGAGCTGCCGGGGGGAGAGTAGCCCTCGTACTCCTGCTTGAGGAGTACGGGGAGGAAATCGAAGGCGACCTGTGGGAGTACGCGCGCTGGGACCTGCTCGACTTCTTCCGCGGTCGCCATCCCTGGCAACAGCTTTACCGGTTCCTGCGGCAGTTGCCGATCGAGTCCCGCTACCAGTCGGCACTGGCCATGGACGAGCAATTGGCCTGGGAACGCATCCAGGCCGATGACTCGGAACACGCTGAGCAGCGCGAGATTCCGCCGATCTCCCCACGTGGCTACAGCCTCGAAGTGTTGCTCGCGCTCAAGCAAATCGACTTGCTGAAGGAGCTGATGCGGGTTATTCCCGCCAGTTTCAGCGGCAAACTCCCGCCGCCTTTCCCGCCCGAACCGCGCCCGCAAACCGCCTACCAGCGGCTCCGGAATCGCATGGACCAGATCGAGGTCCACAACGCGCTCAGAGAGCTGGGCATCTACGACTAATTACACAGGGGGCCGCCGTGGCCGAATGGGGCAGCTACACCGCCGGCTCGGCGCGGCTCCTTTTGAAACCTCGCTTGCCTGACACCTTCAAAGCGGATGTCAAGAAGCTTCTCGCGCCAATTCAGCAGTCGTTCGATGTCACTGTCCAACCGGCGCTGGCGAAGAGTTTCAAGACCGATCTCAAATCGAAGGTCGATGCCGCCTCAGCTGGGATAAGCGTCTCTATCGAGGCGAAGCCGACCCTCGCGGCCGGCTTCAGGACTGACCTTCGAGACAAGGTCAAGACCGCGGCAGCGGGCGTAAAGATCAGTGTCCCTGTTGATGTGAGGACCACGGGTCTCAAGACGTCGATCGCTGACAAGGTCAAGACTGCCCAGCAGGGCGTGAAGATCGACGTCCCTGTCGACATCAAGACCGCGGGTCTGAAGACCAAGTTGCGGCAAGCCGTGAACACCGCGGCCGCCGGCGTGACGATCAAGGTCCCAGTCGACCCGGACCTCAGGGGCTTCAAAACCGCACTGCGCACCAAGCTCAGTGCGGCCAGCGGTGGCATTGACGTCAAGCTCACCGCCAAGGTCGACGCCGACGTCACACGGGCAACCGCGCAGCTCGACGCGTTCCGCACCGCACAGCACGCTATCCCGCTCACCCTGAACGTCAATGTCGACACCGCCGCGGCGACCGCGCACCTGTTGTCGCTGCGTGCGCTGGCTGGCGCGATCAACAACCAGTTCCGCGACCTAGGCAATGGCACGAGCAGCAGCGCCACCCGCAGGCTGACTGGCAATATCTTCACTCGCCCCTACCAGGCAATACGACTGCAAATCGAGGTCGATCGTTCATCTGTCGCCCGCGCGCAGGCCGAAGTCGCCAGCGTCGCAGCACGGTTGAGCGCAGCACGTCAACGCCAATCCGATGCGCTAGACACAGTCACACTCGCCGAGCAACGCCACCGCGAGGTCATGGCGCGCTCCTCCGCCAGCGAGTCGCAACGGACCTCTGCCACACAACGATTGACACGCGCACGCCGCGAACTCGGCAGCGCTACAGGCGAAGTCCTCGGCCTGATGGGTCGAGAAGCCACAGCCTCCGACAACCTCACCCGCGCCCACGGCAACCAGAACTCGACCACCCGCCTGCTGGGAGCAGGATTCCGCGGGCTGCGGTCGGCTATCGCTGACGGGCTGTCGAACGCACTCGGCCAACTCTTCAGCTTCAGCAACCTCCTAGGTATCGCGAAGGTCGCTTTGATCGGGCTCGCTGCTGTCAGCCTCGTGCCGCTGATCGGTCAGCTCGTGCAGGCCCTCGGCGTGGTCGCGCTGCTACCTGCCGCGATCACTGGCGCTGTCAGTGTCTTCGCGACGCTGAAGGTAGCGCTCGGCGGTGTCAGTGAGGCGTTCGCAGCCGCGAAGAAGGTCTCCGACAATGCCGCCGATGATGCGGAGGCGCGGGCCAAGAAGATCGAGACCGCCCAGAAACAGCAGGCTTCGGCCGCTGACGGTGTCGAGTCTGCCGAGCGCGGGATTGTCTCCGCTGAGCGTTCTGTGCGTGACGCACAAAAGAATTCGCTGCAGGCGCAGAAGGATCTCAACACCGCCCGCAAGACTGCGAAGCGGGACATCGACGACCTCAACCGGGCGTTGGCTCGCACGAAGCTGAACGAAGAGTCCGCGGCCATCAGCGTCGCTGAAGCGTACAAGAACCTCTACGACGTCTTCTCTGACACCAACTCCACCGCCATCGACAAGGCCAAGGCCCAGCTTCAGGTCAAGGAAGCGCTCGCTGACCAGCAGGACGTACTCGAAAAGTCCAAGCGCACAGCAGAAGACGCCGCCGAAGCCAATCAGAAGGGCGTCGAAGGCGCAGACGCTGTCGTATCCGCCAAGGACAAGGTCACCTCAGCTGCTGAGGCTGAAGAGACCGCGCAGCAGAACTTGTCGGACGCCTACAAGACCCTGGCGAAGTCGCAGCAGTCGCTGGCCGATGCGTCGAAGGATCTCCAAACCGCGCTGACCGAACCGAGCGATTCGGTCAAGGCATTCGAGAAGGCGATGGGCAACCTGTCGCCGGCCACGCAGGACTTCGTCAACAAGATGCTCGACGTCAAGTCGGGCCTGAAGGACCTGAAGCTCGCGGTCCAGGAGAACTTCTTCGACAAGCTGGGCGACTCTGCGAAGAGCCTTGTCAACAACTGGATTCCCACCCTGAAGAGCGGTTTGGGCGGGATCGCTGAGCAGATCAACGGCGGCCTCCGGCGCGCCTTCGCCGACCTGGACACCGACGCGACCCGCTCGAAGCTGTCGACCGTCTTCGACAACGTCAAGAATTCGATCGGACCCATCCTCGACGGGATCGACAACCTGATCCAAGGCTTCCTGTCGCTCTCGGAGGTCGGCTCCGGGTTCTTCCCGGACATGTCGCAAGGCTTCCTCGGCTTCACCGAAAAGTTCCGCAAGTGGGCCGAATCCGACGAGGGCAAGGCCAAATTCAAGCAGTTCATTCAAGACTCGATCGACGCGTTCAACCGTTTCATGTCCCTCGGGAAGCAAGTCGTCCGGATCATCGGCTCCATCTTCAAGGGCTCCGACGACACCGGAAAGTCCTGGATGGACAGCCTGGTAGACGGCGCGAAGAAGCTAGCCGACTACCTGGGCAGCCCTGAAGGCCAGCAGCGCATCAAAGACTTCTTCAATGAACTGCGCGAAACCATGAAGAAAATTGGCGAAGACGCCGACAAGGTGCTTCGCGCATTCGACTGGCTCGATCGCAAAGTCGGTCTGTTCAGCAAGATCGGCAATGGCGCCTTCGACATCAGCAAACTGCTGAGCGGCGACATCGGACCAATCTCCGACGACATCTCCGGATGGATCGGTAATCAGCTCGACGGCTTGCAGCAGAAGGTTGCCGAGAAGATCCCGACGGTCGCCAAGTGGTTCACCGACCTGAAGAGGGACTTCGGCAGCCTCGGATCCGGCGCCTTCGACAACCTGCTGGGCGGCAACGGCATCGCCGGATCACTCGATGGCCTGAAGAACCTGCTCCCCGGTGTCATCACAGACATCCTGGGCGACAACGGTTTCGAGAAGCTCAAAGGCGGCATGTCCGGTCTGGCCACCTTCCTGGTCGGCAGCGACGGACTCGACAAGATCAAGAAAGCCTTCACTGACCTGCCTGGCTTCTTCGGCGGAATCGCCGACAAGCTCGGCGTCAGCTGGTCCGGGCTGGGCGACAAGATCAAAGGCCCGCTCAACACGCTCATCGACCTTCTGAATTCAGGACTCGGCGGCGCCTGGAACGCGGTCGCCAATTTGCTTGGCTCCGACAAGAAGTGGACCGACATCCCACGGATCGGCGAAGGCGGCGATACCGGAGGCCGATCAGGTAGCCCACTCCATCGCGCCACTGGCGGCCCGATCTACGGACCAGGCGGCCCCACCGAAGACAAGGTGCCGGTCATGGCATCGGCCGGCGAACACATGTGGACCGCTGCGGAGGTGCAGGCTGCGGGTGGCCATCAGGCCATGTACCGGATGCGGAAGTCGGTTCTCGCCAGCGGCGGAAAGCAGTCCACGGACGGCAACTTCGCCATCGGTGGTGACGTCACCTTCGGTTCGGACGCAGACCGTTGGATGGCCGATGTCATCCAGCAGGCGTTCTCGAATGCCACGGTGACCAGCGCCCTTCGGCCTAATGAGACGGGCTTCCACCGCACTGGTCAGGCGATCGACATCGTCGGCCCGATGCAGCAGATCGCGAACTGGATTTACTCGGCCTACCCCGAGTCGACTCAGCTGATCTACGGGCCTGGCCCGCTGCTCTACAACGCCCGCGGCTACCACGCAGATCCGTCGAATCAGGCTGAGCTGCAAGGCATCTACGCGGGTGACTTGGCCGGTCACTACTCCCATGTCCACTGGGCGAACGTCAAGCCTCTGGCGAATCTCAGCGGCGATCAGCAGAAGAGCCTGTGGGAGCGCATCAAGAGCAGCGTCGGTGCCATCGTGGGCGGCGGCCGCAACCTCATGGTCGACAACCTCGTCGAGAAGCCCCTGCGGGCGATGGCGGACAGCGTCCCCACCTTCAACGGCCTTGGCGACTTCGGCAGCATCCCCAAGGAATTCGCCAACAAGATCGTCGACACCGTCCTCACCACATTGACGGGCAGCATCGGCGCGGGCAGTGGCTCCGCGAACTACACCCCGTCCGCGGGCGTGGAGCAATGGCGCAGCCTGGTCGTCAGCATCTTGAAGGCCAAGGGTCTTTCGGAGAGCTACACCGACCGCGTCTTGATGCAGATGCAGTCCGAGTCGAGCGGCAACCCGAAGGCGATCAACCTCACCGACGACAACGCCAAGAAGGGCACGCCGTCCAAGGGCTTGATGCAGGTGATCGATCCGACCTTCGCCGCCTACGCGGACCCCGGATACAACTCGGACATTTGGGATCCTGAATCGAACATCCGCGCCGGCATCAACTGGGCGATCCACGCACACGGGTCGCTGGATCAAGGGTTCCAAGGCCACGGCTACGACCAGGGCGGCATCTGGCCGAACATGACGTTCGGCTGGAACACCACGGGCTTGCCTGAGGCGGTGCTCACCAACCCGCAGTGGAAAGCGCTGCGGGACTTCGGCCAAGGGCTCGGGATCCTCCAGAAGGACTCGACTCCCACACCGAACCCGGGCACAACCGTGGAAGGGCAGACGCTGCCCGACTCGACGCAGGTATCGAACGATCCGTTGCTCAGCGAGAGCGTCAATAGCAACGAGAAGGTCGGCCTCGATACCTGGAAGACGTTGGGCACCAAAACCAAGGAACGCTTCCAGAGCGTTTGGGATACCGGGCTCACCGACCTCATCGACTCGAATTTGGGTGCGTTGGGCATCGACGACCCGCGCAACATCCCGCTCTACAAGCAGGCGACGTCCTACAAGGACACCTGGGACGAGTGGCAGAAGAAGAAAGCCGCCGCGGCGCAGGCATCGCAGGCGTTGACCGACTCCGGCTACTACAACGCCGGCCAAAACGTTACCGGTGCTGCGGATCAGGCGACTTCGGCCACGCCCGCTGGGCAGCAAATCAGCAATGACCAATCGACGACGATCAACATCTACCCCGCTGACGTCACCGAGGGTTACCGGAAGGCCCAGCAAATCGCTGATTTGCGAGCGCTGACCAAAACCGCACGAGGGAACTGAGTTCTATTGCGCCAGTCCGCCAAGGTGGAAATCTTCGGCGTCGACGACTCGCATCACGTCATCAATGGTCCCGGCGTGTCGACCCGCATGTATCTGGCAACAGATGTCAAGGGTATCTACGACACGCCGGTCACCACAAAGTACAAGTCGTCGGCATACCAACGTGGATCCACATATCAGGGCAAGAAAGTCCAGCAGCGAGACCTCACCTTCGCTGTCAATCTGAAGGGCCAAACGCCCGAGGATTGGGAAGATCTCGACTCCCGATGGCGGTCCGCCTGGGATTTCGAACCCGACCCGTGGGACCCGGCATCGACGCTCACCAAGATGAGCATCACCACCGACCGATCCGGCACCCGCTCACTGTATTTGGCGCTGTCGGAGTCGGTCGCGTTCGAATCGAAACACGATCCGCACCTGACCGTATCGTCCGTTGTTCCGATGGCTGCCACTGCGGCGCAACCATTCTGGTTCGAAGACAAATGGGAAAACGACCCTTACGACTATTTCCAGACGGGCTCCGCGGGCACCAGCGACGGGTTCGTGACCGTCTACAACCCAACGGATCAACCCCTGTTTTTAAAATGGGTTGTCACGCAGGGAAAGTGGACTCTTCCCGACTTCTCATGGACGGGTAAGCGGTATCACCGGGTCCCGGGTGGTGACTGGGCGAACCGGAAGATCACCCTCCCGCTGTTGACCAGTGTTGAAGGCGGCGCACGCATCGACCTCGACCCGATGAAGCTGCAAATCCGCGACTACAACGACACCAACCTCATCGGCCGCATGAACGGCATCTGGTTCATGCACAAGATTCCGCCCTACACCCCGGAAACCGAACTGCCCGTTCACGTTGAGAACGCGCCGACCGGGGGAGCGCGGGTCGAGATCTACTGCCCACGCCGATGGGGCCGCGCTTGGGGGCTGCACTAAATGACCGACCTCAGCACCCTCACACTGGAACAACAGTGTGAGGCCATTTGGGATGCCACCACAGCCCGCGAAGAAGCCGAAGCACGCGCACGCCTAGAGCCTCCTAAGGTTCGCATCTGGTCTGGTGACTGGGATTTGGCTGGTGTGTTGAGCACGGAGTACACAGCCGAGTTCACATGGCTCGATAACGATGTCGGAACCGGTCTCACTGAGATCCCGCTCTGGGACCCGATCGCCAAGTGGATCTGGCAGGTCAAAGACCGTGTCGACGCCGGCGAACGCCGCAACATCTTCATCACCGTAGACAAGGACGGCGCCCGCTGGTCGGGTCTTCTGTTCGATCACGCGATTGAAAAAAGAGAAGACGGCACAAGGGTTTTGGTCGTGCGCTGGATGCACGACCTTTTCTTCCTGTCGCACTATCTCGTCTGGTGTAACCCGTTCCTCCCAGATTTTGTCCAGTTCCCAAGAGTCTTTTTCCTGGCTGGACCGTCGATTTGGACTCTGAAGACCGCGCTTTTCCTGAATGTCATGCGCGAGCAGGCGAGCCTTTGGGAGCTTCCTGACGACCCGATGAACCAGGGAAGTTCGGCGCCCGGCATGGGCAACTGGTCGGTGGTCGTCAAACCGACCGAGTTCCTGGATGACATGAACGCGGGAACGCTGTGGTCCGTTCCGAACTCGCGGTTCAAGTACTGGACGGAGATGAGCAAGGACATCCTCCTGGATGCCGAGCTCTCGATTATCTGCCGCCGGTTTTTGACTGACGACGACGAGCAGCCGATAGACGGTCAAACGCTGCGCAACGGGTGCCTCGTGGTCGACATCGTCGACAAGTCCGGCTACTACAGCGACACCTCCAACGGTGGCGACCCGTTCCTCGGTTTAAAACGCACCTTCGCCAAGTTTAGCGACGATTTCCTCGACGACTTCCAAGACGCCGTGGTCGACCCAGCGGTTCCCGCCTCCTATGGCGTTCCTGGGCAGAAGCTCACCGACAAGACGTGCCCGTACGTCGTGTTCCTGGAGGGCGAAGAGACCGGCATCGAGTCGTCGAAGTTCTTGTATACGCCCTCGACGGCGATTCAGATTGTCACGGGCGGACACTCGATGCCTTTTGTTGCCTGCCCCCTCCCCTGAAAACGGGGAGGGGGTAGGCAACTTCATGCCAACGAATTGATATCCGCAGGAATTCAGACTGCGGGCGATCTCATCGCCATGATCATCGGTATCCCGCCGGTTGGTGGCGCCACTGATGCTGTGCTTCAGCCATTTTACTGGGACACCATCGCCGCCTGGAACCACGCGAAATCTCAAGCGCGCGCAACCCATTCAG
Organism: Nocardia sp. NPDC059236; assembly: GCF_042754085.1. Classification (NCBI taxonomy): domain Bacteria; kingdom Bacillati; phylum Actinomycetota; class Actinomycetes; order Mycobacteriales; family Nocardiaceae; genus Nocardia; species Nocardia sp. NPDC059236. The sequence goes on from NZ_JBHZAF010000001.1 coordinate 789,629, forward strand.
GATGGGCGCGACTATACGAATACATTGCATCGTCCGGCGACCGCGCGTACACGCTCGAAGCACTTCTGTCCGTTCGTAAGGGCCTCCACGACACTCGTTCATGGTTCAGCCACGAGGTCATGATCCGTGACGGTGCCCCTTGGTATATCGGCGACAACGGCAAAGGCCACTTCTTCATCGGTGACCGCATCGGCGCCCAGGTTCTCGGTGACTTCGCAGCACCGTACGGGTTCGCCGACTACACGATCTACGTCGACCAGGTTCGAGAGCTCACCCTCGCATGGGACAGGGATTCTTTCGCTGAGTGGAAATGCACGATCGGCGAGAAGGAAAAGAACAAAGACCGGGGTGCGCGAGCTCTCGGTTTGATCAGCGACCTCTACAGCGTGGTCCGCCAGCTCGGCGTGACCGGCAAATAGCCCAGGAGCACAACCACATTGAGCGACGAAGCAGTAGAGGTTGATTCCTCGCCGTGGCTGCCCGAGGGCGGATTCCCGACCTTCGAGAACTGCAATCCCAACTGCCCCGAAGAAGCCTTCCTGCCCACCTTCGCGGGCCTTCCGGGCATGAAGGGCGCACCGCTCCCGTTCCCGGTCGAGTACCTGAAGATGGTCTCGCGGCGCCAGTGGGACTGCGGTTCTCGGCCGATGGGATCCGTGATTCCGCCGAAGCGGATCATCAAGTACCAGCGGCCTCAGACCTCGAACCCGCACTGGCTCACCAGCCCCGGCGTGTGGGTCGACATCAACGAGCCGGACCGGAACCAGCTCGACATCAAAGAGTTCGTGCAGTCGCTGCCGCAGGACGCGAAACGCCAACTCGCTGAAGCGCTCGGCTTCGACCCACTGGCCGCGGTGCCCGAGGACGACCGCCTCGCCGAAAGCTTCGAGGCGCCAGCGCCGGAACGACGCTACGGCCGGCCGTCGCGTGATGGTGCGTCCGTCACGAATGAACCGCTGCCGTTCGACCCAATCCACAAGACAGTCACCGAAGTACTGACCTACCTGCGCGACGTGGATGACGAGGAACGCGTCCGCGTCCTGGACATCGAGCGCTTCCTCGGCAGCGCGCGCCGCGGCATTTTGAAACGCTACGAGCCCCAGGGATAACCGCGATGGCCTTCAAGTACCTTCCGCTCAAACCCGGAACCTATACGGTGTCTTCGCCTTTCGGGCCTCGCGATGGCGGCTTCCACTACGGCATGGATTTCGCCGCACCACTCGGTACCCCGTTCTACGCGCCGGTCGCCGGGGTGATCGTCGAAGGTGCCGAGCGGGATGGCGTCAGCGGGTTCGGTAAGTGGGTGTGGCTCGACGCTCAGGATTCCGCCGGCGTCGACATCATCATCGGCCACGGGGATCCTGCAGTGCGCGGAGGCGACCGTGTGCACGCGGGCCAGCTGCTCGGCTACGTCAACACCCACGGTGAATCGACCGGCCCGCATGCGCACATCGAGGTGTGGACTTCGCCAGGCCGCGTCGGTGGCCAGGCTGTCGATCCCGCCCCGTACTTCACCGGCGCTGGTAGCCCTGGCGCCGAAACGCCTTCAAGGAGCCCGTCTATGGCCAAACCTGACTTCACCGAACTGGATCGGATGGGGAACTCCTCCAACAGCCGAGGCGGTGCAGGGGTCACCCTGTTCCTCCTTCACACGGAGGAAGGCAATTCCAGCGCCGAAAGCCTGGCCGCCTACCTGAACAATCCAGGCAACGACGCCAGCTACCACTACACAGTGGGCGACAGTGTCGTCTGCGACGTGGTCGACACCGACCGCGCGAGCTGGAGCGTCTTGGACGCGAACCCCTACAGCATCAACCTCTGCTTTGCGGGCAGTCGAGCGAGTTGGTCTCGCGCGCAGTGGCTTACCCGCGACAACGACCTTCGCATCGCTGCCTGGATCGCGGTGCAGGACTGCCGCAAGTACGGCATCCCGCTCACTGTGATCGCACCGCCTTACCGGCGCGGCGCGGGCATTTCCGACCACCGCTATGTGACCGATTGCCTTGGCGTCGGCACCCATTCGGATTGCGGCGACGGCTTCCCGTGGGACGTGTTCTCCGGCTACGTCGCCCAATACGCCGGCAATCAAGGAGACGACGACTTGTCTTTCGCCAACGAAACCATCAAGAACAAGTCCGGTCAGGACATCAATGCGGGCGAGCTCGTGGCCTACATCGACCTGCATATCAATCAGATCAAGTACGGCCTGGCGCTCGTCCTGGAGCAGTTCGCGGGTAAGGGCGCTGCCGCGGCGTTCCTGGCTAACGAGAAGGACACCCGCCCGACCGTGACCTTCCCCGGTTGGGAGCAGGGCGGCGGCCGCACCCTCTACGACCTCTCCGCCGCCACCGCCGCCAAGGCTGGTGTCGACGGTGCCGCGGACAAGCAGGCACCCAAGGCTGCCTGATTCCATCTCTCGACCAATTTCGAGGTATCTCCATGTCTTTTGACACTCTCCGTGACCTTTCCGCGGATATCCGCGGCCGTATCTACGCGGTCCTCGCGCCTGTGCAGGTTCTGCTGGTGGCGTTCGGTCTGCTGGACAACGCGAACGTTGCCCTGTGGGCCTCGGTCGTGACCGCGCTCCTGGGCTTCACCATCGCTGGCGCGAACTCGACTGCGACGTGGCGGACCTGGCTGTATGGCATCATCGGCGCCGCTCAGCCTGTGCTTATCGCCTATGGTGTCGCGACTGATTCTCAGGCCGCGGCTGTCGTGGCTGTCGTGTCCGCTGTGCTGGGTCTGGGTGTGGCTGCGGCCAAGACCCCGAGCATCGGCTAACCCCCAATGTGGGAAGCCGTCTTCGGGGCGGCTGGCGGCATTCTTGGTGCGGTCCTCGGCTATCTGGCGCCGAGGTCGCGCTCTCTGGATTCGCAGCGTGAGGACTTCAAGGTCGTACTCGCGCCCTTGAGTGAAGAGCTCAAGGACCTGCGTTCGCGCGTGAAAACCCTTGAGACGCAGCATGTTGACGACGTCGCGCAGCATTACAAGGACCAGCGGCGCATCGATGTTCTCGTCGACTACGTCAAGGATCTCCTGACCTTCATCTGCGAGCATGTTCCGTCGCCGCCGCCTCCACCCATCCCGCCCGAAATCTCTAACGACATCTGAACATTGGGGGTGATCACTGGTGACTGCTCCCAATCAGCCGGATCCCGATGGCGCTATCAACCCGGGCGCGTTCAGGGCATTCCAGACCGCCACAGAAGCAGACGCCAAGACGGCATCTACGTCTGGCGTTCTCGGCGCGTTCGGTGGCGCTCAATCCAAGGTCGGCAGCGAGATCCGCGAGCCGATTCAGGCGGTGCAAGGTAGTGCGGATGTCGCTGTAACTACGGCCCAGGCGGCAGCGAACACTGCTGCCACGGCTGAAGCGACGGCCGCGAACGCCTATACGGCTGCGTCGTATTGGGAGGCGGAGTTCGTATCCGCCTCTGCGGCAGTGGTTCTCGGCGTCAACGAACTGCTCATCGGTTTGTGTCAGAACGTCCCCACTGGGCTCGTGCGGAAGGCGACTGATATTCATGTCGCCCTCCTGACGCAGCCGAATGGCATGACCTTCGAGTTGCGGAAATGGAACGCAGCCGGCACCGCCGACAGCTTGGTCGCCACATACCCCCTGACTGCGGGTCAGACCCGCGCTAACTGGCAAATCGTCGGCGGGGTTGAGGCTTTCAACCGTGAACGGTTCTACGTCAACGTGACGTCGGTGACCGGTTCGGTCGCGCCTGTCGTTCTTCAGATTCTTCTGTTCGGCGTCCTGTACGACCCGGCCATTCAAACTCCATAGGGAATCCACTGTGAAAGAGTTCGAGATCATCTCCAACGGCGGCGTGATGGCCGATCACATCCAGGTGCCCGCCCCGTACGAGGCGGCCGTCGCGAGCCTGTTCGGTCCCGTCCTCGACATGGCTACCGCCAATTCGGTTGTGGCCGTGATCGATGAGGCGAAACAGAAGCTTCAGGCCGACCCAGAGGAGTATCGGGCGCTGCTGACTTCGGACGATGGACTGGGGCTGCGGCATATCCGGCAGATGCTGGACTCGATGCGCGGCCTGCTGGTGACGTTCCCGGACGCGACCGTGAGCGGACTGGTCGAGCCGTAATGTTCCTGCTCCGCCGCAATCTCCCGCTCGCGTGGGGCGGCTGGTACGACAACTTCACCAAGTACGGGGTCCAATCCGTTGTGCAGCCGTGGGTGCACCTCGGCGACGGCACACCCGGCAACTTCACTGCCGAAAACTGGCTACACATCCCGAGCAACGCGGGATCGACCAATGCCGGCGGCGAGAGCTACGAGTATCAGCCGTTCACGCCGAACTGGGGTTTCGAAACCGAAATCTGGTTCCCGGTGGAGGGTTTGGCGGCCCAAGTTTTCTCCGTGTACTTCACTGATTCATGGTCCAAGATCGGCGCGACTTTCCAAAACTGCGCGGGGATCAGGCTTATCCACCAGCCCGCCGCTGGCGGCGAGATGGTGCAGTATGCCCAGTTCGACAGCCCTTGGTCGGTAGTCGGCAACAACATCCTCTGGTCGTCCCCGGTCACCTATTACGGGCAGTGGGTGACTTTGAGTATTTGGGTGGACAACGACGAATGGGTCCGGGTTTGGATCAACGGAACCTATGTTGGTTCCGCGCAGTTCAGCCCAGGTTTCACGTTCGGCCCGACCCGCAGGTGTGTCCGATTCCTGGACGCAGCCCTGTGTGATGTCTGGCTGAGATGGGTTGACCACTACGACCGGCCGTCGTCCATCCCGTCGAAGAATGTCTGGAACCAGATCTTCAGCGACGACTTCAATCGGGCTGATGGCGCGGTCGGCAACGGCTGGACCCAAGTAGGCACGAACGCGGGGATTGTTTCCAACTCGTGGTCCACGACCGGCACAACCAACGGCGGCAAGGGCCTGATCCGAGACACCGGGCTCACCTCCGGGCGCGTCCGTGTCGAGGCCACGATCGGCGGAAACCTCGCGCCCAGTACCGCTTCCGACAACGGCCTCGTACTCTGCTCGAACGCGACCGGTACGCAGGGGATCGCCGCGAACATCTTCCAGAACAAGATCTACATGTCGAGGTTCACATCGGCGCTCTCCGATGACCAGCCGGCCTTCACTGATTATCGGATGATCGACTACGGCATCGCTATAAGTTCCGGCGACCGCATCGCGGTGTCGGTCTACAACGGAATCGGCTGGATCGAGATCAACGGCGTTCCGAAGCTGTATATCGGCAATGTCCATGCCGACGTCCCGGCGACCAATCAGTACGCCGGACTCCGGGTGACCCGCCGATCGGGCAATGACTCCGCCTCGTGGAACGACGTCCAGATCTATTCCGGCCTCGGCTGATCAAAAGGCACACGGTGTAGCCGCGAAAACGCCCGCCGCGCACCAATTCTCATTCGCTTAAGGCGGCGCCTATGACTATCGGCCACGAACCGATCATCGAAACCCTTGTGCTGGTTCCCGGCCAGGATTTCATCCACGACATCTACCCACCTGACGGTGCGAGTATCCCGCCAGGCACGACTGTCGACCTCATCTTCTACGCCACCGGCAGCCGAGCCGTACTCGCAACCTGGTCCGCGTCGGTATCTGCATCAGCGGCCAGTTGGACGGTCTCCTCGACGGTCGCCGACACCATCCCTCTCCCAGCGGATTTCCGCATCTACTTCCGCTACAACGACGGCGCCGACTTCTGCTGGTACCGCGGGCAAGTGGCGCGCCAGGAGTAATCATGTCCATTGCTATTGCGACGACTCGCCAGGTACTGGCTGACGCCTACAAGACCCTTTCCGGCGCATCCACGGTCTGGGTGTCACTGCACACTTCGGACCCGACCACTGTGGGCAACAATGAGGCCACAGGCGGCGGCTACGTACGCATTCAGGGCACCTGGGCCTCCGGCACTGGCGGTGCTCTCACCATGGCGGAACTGAGCTTCACTGCTCCCGCCGGCACGTACACGCACGTTGGCCTGTGGTCGGCGTCGACCTCCGGAACCTTCTACGACAAGTGCGGCCTGTCCCCGAATATCACGATCAACGCAGCGGGCACGATCAAGGTCACGCCGCAGTTCGCGCTGAGCTGAGCCGATGAGCGAGTTGCCACGCCGCCCAGGCTGGCGCGCGTCATTCCCAGCCCGCGGCTCCACCTCATCCGCACTGCCCACCCGGTCCAGATCCGTTCTCACACACGACATGCTGTACGTGCCACCCCCGCTCGTCCAGTTCACCGGCGCTGGCACGTTGTCCGCGGTCGCGGTTCCTCAGGCGGTCGCGATCTTCACTGGATCTGGCCTCCTCGCTGCTTTGGGAGCCGCAGTTGCTACCGCGGCATTCACGGGCGACGGAACTCTGATCGTGCCTACGAACAAAGGCGCCGGCGTCTTCGCGGGAGCTGGAAGCCTGTCTGCGACCGCTGTCGCTGTTGCAACAGCGCCTTTCACCGGTGCTGGGACGCTGTCCGCGCAGGGTATCGCTAGTGCGACAGCGGCGTTCTCCGGTGCTGGCACGCTCGTCGCGGCCGGAACCCCTTCAGCGGCAGCGCTATTCACGGGAGTTGGCACCCTGTCGGCGACTGCGACGACGTTCAAGCCGTCCGGGATGACCAAGAACGGCAACTACAACCCCGTTCCGACCAGCTACACGACCGTGCCAGCCTGGACCGCTAACACGACCACTTACCCGGGGTCGACGGTGTCCAGCGATGGCGTCGTAGCGCAGGGTTCGAAGTCCGGCGCCACCCTCACGACGAGGCTGTCGATCACAAACACCGCATTCGGGACGAACACGATCACGGTGAAATTGCTGGTCAATGGGGTGACCAAGGTGACCGGAACCGCCCAAACCATCGGCAGCACCGCGACGCAGAACGTCGACCTCACCGGAACGGCCGATGTCGCGAACGGTGACATTGTCACTGTTCAGGTATTCGCTGGCACCGCCTCCCCCGTTCTCCAAGTCAACACCGGCACAGGCAGCTACGTGACGATCACCTGAGCCACAAAGAAGTCTGCCCCGACCCTTCTGGGTCGGGGCAGATTTCGTCGTCTCCAGGGTTGGGTCGGTTTTCCTACCGCAGTGCGGCTTTGGCTCCGCCGGAGAACATTGAGTCGTGGAGAACGGCAGTCGTGAGGATTGTGCCAACCGGAACGTCGAACACGATCACGCGTTCTACAGTGAATCCGGGGTTGAGGTCGTCGCCGAATGAGTTCCCGTTGTTCGGTATGGGATCGAAAGCGCTTGTCGTTGGGCCGAACTCGCGGCCTTGGTCGTCGAGGACCTTCTGGTTGTCGGCGTCGTAGGTACGCTGTGCCTTGCCGGTGTTCGTGACTTTGATGTGTACGAGGGCGAATTCGCCTTGGGCAGTCACATGGCTCATACCCGACCCCAGCTCTTTGTCTCCCTGCGTGAACTGGGTGACAACGAACTCGAACTGCCCGTCCCGCACAGCAGTTCCCGCCGGCGCGATGTTGCTCTTGGGTTTCGCCGGGGCCGACGTGGCTGCTGGAGCCGATGATGCTGCTGGTGCGCCCGCTGGCTGGACTGCTGCGGCGGTTGTGGATCCAGCTTTACTCTTGTCGCCGCTGTTGCCTGCGACGGCCAGTAGTCCGCTGCAGCCGCCGCAGGCCAGGATGAATGTCGCAAGCACTATCCAAAGCCATTTCGAGCTCTTCTTCGGCGGTGGTTGCATGGGATACGGCTGCACGGGGTAGCCGGGCTGATAGTACGGCTGTTGTGGTCCCTGCGGTGGTGGCGGGTAGGTCACGAGTTCCCCTGGCTTGTAAGCGTTTTCAGCGTTCAGCGGTGCGCGGGTATTTGCTGCTTCTTTGCAAGCGCGTGGGGGAGCCTAGCTGGTCGGGACGTCGGTGTCGCTGACAGAGCGTGCCATTTCAGTCCTGTGCGCGCAGGATCACTTTCGTGACAAGCGCATCAGCGACCTTCCGGGGAGAAAACCCCAACGCGGACAGCTCCGTACGAGGCCACAGTTCAGGGTGGTCGATCAGGGCCAAAATGACATCCTCGACGCCAACCCTCTTCCTGCCCGCGCCCTTGGCGACTGCAGCAGCCGCAGCAAACACCGACTGCAATTCAGAAGAGGGGCCGACGATCTCTGTGGTCGGCTGAGGGGGGAGAGGTTCTGGTCGGCCGCCACTGGGCTGGTCGCTGCTCATGTTCCTCCTTCTAGGATTCGGTCATCAGGCGCGTCGAGGGCATGGGGGTGGCGCACCTGATGACCCGCGGTTGCTTCTACCGCTTGTTCCGGCCGTCTGTGTCTTGCTTGCTGGCCTCTTCGGCGTTCGGGTCAACGTTCCAGTTGTCGTGGCTGTTTCCGTTCGGCCCGGGTTCGAGAATCTGCACTTCATCACCCCCTTTCGATTCATTTGTGGGTCACTGCCCCAGCGGTGAGACCTCTTGCTGGGGGACCGCGTCGTGGACCACAACTTGCTCCAGGTCGTACCCGTCCTCGCCCTTCAAAGCGACGGTGTACCGCTTGCGTGTATCCACGCAGATCACATCGGCCATCTTCACCAGCGCGCGCAGCTCGCTGTCGTCGAGATGGTCGATCGTCGGCACGATCAGATCGTCCGCGTCCTCGCTGTAGGTGAGGTTGAACAGATGGTTGACCAGACGGTCACCCCAGCGATCCGAATCGGCAAGGACGACAAGCGCAACGGACGTGTCGCACTCCTCGGCGATAGCGTGAATCGCCGCCTCATCGTTCTGCCAGTTCGCACCGGAGACGTGTCGGCGCAGGAACCCGATGGCCTGCCTTCTCATGGTTGCACCCCTACGAACTCGCGGTACCGGGGTTGGTGGATCGCGACTCGACCGCGGTCTGTCTGCCGCCACCTGGTCGGTCCATGCGGTGCGCTCACGACGAGACCGGTGCGAGACAGCCGCAGCAAGGCGCGATGGATCGTCGTCTCGGTCAGTTTCGTTGCGTGGCAGATCTGTCGGACTGTGAGCGTTTCGAGTGAACCCAGGGCGGACAGTGCCCCAAGCACTTTCGCTTCTGATTCGGAGAGCGCCATCGTTTTGCTCCTCGTCGTTCCTCGTCGTCCTCGTCTTGGTCGGCGGCTCAGGACCGGGACGAGGATCACCAGCCCCGAGCGCCTGTCTCGAAGTTACGAGTGGGCAATCCGCATCGGCTACGAACTTGCTCGTACTTGCTCAAACCGCTGAATACTCCCTCCAAAAGTGTGCTGTTCGAGCGATACTGGGCTCGGGTGGGCAAGGGAGCGCACACCCGTGACGGGAGGATAGGGACAATGGAACTCCGCTTTCTTGGCAAGAACGGATCGAAGTCCGGAGACTGCCCAACGCTGTATGCCACAGACCAAAGCTCGTATCTGGTCCAGGGGTGGAAGACCGGCACCCCGGAAACGATCGAGATTCCACACGTTCTACTCGGTTACGCCGAACCGGATACATATATCGGTGCAACCATGATCGACACCGGTCGTGGTACCTTCCGGCTCTCGGGTCGCCCAGTCGCCGAGCCGGACACCCTGGCGAAGTTGACACTGGCTGACTACGAGACCGCGATCGAGGTACCGCAGCTTCGGAGGACTTACTACGGTGGAACTGAGACAGAGTAGCGTCTGGCCTGAACTCTTTCGTCAGGCAACGAAGTCCGCGTTCCACATGGAAGTCCGAGACACCTACGGGGTTCCTGGCGAGATGGAAGCCGTGCGTCGGTTTCTGAATGGTGAGCCGCGGCTACCGAACGATGAGTCGTGGGCAGCATGGGACGGACTGATCCGGGAAGTTGCCGGTCGCGGAGTTGCTGTTACGAGGGTTCGTGTGGTTACGGTTCCGCACAGCGACTACCAGCGGTGGCTGCTGACCGAGACCGAGGACAACATCCAGTCGGGTGAAGACATCCGTTACCTGCCACGGCATCTCGTCGATGCGGACCTCGTGCCGGCCGATGACTGGTGGCTGTTCGATGACTCGACGGTGGCGTTCAACCTCGTCGATGAGCAAGGACGGCCAGCGGGAGCCGGCGTCACTACCGACCGTCAGATAGCGGCTGTCTGCAAGGCGGCGAAGGATCGCCTGTGGCCGCTGGCTGTACCGTTCGCTGAATACATCGATTCTGCGGTGTAGTGGCTGATTCTGTTCAGGCGCAGCGAGAAGCGCTCGGTCAGAGGCTGCGCGAGATGCGGCGCGCTGCGGGCGTCACTGGCCGAGAGCTTGCTCGCCGAGAAGGATGGCATGAGTCGAAGGTCTCGAAGATCGAGTACGGCAAGACCAAGCCATCAGAGGCTGACCTCAGGGCCTACTGTGCTCAAGCGGGAGCCGAAGATCAACTTCCCGAACTCCGCGCGAGCTTGCGCAATTTGGATGGCGCATACCTCGAGTGGCGACGTCTTCTTGCTACCGGCACCAGCTCGAGGCAGCAGCATTCCGTCAAGCTCGAGAAGGCAGCCAGGCAGATTCGCAACTGGCAACCTCAAGTCATTCCTGGACTGCTTCAGACCGCTGATTACGCGGCGTCGATCTTGGCGTACGCGGTCGAGTTTTACCACCTCCCTGACGATGTCGACGCGGGCGTGGCGAAGCGTATGGAGCGTCAACAGATTCTGTACCGGGCGGGCCGCAGGTTCCACTTTCTTGTTGCAGAGCAGGCACTTCACACAACTGTTGGGAACGACGACATCATGATCGGGCAGCTTGACCGTCTGTATTCGATCATCGGGATGTCGCGAGTGAGCCTCGGGATCGTTCCGATGGATGCGGAGGCGCGTGCGGCGGTCGAGAACTTCGTGCTCTTTGACAATCGCCTGGTCAAGGTCGAGGGCGCCACTGCTGAGCTCACGATCACCCAACCTCGTGAGATCGCTTTGTACGGGCGGGCCTTCGACATTCTGGCGGCCCAGTCTGTTATGGGAGACGCTGCTCGGATGCTGATCCGGAAGGCGATTGCAGATCGTGAGGGTCGTAGTCAGTAGCGGTCGTCGGCAAACGTCGTCCTGAAGCGCGGGTCGTAGTCGTCGACGTCGTCCTCTTCGTCGTCGTACAGCCGCACCATCGCGTCATCGATGTCTGGAGCGGGGCGGTAGAGACCTGCCGCGGTTTCGATCACGCCCTGGATGTCCGGGTGCTGAAGCAGTTGCAGGGCTTGGTTGATCTCGGCGACGCTCGGGCTTGGGTCGATGCTGTGCCGGACCGCCGGCCATAGGTCGGAGGCGGCGAACTCGCTGTCGTGGCCTTCGTCAGTGAGCGCGGTGAGGACCAGGGCTGCGATTGTGACGATGCGTTCGTCATTCATATCGCCTTGTCCGCCTCTCTCGGCTGAAGAGCGCGTTTGGAACACCACTGCTGGATCTCTATCGACCCACGCCCGTTACTGGTCTTGACGGTCAGGGATACGAGTGCGATCCAGTCTCCGTCGCGGCTGCGTGCCCATGCGTGAAGGAGTCCAGCGACGCGTCCGGTGAGTTCGAGGCCGCCGGCTCGGACGCGGAGGGGGAGTTCGTTGGCGCCGAACTTGGTGCCATCGGTGGGGATTGCGGCGCCGAGGTCGATCGTCACTGGGGTAGGTGGGTGGACCTCGCGCCTCAGTGATGGCACCAGTTCATCCGGCCAGTGTTCGAACATGCGTGCGATGATAGCGCCTTGTTGACCGGTCCTGTCCAATTGCTGCGCGGTTGCCGTCTTGGGGTCTGGACTGTGTCCACATCGAGACACAAGGGCAGTAAATGATCTTGGTCTGCGCCTCAAGCGTCGGGACATCGCGGGACTGGAAGTGTCAGATCCTGTGCCACAATTTCGCGGGACAGTGCGGGACACTCTGGGACGGTCCGGGACACGTCGCTCGGACGTGCCCCTCACCAGGGGGTTGGTCAAAAGCACCCCTGACGACCGCCTATACTCCCTGAAATGCGGATGTTCCTGGATATCCTCCTCGTTATCACCAGCGTGCTGCTGGTGCTGCTGGTGCTGCTGCACCGGGCCAAGGGCGGAGGTCTGTCCAGCCTCTTCGGTGGTGGTGTGCAGTCGAGCTTGTCGGGGTCCACTGTTGTCGAGAAGAACCTCGATCGCATCACGATCTTCCTCGGGTTGATCTGGCTGATCTCCATTCTCGGCATCGGCCTCGAAATCAAGTTCTCCTAGCCCCAAGCTCCTGAAATCGCCCGGGCACCACATCGGTGCCCGGGCGATTCGTCGTGCGTGCAGGGTTCGTCGTGTGCGGCAGGGTCACCGCGGATGACGTTGCACGGGTGACAGATTCGCGAGGGCGGCGCTGAGGGCCCGGCGGGCGTCGGCGCGGCTGATGGGGGTGTCGTCGTCGAGGGCGGCCAGCTCGATGGTGAGGAAGTCGCGGATCAGGTCGGACATGCTCACCCCGCGATGGTCGGCCTCGGCGCGGATGCGCTGATCCATGGCGTAGGGGAGCCGGACCGTGCGCAGCACCGTGACCGGGGTGTCGGGGCCGGGAAGGTCGGGTTCGGGGGCGTCCTCGTCGAAGGTGAGGCTGTCGAGGAAGTCGCGGGCTTCGTCGGCCGTGTGCGGGTAGCCCTTGTCCGGATAGTCAGTCATGGTCCGCCTCCCATTGTTCGAACTGGGCGAGAAGCCTTCCGGTCACCGGCCGGACGCCGACGACCTGCTGGTCCCACTGCGACAGCGGACGCACCACCACCGCCAGCGGCTGCCCCGCGCCGGTGCGGCCGATGATCATGAGAGCGGGCAGCCCGCCCGTCCCGCGCACCGGTCGCGGCCAGCGCCGGCCCGGGCCGGTCAGGACCCGCATGATCTCCTCGGGTGCGATGCCGAGCCGGGCCGCGACGTCGAGGGCCCACTCGGGAATCTCATATCCCACGGCCGCATAATACGATCGTAAAACAGCTGGTCGCCACCTGTCGACCAACCTGTCGTGGACAGCGCGGGCGGGTCGGTGGCAGGAGTGTTGCCAAAGGGTGTTGCCAACTCGCATGACGCGCCGCGCCGGGATCGGCATCATGAACGAATGGACCCGGTGAAGACGGTCGCGCCGAGCCTTGCGGGGGTGCTGGACCGGAATCTGTTCTGGATGGTGTGGAACACCGTATTGGCCTGGATCCCGGTGGCTTTGGCGCTACTGGTGTTCCGCGGCGCGCGCGATGACGAACGGCGACTACCGATTTCGCCGGTGTGGTGGGGCGGATTGGTGCTGTTGCTGCTGTTCCTGCCCAATGCGCCGTATGTGGTGACCGATCTGGTGCACCTGCGCGACGACATCCGCGCGGCCGGCAACGGCCCGGTGGTGACGACGATCCTGCCGGTCTACGGCGCGTTCATCGCCTCCGGTTTCGTCGCCTACTACCTGGTGCTGGCCGAGCTGGGCCGCTTCCTGGAGGCGCGCGGGCTGGGCGCGTGGCGCACCCCGGTGACGCTCGCGATCCATTTGCTGTGCGCGGTAGGCGTTTTCCTGGGCCGCTGGGTGCGATTGAACAGCTGGGAGCCGGTGGTGCAGCCGCGCGGCACCTTCGATCGCATGATGCTGGCGCTGAGCTGGAACTGGGCACCGGTGCTGATCGCGGCCATGTTCGTGGCAACGGCCCTGGGGCACTTCGTGACCCGGGCCGTGGTGGAGGCGGGCGTCGACAGCGCCCGCCGGGGCGCCCGGCTGATCCGAACCCGGAAGTTCGCCTAGCCGAGCGCCCACGGGGAAATCAGGCGATGCCCAGGCGCTCCTGAGCCAGCACGCGGATCGCCTTCTTGTCCGGCTTGCCGAGCCCGGTCAGCGGCAGCTCCTCGATCACCACCACGTGCTTGGGCACCTGCACCGAACCCTTGCGCTGCTTGACCGCGGCCTGGATCTCGGCGGTGACCACCTCGATCGCGGCCGGATCGGCCGCGGTGGCGGGGTCGAGGACCAGCACGGCGGTCACGGCCTCGCCCCAATGTGCGTCCGGCACACCGACCACCGCGACGGTGACCACCTTCGGGTGTTCGGAGACAACGTCTTCCACCTCGCGCGGGAACACATTGAACCCGCCGGTGACGACCATGTCCTTGGACCGCCCGACGATGAACAGGAATCCGTCCTCGTCCTGGCGGGCCAGATCGCCGGTGCGCAGCCAGCCGTTCTTGAACGTATCGGCCGTGACCTCCGGCAGATTCAGGTAGCCGGCGGCGAGCAGCGGCCCGGAGACGCAGATCTCGCCGACCTCACCCTGCGGAACCGGCTTGTCCTCGCCGTCGAGCAGCGCCACCCGGACCGCGACCGAGGGCCGCCCGCACGAGGTGAGCCGCTCCTTGTCGTGCTCGTCCTTGCCCAGGTAGCTGATCGCCATCGGCGCCTCGGACTGCCCGAAGTACTGGGCGAAGATCGGCCCGAAGCGATCGATGGCCTCCTGCAACCGATTCGGGTCGATGGCCGAGGCCCCGTAGTACACCGTCTCCAGCGAGGACAGGTCCCGGGTCTTGGAATCCGGGTGATCGAGCAGCGCGTACAGCATGGACGGCACCAGCATGGTCGCCGAGATCCTGTGCTCCTCGATGGCGCGCAGCACTTCTCCGGCGTCGAAGCGCGGCAGCACCACGCACTGCCCGCCCAGCAGCACGACCGGCAGGAAGAACGCCGCGCCCGCGTGCGAGAGCGGCGTGCAGATCAGGAACTTGGGCCGCTTGGGCCACTCCCACTCCGAGAGCTGGATCTGCGTCATCGTGTTCATGGTCAGCGCGGTGCCGATCACGCCCTTGGGCTTGCCGGTGGTGCCGCCGGTGTAGCTGATGGAGATGACGTCGGAGGGCAGCAGCTCCACCGCCTCCACCGGACGCGGCTCGTACTTGTCGGCGGTCGCCAGCAGGTCCACGCCGACATCGGCGAGCAGTTCGGGCACCGGGCCCAGCACCAGGATCTTGGTCAGCGTCGGCACCATGTCGACCAGTTCCCGGGCGCGCTGCACGAACGCGGGCACCGGATCCAGGATGAGCGTCGAAATGCCTGCGTCGGCAAGCACATACGCGTGATCGTCGAGGCCGCCGATGGGGTGCAGGGCGGTGCGCCGGGAGCCCACGATCTGGCCCGCGCCGATGGTGAACAGCACCTCGGGCCGGTTCAGCGCGAGCACGCCGACCGGGGTGCCGGTGGTGACGCCGTGCTCGGCGAAGGCGTCGATGTAGCGGCTCATGCCGTCGAGCACCTCACCGCCGGTGAGGACGTGGTCGCCGAGGGTGAGCACCGGGCGGTTGCGGTGCCGCTTCAGCCCGGCCACCAGGGCGTGGCCGTTGTGCACCGGCAGCCGCAGCATGGTGTCGGGATCGAGTGTGGTCATGGGATTCTCAACTCCGTCCGATGGTCACGCCGTGTGGGCCGCGTACAGGGTGACGACCACCGCGCCGCCCAGGCCCAGATTGTGCGCCAGCGCGGTGCGCGCGCCGGCGACCTGCCGCTCGCCCGCGAGTCCGCGCAGCTGCCAGCTCAATTCGGTGCACTGGGCCAGGCCGGTGGCGCCGAGCGGGTGGCCCTTGGAGATCAGGCCGCCCGACGGGTTGACCACCCAGGTGCCGCCGTAGGTGGTGGCGCCGGACTCGATCAGCGCGCCCGACTCGCCCTCGCCGCACAGGCCCAGCGCCTCGTAGGTGATGAGCTCGTTGATGGAGAAGCAGTCGTGCAGCTCGATCACATCGACGTCGGCGACGCCGATTCCGGCGCGGGAGAACACCTTCGAGGCCGCTGCGCGGGTCATGGGCGCGCCCACCACATCGATCATGGAACCGGTGGAGAAGGAGGTGCCGTCGTCGGTGGCCAGCTCCTGGGCCAGGATCTCGATGGCCTGTCCCTCGAGGCCGTTGGCCTTGACGAACTCCTCGCTCACCACGACCGCGGCGGCCGCGCCGTCGGACATGGGCGAACACTGCGAGCGGGTCAGCGGGCCGTGTACCGGCTTGTCGCCGAGGACCTGCTCGAGGGTGTAGGCATCCTGGAACTGCGCCAGCGGGTTCCGGGTCGAGTGCTCGTGGTTCTTGACCGCGACCGCCGCGAGCTGCTCGGGTGTGGTGCCGTAGCGCTTCATGTGCTCGATGGCGGCATTGCCGAAGAACTGGGTGGTGATCGGCGCGGCGGAGAACTCGAAGTGCTCCCTGTTCACCTTCAGGTGCGCGTCGACGGTGGTGACCTTGGGCTTGGTGGCCGGGCCGGCCATGGCCTCCTTGGTCATCTGCTCGAAGCCGACGGCCAGGGCCACATCGGTGATGCCGGCGGCCACCCACTCGCGGGCGAACATGAGCGCGGTGGAACCGGTGGCGCAGTTGTTGTTCACATTGACGATCGGGATGCCGGTCAGGCCGATGTCGTAGAGGGCGCGCTGGCCAGCGGCCGAGGGCTGGAAGACGTAGCCGACCGCGGCGCGCTGCACCTGGTCGTAGGTGACGCCCGCGTCCTTCAGCGCGCCGTTCACGGCCTCGGCGACCATCTCCGGGTAGGTCCACTCGCGGGAACCGATCTTGACGAACGGCGTCATGTTCACGCCGACGACGAAAACGCGTCGCATAGGGTTGTCCACTCCTGTTCTTCGGGAACGTAATTCGTGATGTCTAGTCGGCGCGCGGGACGCGGCCGTCGAGGTCGGTGAAGCCGTAGGCCTCGGCCAGGTCGGCGACCTTCCAGGCTTTTCCGGTGCGCGCCAGGCGATCCGGATCCGCGGCCAGCGCGACCACGGCGCGGCCGGCGAAGTGCGGGGTCTCGGCCTGGTCGAGATCGAAGGTGCCCTCGCCGGGCAGGGTGACCAGGCGGCGGCCCTGCGCGTCGGCCGGAACCAACTGCAGCAGTTCGGTGTTCACGATGCCCGGCCAGATCGAGACCGCGGTCGCGCCGGTGCCGTCGAGGTCGTGCGCCATGTCGGCGGTGAGCCGGTCCACGGCGGCCTTGCCGACGCCGTAGACCGCGTTGTGCATCTGGCGGATCGCGCCGGGGGAGGACACGCTCACGATCAGGCCCTGCGACTCGATGAGCAGCGGCGCGGCGAAAACGCTTGCCACGTAATGGGATCGGACGCCGATATCGAAGCCCTCGTCCCACGCCTTCGGCGGTACCTCCCAGAACTTGCGGCCGATCCAGCGTGCCGACGCGGGGGAGTTGTAGACATTGTTGACCAGCACATCGAGCCGGCCCTGCTCGTCACGCACCTGCGCGAACAGTTTCTCCACGGCCGCGTCGTCACGGTGATCGCAGACCACCGGCACCCCGATCCCGCCCAGGGCATCGATCTCGGCGGCGGTCCCGGCCACGGTGCCCGGCAGGTGCCCGGCCGTGACGGTGCGCCCGGTGACGTACACGGTCGCCCCGGCCGCGCCCAGCTCCAGGGCGATGCCCTTGCCGATGCCGCGGCTGGCGCCGGTCACCACCGCGACCTTTCCGGCGAGAATCTTGGGTATTTCGCTCACGACCTCTGGACATTACCTTGAAATAGGAACGTGTTCTAGAAATTGGAGGCGGAGTGGAACTGACGCATCGGACGATCGACACCGGGGAGGTCCGCATGCACGTCGCGGATCAGGGCGAGGGCTTCCCGGTCGTCTTCTGTCACGGGTTTCCGCACACCTGGTTCATGTGGCACCACCAGCTCGACGCCGTCGCCGCGGCCGGCTACCGTGCCCTCGCCCCCGACCTGCGCGGATACGGCCGCACCGAGGCGCCCGCCGACCCCGAGGCCTACACCAATGCCGCCGTCATCGGCGACCTCATGGCCCTGCTCGACGACATCGGCGCGGAGCAGGCGGTCTTCGTCGGCCTCGACTTCGGCGCGCAGCTGGTGTGGGAGCTGAGTCTGCGCGCCCCCGAGCGGGTGGCCGCCGCCATGGTCCTGAACAACCCGTTCGCCCCGCGCCCGCCCCGCGCCCCGTCGGCCTTCTGGACGAAGGCGGCCGAACGCCACTTCCTGCACCTGTCCTACTTCCAGACCCCCGGCATCGCCGACGCCGAACTCGCCGCGGACCCGCGCGGCTTCCTGGCCCGTGTCTACTACTCGCTCTCCGGCGACTACCACTACCTCGACACCTGGAAGAACCCGCCCGGCCTCGGCTACCTCGACGTCCTCCCGCAGGCGCCCGCCCTGCCCTGGCCGTGGCTCTCGGAAACCGAATTCGACACCCTGGTCCAGGATTTCGAGCGCACCGGCTTCACCGGCGGCCTCAACTGGTACCGCAACCTCGACCGCAACTGGGAACTCACCGCCGCCTATGCCGACGCCAAGGTCGAAGTCCCCACCTTCTTCCTCTACGGCCAGAACGACCCCGACATGGAGGGCTTCAGCGGCCGCGACCCCCTGGCCACCCTGCGCGCCAACGTCCCCGACCTCCGCGAGGTCGTCGAGGTCCCGGCCGCGGGCCATCTGGTCCAGCTCGAGCGCCCCGACGCGGTCAACACCTTCCTCACCGATGCCCTGAAGAGCCTCGGCCTCCCGGCGTAACCCGACTCGACCGGTGGCCGCGGACACCGGGCCCGGTCACCGGCCGATTCGAGGATCCTGCTGTTCGTGCGTCCAGTGAGGGGCGTACCGTCAGGCAGATATCGGGTGTTGTCGATCAGGAGGCCCGGTTCATGGCAGTTCGAGTTCACGCTTTCGGCGATGACGCGCTCGGCGAGCATGACGGAGTGGCCATTGCCGCGCTGATCCGCAGCGGTGAGTTGAGTGCGGCCGAGGTTGCCAAGGCGGCCCGCGAGCGAGTTGCCCAGGTGGATCCGGTGTTGCACGCGGTTGTGGTGGAGGCGGATACGCCGCTGGTCTCGGGGGATCGGGAGGCGCTGCTGTACGGTGTGCCGACCTTCGTGAAGGACAACACCGACGTGGCCGGGCTGCCGACCCAGCACGGCAGTGCGGCCTGGCGGGCCCGGCCGGCGAAGGCGCACGGACCCTTCGCGAAACAGTTCCTGGGCACCGGTCTGACCGTGCTCGGGAAGAGCACCCTGCCCGAGTTCGGGTTGAACGCCACCACCGAATTCGTCGATGCCGAACCGACCCCCAATCCGTGGGACACCGGGTTCTCCTCGGGCGCCTCCTCGGGTGGTTCGGCCGCCCTCGTCGCGGCGGGTGCGGTGCCGATCGCGCACGGTAATGACGGTGGCGGTTCCATTCGGATTCCTGCCGCCTGCTGCGGGCTGGTCGGCCTGAAACCGACGCGTGGCCGTCACATCGACGGCCCGCAGGCTCGTTCCATGCCGATCAACCTGGTCTCCGAGGGCGTGCTCACCCGCACGGTCCGCGATACCGCCACCTATTTCGCGGCGGCCGAACGCTTCTGGCGCAATCCCGCGCTGCCGCCGATCGGGCTCGTCGAGGGGCCCGCCCAGCGGCGGCTGCGTATCGGCCTCCTCAGCGATCCCATCACCGGGGCAACCCTGGACCCGGAGATTCGCACGGTCCTCGAAGAGACCGTCGCGCTGCTGGAGAGCCTCGGCCACGAGGTGCGGCCCATCCCTTACCCGGTGGACCGGGGCTTCGCCGAGGATTTCGCCACCTACTGGGCGATGCTGGCCTTCCTGGGCAGCCACACCGGCAAACTGAGCTTCGGCTGGTCCTTCGACCCCGCCCGCCTCGATCCCTTCACCCGTGGCCTGGCCGCCCGCTTCCGCGGCTCCGCCCTGCGCTCACCCGCTGTGCTGTACCGGCTTTCGCGCCTCCGCCGCGCGTACGCGGCCTCCTTCCACGACGTCGAACTCGTGGTGTCCCCGGTGCTGGCGAGCCTCACACCCCGCCTGGGCTACCTGAGCCCCGGTCAGCCCTTCGACGAGGTGTTCCGCCGCCTGCTGGACTATGTCACCTACACACCGTTCGCGAATGTGACCGGGGCCCCGGCCCTTTCGCTCCCGATGGGCGCATCCGAGTCCGGTCTCCCCATCGGGGTGATGTTCTCCGCCCTCCACGGCGACGAACGCACCCTGCTCGAACTCGCCTACGCCCTCGAATCGGCCCACCCCTTCCGCCGCATCGAGCAGTGACGAACTAGACCGAGACCGCGCGCAACGCCTCGGGCGTCAGATCCTTCAGCGCCGGATACCCGTCCACCGCCATGATCAGATCCGCCTCCGCGAGCAGCGTCCGCAGCACGTGCACGATGCCGTCCGCGCCGCCCAGCGCCAGCCCGTAGGCGTAGGGGCGGCCGATGCCGACCGCGGACGCGCCCAGCGCCAGCGCCTTGATGATGTCCGCGCCCGAGCGCACCCCGGAATCGAACAGCACCGGCAGCCCCTCGGCGGCGGCCACCACCTCGGGCAGCATGTCCAGCGCCGGGAGCCCGCCATTGGCCTGGCGGCCACCGTGATTGGAGCAGTAGATGCCGTCCACGCCCAGATCCCGGGCGCGACGCGCGTCCTCGGGGTGGCAGATGCCCTTCACGATCAGCGGCAGCTTGGTCAGCGAGCGCAGCCACGGCAGATCCGCCCAGGTCAGCGGATTGCCGAAGACCTGGATCCAGCGCAGGACGGCCGACTGCGGATCCTGCTCCGGCGACTGCGCCAGGCTCGCCCGGAACACCGGATCGGTGAAATAGTTGGCCAGGCAGTGCCCGCGCAGCTGCGGGAAGTTACCGGTGGACAGATCGCGCGGCCGCCAGCCGGTCACCCAGGTGTCGAGGGTGACCACGATGCCCTTGAACCCCGCCCGCTCGGCCCGCTCCACCAGGCTGGCGGCCAGATCCCGGTCGGTGGGCGTGTAGAGCTGGAAAAAGCCGGGGGTGTCACCGAATTCGGCCGCCACGTCCTCCATCGGATCCACGCTCAGCGTGGACGCCACCATGGGGACGCCGGTGCGCGCCGCGGCCCGCGCGGTCGCCAGATCACCGTGCCCGTCCTGCGCGCACAGGCCGATCACACCCACCGGCGCCATGAAAACCGGTGCGGGCCAGGTGCTTCCGAACAGTTCCACCGACAGGTCACGCTGCTTCGCGCCCACGAACATGCGCGGAATCACGCCCCACCGATCGAACGCCGCCACATTGGCCCGCTGGGTGCGCTCGTCGCCCGCGCCGCCCGCCACATACGACCACACCGACGGCGGCAGCGCCGCCTGCGCCCGCTCGGCCAGCTCCGCGAAGCTCACCGGCAGCGCCGGCACCACGCCGCGCAACCCGTTGAAGTAGATCTCGTTCTGAAAATCACCGAATGCCACGACGCACTCTCCAGTTCCGTCTCTGCCGAAAGCGACACTGCGATTGTGCGAGACTTGGCATCGGACACGGGTGAATCGCAGGATACGAGCAGAGGGTGCCGGACCATGCAGGATGACGTCAGACTGCTGACCGAGGAGGAGCTGGCGCTCATCCACGCTCTGCAGCTGCGGCCCCGCGCCTCCTGGACCGACCTGGGACGGGTGCTCGGCGTGGACCCGGTGACCGTGGCCCGCCGCTGGCAACGGCTCAGTGACCGCGGTGAGGCCTGGATCAGCGTCTCACCCGGCCCGGCGGTATTCGATCTGCTGTGCGCCGCCTTCGTCGACATCGATTGCGCCGCAGGGCAGACCGACGCGGTGGTCGCCACCCTGGCCGCGCACCCGCACATGCTCACCCTGGAACGCGCGGGTGGCAGCAACCGCATTCTCGCCACCGTCGCCACCGGCGATTTCGGGCAGATGTCGCGCTACACCCTCGACGTGCTGCCGGCCGTCCCGCACATCGCGGCCGTGCGCACCCGCATCGTGACCCACTGGTTCGCCGAGGGCGGCAGCTGGCGCATCGACGCCCTGGCCCCCGGCCAGCGCGACCAGCTGCGCACCCCGCCCGCCGCGGCCGGGGCCGACCGCGGCCGCCGCGTCACCTCGCTGGACCGGGCCCTCATCGGCGCACTGGCCCGCGACGGCCGTGCCGCGCACAGCGTCCTCGCCGCCGCCCTCGACACCAGCGCCTCCACCGTCAAACGCCGCATCGACGAGCTCACCCGGCTCGGACTGCTCAGCTTCCGTTGCGATTTCGCGCGCCCGCTGGGCGGCTGGCCGGTCGCGGTCACCTTCTGGGCGACCGCGCCCACCGCCGCGCTGCCCGAGATCGGCTACGGGCTCATCCGGCTCCCGCAGACCCGCAACTGCGCCGCCGTCAGCGGCACCCACAATCTGGTGCTGCAGGCCGGACTGCACTCGGTCGCCGAGGTCACCCGCTTCGAAAACCAGATCGCCACACTGCATCCCGAGCTCGTCGTGACCGAACGCACCATCACCCTGCGGCACGAGAAACTACTCGGCCGCATCCTCGACCGCCACGGCCGCTCCCGTATCGTGGTGCCGCCCGACATCTGGCGGGAAACTGCACCGGCACAGGGTGATTCGCACTGAGAACCGGCAATCTGTCACCGGCGCCCGGCAAGTGGACGCCAACTGTCGGCCGAGACGTCTCAGAAGTTCGCGTTGAGGTACTCCGCCGCATGGGTCGTCCACAGCATGCCCGTGCCCGGCATATTGTGCCCGGAATACAGCACGTGCTGCCCGTCCGGCCACGGCGTCAGATACCCGATCAGCCCCCGCACCGCCGCCTCGTACCGATCCAGGTTCGCCACCGGATTCTGCATCAGGAACTCCAGCAGCTCGTGGAAGATCACCGGCGTGAGATTTCCGATCCGCGCCCCCTCGACCAGCGAGAACGGAGAAATCGCGGTATCGATGGCCCGCAGCGGCGAATCGGCGGGGGAGGCGGTGATGATGTCGCCGGGATTCGCGTACTCCCGCACATCCATCCCCAGCGGCCACGCCCCGCGCTGCCCGTGCAGCCCGTACGTCGTTGCCGGGCACAGATTCCCGACCGACTGCCCCGCCCGCCGCATCGGATTGGCGATATTCACCACGAACGCGATCTCCAACGGCGACCCGTCGACATTGGTGTAGATACCCGCGCGCACGCCCTGCAGAATCGTGCTCGCCACGATCCCACCCAGCGAATAACTCATCAGCCCACACACATTCGGCGAATCCTGCAACGCCTTGACCCCCGCCGCCACCCCCAACCGCACCGAGGTGTCCAGCGACGGCCCCCACGTATCCGGATCCGGCCCGATGGACGCGGGCCAATCCGGCTCGAAGCAGCTGAACTTATCCGTATCCAGCAGTTTGGTGACATCGTGCAGCATGCCCGCGGGCGTCCCGTCGCCGTTCCGCTGCTCCCCGGTGCCGCGCAACGTGATGATGTCGATCATCGCTTCCCCTTCACACGCCGAACCTTTCGACGCCTGCGCCCGACGCTAGGCTGATCCGGCCCCGAGCTCGCGAGTAGTGAACTACCCGATTTCGAACCCGGGGCGTCGGCTCACGCACGGCTCGAGCCAGTGGCCAGCCCCGGAAGCCGGGTGGTGTCGTGGTCCGTGGGTCAGGTGTCTTTAGCCCATGCGGTCGTCGGCCATGGACCCTATTTGCTCACCGGGACCCGCGATAGCGTCCTCAGATGAGAACCGGATGCCGCGCGGTACGCGAGGCAAGGCGTTCGAGGTGATCGGCGATGGGGCCACGGGAAACTCACATGTCGCAGTCGGATCTGTTCACGTGGAGCATGGAACAGGACCCGGTGCTCCGCTCGACAATCGTCACAGTGCTGCTGCTGGACACCGAGCCCGAGTGGGATCGCCTGGTGCGCATCGTCGATCGCAGCACCCGGGTGGTGCCCAAACTGCGGCAGCGGCCGGTGCCGGTGCCGTTCGGGCTGGCGCCGCCGCGCTGGGCCGACGACCCGCACTTCGACGTGCACTGGCACCTGCGCCGGGCGGCGCTGGTTCGGCCGGCGGATCTGGCCACCGTGCTCGAGTTCGCGGGCACCGAGGCGATGACAGCCTTCGATCCGATCCGCCCGCTGTGGCGGATGACGCTGCTGACCGGCATGTCCGGCGGGGGAAGCGCGGTGGTGCTGACCCTGCATCACAGCCTCACCGACGGCATCGGCGGAATCCGCTTGGCCACCGAGATCCTCGACTTCGACCGGGCCGGCTCCGACCGCGGGGCGCTGCCCGAGATTCCGGCCGGGCCCGGCGGCGGGCTCCGCGATATCGCGGCCTGGAACTGGAGCGTCGGCGTCGCGCTGGCTCGTGCGGGACTGTCCGGCGTGCCGGCTCTCGCCCGGCGCGCGCTGTCGAACCCGGTGCGCGCCGTGCGCGACGGTGTGAACATGGCGGCCTCGGTGGCCCGGTTGGTCAGCCCGGTGACCGCGACCCTGTCCCCGGTGATGACCGGGCGCGGCCTCGGCCGCCGCCTTATGGTGCTGGACGTCCCAGCCGATCACCTGCACCGCGCCGCCCACGCCGTCGACTGCACCATGAATGATGCCTTCCTCGCCGCGGTGCTGATCGGCCTGCGTACCTATCACGGCCGTCTCGGCACCGGCG
The DNA here is from genome assembly GCF_042754085.1 of Nocardia sp. NPDC059236. Taxonomy (NCBI): domain Bacteria; kingdom Bacillati; phylum Actinomycetota; class Actinomycetes; order Mycobacteriales; family Nocardiaceae; genus Nocardia; species Nocardia sp. NPDC059236. Next base: position 813,918 of record NZ_JBHZAF010000001.1, read on the forward strand.
TCGACCATCTGCGCCTGACCATGCCCGTCAGCCTGCGCCGCCCCGACGACCCGCTCGGCGGTAACCGAATCACGCTGCTCCGCTTCGCACTCCCGCTCGGTATCCCCGAAACCGCCGACCTGATGCGCACCCTCGACACCGCCATCGCCGGTGAGCGCCAGGAACCCGCCATCCCACTCTCCGGCGCGATCGCGGCTGCCCTGAACCGCCTCCCCGTCACGTTCGTCACCGGCATGCTCAAGCACATCGATTTCGTCGCCTCCGATGTGCCCGGCTCCCCGGTTCCCCTCTACTTCGCAGGCGCCCGCATAGACCGCATGTACGCCTTCGGCCCCACCATCGGCACCGCCTTCAACATCACCCTCACCACCCATGTCGGCATCTGCTGCGTAGCCATCAACACCGACACCGCTGCCGTTCCCGACCCCGCCCTGCTGACCGACTGCCTCGCAACGGGTTTCGAGACGGTCCTGCGGCTCGCCGACGTGGACGGCTCCACGGACCGCCCGCCCGCCGAACCGGCACTGCCGGAGCATGCGGACGGAACCGCCGACGTTCCCTGAGGGTGTCAGCCGACCCGGTCGTCACGACTCGACGACACGAGAAACCAGGTGGCGTTCGGTTGGCTCCACCCTGTGCAGGGCCGAGTTCAGTGGGAAAGGTCGGTGGCAGCGGTCTCGTCGAGGAGCCAGGTGGTGGATTCGGTGCCGATCGCGCCGGCGGCCGGAATGTCCAGGGGGGACGCTCCGTTCAGCGCGGCGGCCACTGCGGCGGCCTTGGCCTCGCCGGAGACGATGAGCATCACGTGACGGGACTTGCGGATGGCGGGGAGGGTCAGGGTGATGCGGACCGCGGGTGGCTTGGGCGAATTGGTTTCGGCCACAACCAGTTCGTGTTCCTCGCGGGTGGCGGGGGTGTGGGGGAACAGCGAATTGATGTGGCCCTCACCGCCCATGCCCAGCAGGTGCAGGTCGAAGGCGCCGTGTTCGGCCAGGTGGGCGTGGACGGTGGCCGAGTACTCGCCGGCAGCCTCGAGCGGGTCGGGGTAGTCGCCGCTGGAGGTTTCGGTGGGGTGGACGCGGGCCGGGTCGACCGGGACGTGGTCCAGCAGGGCCCGGCGGGCCTGGAGTTCGTTGCGTTCGGCGTCGCCGGTGGGGACGAAACGCTCGTCGCCCCAGAAGACGTCGAGTTTGGACCAGTCGATGTCGCCGGGGGCCTTGCGGACCCATTCCAGCAGGGCGATACCGGTGCCACCACCGGTCAGGACCACCGAGGCGGAGCCGCGCAGACGCTGCGCCTCCACCACCTGGGCGACGAACTTCGCGGCCGCGGCCTGGACGAGTTCGTCGGTGGTGGCGAAGGTTTCGACGGCGGGCTTACTCATAGGTCACCCTTTCGATTCCGGTGAGGGCCTCGGCGTAGATGTCGTCCGCGTCGAGGTGGCGCAGTTCCTCGGCCAGGCAGTCCTTGGTCTCGCGACGGGCCAGCGCGAAACTCTGGTCGGGTTCCCCGGTCCGGGTGAGCGTCGCGGTGCGGCCGTGCTGTGGACGCGCAATGGAGATCGACACCGTGGGCCGGTGCATCTCCACCTTGAGCTCGCCGGTGCGCCGCAATACCGGGCAGTCCAGCCGCGCGGCCAGCCAGCCCGCCAGCATGTCGAGCGCCGGCTCTTCCTGCAGGCCCGAAATCGTCACGGACTCGACGGGTTCGAACGGAGCCTCGTCCAGCGCCGCCGCCAGCAGCGCCCGCCAGTAGGTGACCCGGCTCCACGCCAGATCGGTGTCGCCGGGCGCGTAGGACTGCCGCCGGCCCTTGATGGTCTCCTGCGGATCCGAGGCGAAGGTCGCGTCGGTGATGCGGCGGGTCGCCAGGCGGCCCACCGAATCCTTGGACGGGAACTCCGGCGCGCCCCGCGGCCACCACGCCACCACGGGGGTGTCGGGCAGCAGGAACGGGATCACCACACTCGACTCGTGCGGCACCAGATCCCCTTGCAGCCGAAGCACTATCACCTCGGCCGCCCCGGCGTCACCGCCGACGCGGATCTGCGCATCCAGCCGGGTCGGAGCCATGCGGTCACCGCGCGCCAGCACGATCACCCGGCACGGGTGCTCCCGGCTGGCGTCGTTGGCGGCGTCGATGGCGTCCTCGGCCTCGGAACTGTCCAGCGTGCACACCACCAGGGTGAGTACCCGCCCCATGGTCACCACGCCATTGGATTCCCGCAGCTGCACAAGACGTTTCGACACCTCGCGGGTGTCGGTGTCGGGCATGTCGATGATCACGGCCGCCGCCATTCCCGCCCGCTGCGCGCGAGCATCTCGTCGGCGGATTCCGGGCCCCAGCCGCCCGCCTCGTACGGGTCGGGCTTGCCGGTCTCGGCCCAGTGCACGAGCGCGGGATCGAGGATGCGCCAGGACAATTCGACCTCCTCGTTGACCGGGAACAGCGACGGCACCCCGAGCAGCACATCCAGGATCAGCCGCTCGTAGGCCTCGGGGGAGTCCTCGGTGAAGGCCTCGCCGTAGCTGAAGTCCATGTTCACGTCGCGCACCTCCATCGACGACCCGGGCACCTTGGACCCGAATCGCATGGTGATGCCCTCATCCGGCTGCACCCGGATGACCAGCGCGTTCTGCCCGAGCTCCTCGGTCATGGTCTGGTCGAACGGCAGGTGCGGGGCCCGCTTGAACACCACCGCGATCTCGGTGACGCGGCGGCCCAGCCGTTTTCCGGTGCGCAGATAGAACGGCACGCCCGCCCAGCGGCGGGTCTCCACGGCCAGGGTGATGGCCGCGTAGGTCTCGGTGTGGGAGTTGGGGTCGAAACCCTCCTCCTGCAGCAGGCCCACCACCGGCTCACTGCCCTGCCAGCCCGCGGTGTACTGGCCGCGTGCCGTCGTCTCGTCGAGCGGCTCGACGAGTTTCGTCGCCGAGAGCACCTTGATCTTCTCGATCTGCAGCTGCTTGGGCTGGAAGCTCACCGGCTCTTCCATGGCCGTCAGCGCCAGCAGCTGCAGCAGGTGGTTCTGGATGACGTCGCGGGCCGCGCCGATGCCGTCGTAGTAGCCGGCGCGACCACCCAGGCCGATGTCCTCGGCCATGGTGATCTGCACATGGTCCACGTAGTTGGCGTTCCAGATGGGATCCCACAGCTGGTTGGCGAAGCGCAGCGCCAGAATGTTCTGCACCGTCTCCTTGCCCAGGTAGTGGTCGATGCGGAACACCGAACGCTCCGGGAACACCGTGTTCACCAGGGCATTGAGCTCCTGGGCGCTCTTCAGGTCGTGCCCGAAGGGCTTCTCGATCACCACCCGCCGCCACGGATCGGGCTGTCCCGCAGGCGAATCCGAGGGCTTGGCCAGTCCGTTCTTCGACAGCTGTTCGAGCACGATCGGGAAGTCACTGGGCGGGATCGACAGGTAGAAGGCGGTATTGCCGCCCGTCCCGCGATCCCGGTCCAGATCCTTGAGGGTGGTGGCCAGCTTGTGGAAGGCCGCGTCGTCCTCGAAGGTGCCGCGAACGAAACGCAGACCCGCCTTCAGTTGCTGCCACACCTCCTCCCGGAAGGGAGTGCGCGCCGAGGAGGACACCGACTCGTGAACCAGGTTCGCGAAGTCCTCATCGGTCCAGTCCCGGCGCGCGAAGCCGACCAGCGAGAAGCCCGGGGGCAGCAGCCCCCGGTTCGCCAGGTCATAGATGGCCGGCAGCACTTTGCGGCGCGACAGGTCGCCGGTTGCGCCGAATATCACCACGTTGCACGGTCCAGCGATGCGCGGAACCCGGCTGTCGCGTGAATCGCGCAGCGGGTTCGGCGTCGCGACCGTCGTCGCCGCGCCTGCCACCGTCAGTTTCCTCCCGCGACCTGCAGTTTTTCGGTGGTGGCCGCGAGCAGTTCCTGCCAGGAGGCGACGAACTTGTCGACGCCCTCGGTCTCGAGCACACCGAACACGTCGTCCAGGTCGACACCGACCGCGACCAGCTGATCGAAGATCGCCTGCGCCTCGGCCGCCTTGCCGACGGCCGCGTTCGGCGCGATCTCGGCGTGGTCGGCGACCGCCTCGAGGGTCTTCTCCGGGAGCGTGTTCACCGTGTCGGGGGCGACCAGGTCGGTGACGTACATGGTGTCCGGGTATTCCGGGTTCTTCACACCGGTCGACGCCCACAGCGCGCGCTGCTTGTTGCCGCCCGCCGACGCCAGCTTCGCGTAGACGTCGGTGTGCTTGCCGCCGTCGAACACATCCTGGTAGGCCGCATAGGCCAACTGCGCGTTGGCGATTCCGGCCTTGCCGCGCAACGCCAGCGCCTCCGGGGTGCCGATGGCTTCCAGACGCTTGTCGATCTCGGTGTCCACGCGGGAGACGAAGAACGAGGCGACCGACTGGATCTTGGCGATGTCGTGCCCGGCGGTCGCGGCATTGCGCAGACCGTCGAGGTAGGCGCCCATCACCGAGATGTAGCGCTGCACCGAGAAGATCAGCGTCACGTTCACGCTGATGCCCTCGGAGATCACCCGGGTGATGGCCGGGAGACCGGCCTCGGTGGCAGGAATCTTGATGAACAGGTTGGGCCGGTCCACGATCTTCCACAGCTCGATGGCCTGGGCCACCGTGCTGTCGGTGTCGAAGGCCAGGCGCGGGTCGACCTCGATCGAAACCCGGCCGTCGACGCCGTTGCTCGCGGCGAAGACCTCGGCGAACACGTCGCAGGCGGCCCGCACATCATCGGTGGTGATGGTGCGGATGGCCGAATCCACATCGGCCCCGCGGGCAGCGAGCTCGGAGACCTGCTCGTCGTAGGCGTGGCCCTTGGAGAGCGCGCCCTGGAAAATGGTCGGGTTGGTGGTGACACCGACGACATTGCGAGAGTCGATCAGGCCCTGGAGGTTTCCGGACTTGATGCGATCACGCGACAGGTCGTCCAGCCACACCGAAACCCCGGCGGCCGACAGGGCCGCGGTGTTCGCGTTCTGGGTCATGAGGACTATCCCTTCACCTTGGCAAGCGAGCGGGTGGCAGCGGCGACGACGGCATCGGCGGTGATGCCGAACTCGCGGAACAACGTCTTGTAGTCGGCCGAGGCACCGAAGTGCTCGATGGACACGTTCTCACCGGCGTCACCGGTGAAACGGTGCCACGGCATCGCGATACCGGCCTCCACCGAGACGCGGGCCCGCACCGATGGCGGGAGGACCTCGTCGCGGTAGGACTGCTCCTGCGCGTCGAACCACTCCACACACGGCATGGACACCACGCGGGTGCCGACGCCCTGTGCCTCGAGCGTAGCGCGCGCCTCGACGGCGAGCTGCAGTTCCGAACCGGTGGCGATCAGGATTACCTGCGGTGCGGCGGTGGAGGATTCGGCCAGGATGTAGCCGCCCTTGCGGACGCCCTCGTAGCTGGTGCCCTCCTGGATCGGCAGGTCCTGGCGGGTCAGGGCCAGCGCGGACGGGCCGTCCTGGTGCGGCGGCTCGGAGACCAGGAAGTGCGAATGCCGTTCGGCGCTATCGCGTTCCAGGATGGTGCGCCAGGCGTAGGTGGTCTCGTTGGCGTCGCCGGGGCGGACCACGTTCAGGCCCGGGATGGCGCGCAGCGCGGCGAGGTGCTCGATCGGCTGGTGGGTCGGGCCGTCCTCGCCGAGGCCGATGGAGTCGTGGGTCCACACGTAGGTGACCGGGGTGCGCATGAGCGCGCCCAGGCGCACGGCCGGGCGCATGTAGTCGGAGAACACCAGGAAGGTGCCACCGTACGGACGGGTCGGTCCGTGCAGCGCGATGCCGTTCAGGATCGAGCCCATCGCGTGCTCACGCACACCGAAATGCAGGGTGCGGCCGTACGGGTTGGCCTTCCACGCACCGGTGGAGATGGACTCCGGGCCGAACGACGGCACACCCGGCATGGTGGTGTTGTTGGACTCGGCCAGGTCGGCCGAGCCGCCCCACAGCTCCGGCAGCACCGGCGCCAGCGCGGCGAGCACCTTGCCGGAAGCCTTGCGGGTGGCCATGCCCTTCGGGTCCGCCTCGTAGGTCGGCAGGGTCTCGGCCCAGCCCTCGGGCAGACGACGCTCCTGCAGGCGGTCGAACAGCGCCTTGTTCTCCGGGTTGGCGGCGGCCCAGGCGTCGTACTGCTCCTGCCAGACGGCACGCACGGCCTTGGCGCGGTCGGCGACATTGCCGCGCGAGTGCGCGATGACCGCGCCGTCCACGTCGAAGCTCTTCTCCGGGTCGAAGCCCAGGATCTTCTTGGTGGCCGCGACCTCGTCGGCGCCCAGCGCGGCGCCGTGCGAGGAGCCGGTGTTCATCTTGTTCGGGGCCGGGTAGCCGATGATGGTGCGCAGCAGAATGATCGACGGCTTGTCGGTCACGGCCTGCGCCGCGGCGATGGCCGCCTCGATGCCGGTCACGTCCTCGCCGCCCTCGACGGTCTGCACGTGCCAGCCGTAGGCGCGGTAGCGCGCGGCGGTGTCCTCGGTGAAGGCGATGCGGGTGTCGTCCTCGATGGAGATCCTGTTGTCGTCGTAGAAGACGATCAGGTTGCCCAGCTGCTGGGTGCCCGCCAGCGAGGACGCCTCGGAGGTGACGCCCTCCTCCATGTCACCGTCGGAGGCCACCACGTAGATGAAGTGGTCGAACGGCGACTTGCCCTGTGCCGCTTCGGGATCGAACAGCCCGCGCTCGCGCCGCGCCGCCATCGCCATGCCGACCGCCGACGCCAGGCCCTGGCCCAGCGGGCCGGTGGTGATCTCGACGTGGTCGGTGTGGCGGTACTCCGGGTGACCCGGGGTCAGCGAACCCCACTTGCGCAGGTGCTCGAGGTCGGTCAGCTCGAGACCCATGCCCGCCAGGTACAGCTGGATGTACAGGGTGAGGCTGGAGTGACCGCAGGAGAGCACGAAACGGTCGCGGCCCGCCCAGGCCGGATCACTGGGATCCAGCCGCATCACACGCTGGAACAGCGTGTAGGCCAGCGGGGCCAGGCTCATCGCGGTGCCCGGATGGCCGTTGCCGGTGTTCTGGACCGCATCGGCGGCGAGGACCCGCGCCGTATCGACGGCTCTGGTATCCAGATCGGTCCAGTCGGTGGGGTGGTTCGGCTGAGTGAGCGCGCGGATGTCGTCTGTGACTGACACGACCGAGGTTCTCCTGACCTTCTCGTCAAACGATGCGGTTGTGGGCGGCGGGGGATTCGCTGCGTTCGATCCGGGTGCGACGCGGCCGCACCGATCTACAACCACCCTAAAGGGCGGCGTTTCGTGGTCATACGGGAACCCGCAATCACTGCCCGCCGCGTCTCTGGTTCGTGGCGTTTCCCGGACCTGTTCGTGACTGCCCGGTGTACGCATCGCGAACCGGTCTCGGGCCGCGCCGGGGTGGACCTGGTCGGGAGCATGGTCGCCGTGGGTCTACCATGCTCTGTAGTAGTGGCCGCGCCGCACTGGGCTGTGTCTGGAGATCGGCAGAGCGCGCTGCTAGTTCCAGACCGGATCGGATAATGCACGGCGTGCGAGGAGAAACAGTGGGGATTGGGCAACAGCCGGGTGGCGCTCACGGCTCCTCCGGGGCGGTGCTCGCCGACCGTGTCACGGGCAGCGGCCCGCTGTCGGCGGCGGCCAGGCGGGTGCTCGCCTACATCGCGCTGACCAAGCCCCGGGTCATCGAATTGCTGCTCGTCGCAACGATTCCCACCATGCTGCTGGCCGACCGCGGCCACGTCGACATCCGGCTCATCCTGGTCACCCTGTTCGGCGGCTGGATGGGCGCGGCCAGCGCCAACACCCTCAACTGCGTCGCCGACGCCGATATCGACAAGGTGATGAAGCGGACCTCCAAGCGTCCGCTGGCCCGCGAGGCCGTACCCACCCGCAATGCCTTCGTCTTCGGCGTCACCCTCGGCCTGGCCTCCTTCGCCTGGCTGTGGTGGCAGGCCAATCTGCTCTCGGGCGCGCTGGTCGTGGCGACCATCCTGTTCTACGTCTTCGTCTACACCCTCGGCCTCAAGCGCCGGACCTCGCAGAACGTGGTGTGGGGCGGGGCCGCCGGCTGCATGCCCGCGCTGGTCGGCTGGTCCGCGGCGACCGGAAACATCGGCTGGCCCGCCATCGTGCTGTTCCTGGTGATCTTCTTCTGGACGCCGCCGCACACCTGGGCGCTCGCCATGCGGTACAAGGAGGACTACAAGGCCGCGGGCGTGCCGATGCTCCCGGTCGTCGCCACCGAGCAGACGGTCACCAAGCAGATCGTCATCTACACCTGGCTGACCGTCCTGGCCACCCTCGCCCTGGTCCCCGCCGCCGGTGTGATCTACGCCGCCGTCGCGCTGGTGGCCGGCGCCTGGTTCCTGCTCATGGCCCACCAGCTGTACTCCGGTGTGCGCAAGGGCGAATCGGTCAAGCCCCTGCGACTGTTCCTGCAGTCCAACAACTATCTGGCCGTCGTGTTCTGCGGTCTTGCCGTCGACTCGGTGCTCGGCTGGCACACCATCGGCCACACCCTCTTCGGCTGATCCCGACGCGCGTGTCGATCCGGCTCCCGGCCGTTCGATGACAGGGTAGGGGCGGAACCGCCGCCCACTCACCCGAGAGGACCGCGTCATGCCGAAACTTCGCGTCCACAATTTCGCCGTCTCCCTGGACGGTTTCGCCGCCGGACCCGAGCAGGGCCCCGACGCCCCGCTGGGGATCGGCGGAGAACGCCTGCACGACTGGGTCTTCCGGACCCGATACGGCCGCGAGATGATCGGCGAGAGCGGCGGCGACCTCGGCGCCGACAACGATCTCCTCGCCGCGGGAGACCGCGGTATCGGGGCCACCATCATGGGCCGCAACATGTTCGGCCCGATCCGCGGTGACTGGCCCGACCACTCCTGGACCGGCTGGTGGGGCGACAACCCGCCGTATCACCACGACACCTTCGTCATGACCCATCACCCCCGCCCTGCGCTTCCGATGCAGGGCGGCACCACCTTCCACTTCGTCTCCGACACCCCCGAAGCCGTCCTGAAGCAGGCTTGCGAGGCGGCCGGAGGTCAGGATGTCCGCCTGGGCGGCGGCGCGGGCACCATCCGCCAGTTCCTGGCGGCGGGCCTGATCGACGAACTGCACGTGGTGCAGGTCCCGATCCTGCTCGGGTCCGGCGAACGGCTGTTCCAGGACCTCGGCACCCTGCCCGGTTACCGCCTGTCGGACCTGATCAGTACCAGGGCCGTCACCCACCTCTGGTTCACCAGGCAATAGGCGCGGGCGCGCAGGGCCTGTTCGCGCACCGGCTCATTCACTCGCGGTGCCGGGGCGGGGGAGCGGACCGCGCAGGATCGCCGCCGCCTCGGTGCCGACGGCTCGTCGCAGTTGCTCGGTCGGCATGTCGTCGAGTCCGGCGGCATTGCGCAGGAACGGTTCGAACAGCTGCCAGCCGAGCATGAACGCGGCCACATTCGCGACGGCCATGGCGGCGTCCCGGTCGTCGGCGTGCTGCGTCCGAGCCTGATCGATCAGGGATTCGATGACCGGGAACCGGCTCTGCATCTGCCCGACCGGGTAGCCGTCGAGGATCGCACGGGCCAGCACACTCCAGTGCCGGCGCAGGCGCGGGTCGTCCGGTGAGAGCGCGCCCGCCGCGGCCAGTGCCGCGGTTTCGGCGGCCAGGTGATCGAGCACGGCCGTCACCACTTTGTCCTTGGCCCCGAGGTGGCGGAAGACCAATCCGTGGTTGACCCCGGCCCGGTCGGCGATATCGCGGATGGAGGTCGCGGCCGGGCCGCGCTCGGCGAACAGGTCGGCGGCGTGGGTGAGCACGGCCGAGACGACGGCGTCGCGCCCGAGCGGTCCGCCTTCGTCCGAGGAAGTCCTTGCGGCGGGTGTAGTCATGCGACTACAGTAGCGCACATCAGGTGTAGTCAATTGACTACAGTCCATTCGATCAGCGAAGGAAGACCGTCATGACTGTGATCGCCGACAAAGACCCCGCCGCCGATTTCGCGCCCCGGACCGTTCAGCTCCCTGGATATCCGGTGTGGTCGGGCCCGTTCACCCACCTCGCCGCCGAACGCGACCGGCTGGCCGGGCTGCGCTGGCAGAGTTTCGACGCCCGCCCGGTGGGTGCCACGCTGGGCGCCGAGATCTCCGGCGTCGATCTGACCCGCGAGCAACCGGACGCGGTGATCGCCGAGGTGCGGCGGGCGCTGCACGAGTACAAGGTGCTGTTCTTCCGTGACCAGCCGCTCACCCCGCAGCAGCACGTGGCCTTCGCGCGCCGCTTCGGCGAGCTCGAGGTCCACCCCTTCATCCCCTCCAACACCAGCTGCCCCGAGCTCGTCCGCTTCGAGAAGAGCGCTCAGGTCAGCGGATTCGAGAATGCCTGGCATCACGACGTCACCTGGCGCGAGCAGCCCTCGATGGGCGCTGTCCTGCACGCGATCTCGGTTCCCGCGATCGGCGGCGACACCCTGTTCGCCGACATGTACGCCGCCTACGACGCACTCGACGCCGAGACCCGCGCACGCATCGAAACCCTCGACGCCGTCCACGATTTCACTCGCGCCTTCGGCCACACGCTCAACGACGAACAGCGGGAGAAGATGCGCGCGGAGCATCCGGCGGTCCGCCACCCCGTGGTCAGCACACACGCGGTCACCGGTCGCAAACACCTCTACGTCAACCGCGTTTTCGCCGACCACATCCACGGCCTCGACCTCGACGAGAGCCGCGCCCTCATCGATCGCCTGTGCCGCACCGCCGACGCCCCCGAACACCAGGTCCGCCTGCACTGGGAGCCCCACACGGTCGCCTTCTGGGACAACCGTGCCGTCCAGCACTACGCCGCCAGCGACTACTGGCCGCAGGTGCGGATCATGGAGCGCGCCTCCATCATCGGCCCACGCCCCAGCCGCTGACCGCCGAGGTCGCCCGCCGGAGGGTGCGACGGGCGACCGTACGGATGGCCTCCCGGACGATTCGCTGGGCATGTAACCGATAGCAGCGCTTCGCTTTTCGCGTCGACCATCCCACCTGGCCCTGGGCACTGGGAGTCGCCCGAAGCTCGGTAGCAGCTCTGCGGAGACAGGCACGCCCGAGGGGTGGCCGGCGCCGGTGTGGCGAGGGGAGCGGCGGATAATCGATTGATCCGATTCGGAATTCGCTGGAACACTGACTTGGCTCGACTCCTGGAACGTCGGCTTCACCGAATTACGAGGGAGGGTTCGGCATGTCTCGGCCGGTTCGAATTCTGGTGTGTGGCGGCGGGATCGCGGGGAACGCGGTCGCGTTGCAGCTGTTGCGGGGCGGGACGGCCGTCACCGTCGTGGAGCGGGCGCCGGTCCCGCGCCCGGGTGGGCAGGCCGTCGACCTGCGCGGGCCCAGCCGCAAGGTGGCCGAGCGGATGGGGCTGATGCCCGGGATCCGCAAGCGGCAGCTCGACGAGCGGGGGATGGTGTTCGTCGACGAGGCGGGCCGGCAGCGGTCCCGGATGCCGGCGGAGATGTTCGGCGGCGAGGGGCCCGTCGCCGATATCGAGATCGCCCGCGGCGAGCTCAATCAGGTGCTGCTCGACGAGATCGCCGGTCTGCCTGCGGAATCCGAGGTACTCGACTATCGGTACGGGGAATGGGTCGAGGAGCTGGAGCAGGACGGCGACGGGGTGAAGGTCCGGTTCGCCTCCGGCGCGACGGACGAGTTCGATGCGGTGATCGGCGCGGACGGACTGCATTCGGCCCTGCGGGAACGGGTGTTCGGCCCGGAGGAGCGGTACTCCGAGTATCTCGGGGCCTACATCGCCTTCTTCACCATTCGGACGCCGCCGGGCACCGGTCTGGAAACCGGTTGGGTCGGGTTGCTGCCCGTGCCGGGCAGCATGGTCGCACTGCGGCCCGATCCGGATCCGGCGACCTCGATGGCCATCTTCTCCACCCGGGTACCCGCCGATCCCGCCCTGCGCGGGGATATCACGATGCAGCAGCACCTGATTCGCGAACGGCTGACCGGTCACGGCTGGGTGATTCCGGCGATTCTGGACGCCATGCCCGCGGCGCCCGACTTCTACTTCGACGAGGTGGCCCGGGTCCGGATGCCGCGCTGGTCGCAGGGCCGGGTGGTGCTGCTCGGCGACGCCGCCTACTGCGGATCGCCGATGACCGGTATGGGCACCGCGCTCGCACTGATCGGCGCGTACCTGCTCGCGGGTGAACTCCTCAGCGCGCCTGCGGATTTCGAGCGGGCCTTCGAGCGATACGAGCAGATCCTGCGGCCGCTGGTGACCGAGGTGCAGAAGGGCACCGAGAAATCGGTGCGGCTCCGCCATCCCGAAACCCGCCGCGGCGTCGCGATCATGCAGATCCTGATGCGGGTGCTGGTGTGGGCACCGTTGCGCCCGGTGCGCGCCCTGCTCACCCATCTGATCGGCAAGCAGGGCGAATATCCGCTACCGGACTATGCCTGAGCTCGTCAGCTCTCGTCGAGGACCTCGCGCAGTCGGTCGGCGAAGGCCTCCGGCTGCCCCGGGTAGCCGCCGTCGGGACCGGTGAATCCGCCGTGGTGACTGGGGAACACGACCGGGCTGCTGCCCAGGATGGCCGCGGTGGCCTCGGCGGTGCGGCCGGTGAAGACGCCCTTGGACTCCTCGCCCACGGCGATCAGCACCCGCGTGCTCGCCGCCTGCAGCGCCGCGACATCGGGGGCATAGTCGGTCACCGCCCAGGAGGCTTCCGACAGCAGCGGGTCGTCGCGGGTGCCGTCGTCGATGGTGGGCATGCCGAACATGGCCGGATCGGCCGGCGGCTGGGCGAAGTAGGCGTCGGTGAGCTCGCCCTGCCACGAGGTCCAGGCGATGAACGCCGCCATGCCCGCGAAGGATCCCTTGGCCTGGTAGGCGTCGCGGACCGCGGCGCGGGCGCGCTCGGCGGCCGCCGCGTCGGGCAGCACCGGGATCATCGGCGGCTCGTGCGCCACCAGTGTGGCCACATCGTCCGGATGTGCGGTGACCAGGGCCAGCGCGGTGACCGCGCCGCCACTGCTGGCGAACAGGTCGACCGGGCCCACGCCGAGCGCGGTGATCAGCGCGTGCACATCCTCGGCCTGGACGGTCGGCGAATTGTCGGTGCGCCCGTCCTTGCGGACGCTGCGGCCGAGCCCGCGCGGGTCGTAGGTGATCACGGTCCGCTCCGGGAAATACGAAGCCAGCGTGGCGAATCCGTCGGCGGTCATGGGCTGGCCGATCATCATGAGCGGCCGGTGCGCGCTCGCGGACGGCGCGGGTCCCAGCAGGTCGTAGGCGAGATCGGCTTCGGGTGTTTCGAGGATGTGTTCGGTCATATCGGTAGGGACGGTACCGCGTGGCGGAATTCATCGGTGGCTCCGCGACGGTGTGTCACGATGGCGGAGTACAGCCGGGCCGACGAATGAGCGGTGATGATGGCGCACGGAATTCGGAACACGATGACAGCGCTCGGGCTCTGCGGAGTGCTCCTGTCGGCGACCGCGTGTGGCGGTTCGGCCACGAAGCCCCCGGCGATCACCGCACCCCCGGCGGGCACCACCATGACCCTCGACGGCGCCGTCTACGGTCAGCCGATCGTGGCAGGAGACACGGTCTTCGCCGCCACCGAGAACGATTCGGTCTACGCGATCGCCAACGGCGACGTCCGGTGGCGCACCCACCTCGCCGACCCGGTCGCGGGCTCGGACCTCCCGTGCGGTGACATCGACCCGGTCGGCATCACCGGCCGGCCGGCGTACGACGATGCGACACACCGCCTTTACGTCGTCGCCGAATCCGCGGGCGCACGCAAGACCCTCTACGGCCTCGATTCCGGCACCGGCGCGGTCACCCTCCGCGTTCCCGTCGACCCGCCGTTCAGCGATCCGCCCGCCACGCTGCAACGTCCCGCCCTGACGGTGCGCGGCGGCCGGGTCTACGCTGCCTTCGGCGGTAACTACGGCGACTGCGGCACTTATACGGGAGCGGTTGCCGCCGTGGATGTTTCGACCAGCGCGGTCGAGTGGTACCGGGGCTCGACGAGCGGCCGGGGCGGCATCTGGGCGCCCGGCGCGGCGGCCGAAGCCGATGGGCTCCTGTACTACTCGGTCGGCAATGGCGACGCCGAACCGGGAGACGCCTACGACGACACCGACTCGGTCATCGCCCTGACCCCCGACCTGCGCCGGACCGACTTCTTCGCCCCCGCGGGCTGGGCCCAGGACAATGCCGCCGACCACGATCTGGGCAGCATGAACCCGGTGCTGGTCCAGGGCCGCCTGGTCATGGCCGGGAAATCCGGCGACGGCTACGTTCTCGATCCCGCGCACCTGGGCGGAATCTCCTCGGCCGCACCGGCTTTCACCGGGTGCCGCGCCTTCGGCCCGGCCGCGGTCGCGGGTGATGTGGCCTACCTGCCGTGTGCCAACGGCACCATGGCGATTCGCGTGACCGCCGCGGGCGCTGCCACAGTGCTGTGGCGCACCAACGCTCCCGCGAACGGCCCGCCGGTGGTCGCCGCCGGGCGCGTCTGGGCGACCGATTGGCACGCCGGCACGCTCTACGCCCTCGACCCGGCCACCGGAAAGGTGCTCGCCCAGTACGGAACCGGGCCGGTTCCGCACTTCGCCACCCCCGCGGTCGGGAGCGGCGTGCTCATCCTCGGCACCACGGCCGGCGTGGAGACCTTCCGGCTTCCCTAGCCCCGCACCGGATTCCGGCGCGGGGGAGTGGTCAGTTGCAGGGCTGCAACGGGAAACAGGCGGGCGCGATGGTCGTCGACGGCAGCGTCGGGTCCACCGAGTGCGTCGAGGTGGTCGCCTGGACGACCGTGGAGTGCGGCGACTGCTGTTTGCTGGGCGACGACGTGGTCCGGCCCGTGCAGGCGATGGCGACGACCAGGATGATCACCGCCAGCACCAGGCCGCCGATGATCGGCAGATCCTTGCGCCGCTTCTTCCCGGTCCCGCTCGTGGCCTGCCGCTCGTTCCACAACGGGAACCGCTCGCGCTCCTGCGACGGACCGGAAGGACCGGGCTGCGGCCAGGACTGGGGGCCCGGCCCGAAACCCGGCGGCGCGGGTTGACGCGGCTGCGGCGGTTGCCCGAACTGCGGCGCACCGGGCGGCGCGGGCAGGGGCTGGGTCGGCGCGGGCTGCGTCGGCCGCCCGGCCGGGGCCGCGCCCGGGATCGGTGTCGGAGGCGGTGGCGTGCCCCGGCTCGGCGCCTTCGGCTCGGACCTGCCCGCCAGCGCGCGGTAGGCCCGCTCGGCCGCGGTCGCCGAGGTGGCACCCGCGAACGCGGCCGCGGCGGCACTGCCTCCGCTGCGGCGCGCCGGATCCTGCTGTACGACAGGACGATCACCGCCGCTCGCAGATTCGGCAGCGGGTCCCGGCTCGGCCGGGCCGCTCCCGCCCGTGCCCTCGCCGAAATGGACGGGCACCGACGGGACCGACGGCACCATCACCTCGGTCGGCCGGTTCGCGAACGGCAGGGGAGCGTCGCGTGCCGAGTCCGGCACCGGGAATCCCTCCGACACCAGATCGGAATAGGTTGCGGCGGCGGCGAACCCGAGCGACCCCAGCGCCTGCCCGACCTGTCCCGCATCCCACGACGCCGGGGCGCCCTCGGCCAGCGTGGTGAAATAGGCCCGCAGCGACGACGGCCCGTCGCCGATCAGCACGTCGATACCGGCGGGCAGCGCGCCCTTCTCCAGCTTCACGCGACTGCCCAGCTGCGGCACCAGCAGCACCAGCCCGCTGACCGGTACATGCTCGCGTCCCGGTGCGGAGCGCAATTGCCCGGCGAGGTCCACGGTCTGGCGGCGCACCCGCTCCAGCGGATCGGCGTCCCCGTCGATGGGTGCGGGCTTGCCGTCCACGGTCCACGGCTGATCCTGCGCGCACGCCAGGGTCCCGGTCACCCGCTCGGTGAACCCGTGCACGCCGACCACCACACAGGTCTGCGGCGTCCACACCACCACATCGGCGTCCTGGCACTGCACGACCGCGATACCGGGCACGGCGTGCGGCCCGCTCCAGGATTTGAGCCAGTTCACCACGGTGCGTTCGGTGCTCGACAGCCGCGACGGATCGTCGTTACGGACCTTCACCAACATCCCAGAACCACCTCTGACCGATGCGCCTCTACCTGCCGGCCGCCCGAACCCTCGCCGCGACCACCTTACGGGGTCGCGGCACCCTCGTGTGGCCGAAAATGTACGGTCTCAGCGAATCGTCTTGCGCGGCAGCATGATCATTCTGCACGGTCGGCCCGGGACTCGGGATCCCAGGGGCTTTCGCCCCGATACGCCCGGCATGCGAACTCCGGCAGTTACCGCTCGGTAGGCGTGCTACGGGATCCGACATATCCGTCGGGGCGGACGAGCACCCAGCTGCCGTCGGCCGCATCGTAGGCCCGCTGCGCGTCCCCCGCGGCGTCGGTGAATTCACCCTTGCCGGAGGCGGATTCCGCCCGGACCAGGCGCACGGTCCGCAGCTCCGCCGCGGGGGATCCGGCCCGATCGGCCGTCGTGTCCGGTCCGAACAGCAACAGCGTGGCGTGGGGACCGCGGAACAGGTCGAACAGCCGAACGGTCTTTCCGTTGGCATCGATCAGAGGTGCGTCGGGGGCGCGGTCACCGGCCCGGAGCCCCGCCGCGTCGTCGCCGGTCTCCCGGTAGCTGATATCGAGCTGGTGGGTGCCGTTCACGGATTGTCGTGTCCCGTGACCTGCCTGATTGCTCAGGCAGGGTTGGCCCGCAACCGCGGTTTCGGGTCTTCCCGTGGCGGTACCACTGCCCGGCGAGCCGGGTCTGACACGGTTTCCATCGGGCATGTTTACCGTCCCGCCGCAACTCTGCGTGGACGCCAACTTCGCCAGGTTTCTGGCGGCGTTGAGATCACGATCGAGCACGAGTCCGCATCGACCGCAGACGAATATCCGCTCGGACAGGGTCAGTTTGGCTTTCACGAACCCACACGACGAGCAGGTCTTGGAACTGGGATAGAACCGATCCGCCACCACCAGTGTGCCGCCGTGGCGGCGGGTCTTATAGCCCAGCTGGCGCCGCAGCTCACCGAACCCAGCGTCGGCGATGTGCTTGGCAAGACGCCGATTCTTCAGCATGCCAGCCACATTGAGGTCTTCCACGACGACGACCCCGCAACGGGAGGCCAGCGCGGTCGTGAGTTTGTGCACACCGTCGCGACGCATCGCCGCAACCCGATGTTCGAGCCGGGCAGCTTTGGCGTTGGCCTTCAGCCACCGCTTCGACGGCGCCACCCCGCGCTGATGGTCGGGCCCGCGGCGACGGGCACACGCGCGGGCCAGGCGACATCGGTGCCGTTGCGCTCGCTGATAGTGCCGCGAATTCGCGACCCTGCCCTCTGCATCGGTAACACCGGGCACCTCCTGTGAGGTAACTGCAAGGCACTTCAGCCCCAAGTCCACTCCGACCCGGGCATCGGGGTGGACCGGTTGCCGGTCGGAGTGCACCAGACGCACGGTGAACGACACCCACCAGCGTCCCCTGGAGTACGAGATCGTCATCGACCCCAGCCGCGCGGTCTCGTTCGCCAAGCGCAGCCCCAGTTTCCGGGTCGATTCGCCGGTGCGGACGGACCCAATACGGGGAATCTTCACGCGACGGTACCCGTCGTCGAGACCGTAGGAGCCGGTGGTGACGGTAAACGATTGCCGCGCATGCTTCTTCTTGTGACGGGGCAAGCCCATCGGCGGCCCGGATCGGGTGCCCCGCTTGGACTTGCGGTGGTTTGCGAACGCGTCGGCCAGCTGCGCCAGCCCGGATGCGTAGGCTTCCTTGCTGTTCTCACGCCACCACGGCGCGACACGCTCCTGCTCCGCGTTCCAAGCCCTGCGCAAACCATAAGCAGACAGGTCGATCCACGGAGTCAACTCGTCGTCGGGGATGCCGTAGGAGGCCTCCGCGCGGCGCTGGTTCCAATTGGCGAGAACCTTGCGAATGCCCCAGTTGTAGGCGAAACGTGCTGCGCCACAATGCGACCGCAACGCCTCCTCTTGGTCGAACGTCGGCTCCAATACGAAGCGGTAGGCCGACACCGTCGTCCCCGCAGTCCCACTGGACGGCATAGGCGCGGACCCGGATTCGCTCACGTGTTCGAGGTTAGGCAAACTGGCCGCGACACGGTAACCCAAACAGAGGACACGCCAATGACATTCACAAATTCACATAGGAAACGGCATCGAACAACACCAAACGACACAGACTGCCAGAGGGCTCGAGATTCTCCCGGTGGTCCATCACCTCGACGGTTTCGCCCCCGGCCTGCGCCTACCTGGCTCCGCCGACGCCAGCCTAGCGATGATGGTCATGGCGGCCACCGGCCTGTTGCAGGCGGTGGAGGAGGGTGGCCTGGCGCTCACCGACGAGCAGGCCGTGAACGCCCTCACCCGATTCGTCTATCGCGGCCTCACCGGCCGCGATCTCGACTGACGAAAACCTCAGGGCACCAACACGATCGAACCGGTGGTCCGGCGTCCCTCCAGATCCCGGTGTGCCTGCCCGGCCTGCGCCAGCGGATAGCTGCCGCCGACCCGGATGTGCAGCGTGCCGTCGGCGATGGCGTTCATGATGTCGCCTGCGCGCCACAGCAATTCGGCCCGATCCCGGGTGTAGTGCGCCAGCGTCGGACGGGTCACGAACAGCGAGCCCAGTGGATTGAGCCGCTGTAGATCGAACGGCGGCACCGGCCCGCTGGCCGCGCCGAACAGCGCCACCATGCCGCGAATCCGGGTGGCGGCCAGGCTGGACTCGAAGGTGGAGGCGCCCACGCCGTCGTAGGTCGCGGCGACGCCCGCCCCGTCGGTCAGCTCCCGCGCCCGCGCCGCGATGTCCTCGTCATAGCGCAGCACCTCGGCCGCCCCGGCGTCCCGCGACAGCTTCTCCTTGTCGTCGGTCGACACCGTGGTGATCACCCGGACCCCGCGCGCCGCCAGCAGCTGCGTCAGGATCAGCCCGACACCACCGGCTCCGGCATGCACCAGCACGCTCGCGCCCGGCTCGGGCTTGTAGATCGACTCGATCAGATAGTGCGCCGTCATACCCTGCAACAGCGCCGACGCCGCCACCGGCGCATCCACGCCGTCCGGCACCGGAATCGCCACGGCCGCAGGCACGACCACCTGCTCGGCGTAACTGGCCGGCGCGGCCGCCCATGCCACCCGATCCCCGACCCGGAACTCGGTGACGTCGGGCCCGACCGCGGTGACCACACCGCTGCCCTCGGATCCCGGAATGTAGGGCACCGCCTGCGGGTACCGCCCGGTCCGAATGTAGGTGTCGATGAAGTTGATTCCGCTCGCCTGCGTCCGCACCAGCAACTGACCGGGCCCGGCCTGCGGGTCCGGCACCTCCACGTACCGCAGGACTTCGGGACCGCCGTGCTCGGAAACCTGGATGGCGCGCATGGAATCAGTCTTACATCGCCGCGGCCACGCGGTGCGCGGCGGCTCACGGAGTGTGAGATGTGCGGCGGTTCATGGACGCTGAATTACCCGTGGGTAAACTGCAGCGCATGAGCGCTACCACCGCCCCGGCATCCGAGAAGCTGTCGCCGTCCGTCGTGGATTCCGTGAAGGGATTCGTCGCCGAGCACGGCGGTTCCGCGACCGCGGTGCTGCAGCCCATCGGCCGCGTCGGCGTCCGCATCACCCTGGTCGGCGCCGACGGCGTCCTGGGTGACCGCGTCGTCGGGTCGATGGCGGCCGCCAAGTCCCTCGTGGAGACCGTGAACGGCCTGTCCGAGACCGAGGAGTGGGACCGCGAGCTCATCTCCAAGGTCACCCCGGCGAAGGGCCACTGGGCCAAGATGGCAGGCTGGGTCGCACACCAGAAGCGATTCCCCAAGGCGCGCAACGAGAAGTGACCGCGCCCGCAGCCGGCGGGGGCGGAAAGGACCGGATCGACGTGTCAGGGCGCGTGACCAAGCAAGCGCAACTGCGTTCGGCGCTCACCACCCTGTGCGCGAATCTGCGTCCCGGTGAAATGCTGCCCAGCGAACGCCAGTTGTGCGACGACTACCGGGTCAGCCGCATGACCGTGCGCGAGGTACTGGGTCAGCTCGAATCCGAAGGCGTCATCACGC
Organism: Nocardia sp. NPDC059236; assembly: GCF_042754085.1. NCBI lineage: Bacteria > Bacillati > Actinomycetota > Actinomycetes > Mycobacteriales > Nocardiaceae > Nocardia > Nocardia sp. NPDC059236. The sequence goes on from NZ_JBHZAF010000001.1 coordinate 834,004, forward strand.
GCGTTCCCGGCAAGGGCACCTTCGTGGCCGAGCGGGTGGCCCGTTCCCGGCTGCACATGGCCTCGTTCACCGACGACATGCGCCGGCTGGGCCGCACCCCGAGCACGGTGGTGCTGCACACCGATCATGCGGTGCCGCCGCCGGCCTCGGCGACGGCGCTGGGGCTGACCGCGAATACCAAGGCGTACCACCTGGTTCGGCTGCGGCTGGCCGACGGGCTGCCCATGTCCATCGACGACGGCTGGTACCGCGCCGATCTGCTGCCGGAACTCCTGGATCACGAACTGACGCAGTCGCTCTACGCGCTGTTCTCCCGCGAGTACGACTGCCCGATCGACCGGGCCGAGCAGAGCGTGCGCGCGGTGGCCGCCGACGAGCGGCACGCGGGCTGGCTGGGCACCGAAACCGGTTCGCCGCTACTGGCTTTCGACCGGATCTCGTATTCGCGCGACCGGGCCGTGGAGCACGCGCAGTCCTGGTACCGGGCCGATCGGTACCAGGTCTACATGACCGTCTCGGCCGAGGACAGCTGACCGGCCTACCGGCAAGGAATGAGCCGCCGCCCGATCGGGCAGCGGCTCAATTCTTTTCCGGTCTGGCGGAGTTCTTCCGTTCTCACATGGAGAACAGCAGCGAGCCCGCGGTGACCGGGCCGGTGAGCGCGTTCCGCGCCGATCCCGGGCTGCTGTCCATGACCACCACCGGCACGGCCGCGCTCAGGCCGAGGCGGCGAACGGCGTTGGGGGAGAAGGAGATCAGCGGATCACCCGCGGTGACCCGATCGCCCTCGGCGGCCTTCACCTCGAAGAGGTCCGGCTTGCCGACGGTGTCGATGCCGACGTGCAGCAGCACGCCGGTGCCGTCGTCGGTGACGATGACCGCGGCGTGCGGGTGCAGCTTCACGAGCGATCCGGTGACGGGGGCGACCACGGTGGTGGCGGCATCGGTGTCGAGGGGTTCGATGGCCACGCCCGCGCCCACCATCTCGGCCGAGAAGACCGGATCGGGGACCTCGGACAGGGGCATGGCGCGGCCGTCGAGCGGCGCGAGAATCTCGGTGCTCATGGCGGTCAGATCAAGTCGTTGATGTCTTCGGCCAGGGCGTCGGCGCTCGGCCCGACCACGACCTGAACCGCGTCACCCATCTTGACGACGCCGTGCGCGCCCGCGGCCTTCAGCGCCTTCTCGTCGACCAGGTTCGCATCCTTCACTTCGCAGCGCAGGCGGGTGATGCAGCCCTCCACCTCGACGATGTTGCCCGCGCCACCCAGTCCGGCGATGATCTGATCCACTTTCGACATTTTTCCTCCGTGCGTGTCGAGTAGACAAAGCTGGTTATAACCAGTATATGTCTGGTTATAACCAGTGACGCTAGCTGATCGTGAACAGTACGCGTGACTCCATTCACAGACTGAGGACCATCCATGGCCGATGCCGTCGAGAGCTCCCGCAAGAAGCTCGATCTATCCGGACTGCAGAAGCTCGGCCGCAGCTTGATGCTGCCGATCGCCACGCTACCCGCTGCCGGACTGTTGCTCCGGCTAGGACAGGACGACATGCTCGGCCGGTTCTCGCCGATGCGGTCCGCCGCCGCCGTACTCGCCGGTGCGGGCGGCACCCTGATCGACAACCTGCCGCTGCTGTTCGCGGTCGGCATCGCCATCGGCTGGGCGAAGAAGGCCGACGGTTCCACCGCGCTGGCGGCGGTAGTCGGCTACCTCGCCTTCACCGGTGTCCTCAAGGCCATGTCGCCGGTGGTGCTGGACGGCAGCTGCGGCCCGGTCCTGGGCTGGCTGTTCCGGGCGGCGCACTGGAACTGCCCGGTCGTGGACGTCGCAAAGGCCCCGGCCGCACAGCTCGTCAACTTCGGCGTCCTCGGCGGCATCGTGATGGGCCTGACCGCCGCCACGCTGTGGCAGCGCTTCCACCGCACGCAGCTGCCCGACTACCTGGGCTTCTTCTCCGGGCGTCGGCTGGTGCCGATCCTGACCGCATGCGCGGCCGTCGTGATCGGCGTGCTCATGTCGTTCATCTACCCCGCCTTCAACTCCGCGCTGACCTGGCTGGGCACCACCGTCGCCGACAACTCGGTCGCGGGCGGCGGCATCTTCGGCTTCGCCAACCGCATGCTGCTGCCGCTGGGCCTGCACCACATCATCAACTCGGTGGTCTGGTTCGTCATCGGCGACTACCACGGCGCGCACGGCGACATCCCGCGCTTCCTGGCCGGTGACCCCTCGGCCGGCACCTTCATGACCGGCTTCTTCCCGATCATGATGTTCGGCCTGCCCGCCGCGGCCATCGCCATCTGGCGCCACGCCCGCCCCGAGCACCGCAAGATGATCGGCGGCATCATGCTGTCCACCGGTCTGACCGCGTTCCTGACCGGCATCACCGAGCCGCTGGAGTTCTCGTTCATCTTCGTGGCCTGGCCGCTGCTGGTGATCCACGCCTTCTTCACCGGCACCTCGCTGGCGCTCACCAATGCGCTCGGGATCCACGACGGGTTCACCTTCTCCGCCGGTGCCATCGACTATCTGCTGAACTTCGGCAAGGCCACCCATCCGCTGCTGCTGATTCCGATCGGACTCGGCTACGCGGCCCTGTACTACGTCACCTTCAGCTTCATCATCAAGCGCTGGAACCTGCCGACACCCGGCCGGGAACCGGACGAGTCCGAGTTCGAGAAGGAGAACATCGCAGCATGATCACCCGCACCGCCGTAGTCGCGTCCGAGACCGGACTGCACGCCCGTCCTGCTGCTCTGTTCGCCAAGGCCGCCGGGGAAGCCGGTGTCCCCGTCCAGATCTCGGTCGGCGACAAGGACCCCGTCGCCGCCAACAGCCTGCTGCAGGTGATGACCCTGGGCGTCAAGCAGGGCGACACCGTCACCCTGCACGCCGAGGACGGCGCCGATGCGGCCCTCGATACGCTGGTCGCGATGCTGGAGACAGATCTTGACGCGTGAGGTGCGCGGTGTCGCCGCCGCTCCCGGGATCGCCGTCGGATCGGTGAAGTGGCTGGCGCCCGCGCCGGTCACCAGCCGGGACGACGCGCCCGGGAGTGACGTCGAGGCCGAAATCGCCCGTGCGGAGGCCGCTTTCGAGACGGTCGCCGGCCGGTATTCCGCCCAGGCCCTCGACGCGCAGGGCCCGGCGGCGGACATCTTGTTCATGACCTCGGCGCTGGCCGCGGATCCGGCACTGCTGGATCAGGTGCGCGCCGAGATCCGGGGCGGGACGCCGACCGCGCACTCGGTGACCGAGGCGGTGGCGCATTTCGGCGCGCAGCTGGCCGCGCTCGGCGGCATGATGGCCGAACGGGCCTCGGATCTGCGCGATGTGGGCCAGCGGGTGGTGGCCGAGTTGCTCGGGGTGGATCCGCCCGGGATACCGGACAGTGCAACGCCTTTCGTGCTCGCCGCACAGGATCTGGCGCCCGCCGACACCGCGACGCTGGACCCGGAGCGGGTCATCGGGCTGCTCACGGTGGCGGGCGGGCCGACCTCGCACACCGCCATTCTGGCCAAGGCGCTGGGTATTCCGGCCGTGGTCGCCGCACCGGACGCGGCCGGGATCGCCGAGGACACCGAAGTCGTGCTCGACGGCACGGCCGGCGTGGTCGAGGTCGAGCCGACCGCGGCGCGTCGCGAGGAAGTGCTCGCGCTGCGCGCCCGGCAGGCGGCCGCGCCGACCGGTCCCGGCCGGACCGCCGACGGGCAGGCCGTACCGCTGCTGGCCAATGTCGGCTCCGCGGCCGATGCGCGGCTGGCGGTCGAACTCGGCGCCGAGGGTGTCGGCCTGTTCCGGACCGAATTCCTGTTCCTGGACCGCAAGTCGGCCCCGACGGTGGCCGAGCAGACCGAGCAATACGCCGAGATCTTCCGAGTCATGGGCGACCGGCCCGTCACGGTCCGCACCCTCGATGCCGGATCCGACAAGCCGCTGCCGTTCCTCGACCTGCCGGATGAGGAGAACCCGGCGCTGGGCGTGCGCGGTCTGCGATTGAGCACTGTCGATGAGGGGACGCTGCTCGACCAGCTCACGGCCATCGACACCGCGGCCAGGCAGACCGGCACGCCGGTACAGGTGATGGCGCCGATGGTCGCCACCGCGGAGGAGGCGGGGTACTTCGCCGCCCGGGCCCGCGACGCCGGGATCGGCACCTGCGGCATCATGGTCGAAATCCCCGCCGCCGCACTGTGTTCGGAGCAGCTCGGCGCGGAGGTGGACTTCTTCTCCATCGGCACCAACGACCTGTCGCAGTACCTGTTCGGCGCGGACCGCATGGCGTCGTCGCTGGCGGCGCTGCACAATCCGTGGCAGCCCGCGCTGGCCGCGACCGTCGCCATGACGGTGACCGGGGCGCGCAAGCGCGGCGTCAAGGTCGGCGTCTGCGGCGAATCCGCGTCGAATCCCGAATTCGCCTGTGTGCTGGTGGGTCTCGGCGTCGAGACACTGTCCATGGCGCCCCGCTCGATCGCGGGCGTCCGGGCCCAGCTCGGCGAGGTCACCCTGGAGCAGTGCAGAGCGGCGGCGGCAGCGGTGCTGTCGGCCCGCACCGCCGACGACGCGCACCAGGCCGCGCGCCGGGCATTGGGGCGAGATACGTGACGACCACCCTGCGCGGCCGGGTCGTCACCCTCACCGAGGCGGGCGAGCTCGCCGACGGGGTGGTGTCGTTCGACGGGGCACGCCTCGACTATGTGGGCCCGGCAACGGGATTCGGCGGTGACCTGCCGGACCTGCCGGACGAGCCGCGGATCATCCTGCCGGGGCTGATCGACGTGCACTGTCACGGCGGCGGCGGATTCGGCTTCCCGGAAACCGATCCCGAGGGCGTGGCCGCTGCCGCGAACTTCCATCGCCGCCGCGGCACCACCACGCTGGTCGCCTCCCTCGTCTCCGCCACCGAGGCCGAACTGCGCGACCGCATCGACGTGCTCGGCAAGGCCATCGACGGCGGCCTGCTGGCGGGCATCCACCTCGAAGGCCCGTTCATCAGCGAGCATCGGCGCGGCGCCCACGATCCCGATCGGATCATCGCCGGTGATCCGGCGTTGCTGGAGCGGCTCCTCGACTACGCGGGCGGCCGCGTCGTGTCGGTGACCGTGGCCCCGGAGACGGCGAACTTCGACGCCCTCGCGGACGTGCTCGCCGACGCGAATGTGATTCTCTCCCTGGGACACACCGTCGCCGACTACGCGCAGTCCGTGCACGCTATGCGCCGCGGCGGGCGGGTGTCCATCACCCACCTGTTCAATGCCATGCCCGAGCTGGCGCACCGCGACGCCAACTTCCTCACCGCCGCCATGGCCGCGGCGGGACGCGGGGATGTGGTGGCCGAGGTCATCGGCGACGGCGTGCACCTGGCCGACGGCACCGTGCGCATGGTCTTCGACACCATCGGCCCCGACAATCTGGCCCTCATCACCGACGCCATGGCCGCGGCCGGGCAACCCGACGGGCGCTACCAGCTCGGCAGCCTGGATGTCGTGGTGCGGGAAGGCATCTCGCGCATCTACGACCCGGACGGGGAGGGCGCCATCGCCGGCGGCACCGCCACCGCCGCGGAAGTGCTGCGCCGCACCGTCTTCCACGCGGGCGTCGAGCTCACCGCGGCGGCCACCGCCGCGTGCGCCACCCCGGCCCGCCTGCTCGGCGTGGCCGACGACATCGGCGCGCTGGCTCCGGGCATGCGCGCCGACGTCCTGGTCGCCGACCACCACCTCAACCCCGTGACCGTGTACAAGGACGGAGCGCTATGGAACTTGTGATCACCGACAACGCGGCCGAGGCCGGTGTGCTGGCCGGCCGCATCATGGCCGACCACGTGCGCCGCGGCGCCCGCGCCATCGGGCTTGCCACGGGCTCCTCACCGCTGGGCGCCTACCGGGAGCTCATCCGGCAGTATCGCGAGGAGGGCCTCAGTTTCGCGGGCGTGCAGGCGTTCCTGCTCGACGAGTACATCGGCCTGCCGCCGGGACATCCGCAGTCCTACCGGCGATTCATCCGTGACGAGTTCACCGCGCACGTCGACTTCGCCGACACCGACGTCCACAGCCCCGACGGCAATGCCGCCGACATCCCGGCGGCTGCGGCCGCCTACGAACGCGCCATCGCCGAGAGCGGGCCCATCGCCGTGCAGATCCTGGGCATCGGCGCGAACGGGCACATCGGCTTCAACGAGCCGGGCTCCTCGCTGCGCTCGCGCACCCGGGTCAAGACCCTGACCCCGGCGACCCGCGAGGACAATGCCCGCTTCTTCGACGACGACCTGGCGCAGGTGCCCACCCACGTCCTCACCCAGGGCCTCGGAACCATCGGCGACGCCGGCCATCTGCTCATGATCGCCACCGGCGCGGGCAAGGCCGAGGCGGTCGCCGCCGCGGTGGAGGGCCCGCTCTCCGCGTTCTGCCCGGCGTCGATCCTGCAGATGCACCCGCACGTCACGGTCATCGTGGACGCGGACGCGGCGGCGCGCCTGAAGGCCGCCGACTACTACCGGTTCGCGGTGGCGAACAAGCCCTCCTGGCAGAGCTTCTGAACCCTACGTGCCCTGCTGCATGGCGGTGAACGGGGCCATGTCGAAGTAGTCGCGCCAGGCGGCGATCCGGCCGTCGCGGACCTCGAACACCCCGGTCACCGGCAACTCGATGTGGTTGTCGCCGAGGGTGAATCGGTCGGTGCGCTCGTTGAGCACGACAGTGCCGGTGACGGCCTGGTGGTGGATGGTGAAGTCGATGCCGCCGAACGCGCCGATGAAGCCGCGCAGGAACTCCAGGATCGCGGCCTTGCCGACGAACGGCTGCATCGGAATGTTGTGGTAGACGGCGTCCTCGGTGAAGAACTCGGCGATGGATTCCGGTGTGCCGGTACGCCATTCGGCGCACAGCGCGGTGACGACCTCGGCGGGGGTCAGGGTCGTGTGGTCGATGCTCACTGCGGTGGGAGACCTTTCGTGCGGGTGACCTGAACTGCAGGGGTCAAATTTCCCGGCGACCCCGACGGTGTCAAGGGTGGTCTCGCAGTGAGACTTTCACCCGTCCGCGTCTCGGTGTTTCAGGACGTCAGCGCTCCACCCAGGATCGCGGTCACCATGGCGTGCACGGCCTCGGTCTCGGGTCGGGCCGCGGTGCGGTCGGCGAAGAGCAGGTGTCCCGATCCGATCAGCGTGCGAGCGAGCAGATCGGTGTCGCAGGTGGCCGCGAGGCGGCCGGTGTCGACCTCTGCGGCGAGGTATCCGGCGATCAGCTCGGTGGCCTCGGTCAGGACGGGGACGCCGACCGGCCGGCGCTTCCGCAGCCGGGCGCGCAGCTCGTCCCGATAGGTGACCAGGCTGACGATGGCCACCGCCACCGTCTCGAACACGGCGGTCAGCGCCTCGGTGAGATTGCCCGGCACCGTGGCCTGCCCGGCCCGGTCGCGCAGTGCGGCGCCGAGCCGCTCCACCCGGACGATCCGGTCCTCGACCAGCTCGGCGAGGAACCCGTCGAAGTCTGCGAAATGCCGGTGCAGCACGCCTTTCGCGCACCCGGCCTCGGCGGTGACGGACCGGCTCGTCAGCCCGCTCGGCCCGTCCCGCAACAGAATCCGCTCGGCCGCGTCGAACAACTGCTCCCGTGCATCCCGAATGGCCACCCCGGTGGGCACCCCGCACTCCTTCACGTCGGCCGGACCCAATCCAGTTGCGGAGTGGGCAAGTGCCCACTTAAAGTGGGCGCATGGTCACTCTACCGCCCTCGGGCCCCGAACCCGCAGCCCAGAGCCCCCATCGAGCCCGGCACATCGCGGAGTCGTTCGGTATCGACGCCGCCCGCTATGACCGCACCCGCCCGGCGTATCCCGCCGCCATGATCGAGCGCATCCTCGCGGCAAGCCCCGGCAAGGACGTCCTCGACGTCGGCTGCGGAACCGGTATTGCGACCAGGCAGTTCCGCGATGCCGGATGTACGGTGCTCGGCGTCGAACCTGATGCCCGCATGGCCGATTTCGCTCGCGAAACCGGCGTCGACGTGGAGGTCGGCACCTTCGAGGAGTGGGATCCGGCCGGCCGCACCTTCGACGCGGTGATCGCCGGAACCGCTTGGCACTGGGTCGATCCGGTGCGGGGCACGGCCCGGGCGGCGCAGGTCCTGCGTCCCGGCGGCCGGCTCGCCGCCTTCTGGCCCCTCGCCCAGCTGCCGCCCGACGCGGCGGCGGCCTTCGCCGCGGTCTATCGCCGCCTGCTGCCGGACACACCCGTCGCGCGGGTCGCGGATCGCCCCGCCCTCGAGATCTACCAGCCGATACTCGACACGGTGGCCAGGGGAATCCGCGAATCCGGAGCCTTCACCGACCCCGAGCAGTGGCAGTTCGAGTGGCGCCGCACCTACACCCGCGACGAATGGCTCGACCAGATCCCCACCCACGGCACCCTCACCCAGGCCCCACCCGACACCCTCACCGCCGTCCTCGACGGCATCGGCACGGCGATCGACGCCCTCGGCGGCGCCTTCACCGCCTCCTACGCCACGGTCGTCGTGACAGCCGCACTGCGACCCGGCCGATCCGCCCCGGTCGCACCGAGCTGATCCGGAAAAGCCTGCGCGGGTTCGTGATCGAGCAGCTCGACGCAGTCCGGTCACTTGCTCGGCTGTGCACCGCGACCCCTGCTGCCTGCGTCCGGGAGCGTCCGCATTGCCGGGTCCCTGCTCACCGTGCCCGTTCGCGTGCACCCGTTGCCGTGGCCGTCCGGCGTGCGATCAGGTGATCCGGGATAGCTTGTGCGGGTTGGTGATCGAGTAGATCGTCTGGATCCGGGTACCGGCCGGGTCCAGGTCGACGACGACGGCCGCCAGGGGGCTCTCGTCGGAGAACACCAGGACGCAGGGGTCTTCGGCCACCCAGCGGTAGCGAATGGCTAGGTGCCCGGCGGGGAGGTCGGCGGCCACGGCCATGAAGACCGCGGCGACCCGGTCGCGGCCGTGGACGGGTTCCAGGCTCTGGGCCCGGCCCGCGCCGCCGCTGTCGGTCCACAGGGTGACATCGGGGGCGAGGACCTCGAGCATGGTGGCGAGGTCACCGCGCAGGGTGGCCTCGGCCAGTCGCTCGCTCAGCCCGGCCTGGAAGTGCTGGTCGCGCCGGCGAGGCCGGCGCTCGTGGATGTGCTTGCGGGCGCGGGAGGCGAGCTGGCGGACCGCGGTGGGGGAGCGGTCGAGCATGGCCGCGATCTCGGGGTGGCCGAAGCCGAACACATCGTGCAGGACGAAGACCGCGCGCTCCAGCGGGGACAGGGTTTCCAGGACCACGAGGACCGCCATGGACAGCGATTCCTTGCGTTCCACGACGCCGGACACCTCGTCCTCGGCGGTGACCAGCGGTTCGGGAAGCCAAGGGCCGACATAGGTTTCGCGTCGTTTGCCGATCTCGGTGCGCCGCGCCAGGGCGTGATTGGCGACCACCCGGACCAGGTAGGCGCGGGCATTGTCGACCGGTGCCGCGGTGGGGTCACGGTGCCGTGCCGCCCACGCCAGCCATGCCTCCTGCAGCACGTCTTCGGTATCGGCGACGCTGCCGAGCATGTTGTATCCGACCGCGAACAGCAGTTCGCGGTAGTCGAGAAAGCGCGCGGTGACCTCGTCGGAGGCCGCGTGCGGTGGCTGTGCCGTCATGATTCGTCTCCCTTCTCTCGCCACCGAAGAGCCGGGCGGCCCGGAAACTGTGACATGGTGGCCCGGATCGTGTTCCGCGTCACCGAAACCCGCGCCCATGTCACTGTTCGCGGTCACCGCGCCTCTGTGTTGTCGTCCGGGGAGGGTCCCCGGGGCAGAGGAGACCGACCATGACCACCACACCCTCCGGCGCGGACCGCGCCCTGTTCATCCGGGCCGGCGAGGCCGAACAGCTGCCGGGCCTGGGCGTGCACCTGTATGCCGACCACGATATGACCGGCGGAAAGCTCAGCGCCAACCGCGCGGTCCTGCCCGCCGGCACCGACGGCCCGCCGCCGCACTTCCACACCACGTCCGCGGAGCTGTTCTTCCTGCTGGGTGGCACGCTGCGGGTGCTGGCCGGGGAGGAGATCCTCACCATGGGCGAGGGGGATTTCCTATTGGTTCCGCCCGCCATGGTGCACGCGTGGGCCGCCCCCGCCGATTCGGCGGCCGATGCGTTGATCGTGTTCACGCCCGGCATCGAACGCTTCGAATATTTCCGGATGGGTGAGCGGCTCCGCCGCGGCGACGGAGATCCGCTCGAAATCCTGCGCACCCAGGAGCGTTTCGACAATCACTTCGTCGACAGCCCGCTCTGGCGCGAATCCCGGATCGACCCGGCGGCGGTCGAACCATGGCCGCAGCGCCGATAATGAACCGGTGACCGAGCGTGCAGCGAGCCGGACAGCGGTCCTGGTCTGCCAGGGCCGCGCCGTGGCGGCCGGGCGAATGGGCGTCGGGCGGTTCTCCGACCCGGTCGCGGTCGAATTATTGGTCGACGGCGAACGCGAACTGGTCGATCTCGTGCGCGCGGGCGCGGTGCCGAAGGGGTTCGGCGCGCGGATGGAGTACGAATTGCTCTCCGCCACTTCGGAAGTGCTGGCGGCCCGCACGGTCGCCATCGACGAGGCGGTGCGGGAGAGTGCGCATCCGCAGCTGGTGATTCTGGGCGCGGGGCTGGACGCGCGCGCCTGGCGCATGCCCGAACTGGCGGGAGTCGCCGTGTTCGAGGTGGATCATCCGGCGTCCCAGACCGAGAAGCGGGAACGGCTCGGGGAGCGGGAAGCCCTCGCGGACGTCCGTTTCGTCCCGGTCGATTTCGGTAGGGACTCCCTCGGGGCCGCCCTCACCACGGCCGGCCACGACGAGACCCGGCCCACCACCTGGATCTGGGAGGGCGTCGTCCCCTACCTGACGCCCGCCGAGGTCGCCGAGACCGTCTCCGAGGTGGCGAAGCGCAGTGCCCCCGGCAGCCGCCTGATCATCACCTACCCGACCCCCAATCGGGCGCACCACTACGGCCGCAAGGCCATGGAGCTGTTGCTGTCCGTGTCCGGCCGCACCAATCCCATGGCCGGTGAACCGCAGCGTTCGAGCTGGACCCCCGAGGCGATGGCCGCAGTGCTCGCCGAGCGCGGCTTCTCCGTCACCGACGACCGCGACCTGCAATCGGTCGCCATCGAGGCGGGAATCGAGGGCAAACGCACGTCGGTCCGCGCCGGCGGTCACATCGTCATCGCCGATCGGCGCTGACCCTGGTCAGTTCAGCGTGACGACCCAGGAGCCGTTGCAACCGCGGTTGGTGTCGCGGTTCGGGTCGTAGTTCCACACCGTCTGCAGGTCCGAGTCCTTCTGAATGTTGAAATCACCCGTCGGCGACTGCACCGGCTCACCGTTGTACAGCAGCAGGCTCAGATCGTTCGGGTAGATCGTCCAGGACCCGTTGTAGCCCGCCGGGTAGTTCATGGTCACCGTGGTGGTGCGGCCGGCGTGGTTCTGCACCACGATGCACGAATTCGGATGATTGGACTGAGCCTGGGCCGGTGCCGCGGCCAGCACGATGGCCGCCACCCCGACCGCAGCAGCGGCCACCGGTGCCGCTGCCTTCGCCACCAGACCACGTCCGCCGTTGGGAACGTTCCACATGATGCCTGACCTCCGTTTGAATTCCACCGCCCGAATGGCTGATTGGATGAGACGAAGTTATCCACCGCACCCAGCGGGACTCTTATGAAATCCTTGTCGCCGCGACCCGGCGATTGTCGTCCCCTTCCATCGGATCGGCAGCGATCAGGCCCAGCCGTTCCCGCACCGCGGGCACCGAGATATCCACGTGCCCAATCGCGATCTCGCGAGTCCGTTCTTCGCAATCCGTGAGGCATAGCCACATGCTCGTTCTGAGCTGAGCCGCAACGTGATTCGCGGCAGGCCGAGCGCGCCGACCTGCTTCCGGTGTCGGTGGGCGTGGATATCGTGTTGTGACGGCGCTGATTTCGGTGCCGCCACGCGAGCAGGGGGGTACGCGAATGCTGGTCATCAACGGCGATGGAAGCCGAGTTCCGGGGACCAGAAGGAAGTGCCGGACTGGCTGCGGATCTGGAACGGCGACTACAGGATCGGCGGCATCGCCATCTCGGGGTGCTACATCCCCGACCGGCGCCCCGGCACCTCCAGCAACGCCACCGAGGCCGACCTGGTGATCATCACACCCCAGCTGTGCGTGGTGATCCAGGTCGAGGGCCTCACCGAACCGGTCGACGGCCAGATGACGTGCCCGGCCGACGGCCCGTGGACGCACTCCGCCATCGAGGGTCCTCCGGTGCACGTGCGGCGCAACGACACCAACCCGCTGGACCGGGTGAGCGCGGGCACCGTCAACCTGAAGAACCTGACCCGCCAGGACCGCATCGGCGACACGTTCGTCTCCGGCCTGGTGCTGGTGACCCCGCCCGACGGGCACACCCTCACTCTGGCCACGACCTGGATGCCCACGGGCATCGACGTCCGGGTGGGCACCCTGTCCGATCTGCGCTTGTGGTTCTACATCCGCGCCGCCCGCCGCCCGCCCGTCTGGACTGCGGAGCAGGTCCACGCCCTGCTGCGCGCCCTCAACCTTGCCGATACCGTCTCCTTCGCGGATCTTGCCGCCGAGGGCTTTGCCTGCGCCGCACCATCACCGAGCCCGGCCGCCGGGGCGCGATCCGCACGGCCCGCGCCGACCCTCGCGGGCAATCCGTGGCTTGACCTGGCCGATGACCCGAGAGCATCGTTCCGCGCGTCGCGAGGTACGGGCCGGTGGCGCCGTCGTTTCCTCCGCCGACCCGCCACCGGCGGCGAGTCGTAACCCGAGCCCTCAGCGCGGTGCTGATGCTCGAGCGCCGGCCATTGGCGCTACCAGGTGATCGCCTGGGGGCCATCGACCCATCGGCTGTTCTGGTGAACCGGGACTTCGCTCGTCATACGGGGATTGTTCGACGGGGCCGCAGGGGTGTGCGGTCGCGGAATGCTTCGATTGCCGCAGCGACTTCGAATGGTGTTGTGGCGTGGGCGATGTCGTCTCGGTAGAGCACCCGCTCGGCGACGGCGTCCAGGTCGAATCCCCAGACCATCGACATGAGGGGATTGATGAAGAGTTCGGCACTTTGGGCGCGGGTGCGGGCCAGGGAGTGGTGATCACCGAATTCGCCGCGGGCGGCGTCGGTGATCGACGCGCAGACGATGCTCTCCTTACCCGGGGTGTGCTGCTGAACCCAGTCGACGGCCGTCAGCCAGGCATCGACGGCCGCGATGCCGGGGGTGAGAGCGAAGACGCCGTGATATGCGCCGAGTCGGGCAAGTGCGGCAACGTTTTCCAGGAAATGCGCGTGGCAGACACCATGGTGGGCATCGACGCCGAACCCGACACAAACGGCCAGCTTGACGGGCAGGTCGAGCGCCTGCGCCGCCAACAGGCTGGTCACATCCTCGACCGGTGTACCCAATCCGGCTTCATCACCGGTCATCAGGAGATCCGTACCCCCATCGACCAACACCAACCCGTCGAGCCGGCGTTCGCGAGCCAACCACGCGTAGGCCGCCCGGACATCGGCGGGCCCACCCTTGCGAATCAGGAACACCCGATCCGGAAAGCCGTTGTCGCGCAACCACACCGCGAGGTGCTTCTCCGGAAAGTACGCGTCCGCACCCGCGGTCTCCGCATCGATGTCGAACAGCCCGGGCGCGACCTGCCGGGCCGTGGTCCGCGTGACCGGTGTGAACGTGAGATTCGCCAGCACCACCGACTTGCCCTGCTCCTGTAGCGCGAACGCCATCGGCAAGCCACTGAGCACGTCGAACCCGCCCCCGGCTCCAGCGACCAGGACCCGCTCGCAATCCCGCAGTCGATGCAGTGCCGGTGTGTCGAACAGCGAGAGCGCACCCATCCGTCGAAGTATTCAGCACTTCCGCCGTCCGTGCCCGATCTCGCGGGCGGATCAGCCGACCGTCATCCCCGAATTCGACTGTGCGACTCCGCTGCTCATCCATGAGCTCGCCGATCTCGCCTCCGAGGCCCAGATCTTGATGGGTGCCGCACTTCATTTCGTCGACGGGCTGGCTCCCGGTGTCGCGTATGCGGATTCGATGAATGGGCGGACGAGGTCCAGGAACTGCTCAGGGGCGGAGGAGAAGGGCAGGTGGCCGGTGGGGAGGACCTGGAGCTCGGAGCCGGGGATCAGGGCGTGGGCTTTCCTGCCGTAGCGGAGGGGGAGGACCGGGTCGCGGCGGCCCCACACGATCAGGGTCGGTGCCGCGATTTCGGTTGCGCGGCCGGTGAGGTCGTAGCGGGGATCGTTGAAGCTGTGCCACAGGGCGGAGTAGGTGGTGCGGCCGATGTCGGTGCCTGCCACGCGGATCGCGCGCTCTACGACGGCGTCGTCGTGCGGGGTCACGGGTTTCATGTAGTTGCGGATGCTGTGCGGGAGCCAGCGGCGGGCCACCAGAGCGGAGCCGTAGAGGTTGCAGTAGGCCCGGGTCAGCGGCGTCTGCCGGACGAAGCCGCCGGTGTTGACGAGGACGAGCCCGGCGACGCGCGCGGGTTGTTCCAGCGCCAGGCAGGCTGCCGCGAATCCGCCGACCGAACTGCCGATGAACACGGCGTGATCCAGCTCGAGTGCGGTGACCACCTCGGCGAGCGTGTCGGCGATCCCGGCGGCGGTGATGGTCGAATTCGGTTCGGACGCACCGTGTCCCGGCCAATCGATGGCGATCACCCGATGCTCCGCGGCCAATGCCGGGAGGATCGGATCGAAGTCGTGGTGGTCGTGCAGGGTGGCGTGCAGCAGGACCACGGTGGGCCCTGTGCCGATGTCTTCGTAGGCCAGTCGTCCGGCCGACGTGCGCATGATGTGCATACGCAACAACCCTTCATTCGATTGTGGTGACCGATCGGTCGTTCACTGACCAGTCGGTCGGTCAAGTATGATGTGACCATACAATCGGTCCGAAACACACGCAAGGGGGACGCCGAATCGCCTGTCGCGCAATGCAGGGCGAGCCGGCGCGGCGCCCGGTGAGGGTTGAATCTGATGAATCTGCGGGAGGATTCCGCCGCGCGCACCCGCGCCGCGCTCGTCGACAGCGGCCTGCTGCTGGCCGAGCGGCTGGGACTCGGCGGTGTGAGTGTGAACGTCCTGGTGGCCGAGCTCGGCGTCTCGAAAGGCACGTTCTTCCATCATTTCGGCACCCGCGCCAACTACCTGCTGGCCCTGCATCGCGAATTCCACGAGCGCCTGCAGGCCGTAATCGACTCCGCCACCTCCGGTCTCGCCCCGGGCCTGGACCGTCTCCTGGCCGGATCCACCGCCTACCTCGACGCCTGCCTGCGCGACCGCGGCGTCAAGGCCCTGCTCCTCGAAGCCCGAGCCGAACCTCTGATCGTGGACGAGGTGACGGCTCGCAACACCGACAACGCCGCGCTGATCGAACCCGATTTCGAGGTCCTGGGCTGGCCGCACCCGGAGGCAGCCGCCCGGTTGTGGGTCGGCTTGGTCGCCGAAGCCGCCCTGCTGGAATTGCAGGCCGGCCACGAGCAGAGTTCGGTGCGAAACGCCCTGAGGCGGTTCCTCCCCGCCTGAGACCCGCCCGGCCCCATTTTCGCCCCCCACGGTGGTCCACCCTGCACGAGCCAAACTCTCTGCGATCCTGAGTGTGGCTCTTGCGCTGTGCGGCGCGCGCCCGATCGGCTCCGGGCTCAGTCGGCTGCGCAGAGCGCGGTGTCGAACGCCTTCTGGAGGGCAGCGGTGACGGTGGGATCCGAGGGCCGGAGATTGGCGATGAGGGTGACCGCGCGGCCGTCCGGGGTGACGGCGTTGAAGGTTCGGAAGCCGGGGACGGAACCGCCGTGTCCCCACACCTGTATGCCACACGGTGCGGGGGTGGTGGTCAATCCGAGGCCGTACGAGTAACCCGGGCGGTTGGTCAGCGGTTTCGGATCGGTCCGCATGGCGGCCACCTGGGCCGGGGGCAGCAGGTTCCCGGTGAGGAGCGCACCGAAGAACCGATTCGCATCGGAGCCGGTGGAGATCAGCGCACCGGCGCTGCCCGCCCACGACGGATCGAATCGGGTGACGTCGGTCGGTTTCCCGTCGACCGCCTCGTAGCCCTGCGGGTGGGGACTGCGGAGGTCGGTGTCGCCGGCGGCCGGGAAGTAGGTGTCGCGCAGCCCCAGCCGGTCGATGACGCGGTGCGTGACTTCCTCGCCCACCGGGTGCCCGGTCACGCGTTCCACGATCATGCCGACGATGAGGTAGTTGGTATTGCTGTATTCGGCTTTCGCGCCCGGCTCGAAGTCCGCGGGCAGGGTCATGGCGCGACGGACCAGGTCCGCCGTGTCGAAGTGCATGGTCAGCAGATCGGGCGAATTACCTTGCAGCTCGGGCAGTTCCAGATACTCGGGCAGACCGCTGGTGTGCTGCATGAGATTCCGGACCGTGATCCGGTTGCCGTCGATGCCCGCACCCTGAACGACGCCGGGCAGGTAACGCTCGACAGGCGCGCCCACATCCACCGCACCCTCCGCGACGAGCTGCATCATGACGGTCGCGACGAACGCCTTGGTATTGCTGCCGACTCGCACATGCGCGCTCCGCGGAAAGGCCGCGCCGGTAGCGACGTCACCGACACCCGAGGTCGCACTCCACTCCCGGTCGTGCTCGGTCACGACCACCTGCACCCCGGGAACTCCCGCCGCCACGGCCGCGTCCAGGGCGCGCCCGACCTCCGCACGCGCATCGGCCGACAACGGCCCTCCCGGCTGTCGCGCCGCATCATCACCGCAGGCCCCCACCGCGCAGACCACTGCGGCGACCGCGACCGCAGCGGCAATCCGGCGAACGAGCCTCATATGCTCCCCTTCTGGCGTAGTGGCCACGAGCGCTCGGCCGGAACGCGCTGCTGCGCCGCCGGATTCGCAACTCGCGGAGGTCGATAACCGGATGGTAGCTCCGAGCCGCGATCCGGGCATCACCCGCAGCGCTCACCCGAGCTCATCCCTGAGGCGTAGCGCTGGTCAGGGAAAACCCGCTGTCCCGTCGTAGGGGGGCGAGATCACCGTCAGAGCCGGTAATGAGAGGCGACGGCGTCTTGGCCGGTGTAGTTCGGGCCGGCGTGGGCATCGGCGCCGGCGTAGGTGAATTCCCACCGGGGGAGGGCCCGGCCGTTGCAGGTGAGGCGGTCGCGGTTCATGGCGGAGTTCGCGACTACCGCAGTCTGTTCCAGGTGGGCGTCGTCGAGTAGCTCGGGCACACAGGACATCCTGCCGGGTGCGGTCGACGGCGGTGCGGAGCCGCCGACCGATTCAGGCGGCGGCCTTGTCCGCGGGCGCCGGGGCCGAGGTGGGGAGGGGTTCGCGGGTGCGCATGGCGGCCCAGAGGGCGGCGGTGGCGGCGGTGCAGGCGGCGGCGCCGCCGACGTGGACGGCGACCAGGGCGGCGGGCACGTGGGTGAAGTACTGGACGATGCCGACCAGGGCCTGGGAGCAGACCAGGGCGATCACCAGGATGAGGCGGTTGCGGATGGTCTTGTTCATGCCGACCGCGGCCAGGCCGCAGGCGAGGCCGACGAGCAGGGCCAGGTAGGCGACCAGGAGTTCGGCGTGCAGATGGACCAGCGTGACGATCTCGACCTGCAGGCGTTCGACCGGCTTCTCGACGCTCTTGTCGCCCGCGTGCGGACCCGCGCCGGTGACCAGGGTGCCCGCGATCAGCGTTCCGGTGAGAGCCAGACCGGACAGGGCGGTCAGCAGCCGCAGCGGCTTGGGAACCTGAACCGTGTCGATACCGTCGTCGGGTTCCCCGACCTTGGCCCACAGCAGCGTCGCCAGCCACACCATCAGCATGGACGCCAGCAGGTGCACCGCGACCGTCCACCACAGCAGCCCGGTGCGCACGGTGATCCCGCCGATCACGGCCTGCAGCACGGTGCCGCCGGGCATCAGCCACGCGTACACCTGGACCTCGCGCCGCCGCCGCGCCCGGGTGACCGCGAGCACGATGGCCGCCGCGGCCAGCGACACCACGAAAGTGAGCATGCGGTTGCTGAATTCGACCACCTGGTGCAGCACCGGCACCTCGGCCACCGCGGTCGGCACGAAGCTGCCGGGGAAGCACTGCGGCCAGGTGGGGCAGCCCAGGCCCGACGCGGTGACGCGGACGACCGCGCCGGTCACCGAGATTCCGGCCTGGGACAGGATGACCAGGAAGGCGAGGAGTCGCTGCACCCGCAGGGAAGGCATCGGGAACAGGTCGGCAAGTCGCTGGAAGGCGCGAGACAGCACGCACCGATGGTAACGGGGCCGCATTTCGCCCCGTCACCGGCCCTACTACAACGTGTCGTTAAACACCTGGGCGGGCGCGAACTTTCGAGGTGACCGCCGCCCGGACGGCCTCAATCGAACTTGAAGAACCGGGTGGCCAGCCACCCCGCGAGCCCGCCCCAGCCGGCCAGCACCGCGAGCCCGTACCAGTCGATGCTGGTGCGCATCGCCTGCTCCAGGCACTCCGACAGCGCCCCGGACGGAATGATCCGCGCGATCAGGCTCACCGCGTGCGGCAGGTCGTCGGACATGAACACCAGGCTCGCGGTCCCGAGCATGACGAACCACAGAATGTTGGCGAGCGCCAGCACCACCTCGGCCTTGAGCGTCCCGCCCAGCAGCAGGCCCAGCGCCGCGAAGGTCGCCGTCCCGAGCGCGATCACCACCGCGCCCAGCAGCAGCCCGGTCAGCGACGGCCGCCAGCCGAGCGCGAACCCGATGGCCCCCAGCAGGATCGACTGCAGCACCACCACGATCAGCACCGCCGAGCACTTGCCCGCGACAATGCCCCACCGCGGCAGCGGCGTCGCCCCGAGGCGCTTCAATGCCCCGTATCGCCGATCGAAGCCGACGGCGATCGCCTGCCCGGTGAACGCGGTCGACATGATCGCCACCATCATCACCGCGGGCACCACCCGGTCCACCCGGTGCTCGCCGAGCCCGCTCATCGGCAGCAGGGTCAGCCCGATCAGCAGCGTGATCGGAATGAACATGGTCAGCAGCAGCTGTTCCCCGTTGCGCAGCAACAGGATCAGCTCCATGCGCGTCTGCGCCGCCAGCATCTTGGCGCGTGTGGTCGGCTGCGGCGCGGGGGAGAAGGTGCCCGGCGCGAATCGGTTCACGGTCTCGGTCATCCGCGGAGCTCCCGCCCGGTCAGTTCGAGGAACACGTCTTCCAGCCGGCGCTGGTCGATGCGAATGTCGGTGGGCAGCACGTCGATTCGCGCGCACCACGCGGTCATGGTGGCCAGCACCTGCGGGGTGATGTCGCCCTGCAGCAGGTACGAACCGGGCGCGGTCTCGCGCGGGGTGAACCCTTCGGGCAGTGCGGCTTCCAGTAGCGACAGGTCGAGTTTGGGTGGTGCGGTGAACGCCAGCCGGCCCTCGGCTCCGTGCGAGGTGACCTCGGCGGGCGTGCCCTGCGCGACGACCTGCCCGTGGTCGATGATCACCAGCTGATCGGCCAGCTGCTCGGCCTCGTCCATCATGTGCGTGGTCAGCAGCACGCTGACCCCGTCGCGGCGCAGCGCGTCGATGAGCTCCCACACCAGATGCCGTGCCTGCGCGTCCAATCCGGCGGTCGGCTCGTCGAGGAACACGATCTCCGGCCGCCCGACCAGCGCGCACGCCAGCGCGAGCCGCTGCTGCTGCCCGCCCGAGAGCCGCCGATACGGCGTCCGCCGAGCGTCTTTCAGTCCGAGCGTGTCCAGCAGCCAGGCCGGGTCCAGCGGGTTCGCCGAATAGGAGGCGACGAGATCGAGCATCTCCCCGGCCTTGGACCCCGGATACGCGCCGCCGCCCTGCAGCATCACGCCGATGCGCGGTCGGAGCTGATCGGAGTCGGCGATCGGGTCCAGGCCCAGCACCCGCACGGTCCCGGCGTCGGGAGTCACGAAGCCTTCGCACATCTCGGTGGTGGTGGTCTTGCCGGCGCCATTGGGTCCGAGCAGGGCCAGCACCTGTGCGCGTTCGATATCGAAGCTGATGCCGTCGACCGCGGTGGTCTCGCCGTAGCGTTTCACGACGCCGTCGACGCGTACGGCGGGTCCGGAAGCTGCGGTCACGATGAGACACCGTAAGGCGTGGGCTGCTGTGACCGAGCCGACACCCCCGGCTGATTGCGCCACGGCAGCACATTTCGGGTGAGGAAGATCAGCGACAGGCCCACGATCACGGTGGCGATGGCGGATTCGACGATCTGGAAGACGTAGAAGTCCGCGCCGCGCGGCATGACCATCACCGACACCACGACCGACAGCACCACCGCCGGTACCCGGAACGCGGGCCGGTTGGCCCACGCGGCGAGGGGCACGATCGCCCACAGCAGGTACCAGGGTTGCACCACCGGGAACAGCAGCACGATCGCGCCGAGTGAAACACCCAGCGCGCCGATCGCATTCAAGCGCCCGGTCCAGGCGGCGATGAGCATGCGGATGGTCACGAAGGCCGCCACGAGCTCCGCGATGGGTCGGGTGATGTCGAGCAGGGCGGTGGTGTGATCGCCGAGCCCGAGCAGCACGCCGCCGAATCCGGTGATGATTCCGACGGCGGTCGGCAGCGACAGGTAACTGCGCACGGAGGTGGCGGTGCCGACGGTATTGACCCAGCCGAATCCGAGTCCGCTGGCATAGCTGACCGAAAGTGTCGTGACCACGGCGATGACACCGAGTACACCGCCGGCGACGAGTACCGGTTTGAGCCCGCCTCCCCACCGCCGCGCCAGCGCCATGCCCACGAATCCGAGGCTCACCAGGGAGATGATCTTCACTGACGAGGACAACGTGATCAGCACGGCACCGAAAACCAGCAGCGCCCAAGCCCTTTGATTGAACTGCGGGCAATCGTCGATGGCGCGCAGGCAGAATTCCAGGCCCGCCAGCATCAGCCCGAGCATGAGCGCGTCATTGTGCACGCCGCCGACCAGGTGGAACAGCACCAGCGGGTTGGCCGCGCCCAGCCACAGCGCGCTCACCCCCGCGATTCCGCAGCGTCGCGACAGTCGCGGCAGCGCCCATACCATCAATGCCACGCCCGCCAATGCCAGCAACCGATGCATCCACACCCCGAGAAGGATGTTGTCGCCGGTGATCTGCGCGATGCCGCGTCCCATCCACAGGAACAGCGGCCCGTAGGGCGCGGAGGTGTCCCGCCAGATGGTGGGGACATTGTTGGTGAGCACATTGTTGAGCCCGAGCCCGGCCACCGGGCCGACCGAATACGGGTCCATGCCCCGGGCGGCGATTTCGCTCTGTGCCAGGTACGAATAGACGTCGTTGCTGAACATGGGCGGTGCGACGCTGAGCGGAATGATCCACAGCAGCAGCGTCCGATCCATCTGCGAGCGGCTGAGCCGGTGGCGTGGATCCCCGCCCCAGCCGCCGACGGCGAAGCGGCCCAGCAGCAGCCACGCCATGATCACCAGGATGGTGCCGATCATGCACATGGCCAGCGTCGAGGTGCCGGCCCGTGCGAAGAACCCGAGCACCCGCATGCCGGAGATCGGATTCTGGTGCACCGGTTGGGCTCCGACACCCAGCGCGGACACCGCCATGATCACGGCCCCGGTCGCGCCGAGCAGCCGGATCCGCATCAATTGCAGGGTTTCGCGCCGGTCCAGGCCGGGCCGGTCGGCGTCGACGCCGTGCAGGACGGCGACGGTGTGATCGGCGGCGGGAACGTCCAGGCCCAGGGCCCGGCGTCCGATATCGATGACTCTGCGCCGCGCGCCTTCCACTACCGCCACAGCTGCGAAGCCTAGTCCGGAGCCGCGGGTCGGACGCCGATCGCATGGCCGTAGCGCGGGTTCGCCCGATGTGCTCGCGAGTTGCCGATCGGCACCCACACTTGCCATTGATACCCCGGGGGGTATAGTCGTGACATACCCCAGGGGGTATGGAAGGAAGTCAGATGCGAAGTACCACAGTCGGCGTCGCCGACGCTTCTCCGATCACGACCGCCCCCGGCGGTCTGCTGGGCCGCCTCGGGGCCCGCATGGCCGATCACGCCCGCTGGGTGTTCGGCTTCTGGTTGATCCTGTCGGTCGCCCTCGGTGCGGCCGCGCCCACGGTGTTCGACTCGCTCGCGGGGGCGGGCTGGCAGGCCAATGGATCAGAGTCCGTGCGGGTCCGCGAACTCGCGCAAGAGCACTTCGGTGGCAACTCGGCCGCGGCGGTGCAGGTGGTGATCCATTCGGACACCGCGACCATGGACGGTCCGCAGGCGCAACGCCTGGTGGGGGATCTCACCGGAATCCTGCAGGCCGACAGCCGATTCGGCGCGATCGTCGCACCCGTGCCGGGACAGTCGGTCAGCCGCGACGGCCACACCGGCATCCTGCTGGCGGGCGCGAATGCGAACACCGACGAGATGGTCGCCGCGGTCACCGACGTCGGCCCGAAACTGCAGGCCCTCTCATCCGACGGCTTCGAGATCTATCCGACCGGCGCCTCGGCGCTGTGGAGCGACTTCAACAAGGCCAATCACGAGGCCATGATGAAGGCCGAGATGTTCTCGTGGCCGGTCACATTGGCGATCATGGTGCTGGCCTTCGGCTCGCTGGTGGCGGCCGGACTGCCGCTGCTGCTGACGCTCACCGGCCTCGTCGCCTCGGCGGGCGGTCTGGTGTTGCTGAACCATGTCACGCCGATCTCGGTGTGGGCCATGAACTTCGCCATGATGTTCGCGCTGGCGCTGGGTATCGACTACGCGTTGTTCCTGGTCTCCCGCTTCCGCGACGCTGTTCGCGGTGACACGCCACCGCGCACCGCCGTCGCCGTCACCATGGCGACCGCCGGCAAGGCGGTGCTGCTCTCGGGCCTGACCGTGCTGGTGAGCCTGTCGGCCGTGCTCGTGGTGCCCGCGCCCGCGGTGCGGACCATGGCGGTCGGCATCATGTTCGCGGTCTCGTTCGTGCTGCTGGCGACGCTGACCCTGCTGCCTGCCGTGCTCGGCGCGCTGGGCCGGCGCGTGAACGCGGGCTCGCTGCCGTACGTGGCCCGGCAGCAGCATCGTTCGCCGGTCTTCGCGAAGTGGGGACAACTGCTGCACCGCCACCCGTGGCCGTTCGCCATCGGCTCCCTGCTGGTGCTGATCGCGCTCGCGATTCCGGTGACGAGCCTGAAGGTGGCCATGCCGTCCATCCAGGTGGTGCCCGCGGACGCGTCCGTGCGACAGGGCTACGAGCTGGTCCAGCGCGAATTCGGCCCGGGTGCGCCCGGCATGCTGCAAATCGTGGCCCCCGCCTCCGACGGCGCGGACGTGCAGCGAATCGCGGCCTCGGACAATCGGATCGCGATGGTCACCCCGCCGCAGCCCGCCGCCGACGACAGCGGCCTGGTCATGCTCCAGGCGACCCCGACGGTCGACCCCTCGGATCCGGCCATGGGCGATATCGTCCATTCGCTGCGCGCCGCGCTCCCCGCGGGTGCGCTGGTCGGCGGCGCGGTCGCCGAGAACCTGGACCTCCAGCAGGCCCTGAACGACTACCTGCCCCTGGTGGTCGGCATCATCCTGGTGCTGGGCTTCCTGCTCCTGCTGGTCGCCCTGCGCGCCCCGCTGATCGCCCTGCTCGGAGCGGGTGTGAGCCTGCTGTCGACCGCGGCGGCGTTCGGTGTGGCGAAGCTGGTCTTCCAGGACGGCCACGGCGCGGGCCTGCTCGGTTTCACGCCGCAGGGCTTCCTGGACGGCTGGGGTCCGGTGTTCTTCTTCGCCATGATCTTCGCCATCGCCATGGACTACACGGTCTTCCTGCTGGCCACGGCGAAGGAGCACTACGAGCGCTCGGGTGATCCGGAGGTGGCCCACATCGACGGCATCGCCCACTCGGGCCGGGTGATCGCGGCCGCGGCGGCGGTCATGGTGGCGGTGTTCTTCACCTTCGCCCTGGCCGATCCGCTGCCGCCGAAGGAGATGGGCATCATTCTCGGTGTCGCCGTCCTGCTGGACGCCGTGCTGATCCGCCTGATCCTGCTGCCGGTGCTGCTGCGCCTGACCGGGCACGCCGCCTGGTGGTCGCCGCGCTGGCTGCGCAGGGTGCTGCCGGACATCAGCTTCGCGCACTGACGGGTGGGGTCGTGGGAAAGGGTGAGCCCTCTCTCATGACCCTCCCATACCCCTAGGGGTATACTGAAGTCATCGGACTCAGGGAAGGAAACCCCCAATGATCGGCGACGAAGACAGCATCGCACTGGTCCTCAACCGGCTACGCCGCGCGCACGGACAGCTTGCGGGCGTCATCTCCATGATCGAGCAGGGCCGCGACTGCAAGGACGTGGTCACCCAGCTCGCCGCGGTCTCTCGCGCTCTCGACCGCGCCGGATTCAAGATCGTCGCCACCGGTCTGCGGGACTGCCTGACCGGGGAGCGGGCCGAGAACTCCGAGCCGATGACAGTCGAGGAACTGGAAAAACTCTTCCTGGCGCTGGCCTGAAGCTCTTCCGGGCGATCCCTGCCGAGCGATCGCCCAGCGCCGGGAGCGAAAGGAATTCAAGATGATCGCGATCCGCCACTGGTCCATCGACCGCATCGTGCCGGGCCTGGCCGGCACCGTGGTGCTGCTCAGCCTTGCGCTGGTGCTCGCGTTCTCTCCCTGGTGGCTGCTGCTGACCGCCCTGGTGGCGGCCAACCTGGTGCTCTTCGGGGTCGTCGGCTGGTGTCCGATGACCTTGCTCCTGCAACGCCTGGGCGTGCCCCGAACCGGCAGCCCCGCAACGGAAAGGAATTCGTGATGACCCTCGCACTCTCGGCCACCCTGCGCACCGATTTCGCCGACGCGGTGCAACGTACCCGGAAGGCCCTGTCCGAGCAGGGCTTCGGCGTGCTCACCGAGATCGACGTGACCGCGACCATGAAGCAGAAGCTGGACGCGGACATGGAGGACTACCTCATCCTGGGCGCGTGCAATCCGTCGCTGGCGCACACCGCGCTCGGTGTGGACCGTCAGATCGGCCTGCTGCTGCCGTGCAATGTGGTTGTGCGCGCGGATCGTTCGGACGCCGGCACGATGATCGTGGAGGCCATGAATCCGGAGGTGATGGTGCAGGTCGCGGGCGATCCGGCGCTGCAAGAGGTCGCCGACTGCGCCACGGAGATGCTGAGCGCGGCCATCGCGGCGCTCAGTTGATCCACTGCCCGAACACGATTCGCGCTGCCCCTGTCGGACCCCGCTCATACTCTGGATGAATGGTGTCCGATTCGAAACGGCGGATCGAGGTGGCTGCGGCCGGGCTGCTCGCCCGGCACGGCTATCACGGATTCGGGCTGAAGAAGTTGAGCGAGGCGGCGGGGCTGCCGTATGGGTCGATCTACCACCACTTCCCGGGTGGCAAGGAGGAGATCGCGGTCTCGGCCATCACCGGCACGGGCGTGCTGGTGGGGCGCATGATCCGGCAGGCCCCCGGCGATGTGTTCGGCACCGCGGCAACGCTGTTCGACTTCATGGCCACCAAACTGGCCGAGACCGACTGGGCCGCGGGCTGCCCGGTCGGGACCCCCGCCCTGGACGGCGGCAGTGATGTCGACGCCGTGCGCACCGCGTGCGTGTCGGCCTTCGAGGCGATGACACACGGTTTCGCAGAACTGCTCACCGAGCTGGGCCTGGCGCCGGGGGAGGCGCGTGATCTGGCCACCACGGTGGTCGCGGCCTATGAGGGCGCGACCGTCCTGGCCCGGGTGCGCCGCACCGATGAGCCGCTGCAGACGGTTTCGGTGGCCATGGCCCGGTTGATCCGGCTGAGTCTCGCGGAAGTCGCTGCTGCCGAGGCGAATTCATCCTAGGGGGTTGACTGGAAAGAACGTTCTAGCGACGATCGATCCATGAAGCGACTCGTGCTCGACGGCCCGCACGCACTGCGCTGGGAAGACGCCGCCGAACCCACCCTCGATGCCCCTGATCAGGCCCTGGTCCGCCCGATCGCCGTGGCCACCTGCGATATCGACCCCGCGATCCTGCAGGGCCGGTTCCCACTGGCGGGCCCCTACCCCTTCGGCCACGAGGGGGTGGCGGAGGTGGTGGCCGTCGGCGACGACGTCACCACCGTCCGCCCTGGCGACAGGGTGGTGGTCCCGTTCCAGATCTCCTGTGGCGCCTGCGATTCCTGCCGCCGCGGCCATACCGGCAACTGCACCACCCACCCGTTCATGTCCAGCTACGGCCTCGGCCCGATGGGCGGGCTGAGCTGGGGCGGGCTGTGGTCGGACCTGGTCGCCGTCCCGCACGCCGACGCCATGCTGGTCCCGCTGCCCGCCGGAGTGGATCCGGCGGCGGTCGCCAGTGCCAGCGACAATATCGCCGACGCCTACCGATCGGTCGCTCCGCAGCTCGCCGCCCGCCCCGGCGCCGAAGTTCTGGTCCTGAGCGGTCCGGCCGCACCGTCCATCGGCCTGTATGCGGCCGGTCTCGCGGTGGCGCTCGGCTGCGCCCGGGCCGTCTACCTCGACACCGACCCCGAAAGGCTCGCCATCGCAGCCGAACTCGGCGCGGAGCCCGTCGAGGGCAGGCCGACCGACCGGGTCGGCCGGTTCCCGGTCACCGTCGAAGCCGCGGGCGGCTCCACAGCCCTGGTGGCCGCCATCCGTGCCACGGCCAATGATGGCTTCTGCACCAGCGTCAGCGTCCAGACCCAGGATGTCGCCCTGCCCATGCTCGAAATGTATTCGCGCTGCTGCACTTTCCACACCGGCCGGGCGCACGCTCGCCCGTCGATCCCGCACATTCTGGATCTGGTGGCGGCCGGGCGTTTCGATCCGAGTGTGGTGACCACCCGCACCGTGGCCTGGGAGGATTCGATCGACGCGCTGCTCGAGGCGCCGGTCAAACTCGTCGCTACGCGCTGAAGCCGGATACCGAGAGTGGTAGTCGCGCCAGCGTTTCCGCGTCGGCGAGCACGTCGATCCGGACGATGCGCTCGCCCTCGACGGTGAACGCCATGACCGCCGGTGGCTCGTCGCGGCCGGCCACCAGTGCTCCCGGCCGCCCGTCGACCAGGACCATCGCCGAGAAGTCGGCGCGCGCCGCGAACCCGGCCGCCCGCCGCGCCACGATCGGCGCTCCCCGTGCGGTGACCGGCACCGGCCCCGGTGCGGCGGTCCGCGGACACCGTCACGTCGGCCGAACGTCACGGTGTCATGACTACACAAACCATCGTCACACGAAAAGCTCTCGACCGCTCAGTGCTCTATTGGACCGCCACCGTGCTGGTCGCGGCGGAACTGGTGGTCGGCGGCTGGTGGGACATCACCCGCTACTCGCAGGCCCGCGACACCATCGTGCACCTGGGCTATCCGACCTACTTCCTGGTCCTGCTGGGCGTCTGGAAGCTGCTCGGCGCACTCGCGCTCCTGATGCCGGGATTTCCCCTGGTCAAGGAGTGGGCCTACGCGGGCGTCGTCTTCGTCGACAGCGGCGGCATCGTCTCGCACCTGACGGTCGGCTATGCCCGTGGCGAGGTGGCCGTGCTCGCGCTGCTGCTCGTGCTCACGGTCGTCTCGTGGGCGACGCGCCCGGCCGGGCGGAAGGTCCGGGACCAGCTGATAGGTTTCCGGCGGAATCTCCCGTAGAACACCGCGTTCCCGTTCGACCCGATCGATCCGAAAGCGAGTGCTCGATGCAGGTGGCGATCGCCCTGTTCACCCGTGACCTGCGGGTGCACGACAATCCGGTGCTGGCGGCGGCCGCCACGGGCGGGGCGGTGGTGCCGCTGTTCGTGCTGGACCCCGGGATCATCGAGCGAAACCCGGTCGCGCCCAACCGGCTCCGCTTCCTGACGGCGGCGCTCGCGGACCTCGACGCCGAATTGCGCGGGCTCGGCACACCATTGGTGATCCGCCGGGGCCCGGTCGCCGACGAGGTGGCCCGGGTGATCGCCGAAACCGGCGCGACGAGTGTGCAGGTGGCCGCCGATGTCAGCCGGTACAGCCGAAACCGTGAGCGGGAGTTGCGCGTTCGCGCGGGCGAGTCGGGATGCCGGCTGGTGGCCCATCCCGCGTCGGTGACCGTGGTCGACCCGTCGGAGCTGCGTCCGGCCACCGGCCGCGACCATTTCGCGGTCTTCACACCGTATTTCCGTCGCTGGCTCGACACCCCGCTGCGGCCGCAGGCCCCCCGGCCACGACAACTCGCGGGTCCGGACATCGGCGGCGAGCCGGTGCCCACCTATGCGGATCTGTGCGCAGAGCCGACCTCCCCGCACCTGTCGGTGGGTGGCGAGCGCACCGGCCGGAAACTGTTGCGCGACTGGCTCTCCGGGCCAGTGGACCACTACCACACCGACAGCGACATGCTGGCCGGCGCCACCTCCGGCCTCTCGCCCTACCTCCACTTCGGCTGTCTCTCCCCGGTCGAGGTGGTCCGCCGCACCGATCTCGCCACCCCCGGCGGCGAGGCCTTCGCCCGTCAGCTGGCCTGGCGCGATTTCCACCACCAGATCCTCGCGGCCCGGCCGGACCTCGCCCACACCGACTTCCGCCCGCGCCCCACCGCCCCCCGCGACGACCCGCACGCCTTCGCGGCCTGGCGGGACGGACGCACCGGCTACCCGGTCATCGACGCAGCCATGCGGCAACTGCTGGCCGAGGGCTGGATGCCCGGTCGCGCCAGGCTGCTGGTCGCGAGCTTCCTCACCAAGTCACTGGGTGTGGACTGGCGCCTCGGCGCGGCGCACTTCCTGACCTGGCTGGTCGACGGCGATATCGCCAACAATCAGATGAACTGGCAGTGGGCCGCGGGCACGGGCACCGACACCCGCCCGAACCGGGTCCTCAACCCCATCCGCCAGGCCGAGCGGTTCGATCCCGACGGCGAGTACGTCCGTCGCTGGCTCCCCGAGCTCGCGCATCTTCCCGGTGCGCGCATCCACAAGCCTTGGCGCGCAACACCTCCCGTGCCCGGCTACCCGGCTCCGCTGGTGGAGTTCAACGGCATGTGACCGCCGGCCCGATTCGCGATATGGCAACAATGCAGCAATCCTGACTGCCCGATTTCGGTAGAGTGCGTCGGTGGCCTCCGGTCATGCTCGGTCTCGACACTGCGAACGGAGCGATCATGGGTCGGAATTCGGTCGCCAGCCAGTTGGTCTACGCCCTCGTCGTCGCCGGGGTCCAACGGGTGTACGGACTGGTGGGGGACAGTTTGAACCCCTTCGTCGACGCGGTGCGCCGGACCGAGGGCATCGACTGGGTGCATTGCCACAACGAGGAGAGCGCCGCCTTCGCGGCCGGCGCGGAATCGGTGCTCACCGGTCGGCTCGCGGTCTGCGCGGCCAGTTGCGGACCCGGCAACACCCACCTGATCCAGGGGCTCTACGACGCACATCGCAATGGCGCCTCGGTGCTGGCTATCGCCTCGCACATTCCCAGCCGTGAGATCGGCACCGGCTTCTTCCAGGAAACCCACCCCGAGCGACTCTTCGTGGAGTGCAGCCACTTCTGTGAAATGGTCGGCACCCCCGAGCAGATGCCGCGGCTCGCCTACATCGCCATGCAGACCGCACTCGGCCGGCACGGCGTCTCGGTGCTGGTGGTCCCCGGTGACGTGCTCAGCGCGGAGGCCGAGAACCGCGGCTGGCAGTCGGATCTGGTGTCCGAAGCGCCGACCGTGGTCCCGCCCGCCGCCCAGGTGGACCGCCTCGCGGAGGCCCTCAATGACGCCGACACAGTGGCCCTGTTCGCGGGCGCGGGCGTGCGCGGCGCACACGCCCAGGTCATGAGCCTGGCCGAGCGGCTGCACGCCCCGATCGGCCACGCGCTCGGCGGCAAGGAGTGGATCCAGTTCGACAACCCGTACGACGTCGGCATGAGCGGCCTGCTCGGCTACGGCGCCGCCTATGAGGCGACCAACGAAGCCGACCTGCTCTTGTTGCTCGGCACCGACTTCCCCTACGACACCTTCCTGCCGCAGAACGGCCGGATCGCCCAGATCGACCGCGACCCGTCCCGCATCGGGCGCCGCGCCGCGGTCGATATCGCCGTCAATGGCGACGTGGCCGCCACCATCGACGCCGTGCTGCCGCTGCTGCACCAGAATCCGAGCCGCGCCTTCCTCGACGACATGCTCCGCCGGCACGCCTCCGCGCTGGAGAACGTGGTGGACGCCTACACCCGCGATATCGACCACCACACGCCCATCCACCCCGAGTATGTCGCCTCGCTCATCGACGAAATCGCCGACGACGACGCGGTTTTCACCGTCGACACCGGCATGTGCAATGTCTGGGCGGCGCGGTACATCACCCCGAACGGCCGCCGCCGCATCGTCGGCTCGTGGCGGCACGGCACCATGGCCAACGCCGTCCCGCACGCCATCGGCGCCCAGACGGCCTACCCGGGTAGGCAGGTGATCTCGCTGTCGGGAGACGGCGGTCTGGCCATGCTCATGGGTGAGCTGCTCACCGTCTGGCGGCACCGGCTGCCGGTGAAGATCGTGGTGTTCAACAACTCCACACTCGGCATGGTGAAGCTGGAGATGCTCGTCGACGGCATGCCCGACTTCGGCACCGATCAGGAGCCGGTGAACTACGCCGATATCGCGGCGGCCGTGGGCATTCCGTCGTTGCGGGTGACCGACCCGGCCGAGGCGCGGGCCGTGCTGGCCAAGGCGTTCGCCGAGCCCGGGCCGATGCTGGTGGACGTGGTCACCGACCCCAATGCCCTGTCCCTCCCGCCCCGGATCGACGCCGCGCAGGTCAAGGGTTTCGCCCTGGCCGCGGGCAAGATCGTGCTGGCCGGCGGCGTCGGCCGCATGCTCGACATGGCCCGCAGCAACCTGCGCAATATCTCGCGCCTGTAGCGGGTCGCGAATTCCGCTGCTGGACCCCGGCGGAAACCGGTCGGCCTGCTTCTGGAAGAAATAGGGGCATGGCTGTTCGACCGATCCTCATCGCCGGTGACCCCAGACTGTCCACCCCGGCCGTGCCCGTCACCGAATTCGACGCGGAGCTGGCCGCTTTCGTCGAGGACCTGTTCGAGACGAACACCGCGGCCCGGGGCGCGGGCCTGGCGGCCAATCAGATCGGCGATCCCCGTGCGGTTTTCGTGTACGACCTGATGACCGCCGACGGCCGCCGGCGCGGGTACGTCATCAATCCGAGCATCGAGACCTCCGAGATCCCGGAGACCATGCCCCACCCCGATGATGACTCCGAGGGCTGCCTCTCGGTGCCCGGCGAGTGGTTCCCGACCGGGCGCGCCGACTGGGCCGAGGTATCGGGCGTCGACATCCACAACCAGCCGGTCATCGTCTCCGGCACCGGCTACCTGGCCCGCTGCCTGCAGCACGAGACCGACCACCTGCTCGGCCATCTGTACCTGGACCGCCTCATCGGCCGCAATCAGCGCGCCGCCAAGAAGATGATCAAGGCGAACGGCTGGACCGAAGCGGGCCGCTCCTGGTTGCCCGGCCAGGACGCCGACCCGTTCCACGACTAGGTCCCGGTCTCCCTACCGGGCGAATGCATCGGCCTCGACACCAGGGGCGATCCCGGTGATCGCCGACAGCGCGAATCCGGCCAGGGCGGCGAGGAATACGCGCGCGGCCGAGGGCGCGGGCCGGATGGCCGGCGAGGGTGAGCAGGGCAGCGCAGGCGACGACGTAGCGACTCACCACCCAGGCGATCAGGGTGAAATTGGCGAGGCCGATCCGCCGGGCCGCGAAGACCATTCGGCCGCGCCGAATCGAACCCTGTTGCGCCGCAGGAGTAAATAGGGGCTCGCGGTCGGGGGGGGCCCGTCACTACGGTCGGGCGGGCAATCGAAACCCGGGACCATGGGGGGTGCGCATGCCGTTGCCGGCCATCGATCAGGCGGCGGCCGCGAATCAGGCTGCGCCGCAGCGGCACTCGATTCCCCTGGTTGTGGTGTGGCCGGTAGCGGTGCTGGGTGCGCTGGCCGGGGTGTATTGGCTCCACCTGGCGATCGTGGCACCGCGGATGGCGCTGCACCTGGTCGATCTCGATGCCTATCGGATTGCGGCGGACCGGGTGGTGCACGGTGTCTCGGTGTACGACACACCGCTGCACGGCCATACGCGCGGGGTCTGGGAGTTCGTCTACACCCCGTTCGCGGCGCTGCTGTTCGTGCCCCTGGCGGCACTGCACGGAGCGGCGTTCACCTGGGTGGGCGGGCTCGCGAATTTCCTCATGCTCACCGGATCGGTGTGGGCAGCCCTGTCGGTGCTGGGCTATCGCCGCGACCGTCGCATGCTGATCGTGGGACCGACCGCTGCCGGGCTGCTGCTGTTGTGCGAGCCGATCCGCGAGACCATGGCGTTCGGCCAGGTCAACATGTTGCTGCTGCTCCTCGTCCTGGCCGATATGGCCTTGCCCGATTCGTCACGCGCGAAAGGCGTACTGACCGGCATCGCGGCCGGCATCAAGCTGACTCCGGCGTTCTTCATTCTCTACCTGCTGGTGGCCCGGCGATTCCGGGCCGCCGCCACCGCGACCGGCGCTCTGGTGACCACGATGGTGATCGGTCTGGCTGTGCTGCCGAAGGATTCACTGACCTTCTGGAGCGGCGGGTTCGCCGACCCCTCCCGCGTCGGCGCCCCCGAGAACCCGGACAACGAATCGCTGCGCGGCATGCTCGCCCGCTCGCTGGGTTCGGGTGGCGGCATCCAATTGCTGTGGCTCGCAGCAGCTCTCGTCATCACCGCCGTCTGCCTTGTGCTGGCCCGCCGTCTCTCCGGAACCGGCCGCGAACTTCCCGCCGTGGTCCTGTGCGGCCTGACCAGCACCGTCGTCTCCCCGTACAGCTGGATCCACCACTGGGTCTGGCTCGCGCCCCTGCTGATCTACCTGGCCCACCTGGCGAATCGCCACCGCTCCGTCCCCACCGTCGCGGGCCTGCTCGCCGTCTTCCTCGTCTGTTCAGGCGGTATGTTCATCCTGTTCGGCGTCCACCGCGAGAGTGTCTTCGACTTCCCGAACCGGGGCCCTTTCGCCCTCTTCGACCACAATGCCTTTATCTGACTCGCCCTGGTCCTGTTCGCTGTCACCGCCGTCGCTCTCCGGCGAAATACTCCGGCGGAGAGCGACGGGTCGGCATAGAGGTCGGCCGATGTCGTTCAGCGCGTGACGGATTCGCGTGCTTCCATCGCAGCGCCGGTCAGCTCGATCGAGCGCACCCGGTCGTCGATGTTCTGGGCGTGATGCGCCGTGATGAGTTCGTCGGCCTGGATGCCGACCGCGAAATCCTCCAGGTACGCCACGACGTCTGCGGGTGTGCCGACGGCCGTGTACGTGGTCATCCTGGCCAGGTGACGGCCATTGGGCGAGGCCAGGAAGGCGTCGATCTCCTCGTCGGAGAAGTCCATGCCCGCCGCGCCGCGCTTGATGAACGCGCGGGTGCGCGCCCGGTAGGAGATGGTCTTCTGCTCCTCGGCCTGCGCGCGATCCTCGGCCGCGAACACATTGACCCCGGCCATGACATACGGCTCGGCCAGTTGCTCGGAGGGCCGGAACCGGTCGCGGTATTCGCGGACGGCCTCGTGCAGCGAGTCGGGCGCGAAGTGCGAGGCGAAGGCGTAGGGCAGGCCCAGGTGTGCGGCCAGCTGCGCGCCGAACAGCGACGACCCCAGAATGTAGAGCGGCACAACGCCTTCCGCGCGCGGGACCGCCTGAATGCCCGGAATCCGCGAGTTCCCGGTCAGGTACCCCTGCAACTCCAGCACGTCCTGCGGGAAGGTGTCCGCCGAGGACGGGTTACGCCGCAGCGCCCGCATGGTTTCCTGATCGCTGCCCGGCGCGCGACCCAGTCCCAGGTCGATGCGACCCGGGTACAGCGATTCGAGGGTGCCGAACTGCTCGGCGATCACCAGCGGCGAGTGGTTCGGGAGCATGATTCCGCCCGCGCCGAGCCGGATGGTCTCGGTATGCCCGGCCACGTGGCCGATGAGCACGCTGGTCGCGCTGGACGCGATCGACTTCATATTGTGGTGCTCGGCATACCAGACCCGCCGGTACCCGCTGCGTTCCGCCGCCTGCGCCAGCGCGACGCTGTTCCGGAAGCTGTCACGCGCGGTCTGACCGGGCGCGATCACCGCCAGGTCGAGGAGGGACAGTGCGACGGGCATGCTGGCACCGGCTTTCGTGGATGTCGTTGTCTGGACGGCAGGCGCTGTAGCACCCGCACCCAGTGATAATTCGATTGGCATCGAACTTATGCCCGCGCCTCCTCGAGCGGCCATCGGGCGACCGGTCGGCTACCGGAATTTCTCCACGTGCTCCGCGGCCCAGTCCCGGACATCCCGTGCCGGCCGCCCGGTGAGGTCGGCCACCGTCGTCGTGACCAGATCCGAGCGTGGCCGGAATTCGGCCATCGACAGCAGTGATTCGATCAGCCGTGCCGGCAGTCCGGCCCCGGTCATCGACTCTCGCGCCGCCTCCAGCGGCAGCGCCTCGAACCGCAGCGAACGACCCAGCACCTCGCCGATCGCCGCGACCTGATCCGCTCGCCCGACCACCCGCGGCCCGGTCACCAGGTATTTCCGCCAGGTGTGCGAGTGGTCGGTGAGCAGTCGCGCCGCCACGGCCGCGATATCGCCCTCGTGCACCACCGCGCTCGGCGCGACCTCGGTCCCGCGCACCACGTCACCGGCGCGAATCTGCCCCGCCCAGCCCAGCGCGTTGGAGGCGAGGGTGTCCGCGCGCAGCACGGTCCACGGCAGCCCCGAGGCCTCGATGAGCCCCTCCATCTCGGCATGCAACTGCGGAATCAGATCCGATTGCGGCCCCTGGTCGTTCACCGTCGTGGACGACAGATAGACGACGCGCTGGGCATGCCCGGCGAGCACCTTCAGCACCTGCGCCGCGCCCTCCGTCCCATGGAACGGCCACACCAGGAACACCGAGTCGACCCCGTCCGCGGCCGCGGCCAGCGATTCCGGCTCGGCCAGGTCCCCGCGCACCACCTCGACTCCCGGCGGCAGGGCGGCGGTCTCCAGATCGCGAGCCAGCGCTCGTGTCCGGACCCCTGCCGCGACCAGTTGGGCAACTACCTGCCGGCCGACGTTTCCCGTCGCACCCACCACGAGCACACTGTTCACGTCTTCGGAAACCCGCCGTGACCGGGCCGAATTTCCGAAATGCCGGGATATATATGGTGGCTCGGATCACACCCGACCCCATCGCCCCAGGTCGCGAAGATCAGGTCAGGTGACCCTTACTGGAACAAGGGATGGAATTCCGTCACACTGATGTTGTGAAAACCGTGGGTTTGCGGAACGCGGAACAGGCCGGGCACCAAAACGACGGTGCCCGGTCCGTTGTCGTGCCCGTGCCGGCGGGTGAGGGTCATACCCGGGAAGCCGTCATCAAGCTGCTGCTGGAGGAGGGCCCGATCACCGCGACCGCCATCGGCGAACGCCTGGGCCTGAGCCCGGCGGGCGTGCGCCGGCACCTGGACGCGCTCATCGAATCGGGCGAGGCCCGCGCGATGCGGTCGGCACCGTGGCAGCAGAAGGGGCGTGGTCGTCCCGCCAAGCAGTTCCAGTTGACGGCCACCGGCCGTGGCCGCCTGGGGCATGCCTACGATGACCTCGCCGGAGCCGCCATGCGGCAGCTGCGGGAGATCGGCGGAGAGCAGGCCATCACCGAGTTCGCGCGCCAGCGGGTGGCGACCATCGTGTCCGGGGTCGGCGCGCTCGCCGAGCACACCCCGGCCGAGACCGAGGCCAAGGCGGAGGAGATCGCGGACGCGTTCACCGACGCCGGATTCGCGGCCTCGACCCGGAAGGTCGGTGCGGGCGTGCAGATCTGCCAGCACCACTGCCCGGTCTCGCATGTCGCCGAGGAGTTCCCGGAGCTGTGCGCGGCCGAGCTCGAAGCCTTCCGGGAGATTCTCGGTACGCACGTGCAGCGCCTGGCGACCATCGCCAATGGCGACTGCGCCTGCACCACGCACGTCCCGCTCGTCGCAGTGCCCCCCATATCGAATACCGCCCAAAAGAATTCCGCATCGACCCCCGTTGCACAGCCCGCAACGACTTCTACAGATGACTCCGGAAGGAGTGCCGAATGACGACGACCACCGACCAGGTGCAGCCGCTGTCCCAGGAAGAGACCATCGCGTCCCTGGGCACGTACGAGTACGGCTGGGCCGACAAGGATGTCGCCGGTGCCAGTGCCAAGCGCGGCCTGTCCGAGGACGTCGTACGCGACATCTCGGCGAAGAAGGACGAGCCCGAATGGATGCTCGACTTCCGCCTCAAGGCACTGCGCATCTTCGACAAGAAGCCCATGCCGAGCTGGGGCTCCAACCTCGGGGGCATCGACTTCGACAACATCAAGTACTTCGTGCGCTCGAGCGAGAAGCAGGCCGCGTCCTGGGAAGAGCTGCCCGAGGACATCAAGAACACCTACGACAAGCTGGGCATCCCGGAGGCGGAGAAGCAGCGGCTGGTCGCGGGTGTCGCCGCGCAGTACGAGTCCGAGGTCGTCTACCACTCCATCCGTGAGGACCTGGAGAAGCAGGGCGTCATCTTCCTCGACACCGACACCGGTCTCAGGGAGCACCCGGAGATCTTCCAGAAGTACTTCGGCTCGGTCATTCCGTCGGGTGACAACAAGTTCTCCGCGCTGAATTCGGCGGTGTGGTCGGGTGGCTCGTTCATCTACGTGCCGCCGGGCGTGCACGTGGACATCCCGCTGCAGGCGTACTTCCGCATCAACACCGAGAACATGGGTCAGTTCGAGCGGACGCTGATCATCGTCGACGAGGACGCCTACGTCCACTACGTCGAGGGTTGCACCGCGCCGATCTACTCCTCGGATTCGCTGCACTCCGCGGTGGTCGAGATCATCGTGAAGAAGGGCGGCCGCTGCCGCTACACCACCATCCAGAACTGGTCGAACAACGTCTACAACCTGGTGACCAAGCGCGCCAAGGCCGAGGCGGGCGCGACCATGGAGTGGGTCGACGGCAATATCGGCTCCAAGGTGACCATGAAGTACCCGGCCGTGTGGATGACCGGTGAGTACGCCAAGGGTGAGGTGCTCTCCATCGCGTTCGCCGGTCCGGACCAGCACCAGGACACCGGCGCGAAGATGCTGCACCTGGCGCCGCACACCTCCTCGACCATCATCTCCAAGTCGGTGGCGCGCGGCGGCGGTCGTGCCTCCTACCGCGGTCTGGTTCAGGTGAACAAGGGTGCGCACGGCTCGAAGTCGACCGTGAAGTGCGATGCGCTGCTGGTGGACAACGTCTCTCGCTCCGACACCTACCCCTACGTCGACATCCGCGAGGACGACGTGACCATGGGCCACGAGGCCACGGTGTCGAAGGTGTCCGAGGACCAGCTGTTCTACCTGATGAGCCGCGGCCTCACCGAGGACGAGGCCATGGCCATGATCGTGCGCGGCTTCGTCGAGCCGATCGCCAAGGAGCTCCCGATGGAGTACGCCCTGGAGCTGAACCGCCTGATCGAACTGCAGATGGAAGGAGCCGTCGGCTGATGACGGTCGAGAATGTTGCCGTTGCCACCGAGGGCCGTGTGCCGGCGATCAACAAGGGTGAGGTTTTTGCGTCCTTCGACGTGAACGCCTTCGAAGTGCCGTCCGCGCATGACGAGGTCTGGCGCTTCACCCCGTTGCGTCGCCTGCGTGGCCTGCACGACGGCACCGCCGTTCGCGACGGCCGGGCCGTCGTCGAGGCGAACGCTGTCGAGGGCGTGACGGTGGAGACCGTCGGCCGTGACGACGCTCGCCTCGGTGTCGCCGGTACCCCCACAGATCGCGTTGCCGCGCAGGCATACTCGGGTTTCGAGCACGCGACCATCGTGTCGATCGGCGCGGAAACCGAAGTGGCCGAACCGGTCGTCGTCACCATCACCGGTCCGGGTGAGGGCAAGACCGCCTACGGGCACACCCAGATCCGACTGGGCAACTTCGCCCACGCGAACGTGGTCGTCGATCAGCGCGGCAGCGGAACCTACGCGGAGAACATGGAATTCGTGCTCGGCGACAGCGCCAAGCTGAATGTCACCGTCATCCAGGACTGGGCCGACGACGCCGTGCACGCGACCGCGCACCACGCCAAGCTGGGGCGGGACGCCACCCTGCGGCACGCCAATGTCACCCTCGGTGGCGATCTGGTGCGCCTGACCGCGACTGTCCGCTACGACGGTCCGGGCGGCGACGCCGAGCTGCTCGGCGTGTACTTCGCCGATGACGGCCAGCACTTCGAACAGCGCCTGCTGATCGATCACGGGGTGCCCCACTGCAAGTCGAACGTGCTGTACAAGGGTGCGCTGCAGGGCGATCCGTCCTCCGGCAAGCCGGACGCGCGCACCGTGTGGGTGGGCGACGTGCTCATCCGCGCGGCGGCCGAGGGCACCGACACCTACGAGGCCAACCGCAACCTGGTGCTCACCGATGGTGCGCGCGCCGACTCGGTGCCGAACCTGGAGATCGAGACCGGCGAGATCGTCGGCGCCGGACATGCTTCGGCCACTGGGCGTTTCGATGACGAGCAGCTGTTCTACCTGCGCTCGCGCGGTATCAGCGAGGAGGCGGCGCGGCGTCTGGTCGTGCGCGGCTTCTTCTTCGAGATCATTCAGAAGATCGCGGTCCCCGAGGTCCGGGCGCGGCTCGAGGCGGCCATCGAGGCCGAGCTCGCCGCTGTCGGCGCCTGACACCAACTTCCCATCCCCGCAAAGGAATTCGAATTCGATGACCACCCTGGAAATCAAGGACCTGCACGTCGAGGTCGCCAACCCGGACCAGAACGCCGAGCCCATCAAGATCCTCAAGGGCGTCAACCTGACCGTGAAGTCGGGTGAGACCCACGCGATCATGGGCCCCAACGGCTCCGGCAAGTCGACCCTGTCCTACGCCATCGCCGGGCACCCCAAGTACACCGTCACCCAGGGCACCATCACCCTCGACGGCGAGAACGTGCTGGAGATGTCGGTCGACGAGCGTGCGCGGGCGGGCCTGTTCCTGGCCATGCAGTACCCCGTCGAGGTCCCGGGTGTCTCGGTCTCGAACTTCCTGCGCACCGCCGTCACCGCCGTCCGCGGCGAGGCCCCCAAGCTGCGCACCTGGGTGAAGGAAGTCAAGGACGGCATGTCCGAGCTGGACATCGATCCGGCCTTCGGCGAGCGCTCGGTCAACGAGGGTTTCTCCGGCGGTGAGAAGAAGCGCCAGGAGATCCTGCAGCTGGGCCTGCTCAAGCCGAAGATCGCCATCCTCGACGAGACCGACTCGGGTCTGGACGTGGACGCGCTGCGGATTGTTTCCGAGGGTGTGAACCGTTACAAGGAGCGGGAGACCGGCGGCATCCTGCTGATCACCCACTACACCCGCATCCTGCGCTACATCCAGCCCGACTTCGTTCACGTGTTCGTGAACGGCCGCATCGTGGCCGAGGGCGGCTCCGAGCTGGCCGAGGAACTCGACGCCAACGGCTACGTGCGCTTCACCTCATCCGCGGCGAGCCGCGAATCAGATTCTGTCGTAGGAGCCTAAATGACCAGCACCGTGGGGACTCTCGACATCGCCAGGATCCGGGCCGACTTCCCGATCCTGAGCCGGACCGTGCGCGACGGAAAACCGTTGGCGTACTTGGATTCCGGTGCGACGTCGCAACGTCCGCTGCAGGTGCTCGACGCCGAGCGGGAATTCCTGCTCGAACACAACGCGGCCGTGCATCGCAGCGCGCACCAGCTCGCCGAGGAGGCCAATGAGGCCTACGAGGCGGCGCGTGCGGCGATCGCGGCGTTCGTCGGCGTCGGCGCGGACGAGATCTTGTACACCAAGAACGCGACCGAGTCGCTGAACGTGGTGGCCTACGCCTTCTCCGACGACCGATTCCCGTACCGCGTCGGGCCCGGCGACGAGATCGTCATCACCGAGCTCGAACATCACGCGAATCTCGTGCCGTGGCAGGAGCTCGCGCGCCGGACCGGTGCGACGCTGAAGTGGTACGGCATCACCGACGAGGGTCGCATCGACCTGGACTCGCTGGAGCTGTCGCCCGCCACCAAGGTGGTCGCCTTCACCCACCAGTCGAACGTGACCGGCGCGGTCGCCGATGTCGCCGAATTGGTGCGCCGCGCAAAGGAAGTCGGCGCGATCGTGGTGCTGGACGCCTGCCAGTCGGTGCCGCACATGCCGGTGGACTTCAAGGCGCTGGGCGTCGACTTCGCCGCCTTCTCCGGTCACAAGATGCTGGGCCCCTCGGGTGTCGGCATCCTGTACGGCCGCCGTGAGCTGCTCGAGGACACCCCGCCGTTCATCACCGGTGGTTCCATGATCGAGACCGTGTACATGGATCATTCGACCTTCGCCCCGCCGCCGCTGCGGTTCGAGGCGGGCTCGCAGATGATCTCGCAGGTCGTCGGATTGGGCGCGGCTGTCCGGTATCTGAGCGAAGTCGGCATGGAAGCCGTTGCGGCGCACGAGCACTCGCTCATCAGCGCGGCACTGGAGGGCCTGGGCGAGATCGACGGCGTCCGCATCATCGGCCCGACCGAGAACGTGAACCGCGGCGGCGCGGTGTCGTTCCTGGTGGACGGTGTTCACGCCCACGACGTCGGCCAGATCCTCGACGACCAGGGCGTCGCCGTCCGCGTGGGTCACCACTGCGCGTGGCCGCTGCACCGGCACTTCGGTATCGCCGCGACCGCGCGGGCCTCGTTCGCGGTGTACAACACCCTCGACGAGGTCGATCAGCTGGTGGCCGCGGTGCGGAAGGCCCAGAGCTTCTTCGGAGTTGCATAGAACATGCGCATGGAGCAGATGTACCAGGAAGTCATCCTGGACCACTACAAGCACCCGCACCACCGAGGGCTGCGCGAGCCCTTCGGCGCCGAGGTGCACCACGTCAACCCCACCTGCGGTGACGAGGTGACGCTGCGTGTGCACATCGACGACGACGGCGACGTCAAGGACGTGTCCTACGACGGCCAGGGTTGCTCGATCAGCCAGGCGTCCACCTCGGTGCTCACCGACCAGGTCATCGGCCTGCCGGTGCAGCAGGCGCTGAAGGTGGTCGAGGCGTTCGACGAGATGGTCACCAGCCGCGGCACCGTCGAGGGCGACGAAGAGGTGATCGGCGACGGCATCGCGTTCGTCGGCGTCGCCAAGTACCCCGCCCGCGTGAAGTGCGCGCTGCTGGGCTGGATGGCGTTCAAGGATGCCGTGGTACGGATAGCCTCGGCCGAGGAAGCCAAGAAGACGATGGGCAACGGGGAGTAGAGATGAGCGAAACCGACCAGCAGGCCAAGGAATTCACCCCCGAGGAGATCCAGCACCTCGAGGACATGGAGGAGGCGATGCGCGACGTCGTCGACCCCGAGCTCGGCATCAATGTCGTCGACCTCGGCCTGGTCTACGGCATGGCCTTCGAGGACGGCATCGCCAAACTCGACATGACCTTGACCTCCCC
The DNA here is from genome assembly GCF_042754085.1 of Nocardia sp. NPDC059236. NCBI lineage: Bacteria > Bacillati > Actinomycetota > Actinomycetes > Mycobacteriales > Nocardiaceae > Nocardia > Nocardia sp. NPDC059236. The sequence continues at coordinate 875,426 of NZ_JBHZAF010000001.1, forward strand.
GGCCTGCCCGCTGACCGACGTCATCGAAGACCAGTCCCGCAACGCCCTCGTGCGGTCCGGCCTGGCCGAAGACCTCCAGATCAACTGGGTCTGGATGCCCCCGTGGGGCCCCGACAAGATCACCGACGACGGCCGCGAACAGCTGCGCGCCCTCGGGTTCACGGTCTAACGGGACCACAATCCGCCGACGATGCGGGCCGATCCGATACGGATCGGCCCGCATCGTTGTTTTCGGCTCGAGTCCATATTCATTCGGCTGACCGAAACCACTGTGCGATAGTCGGATCCAGAAAAGGAGTGATCCCGACGAGGCAAAAGGCCTGTCTCCCGCCGCCGGCCTCGACCCGCAGCGCTACCGGGTCGGCCCCGGCCATCCGCCCGCCACATCACCGCCCGCCTCCGCGCCGCGGGCATCATGGACGACTGAGTCGTCCGGCTACCGAGCCGTGACGCCGAACCGAAAGAACGGTCGGCCCACCGTGTTACGGTGCGCCGACGTTTTCACTGGGGGAGGAAGCCTCGTCCTACGGAATCATGCCGTATGCCATTGATCTGGAAGGGATTCGGCGATTCGGTTCGTGCGGCCCTGAATTCGTGGACGACGCCCTTCCCGATCACTGGTCGAGGCCTCGGTCGAGGGGGTAGCGGTCGGCCAGGGTCATGCGATCGTTGTAGAAGAAGTTGAGGACGAGATCGTCGGCGACTCGGAACAATTCGTCGCGACCTTCGACGGCGGCTACCCATTCCATGGGCAGGGCCTCGAGGCCGTGGATGGCGCCGATGAGGTTGCCTGCCACCGCACCCGTGGAGTCGGAGTCGCCGGAGTGGTTGACCGACAGCAGGAGCCCGGTGCGGATGTCGCCGGTGCGGTAGGTGTGCAGTGCGCAGTACACGGCGATGGCCAGGCACTCCTCGGCGCACCACCCCGCGCCGATTCGCTCCAGCCGCTCCGGGGTGGGGTCACCCAGATGCGCGGTGGTGAGGGCGGCGGCCAGGGCGGTGATCGTTTCCGCACTCGCGGGCATCGGGGCGAGCCGGGAGATGGTGTCCTGCACCGCGATCGGTAGTTCGGTTCCGGACAGGACGCTGTCGATCAAGATGGCTAGGGCGCCCGCCGCGAGGTAGCCGGTCGGGTGGCCATGGGTGAGCTGGGCGCATCGCATGGCGGTATAGAACGCGCGGTCGGCGCCGAATCCGGCCAGCCCGAACGGCGCCGATCGCATCACGGTCCCGCACCCCTTCGACTTCGGATTCACCGGTCCGGGCTCCCCGAACTCCAACGGCGGCACGAACCCCTCGGCCTGCCGCCGCAGCCCGGTCAGGCAGGCATTGCCCGGAGACCGCATGGCATACAGGAATCGGTGCCCCGCCAGCCACCCGTCCACATCGGCCGCAGGTTTCTCCTGCTGTTGAGTATCCCGCCACCGCAGGTAGGCGCGGCGCAACACCGGCGCGGGGTCCGCACCCGGCGGACAGCGCAGCAGGCCCTCGGCGGTGAACAGCGTCATCTGAGTGTCGTCGGTGATCTGCTGTGGCGCGGCCGGATCCGGGCCGGGCAGGAATCCGGTGACCCCCGCCGCCCCGTACCGCCCCCGGATCTGCTGCAGCGACAGAAACTCGATCGGCCACCCCAGCGCGTCCCCGATCGCCCCACCCAGCAGCGCCCCGCGCACCCGGTCGAACAGCCTCTCGTGATCTTGCACGCCACCCACCCTATGCGCGTCGTCTGCAGAGCCGTCACGATGCGTCGCATCCGTCGGGGGCAGGACCTGGCAACGGTGGCCAGGCAGGCAGGTCCATCTGGCTCGTATCCCGCTGCCGGACAGCCTTTCCGAGTCGGTGGCCGTCGCTCGTCCTGACCGACGGCAGTGTCGACGCCTGCCGCACCGTCCAGACCCTGGGCGCGAAGGCGTAGCCGCGCTTGTCCCGGCCGGTTTTGCCGCAGACCTGCCGCTACCGTGGAGGTCGGCGTGGGCGGCTCGCGGCCACGCGTCGGTGCGGAAGCGGAGGGGCCCATGGCATTACGCAGTGCGTTCACCGAGTTGCTCGGGGTGCGGTATCCGATCGTGTCGGCGCCGATGGGTGGGTCGGCCGGTGGGGCTCTGGCTGCCGCGGTGTCCGAGGGTAGCGGGCTCGACCTGGTCGGGGCTCTCGCCGCCGAGGCCGAGGCGGCACTCGCGCGGGCCACGGCTGGTCGTCGCCGGGAGTGACACGGCCGGTCGTGGCCGGGAACAGCCGGTTCGGACCGTAGGATTCTCCGGTGACCTATGACGACTTCGACGGGTTCGAGCATCTCGACACCTCCACATTGCCGGAGCGGCAGCAGCGGATTCTGTGCAGTATTCGCGATTGGGTGCAGCGGCACGGGTATTCGCCGAGTACGCGGGAGATCGGCGATGCGGTCGGGTTGAAGTCGGCTTCGTCTGTTTCGCGGCATTTACGCGAATTGGAGGAGCGGGGGTTCCTCAAGCGCAGTGAATCGGTGACCCGGCCCATGGATGTGCGGCTGTTCCTGCGGGCGACCGGGCCGCAGCGGCAGCAGGACGAGAATTCGGTGCCGGTGCCCGTGGTGGGCGATATCGCGGCCGGTACGCCGATTCTGGCCGAGGAGCACACCGACGACGTGCTGTCCCTGCCGCGAGAGCTGGTGGGCCGCGGCACCGTCTTCGGCCTGCGGGTTCGCGGTGACTCCATGGTCGACGCCGCCATCTGCGACGGCGACATCGTGGTGGTGCGCAAGCAGCAGGAGGCGCACACCGGCGAGATCGTGGCCGCCATGATCGACGGCGAGGCCACGGTCAAGGTCTACCGCCGTGCCAATGGTCACGTTTATCTGGAGCCGCGCAATGCGGCCTACCCGGTGATCGATGGCGACCACGCCCAGGTGCTGGGTAAGGTTGTCTCGGTCATGCGCAGGGTCTGAGCGTCTGGCATGATGACGGCCGTTATCACCTTCCATCCCCGGGGAGTATCGAATGTCGTTGCTGCGCAAGGCCGGTGTAGGCCTCGCCGTTACGTCGATGGCCGCGATCGGCACCGTGGCCGCCGGAACCGCCTCCGCGGCGGACAGTGAACCGGTCTTCGTGGCCACCTCCGGTGACCTGTACGGCGCGCTCGCGCTGTCCAAGAGCACCGGAAACGTCGCCTATGCCGTGAACTACGGCAGCTGGGACAGCGCGGACAGCACCGCCGTGGACAAGTGCGGCGGCGGCGACTGCGCGGTCGTCGTGCACTTCGCCAATGCCTGCGGCGCGGTCGCACAGGGCGCCGACACCCGCTTCGGCTGGGCGTGGGCTCCGTCCAAGGTGGAGGCCGAGTCGGCCGCCATCAACGTGCTCGGCAAGAGCGCCCCGGGTTTCCCGGACACGGGGTCGTCCTCGCCGCGCCAGGCCAAGGTCATCCTGTCGGCGTGCACCGACAACGCGAGCTGACCGATCGCGAATCACCCCGGCGCCACACCGGATTCGTCCGGTGTGGCGCTGTTTTGTTTGCCGGACTCCATTTTCCAGCAACACGCCCGGCCGGACGGAGATGATTTCCCCGTGGACGACATCACCTACGAGGACACCCGGTTCGCAATGCACGCGGCGGCCGAGCTGCTGATCGCCGGCCCGCAGTACCGCCGATTCGGCAGTATCCGCATGCGTATCGTGCTGGGCGGCTTCACCGGCATCAAGTGGCCGGTGTCGGTGACGGGCACCGATCTGGTGTGGCCACAGGGCCGCATCCGCCTGCACGGCACCTACAGTGACCTCGCTTCGGCCGCCGGATTCGCGGCCGACGCCCCGCCCGCGGGCCTGTATGCCGATGGCACCCGGATGGATCCGGACGAACCCTTCAGGGTCGACGCCGACGCCGCCACCTCGGTGCACGACTGGTTCGCGGTGGGAGACACCGCATTACGGCGCTTCGCCGAGGAACAACCGGTGCTGTGGCCCGAGCACTTCGATCTGTCCGTCGCCGTCGACGAGGTGAATTACGGTGTCTCCCCGGGGGATTGGGACAACCCGCAACCGTACGCGTACGTAGGGCCGTGGACCCGGCGCGAGGGCGAGTTCTGGAACACGTCCTTCGGGGCGATGCGCCCGCGCGCCGAGGTGGCGACGGTCGAGGGCCTGCTGGAGTTCTTCCGGGAGGGCAGAGCCCGTGCCGCGCAGGATAATTGACGTCAGCGCAGGTGCGCCTTCAGTACGTCGCCGCCCTCGGTGCCGAGGATGTAGGTGTGGTCGTCGGACGGGTCGACGGCCACGGAGGTCAGCGGTTGTCCCGACAGCAGCGTGCAGCTGGTGTGGGTGACCGGATCGGCCCGCACGAATTGCCCACTGCCGGTGGCGATGTAGAGCAATCCGTCCGCAGTGATCGCCAGATCGTCGGGGAGCAGCGGTGCGGTGAGCGGCGCGGGCGCCAGATCGACGGCGACGCCGGCCCGGGCCGGATCGTCGATGGGCAGCGCGACGATGCGTGCCGTGGGGCTCTCCAGCAGGGTCACATAGAGGATGTTCCCGGCCGCGGCGATCCCGTCGGCGCCGGATCCCTTGGCCGCCAGCGCGTTCCGGGCCCGCTCGGTCCACTCGGTGTCGAGGGTCCCGTCCGGCCGGATCCGCTCCACCGTATTGGCGGTGGTGTCGGCGACGAACAGATTCCCGGCCGCATCGAAGGCGGCCCCATTGGCCTGGCCGAGCCCGGAGACGAAGACCTCGGGCTGCGGAACGGCCGCGCCGGGATCGAATCGGAGCACGCCGCCCTGCCCGGTGAGCCCGGCGAACGGTGAGTTGCCGTATGTCACGTACATCAGCCCGTCCGGGCCGAGCCGGACCGCGCCCGGGCTCGACACCGGCACGCTGACGACGAGGTGACCGTCCCGGTCGTACCGCTCCACCGCATTGCGGTAGGTGCGCGCGATCCAGATGTCCCCGGTCGCGTCGAATCCCAGATTCTCCGACCAGTCGCCCACCGGCGTGCGGGCGGGCAGGCCCATCGCCAGTTCGGTGGGGGAGCAGGAAACCGTCGTGGCGGTGCCGGGTACATCGGCGGCGACCGGACCGGCCATCGCGACGGGTCCGCCCGCGGCGACGGCCAGCAGGAGGGTCACGCCCAGTCCGGCGCGTCGTCCCCTGGGATCCGCTTGCGGCGCAGCTACTTCCGATCGCGGCTCCGGCATCGAGGCGCTCCCTTCGCTGGGCGGTGGTCGCGGCCAGCGTATATCGCCTGGTCCAGCCCGGCAATGATCGCCGGGCCGACATTTTCGAAGGTCAGGCGGCCGTCACGACGCGGCGGGGTGCGTGGGCAGCTGCTCGGTGGAGCGTTCCGCCAGTGCCGCTTCGACATTCGCGATGCCGGCCCGCACTCCGAGCCCGTAGCCGTCCTCGTCGAGGGCGTCGAGCCGGTTGCGGGCGTCGTCGAGGTGGCGCTGGGCTGTGTCGAACGCGCCCAGGCGCCGGTAATTGTCGGCGAGATTCAGGTGTAGCGACGGATAGAAGCCCGGGACACTCAACCCCGCATGGTGGGCCTGGGCCCGCTCGTCGGTCAGCGCGTCGGCGGCATCGAGGGCCCGGATGTCCCAGGTGAGCGCATCCGCCGCATGCGCCTGGAGGTCGGCCAGGAAATGGGCGAGCGAGACCCGGTGCAGCGGGTCGCCGCCCGCGCCGATGGTGTCCCACAGCGCGGTCAGCTGCTTCCGTGCCGTCGCCGTATCACCTTGGCGGCCAAGGGTTACGGCGTCGTTGATGGCGGTCATGATCTCGTCGACGGCGGTCATGCCCGCGACCGTAGCGTCAGGGTCCGACAACTAGCGGGCGGGCCGCCCGTGCCGCCCGTCCCCGGTTATCCGGCCGCGCCTGATGAGATCGCGCTTGGTGCCGGGTCCGAGGGTGACCTGCTCGTCGGCCCCGGCCACGGCCTCGTCCGGATTCGGCCGCACGAACAATGTCACCGTGGTGCCCTCGGTGAAACCGTTCCTGCGCATCATGGACGCCGAGGCCGTGTTGTGGTTCTCCACGTCGGTCACGATGCGGGCCGCGCCGTGCCGGAACAGCAGATCGCAGCACGCGGTCATGAGCCGGCCCGCGACACCGCGCCCCTGCATATCGGGCGCCACGGCGATCCACTCCAGGTACGCCCAGTCCTCGCGCAGCTCGAATTCCATGGAGGCCAGCACGAATCCGACGACCCGATCCGAATCCACCGCCACCCAGCAGGACCGGCCGGCGCTGTCGAGGTGCTCGGCCACCGAGGTCAGCGACCACGAGGTGTAGGGCTTGGCCTGGGTGTCGAACACCTGGTAGCCGAGGTCGATGACCTGACGCAGATGCCCGAGCCCCATGGGCACGACGGCGATATCCGGATGGCTGGATATGTCGGAATCCATGCCCGACAGTTTGCCAGGCGGGTGCTGGCTACCCGGGCGCCCGCCGGGTAGCGAGGCCGCGCGGGTGGCGTGCTATCACGCGCCCTTGCGGGTCTGTTTGGCCGGAGCCTTCTTCGCGGCTTTCTTGGCGGGCTTCTTCTCCGCGGTCGCCTTCGCCGCCTTGGCCGGCGCGGCCGGTGCGGTACCCGCCTTGCGTCCGGAGGCTTCGAGACTGCGCTGCAGGGCCGCGACCAGGTCCACGACCTCGGCATCCATTGCCGAGGCCACTGCCTCGGGCACCCGGGTGACCCTGCTGGAACCGCTGGCGATCGCCTCGTCGAGCAGCTTCTTCAATTCGATCTGATATTCGTCCACGTACAGACTCGGATCGAAATCGTCGGACAGCGTGTCGACGAGCGTCTCGGCCATCTGCAATTCCTGGGACTTCGGCTCGGTCACGCCCTCGAGCTTGTCGAACGCCACCGCCCGCACCTCGTCCGGCCACAGCAGCGTCTGCAGCACCAGCACCCCGTCACGCACCCGCAGCGCGCCGAGCCGGGTCTTCTGGCGCAGCGTGAAATGCACCAGCGCCACCCGGTCCACCCGTTCGAGGGTCTTCGCCAGCAGCACATAGGCTTTCGGCGTGGTCGAATCGGGTTCCAGGTAGTAGCTCTTGTCGAAGAGAATCGGATCGATCTGCTCCGACGGCACGAATTGCAACACTGGAATTTCGTGTTTCTCGGCCGCCGGAAGTTTGGCGAAGTCCTCGTCGGTGAGAATCACCCGATCCCCGTCGGGTGATTCGTAGGCCCGGTCGATATCGGAATACTGCACCGGCTGCCCGTCCACCGTGCACAACCGCTCGTAGCGAATGCGCCCGCCATCGGCGGCATGCACCTGGTGGAACTTGATGTCGTGGTCCTCCGTGGCGGTGTAGACCTTCACGGGGACATTCACCAGTCCGAACGCGATGGAGCCCTTCCAAATGGACCGCATTTGGCCAGACTACGTCGTACCAGGTCAGCGTTCTACCGCAACCCACCGCGACCTGGCGGTTTCGCCTGGTCGTCGGTGCTTGTTGGTGGCTGCCGGTGAGCGTCTGACGGCTTGTGGACGGCTTGGGCTCGCGGACGTGTGCCGTCCGGCCAGCGTGCTCGAAGGCTCTCGAGAACAGCTGGGAACCCGCTCCGCTCCTTGCGGTCATGCAATGGTTGCCGCTCGAGACACGATGCCCTACATCCTGTACGAAAAATGCGCGACCTCGGCCGTTTCCATCAGCAACAGGAATTCGCGCTGCTCCATATGGATGAGCGCCTCGTGATCGCCGGCCTCGAAATAGACCTCCGGCTCCAGCGCCAGATCCTGCTCGAGGAACGTCTGCATGCCGTACGCCATGCAGACCGGCGGCACCGCGCCCGTATCGCAGTCCTTGAACAGCTCGCGCAGCTCAACTTCCTTCGCGAGCACCAGATGCCGGCCGGTCCGCGCCCAGAGATCGTCCAGGCGCACCGCTTGCGTCGCCGGCAACACAGCTGCGACATAGCCGTTGTCGTCCTCGAGCAGCACGGTTTTCGCGAGGCGATCCGCGGGGATGTGCGCCGCCGCGGCCGTCTGCATACTCGTATCGCTATGAGGGTGGTTCACGACTTCGTACCGCGAGGATTTCTGGCGCAGGCAATCCTGCAGGGTAGGAGACATGGACATGGCACACCTCGTCTCAACGTCTCGGGTGAATATTGTGTTTGTGCCGGTGTCGTTCAGCATAGATCGCATTTGCGCGGATGGAATCACGTTGCACCCCTTTGCCTTCACATCGGCCCAAAGCCTGGCAATCAACCCCGACGCCTAGATTATCGAGGGCGGCCGGCAGCGTTGCTCGAGCCTGCGACCCCGCTCACCCCGAATCTGCCTCGGATCGCATCGAGCCCTTCGTCCGGAGAATCGAGAGGCGGTGAAGCGTGTGTGTCGTGTGCGCATTTCGCCTCGAAAGCGAGTCGCGTGCGATTGGCTGTCGGTATGGTCTCGGTAACACGGGGGGCGCGTCGGCGAGGCATCTTGCAAATCTGCTTATAACTAGCTGACCTTGCCTGATTGGAATGAATTCATATCGGGACGCCTATGTCCATAGGAAATGCTGCGAATGGCACGAATCAGCATATTTTAGCGGGGCTAATGTTTCTGCACCCCGAGCTCGCCCGCTACACCGCCGCCGAACTCATGGCCGCGCAAGCCCGCTGGTACCGCGAGCAGGCATACAGCTTCATCGACTGCCTCCGCCGCCACGACCGTCCCTTCACCGACGTGCAGACCACGTGGCCCCTCTACTCCCCGAAAGCCGAAGCAACATGACCACCACCGAACCCTCCTACCCTGCCCGCCGGCTGATCGCAGACGGCTACATCGACGCCACCCGCGCCCAGACCCACCTGGCGAAGATCATGGCCACCAGATGCGTTTCCTTCCACCGGCTTTCGCTGCAGATCCAATGCCGTCCATGTCCCTGCTGCGCCTGACCGATGGCCGCTCGCGACTGGTCAACCTGGAACTCGAACGGAGACTGCTCGCCGTCGACCCCCGAAGACCTGTACATCCTCTACCCCCTTCCCGAACCACCGTCGACGAGGACGTCCTGACACGAATCTTGGCCGGCAGCTCCTTCGCGATCGTCGCGAAGGACAAACCCGTCTACGCGCGAGTCCTTCATCGCGAGCACGGCTGGGCCAAGGGTCGCATCGGCAAAGAGCTCGGCATGTCCGGCACCAAGGTCAACAAGCACTGAACGGGTCGAACTGATGGCTGGATCGGCGCCGCTGCGGGTCTCCCGCAACGCACACTGTGGCTGGTCCGCGGGCGGACCTATGAGAAGACACGGCTGGAGCAGGCGATGCGGCTGATGAGCGTCACCCATGTTCCCGTCGCCGAGCAGTCGACCCTGTTCGTGTCAGCACTGGGTGTCCGGCGTCGAATTCATGCACTGCAGGCAATCGGCTACAGCTACCGCGACCTCGGCGACCATTCCGGAATCCGACCCGAATCGTTTCGACGCCTCACCGATGTCCCACAAGTGCTGGGACGCAGCTGGTTTTTCATCGCCGAGCTCTACGACCAATCCGGTACACCCGGACCGTCTCGCCTGAGCGATCGCCGGTCGTCAGCAGTTGTTGGGTTCGCCATATTTGACGACGGACAGGACCGCGTCGCCCTCGCCGAAAGGGGTTCCCGGGGAGGGGGATTGGGCGACCACGAGCCAGTTGCGGTCGATGATCAGGTGGCGGCCCTTGCCTGTGTTGTCCTTCGATCGGGAGTAGAAGACACCAGCCTCGTGGATCTTGTTCTGTGCGTCTTGCAGATTCATGCAGACGACGGCGGGCATGACGGCCGCCGGGGATGCCGGGACAGCCGTCGTCGTGGGAGGAGTCGTTGCCAGGGGCGATAGCGTCGGGTCAGGGGTGCTCGATGGCGCGAAGGTCGTTGTTTGCGAAACGGTGGCCAGCGGGAGGGATTTCGAGACCGTCGTTGTCGGATGTGCCGTGTCGGTTGCGATCCCGCAACCGGCCATGGCACACGCGAGACCGATCAGGACCACAAGGCGACGCGTGAACGATCCGGCCGAAATGGCATGGTTGTACACAGAACTCCTTGTTCTGGCCGCTGGGCACGTTGGACCTGGCAGCGAGTCGAGGACGGTACCCGACCCGTCAGGCGGGTCGAGCAGTGGAGAAGTATTGCAGAGAATTCGCCTGTGGGGATCGGCTTCTGAATCGGTCAGGGAATCGGTCGTCCAAAACCCTGGCACATTGCACTGCGTGCAATGCGGCGCGGCGGTCCACACAGGTCTCGTGCCGTGCGAGAACGGGTGTGACCCGCGCACGTGGAAGGCGGTGGCATGACCGCGCGGATAACAGCCGGACTATTGTGCGCGCTGAATCTCGGTAAACCGATGCTGAACAACAGTTTCCGAAACTGTGGGATATCTACCCGACCGTCATTGAGGCCGTCGTAGAGCCCGCCGTGTCCGCGGCGATGCTCAGGGGTCAGTGTCAGCTCCACCACCGACCGCACCGCGCCCTGCGCGCACAGCACTGCATCGGTGAGCTCGAACAACTCGTCGCCCCGCGCGGTCAGACACGCGTAGAACTCGCCGCGCATCCGCGACAGTTCCGCGAACGCTTCCCCTGCTCCGCCGCCGACCGGCAGACTCATCCCGGGCCTTCGTCTCGATCAGTGCATTCCTTGGTCGGAGCACATGATCAGACGAAGGCCGCCTGCTTGTCCCACGAATACCCGAGCAGGCCAAACGGTTTGGAATCGGAGGTTAAAGAACTAACAGCTTCATGTGTGCTCGCCCGGGTTCTTCAGCCAGTCGGGCCGGTGCTCGAGTACGTCGTTGACAGTGCGGATCGCGTTCGCCACCGCTTCGGTGGGGGTGGGACCGGCGGCCACCATGTCCTCGCGGGCCCCTGATCCGCACCACGCATGCACTGCACGCAGGGGGCACCATGCGTTTGACCTTCATCGCCAAGGATCCGGGATCGAACCCGACGTGCTCTCCGACTCTGTACCGCACCGATCGTGGTTCATGGGTGGTACAGGGCTGGGTGATCGACGATCCGGCAACGCTGGCGCAGATGGATATTCCTGCCGGCGAATCGTGTGTAGAGATTCCGGACCGTCTGGTTCCGTTCTTCGAACAGGGAGACAGTGACTCCGATAAGCGATGACGACTTCGAGCAACTACTGATCGAATTCCAGACGGAGTCCATCCATCTGGAGACTCGGGACGCCTACGGCACCGTGGTAGAGCTGCCGCACATGGCGCAGTGGACGGCCGGCGAACCAGTCGACCTGGAATGGCTCCAGGGCTGGTGCTCAACGCTGAGAGAACACACTGCCGCGGGGAAGTCGATCCGGCGAGCGCGCATCGTCTCGGAACCGCTCAGCGACTACCAGAGGTGGTCGTACAGCATCGCGTGGCCGATGGTTGATGCCGGCGAGGATATCCGCTGGACGCCGAGGCGTCTGGTCTCGTCGATTGCCATGCCAGGCAACGACTTCTACCTGTTCGATGACCGCCTTGCCGTGTTCCTTCACTACGCAGGCAACGGCCTGGGAACCGGCAAGGCCGCATCGACAGACCCCGCCGATATCCAGCTGTGCCGCACGGCATTCGAGGCGGTGTGGAAGCTGGCGATTCCTCACCATGAATACCAGCCCTTCTAGCTCAGCGCAGGAGGCGCGACGGGCACTCGGGGCCAGGCTGCGGGATATCCGCAGAGATGCTGGTCTCAGTGCCCGCCGCCTCGCTGATGCGACACAGCAGCACTACACACGTGTCTCCAAGATCGAAAACGGTATTCAGGCACCGACCGACCATGACATCAGGGAGTGGTGTCGCGTCTGCGGCGCCGAGGACCAGGTGGCCGATCTCATCGCGACATTGCGGGTAGCCGATTCGGCCTACCTCGAGTTCCGGCGTCAGAGCCGAGCTGGCCTTAAGCGAGTTCTCGGCGCTCACACCCAGCAGCGGTATGAGGCGACGAAGGTGTTCCGGATCTATGAGCACAACGTTACCCGGGCCTGTTCCAAACTGCCGAGTACTCCGCCGCCATGCTGTCGTTCTGGATTCGGTTCCTGGGCACACCAAACGACATCGATGCCGCGGTCGCCGTCGGGATGGAGCGTCAGCGGATCCTGCAGCGAGGTGGCAAGCGGTTCGTGACGGTGCTCGAGGAACAAGCGCTGCGAACGTGGTTCGGTGACGCCGAAGTTCAGGCGGGGCAGCTCGGACGGCTACTCGAGTTGATGTCGCTACCGAACATCTCGCTCGGCATCATTCCGCTCATGCGAGAACGCGAGGCGGTCGCATCAGCGGGGTTCTGAATCTTCGATGATGACCTCGTCGCTCTTGAAACGCCGACCGCGAGCATTCAGGTCACACAGCCGACGGAGTGCAACCTATATGTGCGCATGTTCGAGGTACTGAAACAGGCTGCGGTCTACGGGCGGGATGCGCGTGCGCTGATCCTGAAAGTGCTCGCTGAGCTTGACGATTGACTCGTGGCCGAGCAGGTCCGATCAGTAGCGGTCGTCAGCGTCGGCGAACGACGTTCCGATTACGGTAGACGCCGAGGCCCCTGCGCACGAGCAATCTGGAATATCGGACCGCCTCTATGGCCTTTGAGCTGATTGTTTGTCGGTCCTGGTGTGGGCCTTCGGTATTCGCGTTGTCGCGCTACCGAAAGCCCTTCCAAATGGACCGCATTTCCCGATCGTACTTCGGACGGGTGATTCCGGTGGGTATCCCCGGGGTCAGGCGGCCCGGCGTTCGGGCTCGCTGCGGTAGCGGGATTGGTCGCCGTCGATGTGCAGGAGCTTCCACAGTCGCTTGGTGACCGGGTTCATCAGGCCCAGGTCGTCGGCGAGGGAGCGCATGTCGCCGAAGTATCCGGAGAGGATTTTCGACGCGGTGGGGGAGCGCCAGAACGCTTCCTTGATGACCTCGCGGGGGATGTCGAAGGTGCGGGCGAATTCCGGTGGGGGAGCCATGATCTCACCGGCCAGCCACCGCATGGCGAGCGGGAAGGCGATACCGCAGACATTGCGATACAGCGGATTGAAACCCGGCACATGCTCTTTCAGGAACTCATTGGCAAAGGAGATGTGCCGGGCCTCCTCGGCGATATGGATCTCCATGCAGCGCACCACCGCGGGCGGCAGCTTCGCGCCATTGCGGATGACGGCCTTCTGATAGTGGTCGATCGGTTCCTCGCCGCCGAGAATGCCGATGAACAGAATCGGCCAGGCATAACCGCCGGCCACGCCGATGAACGGCGACAGCCTCCGGAAGATGGGCCGCATCCCCGGGACGTCCACGCCGATCCGGTTGACCAGCTCCTGGAACATCTGGATGTGGTTGCACTCCTCGGTCATCTCGTGGAGGCAGTAGCGGAACTCCGGCGACCCGTTGGGCAGCTTCATGATGTACTGCATCATGCCGCGGATCAGGATGCTCTCGAAGGCCGCGCCGACCTTGATGGCATTGGCGATCCGCCACCGCCCGATCTCGATCTGCCGTTCCAGGGGCAGGTTCTGATACCACTGCGTCGCGCCGAGCGGATCGATGTCCGGTTGCAGCACCCATCGCGGGTCCCGGGGGTCGATCGCGAATTCGGGTGAGTCCCAGGCGATATCGAGATACGGATCGAATCGGCGGTACACCGATCCCTCCGACAGGGTGTGCAGCACATCCGCATAGTCTCGTGCCGCCGGAACGGAGCCCGACATCGTCGTCAGAGCCATCATTGCCTCCTCGTCTCTGTGCCGCGCCGCCCGGAAGCCGAAGCCGAGGCCGCTCCTGTGCGGTGCAACACACTCCAAGGTAAGTGCTAACTAGGGTTACAGACAACCCCGAAATGCCCGCATGTCCCGGGATTCGCCTGGTGCCCCGCCTGTCACCAGCGCTGCCAGTGCAGAACCCGGTCGCGGGGGACGCGGGCCGCGGGCTTGAACTCGGTGCCGAGCGTGAAGGCCAGTGGCAGGAACGCGGCGAGCATGACCTCGTCGTAGGGCACGCCCAGGATTGCCGACAGTTCGCGCTCGAGCGGAGCCTGGGCCGTGGTCCACACGGTCCCGAGCCCGCGGGCGCGGGCGGCGAGCATGAAACTCCAGACCGCGGGAAGGATCGATCCCCAGGTGCCGGACTGGATCTGGACCGAGGCGGCGTCGGTGCGGCCCTCGACGGCGGGGATCACGAACGCGGGCACGCGGTGAATGTTGTCGGCCAGATGGCGCACGCCGTCGAACACCCGCGCCATGCTGCCCGGCCGGATGTGCATGCGCGCCAGGTCGTCCCGCGACAGCGGCGCGGCCTCGCTCAGTGTGAGCGCCCGGCGGAAGATCTCGGCCACCTCGCGGCGCTGCCCGGCCTCGGTGACGACCAGGAAGTGCCAGCGCTGGCGGTTGCGCCCGGTGGGCGCCTGGGTGGCGAGATCGACGCACTCCTCGATGAGGTCGCGCGGCACCGGCCGGTCGAAGTCCAGGCGGCGACGCACGGCCCGGGTGGTCGACAGCAGTTCATCGGGGGAGAGATCAAGCGTCATGGCAGCTCCTGAGGCCCAACGGGTTTCGAAATCGTCTGCGCGAAAATCATCTGCGCCCAGACGATTAGACCGTAGGCGCGGTAATCATCTGCTGTCAAACGATCTGTGCGCAGATGGTTTTGGTAGGCTGGCCGTGATCGAACGAGGAGACCATGCCTGCCGCCAGACCGTCCTACTTCCCGGCTCTCGCCGCCGAACGCCCCGATATCGCCCTCTGCCGCGCCTCCGTCGCGGTGGCCAAGGCCGGTGAAGCCCATGCCGCCGCAACGGAATTGGGGGTCGGACAGCATTTGGTGCTGAAGATGCTGGACGCGGTCGGTGACTGCGCGCAGCAGACGCTGGCCGCCGAACTCCGCATCGATCGCAGCGTCATGGTGACCGTCTGTGACGACCTGGAGCGATCGGGCTACATCCGCCGGGAACGCAACCCGACGGACCGGCGCTCGTACGCGGTCACCATCACCGCGGCCGGACGGGAGCGGTTGCGGACCGCCGAGGTCGAGATCCCGGGCTTCCTGGCCGGCGCCTTCGCCGCGCTCACTCCCGGGGAACGGGTCCAGCTGACGACCTTGCTCGGGAAGCTCCTCGCTGCCGGAGTGACATCCGAGTAGCAACCGCGCTGCGCGCGTGCGTGATTCGCGTGCGGTGGGAAATCCGTCGAACCGGGTTGCCCGAGGCGCTGAATTTCCCTGCCCCGGACCGTCTTACGAGGTAGGTGGCGCGAACACCGTGCCCTCGGAACAGGAGGAAGCCGGCCATGTCGATCCGGAAATCGTTGCAGCAAGCACGGCGCGTGCACTCGAAACTGGTGCAGGCCCATCGGGGTCGGGATGACGAGCGCAGCGCCCTGCACCGCCGTCGGGTGGCGCAGGACGCGTGGCGTGGCGCTCGGTGAGAGCGGGCCGGTCGGCTCAGTTCTGACCGGCGGCCGCGAGGGTCGGCTCCGGCTCCGGGGTGGCCGGGGTGGGGCGGGGTCGCAGGGTGAGGGCCAGGACGGCGGCTCCCGCGAGCGCGAAGACCATGGTCCAGACACCGCCGACGTGCATGGCGTGGATGAAGGCGTCGTCGGCGGCGTGGGACAGGTCGGGGCGGTTGATGGCGGTGGCCACATGGCGCGCCTGTTCGGCGGATACCTGGGCGGGTTCGCGGGCGGCGTCGGGCAGGCCGGTGAGCGCGGCCTGGATGCCGGTGCGGTAGGTGATGGCCATGATGGTGCCGCCGAGCGCGATACCCAGGACGCTGCCGGTTTGCCGGACGGTGTTGGTGACGGCCGATCCCGCGCCGGCGCGGTCGAGTGGGAGCGTGCTCATCAGGGCGCTGGTGACCGAACCGATCACCATGCCGATCGAGAAGCCCTGTGCCGCAGCCAGTGCCACGTTCCAGATGATGGGCGTGTGCAGTCCGAAGAAGACCGCGCTGCCCATGCAGAGCGCGCCGACGGTGAGGGCGGTCGCGGTCACCGCGCGCAGCGAGAAGCGGCGGACCAGGCGGACGCCGAGCGGACCGCCGATGATGACGCCGACGGCGGCGGGGGAGTTGATCAGACCCGCGGCGAGCGGTGAGAAGCCGCGGGCGCCCTGGAGGTAGAACGCGCCGTAGAAGCCGGCCGCGGTCATGGCCAGGAACAGCAGGCCCAGGGCCGCGTTGCCGCCGCCGAAGACCTGCTGCGCGAGCAGTCGTGGATCGAAACTCGGCTGTTCGGAACGCAATTCGACGACCACGAACGCGGCCAGCAGGGCCAGCCCGGCGGCGATGGGCGCCCACACCTGCACCGGTGTCCACGCGGCGACCTGGCCCGCCCGGATCAGTCCGTAGGCGAGGGCCGCCAATCCGCTCACCGACAGCGCCAGTCCGCCGAGGTCCAGCGGTCGCGGCGTCGGGCTGCGGAAGTTCGGGACCAGTACCGCGATCCCGATCAGTGCGACCGCGACGACGGGCACGTTCACGAGAAACACCGAGCCCCACCAGAAGTGGTCGAGCAGCACCCCGGCCAGCAGCGGCCCGGCCGCCAGTCCGACACCGGCGGAGGTCGAGAACAGCCCGATGGCCGATGCCCGCGCCGGACCGGTGAACGTCCAGGTCACCGTCGCCATGGTGGCGGGCATGATGAGCGCGCTGCCCACGCCCATGACAGCGCGGGCGGCGATGAGCCCGGCGGGATCACCGGTGTAGGCCGCCCAGACCGAGGCGGCGGCGAAGACGATCAATCCGGTGACGAGCACGGTCCGGTGCCCGTAGCGGTCGCCGAGCGCCCCGGCGGTGAACATGAGCGCGGCGAACACGAGCGTGTAGGACCCTGAGGCCCATTGCAGCTGAGCGGGATTCGCGCCCAGCCCGCGCACCGGATCGGCGAGGGTCTCGAGCGCGGTGGCGAGGATGGTGTTGTCCAGCCAGATCAGCAGGGAGGACAGCAGGAGAACGGCGAGGATGAGCCGCTGCCGGGATCTCGGCAGCGTCGCGGGCACGGTCATGGATGCCTTCGATAAGATTGGTAGGAACCTGACGATCGCCAGTGTGCGCGATTGTCAGGAACCTGTCAATCTTTGGAAAGGGTTGTCGCGGTGAGCTGTTCCGGATCGCAGGATGGATCCCTGACCTTCATGGTCCGCACGGTGTGGTTGAGCATGCGTTCCGCCATCGGCGAGGAACTCAAGGATTTCGGCCTCACGACCTCGCAGTACGCGACGCTGATGATGACGCAGGAACAGCCCGGGAAGTCGGTCACCGATATCGCCCGCGATGTCGGCAGCACCCGGCAGGCCGCGAACGAGATGCTCGGCGGCCTGGAGAAGGCGGGCCTGATCGAGCGCCGCCCGCACCCGACCGACCGCCGGACCCATCAGATCTACGTGACCGACGCGGGCCGCGCCATATACACCGAGGCCCACGCCGCGGTCGGACGCCGCGAAGCCGAACTGGAAGCCGGGTTCACCCCCGAGCAGCGCGCCGCGGTCCGGGAATGGCTCGGCGGCATGGCCGAAGCCTGCCGCTGACCCGCGCCGATTCCGCCGCGAGAAGCAAGCCGATTTCCACGATATGGAAAATTCGGCCGCCAAAGGATCGTCCTGATTCGAACCCTTCGGCGAGTACGACCGGCCGCCTTACCGTTCCGGACACCAACTCTCCCGGGAGGAACGGGCCGATGAGCGAACCATGGCAGATCAGGACCGACGTGCTGGTGATCGGCGGCGGGCCCGCCGCGTGCTGGGCGGCGGTGCACGCCCGGGAAGCGGGCGCGGAGGTGGTGCTGGTGGACAAGGGCTACTGCGGAACCAGCGGCGCCACAGCGCCTTCCGGCACCGGCGTCTGGTACGTCGCGCCCGAGGCCGCAGCCCGCGCCAATGCCAAGGCCGCCCGTGAGGCGTTGGGCGGGCATCTGGCCGACCACTACTGGATGGATCGGGTCCTCGACCAGACCTACGCGAACATGAACCGGCTTGCCGTCGAGGGCCGGTACCCGTTCCCGGTGGATCCCGGCACCGGCGAGCCGGTGCGCACCGGTGTGCAGGGGCCCGAATACATGCGCCGGATGCGGGCCTGGGTGAAACGCCTCGGTGTGCTGATCCTCGACCATTCACCCGCGCTGGAACTCCTCGTCGATGCCGAGGGGGTGGTGCGCGGGGCGGCCGGCTATCGGCGGCAGGCCGAGCAGGACTACCGGATCACCGCCGGTGCGGTGGTGCTGGCCACGGGCGGGTGCGCCTTCCTGTCGCGGGCGCTGGGCACCAATGTCGACACCGGTGACGGCGCGCTCATGGCGGCCGAGGCCGGCGCGCGCTTCTCGGGCATGGAGTTCTCCAACGCCTATGCCATCGTGCCCAAGGGCTCGACCGTCACCAAGACCGCCTACTACGGCTACGCCACCTTCTTCCACGCCGACGGCCGGGTGCTGGAGGGCGCGGGCTCCGCCAAGGGCCGGTCGGTCATCGCGCGAACCCTGTTGTCGGAGCCTGTGTTCGCGCAGCTGGACCGCGCCGACGCCGAGGTGCAGGCGCGGATGCGGCTGGGCCAGCCCAACTTCTTCCTCCAGTTCGACCGGCGCGGGATCGACCCGTTCACCGACCGCTTCGAGGTGGATCTGCTCGCCGAGGGCACGGTGCGCGGAACCGGGGGCATCGATATCGTCGACAATGACTGCGCGACCACGGTTCCCGGTCTCTACGCGGCGGGCGACGCCGCGACCCGGGAACGAATCTGCGGTGGATTCACCGGCGGCGGCAGCCACAACTCGGCCTGGGCCATGTCCTCCGGAAGCTGGGCGGGCCGGGGCGCGGCGGCCTTCGCCCGGCGATCGGGACGCGTCGATCCCTCCGCTGTCCACGGAGCCGGGCGGGTCGGATTGCGGCCGGAGACAACGGAATCGGTGTCCGCCGACGAGGTCGTGTCGGCCGCGCAGCGCGAACTCATCCCGTTCGAGAAGAACTATCTGCGTCATGGTGACCGCATCCGCCCCGCCCTGGCCGCACTGGACGAGCTCTGGGAGCGGGCCGCGCGCGGGCTCGGCGGCGCAACCGGTGCCGAGCGGATCCGGGCCCGGCAGGCCGCCGCCATCACCGCGGTCGGCCGGCTGATGTACCGATCCACGCTGGCGCGCAAGGAAACCCGCGGTATGAGCAAGCGTGCCGACCACCCGGACCTGGATCCGGCGCAGCACCACCACATCCTGTCCGGCGGCCTGGACCGGGTATGGACCTCGACCGCCGCGGCCACCGGTCTCACCTCGGCGGTGGCGTCGTGATCGAACTGGTCCGCGCCGACGACTGCATCGCCTGCGACAAGTGCGTCGACGTCTGCCCGACCGATGTCTTCGACCGCACCGACAGCGGAATACCGCTCATCGCACGGCAATCCGACTGCCAGACCTGCTTCATGTGCGAGGCGTACTGCCCGGCCGACGCCCTCTACGTCTCACCCGAGGAAGCGCCGCTCGCGGACCGCAGCGCGATCCCCGAATCCCACATCGGTCGCTACCGTGAGCAACTCGGTTGGGGCCGGGGCCGCACACCGGGCAGCCTCGTCGCCCTCGGCCCGGCCCTGCCGCACGGCGCTCTGCCACCGCGGCTGATCGAGCCCGGTCGACTGGTTCGATGAGTGGCCGCTGCGCATACTCGACGCGCTGCTGCCCGCACCTATCTCCGGCCGAGATGTACCCAGCCGAGCTGGTGTGTCGATTAGGGTGTCCGGCACAGTGATCGGCGATCGCGCCCGTCGATCCGGGCATGCGGTCACCGCAGGGCGAGGGCGAGGAAGAAGTCGACGCGGTCCTCGAGCCGGGACAGGTCGCGGTTGGTGAGTTCCTCGATGCGCTGAATGCGGTAGCGCAGCGTATTCACGTGCAGGTGCAGCAGATCCGCGCACTTGGTCCAGGAGCCGGACACCTCCAGGAAGGTCTCCAGAGTGTGCACCAGATCGGCGCGATTGTCCTGGTCGTAGACCCGCAGCGGATCCAGCAGCCGCACCCGGAACATGCGCCGGACCTCGTCGGGAACGCTGGCCAGCAGCAGCATGTGGGTGGCGAGTTCGTCGTGGCGGACCACGCTGGTGGGCTGCTGCCGTTCGGCGGCCATGCGCCGGGCGTAGCGGGCCTCCTCGACCGCGCCGCGCAGCCCCTCGCCGTCGACCGCGCCGCTGATGCCGACCGAGAGCCGGCTCAGTTGCAGCCCGGGTTCGAGGGCTTCGATGGCCCGGTGGATGCGGTCGTCCAGGGCCTTGTCGTCACCGAGGGCGACCAGCAGGATGACCTCGCCGTCGACCACACCGACGGCAGGGCTTCGGCCGTAAAGGATTTCGCGCAACACGGCGCGCAACTCACCGGGCCGCACGGCCCCGGAGTCCGCGGTCGCGGCGACCGCGAGGTACCGGTCGGACAGTCCCAGCCCGGTCAACTCCAGCCGGGAGATGATGTCGGCGGATTTGGCGTCGGACATGATCAGCTCGATCAGTTCCTGGGCCAGCCGCCCCTCGGCGCTGTGCCGATCGTCCTGCCGGGCTCGTTCGAGGGACACCACCGCGGCCAGTTCCCCGATGAGGGCCCGCCGCTCCTCGGGCCAATCCTTGTAGTCGCTCTCGAACACGAGGAACCAGTCCGCGATGCGCGAGGTTCCGTCGGCGTCCACCGCGAACAGTGAGTACCGCACCTGATTGTGGGAAAGCACATGCGGCAGCCGCCGCGCGCCCAGGAACGCCGACCGAACCTGTTCGGGCAGGTCCCGGGTCGGCCCGGCCACCACGCGGCCGAGTGCCGACACCACCCAGCAGCGCGTGCCCAGCGTGCGATGCACCAGGTCGAGCACCGAATCCAGCCCGCCGCCGGACACCAGTTGCCGGTGCCGGTCCAGGATCGCGCTCAGGTCGGCGGCCCGTCCGGACGACAGTTTCCGGTTGATCTGCTCGGTGACGGTGGCGAAGGCGATCTGTTCCTCGACCCGGAACAGCGGGATTCGGTGTTTCTTACAGGCCGCGACGAGATCGTCGGGCGCTCCGCCGTACAGCGCGTCACCCGCGGCGAGCGCGGCCACCCGGGCGCGGGCGAGCGCGCTCACGAAGGTCTCGCTGTCCTCGGGAGAATGCCGCCATTGCAGCCCGGTCAGGACGAATTCGCCGCCGGAGAGGTATCGACCGGGATCGAGCATGTCGGTGGTTACCACCCAGCGTACGAAGCGGTCCAGCTCGTCCTCTCCGGTGACGAGCCGCAAGCCCAGATCGTGCATGGTGAGCAGGGAACGTAACCGCATGATGCCCGAGGCTAACAGTCGGTGACGGCCCGGTTACCGAACTTGGATGTAACTACGAACGCGCCCCTGTGAAGCAGGCCACAGGTTCGGAGGTCTCGTCCTTTCGGGCATGACCACCCGCCGGGTTAAGTGGTTGACACACGCCAATGACGGATGGAGGTCGGATGTCGAGTCGCCTGGAATGGCTCGGTTCGCTGCCCCTGGAAGAGGCCGAAACGCACCTGCTGACCTGCAATGCGTCGCGGACCTGGGCACGCAAGATGGTGGCGAACAGGCCGTACGCGGACGAGTCGAGCCTGATCGCCGCGGCGGTGACCGGGGTCACCGAGCTGAGTTGGACCGATGTCGAGGAGGCGCTGTCGGCGCACCCCCGGATCGGGGAGCGCACGGCCGCCGCCCACCAGTCCGAGCGTGAGGCGAAGTGGTCCGCCGACGAACAGTCCGGAGCCGCCGACGGCGACGATCAGGTGAAGGCCGACCTGGCCTCCTGGAACGTGACCTACGAGGAACACTTCGGCCACGTCTTCCTGATCCGGGCCGCCGGGCGCAGCGCCACCGAGATGCTCGCGGAGCTCCAGCGCCGTCTCGGCAACTCTGTCGCCGACGAGCAGCTGACGGTCCGCCGCGAGCTCGCCGACATCACCGGCCTGCGGATCCGGAAACTCCTGGAGGACAAGTGAGTCTGTCCACCCACGTGCTCAATGCCGCGACCGGACGCCCGGCCGCGGGCATGGCGGTGCGGCTGGAGAGCGCGGCGGGGGAGATCCTCGCCGAGCGCCACACCGATGACGACGGCCGGGTCGCGGATCTGCCCGCCCCGAGCGCCGGTACGCACCGCCTGATCTTCGACACCTCCGGTGTCAGCCCGTTCTATCCCACGGTGACCATCGATTTCCTGGTCACCGATCCGGATGAGCACTACCACGTACCCCTGCTGTTGAGCCCCTACTCCTTCTCTACGTACCGGGGCAGCTGAGTGCTGTCGTACCTGCGTCGAACCGATATCTAGAGGATTGCAATGGATTTCCTACAACCGGGAAGCTGGGCCGAAGCGCTCCAGCTGAAAGCGGAACGCCCCGAGGCGGTTCCGATTCAGGGCGGCACCGACGTGATGGTCGAGCTGAACTTCGACCGGCACCGTCCGGCCGCCATTCTGGACCTGAACCCGTGCCGTGAGGTCTTCACCGTCGACGAGCAGGAGGACGGCCGGATCCGGCTGGGCTCCGGCGTTCCGTTCGTGAAGCTCATCAACCGGTATCAGGACCGCCTGCCCGGTCTGGCCCAGGCGTCGCGCACTGTGGGTTCTCCGCAGATCCGCAATCGCGGCACCGTCGGCGGCAATCTGGGCGGCGCCTCGCCCGCCGGTGACGCCCACCCGGCCCTGCTGGCCGGCAATGCCGTGGTTGAGGTCGAGTCGGCCGCCCGCGGCACCCGCATGATCGACATCGACGACTTCTACGTCTGGGTCAAGAAGAACGCGCTCGAGCCGGACGAGCTGATTCGCGCCGTGTGGCTGAAGCCCGCCAGCGGCCCCCAGTACTTCTCGAAGGTCGGCACCCGCAACGCCATGGTGATCGCGGTGTGCTCGTTCTCCGTTGCGCTGCACGCGGATTCGCGGACCGTCGGCGCGGGCATCGGCTCGGCCGGTCCGACCCCGATCCGTCCGGTGGAGGCGCAGGACTTCCTGGCCGCCAACCTGGACTGGGACAACGCCGGCGCGCTGAACGACGAGCTGGCCCGCGAATTCGGCCGTCTGGTCGGCGCCGCGGCCAAGCCCATCGACGATGTGCGCGGCACCGCCGACTACCGCCGGCACGCGCTGTCGGTGATGGCCCGCCGGACCCTCAGCTGGGCGTGGAACGACTACAACGCGGAGAGGAGGGCGGCCTGATGCGTATCAACTTCACCGTCAACGGATCCCAGGAAACCGCCGACGACGTCTGGGAAGGCGAGAGCCTGCTGTACCTGCTGCGTGAGCGGGTCGGCCTCCCCGGCTCCAAGAACGCCTGCGAGCAGGGCGAATGTGGTTCCTGCACCGTCTATCTGGACGGCACCCCGGTCTGCTCGTGCCTGGTGGCCGCCGGTCAGGTGGAGGGCCGCTCGGTCCGCACCGTCGAGGGCCTGGCCGACGGCGACAAGCTGGACCCCATGCAGCAGGCCTTCGTGGAGGCCGGCGCGGTCCAGTGTGGTTTCTGCACACCGGGTCTGATCGTGCAGGCGCACGACCTGATCGATCGGGTGCCGAACCCGTCCGACGTCGAGATTCGTGAGGCGCTCGCCGGAAACCTGTGCCGCTGTACGGGTTACGAGAAGATTCTGGATGCCGTTCGACTGGCGGCCGAGCGGAAGGCTGCCAAATGAGTACTGCATCGCGAAGCGATTCCACCAGGGGCGGCGGTGGGGCGACGGGTGGGCGCAAGCTCGTCATCGAAAACGCCTACATCGCACCGGTTGTCGGTGCGGAGATTCCGAACGGCTATCTGATCGTCGGCGACGACGGCCGGATCGAAGCTCTCGGTGCAGGACCTGCGCCGATGGTGGTGGGTGCTGAACGCCTCTCCGGCACCGGCTGCCTGGTGACCCCGGGCCTGGTGAATACCCACCACCACCTCTACCAGTGGGCCACCCAGGGCCTGTTCCAGGACGCCACCCTGTTCGAGTGGCTGACTGGTCTGTACCGCCTGTGGGCCACCATGGACGCCGAGATCGTCTACGGCGCAGCGTCGGCAGGCCTGGGCTGGCTCGCGCTGACCGGCACCACCACCTCGACCGATCACCACTACGTGTTCCCCAAGGGCCGTGGCGATCTGTTCGAGGCCGAGGTGCGCGCCGCCCGCGAGCTGGGCATCCGCTTCCACCCGTGCCGCGGGTCCATGGACCGCGGTCAGTCGCACGGTGGCCTGCCGCCGGACGAGGTGGTCGAGAACCGCGAAGAGATCCTCCTCAACACCGAGGAGATCATCCGCACGTACCACGACCCGTCCTTCGACTCCATGCTGCGCGTGGCCGTCGCCCCCTGCTCGCCGTTCTCGGTGTCGGAGGGCCTGATGGTCGATTCGGCCGCGCTGGCCCGCCGGCACGGCGTGCGCCTGCACACCCACCTCGCCGAGACCCTCGACGAGGAAGAGCACTGCATCGAGCAGATGGGTTGCACCCCGGTCGAATACATGGAGAAGCTGGGCTGGCTCGGCGACGACGTGTGGTTCGCCCACGCGGTGCACCTGCACGACAAGGACATCGCGGCGTTCGCCAAGACCGGCACCGGTTCCGCGCACTGCCCGACCTCCAACGCCCGGCTGGGCGCGGGCATCGCGCGAGTGATGGACCTGCTCGCCGCCGGCGCGCCCGTCGGCCTCGGCGTGGACGGCGCGGCCTCCTCCGAGCTCACCTCCATGGCCGGGGAAATGCGGCAGGCCATGCTGTTCCAGCGCGCCGTGCACGGCCCCCGCGCCATGACCGCGCGGCAGGCCCTCGAGGTCGGCACCCTGGGCGGCGCCCGGAACCTGGGCCGCCAGAACGAGATCGGTTCCCTCGAGGTCGGCAAGCTCGCCGATATCGCGGTCTGGAAGGTGGACGGCTTCCGTGCCGCCATCGAGGACCCGGTGTGCTCGCTGGTGTTCGGCCCGCAGCCGCCGCTGGCGCGCCTGCTGGTGGGCGGCAACACCGTCGTCGAGAACGACGAGCTCAAGACCATGCCGCACGACGCCGTCGGCCAGGCCGGCGTCGCCGCACGGCAGCGAATCATGAAGCAGGAGAACCGATGACCATCACACGCACCACTCGGTTCCCCACGGATGTGGCGGTCCCGGGCAAGGGCGGGATCGGCGAGAGCCCGCTCCGCCCGGACGGCACCCTCAAGGTGAAGGGCGAATTCGCCTACTCCTCCGACCTGTGGATGGACGGCATGCTGTGGGGCGCGACCCTGCGCAGCCCGCACGCCCGCGCCAAACTCGTCAGCGTCGACACCAGCAAGGCCCTCGCCATGACCGGCGTGCACGCCGTGCTCACCCACGAGGACGTGCCGGGCCGCAAGGTCTACGGCCTCGACCACACCTGGGACCAGCCGGTGCTGGCCTTCGACGAGGTGCGCCACCACGGCGAGGCCATCGCCCTGGTCGCCGCCGACCACCCCGAGATCGCCCGGCGCGCCGTCGCCGCCATCGAGGTGGAATACGAAGTGCTGGAACCGATCACGGACCCGATGGCCGTGGTCGAGGACCCGGTCGGGCTGGCCGTGCAGTCGCGCGGCGGCATCGCGCGCTACCAGCCGGTGCGCTCCGGCGACATCGAGATCGGCAAGACCCTCGCCACCGTGGTGGTCTCCGAGGAGTTCGAGGTCGGCATGCAGGACCAGGCCTTCCTGGGCCCGGAGTCCGGCATGGTCATCCCGAACGAGGACGGCTCGCTCGACTTCTATGTCGCGACGCAGTGGCTGCACTGGGACCTCACCCAGATCGGCCCGTGCCTGGGTCTGGACGAGGACCAGATCCGCATGACCATGTCCGGCGTCGGCGGCGCGTTCGGCGGCCGCGAGGACCTGTCCATGCAGATCCACGCCGGCATGCTGGCCATGCGCACCGGCAAGCCGATCAAGATGATGTACAACCGCGAGGAGTCGTTCTTCGGGCACGTGCATCGCCACCCGGCGAAGATGCGCTACGAATTCGGCGCCACCGCGACCGGAAAGATCACCTACGCCAAGGTTCTCATCGTTCTCGACGGCGGCGCGTACACTTCGGCCACCCAGAACGTGATCGGCAATGCCGCCTCGCTGGCGCTGGGCCCCTACGAGGTCCCGCACCTGGAGATCGACGCCTACGGTGTCTACACCAACAACCCGGTCTGCGGCGCCATGCGCGGATTCGGTGTCGTGCAGGCGTGTTTCGCCCACGAGTCCATGATGGACAAGCTCGCCGAGGCCCTCGACATGGATCCGGTCACGGTCCGTCAGGTCAATGCCGTCTCCCAGGGCTCCACGCTCGCCACCGGCCAGGTCGTGCACGCGCCGACCCCGCTGAAGGAGATGCTCGACAGCCTGCGCGACATGGAACTGCCGGAGTCCGTGGACACCTCGGACATCCGCAACCTGCCCGGCGGTGCGTCGCAGACCACCCACGGCGAGGGCGTGTACCGCGGCGTCGGCTACGGCGTCGGCATCAAGAACATCTGCTTCTCCGAGGGTTTCGACGACTACTCGACCGCCCGGGTGCGCCTGGAAGTGATCGGCGGCGAGCCGGTCGCGCTGGTGCACACCGCCGGCGCGGAGGTCGGCCAGGGTCTGATCACCCTCGAGGCGCAGATCGCGCGCACCGAGCTCGCCATCGAGCGGGTGGTCAGCCACCCCTCGGACAACAATGTCGGCAGCTCGGGTTCCTCGTCCGCGTCACGTCAGTCATACATGACCGGCGGCGCGGTAATGACCGCCTGCCGCGCGGTGGCCGACGAGCTGTTCGTGCTGGCGCGCAAGAAGTTCGACGTGCACGGCTTCATGCGGCTCGAGGGCGGCAAGGTCGTCAAGAACAACGGTGAAGTGGTCGCGACCATCGAGGATGTGCTCGGCGACGACGTCATCGATCTGACCCGTGAATACCACCACCAGCCGACCACCGGTATGGACAAGGTGACCGGTCAGGGCTCCAGCCACACCCAGCTC
The DNA here is from genome assembly GCF_042754085.1 of Nocardia sp. NPDC059236. Lineage (NCBI taxonomy): Bacteria > Bacillati > Actinomycetota > Actinomycetes > Mycobacteriales > Nocardiaceae > Nocardia > Nocardia sp. NPDC059236. The sequence continues at coordinate 902,258 of NZ_JBHZAF010000001.1, forward strand.
GCGGTCTGCGTGCACCGGGCCGTGGTGGATGTCGACACCGAACTCGGATTGGTCAAAGTCGTTGCCCTGGACGCCGTTCAGGACGTCGGCAAGATCATGAACCGGCTTTCGCTGGAAGGCCAGATCCACGGCGGCTCCATTCAGGGCCTGGGTCTGGCGGTTATGGAGGAAATTCAGGTCACCAACGGCAAGGTGCGGAACCCGTCCTTCACGGACTATCTGATTCCCACCATTCTCGATACACCCCCGCAGAAGCTGGAGATCCTGGAGAACCCGGATCCGCACGCCCCCTACGGCCTGCGCGGCGCGGGTGAACCGCCCACTCTCTCCTCCACGCCTGCGATCGCCGCAGCGATTCGCGATGCCTGCCGCAAGCGGGGCGGCACCGGAAACATCAACCGCGTGCCCGTGCGTCCGGAAGACATCATCCGGAACAGTTGACTAACAGGGGCAGATCGCGCTTCTCGAAATGTGGAGCGCGATAGGGACCCCACAACAAGCATCACCGAATCCGCGGCCCGGGATACCCCAGCACCCCGGGCCGCTGGTCGGCTACGCCCATAGGAGGGCAGCCATGACCCAGACTCAGTCACCGATCACCACCCCGGAAACGCGGGGTTCTGCGCTCGAAAAGTTCTTCAGGCTATCGGAGCGCAAGACCACCATATCGCGTGAAATCCGTGGCGGCATCACCACATTCGTCGCTATGGCGTATGTCATATTGCTGGTTCCGCTAATTCTCGGCGGCGTCACCGACGCGCACGGGGACAAGCTCAGTATCGCTCAGCTGACCACCACGACCGCCTTCTCCGCCGGCCTGACCACCGTCCTCATGGGCGTGGTCGGCAATGTGCCCCTCGCATTGGCCGCCGGCCTCGGTCTGGTCCCCGTCGTCGCCTATCAGGCCGCACCCCATATGACCTGGCCGCAGGCCATGGGCCTGGTGGTGCTGATGGGCATCGTCATCGTCATCCTGGCCGCGACCGGCCTGCGGACGATGATCATCAATGCCATTCCGCTGGCCATGAAGAACGCCATCGGCGTCGGCATCGGCATGTTCATCGCCATGATCGGCCTGGTCTCCTCCGGCGTGGTGGGACACGGTGCGCCCGGCGGGCCACCGGTAACACTGGGTGTCGAAGGGCATCTGGCCGGCTGGCCCACGGTGATCTTCGCGGTCGGCCTGCTGCTGATGCTCGCCCTGTTCATCCGCAAGGTGCCGGGCGCGATCCTGATCAGCATCGCCATCTCGACCGTGCTGGCGATCATCGTCAACGCCATGGCGACCATCGACCCCAAGGCGTGGGGCACCGTCGTCCCCGAGAAGCCGAAATCGCTGTTCGCTTCCCCGGATTTCGGTCTGATCGGCCACATCGACCTGTTCGGCGGCTTCGCCACCGCGGGCGCGGTGACCGCCACGGTGGTGCTGTTCACCCTGGTGCTGACCGGCTTCTTCGACGCCATGGGAACGGTTTTCGGCGTCTGTGACGAGGCGGGCCTGGTGGACGAGAAGGGTCAGGTGCCCGGCATGGGCAAGATCCTCACCACCGACGGTGTCGCCCAGATCGTCGGCGGCCTGTCCGGCGGCGCGGGATCCACGGTGTACGTCGAGTCCGCGACGGGTGTCGGTGAGGGCGCCCGTACCGGTCTGGCCAGCGTCATCTCCGGCGGATTGTTCTGTGCCGCCATCTTCTTCACCCCGATCGCGGCCGTGGTGCCGATTCAGGCCGCCGCTCCCGCCCTGGTGCTGGTCGGCGCGCTCATGATGACGCAGGCCCGCAAGATCGACTGGAACGATCTCGAGGTCGCCGTGCCGGCCTTCATCACGATCGTGCTCATGCCGTTCACCTACTCGATCACGAACGGTGTCGGTGCGGGCCTGATCGCCTACACGGTGATCAAGCTCGCTCGCGGTAAGTACCGCGAAATCCATTGGCTGGTGGCCGTGGTGAGCGTCGTCTTCGTCGCCTACTTCGGTATCAACGGCATCGAATTGGCCCTGGGAGGCTAGTCATGCGCGACATCGCGGCACAACTCTTGGAATGGCATGCGGCGGGCAAGGATTACGCCGTGGCCTCCATCATCGGGATCGGCGGCTCCGCGCCCCGTCCGATCGGCGCGGCCCTGGCCGTGGATGCCGACGGCACCGTCATCGGGAGCATTTCCGGCGGCTGTGTCGAGGGTGCGGTCTACGAGTTGTGCCGCGAGTCGCTGCGAACGGGAGAACCGCTCCGGGAGACCTTCGGCTACAGCGATACCGACGCCTTCGCGGTCGGATTGACCTGTGGCGGAACGATTCAGGTGTTCGTCCAGTCGGTGACCGAGTCCAATCGCGATGCGGTGGAGAAGGTCCTGCGAGCTGAGGGGGAGGCCGTGGCCATGGTCCGCGACCTCGACAGCGGCGCCGTGATGGCGCTGGGCACCTGGTGGACCTCCGGAGCCGAATTCGACGAACGGGTGGTGGCCGAAGCCCAGGCCATGCTCGACGCCGGCACGACCGCGGTGCGCACCATCGGGTGCGGTGCTCAGTCCGATGGGCAGCCCGCTGCCGCCGAAGTCACGGTGTTCGTGGAATCCCATGTGCCGCCGCCGCGGATGATCGTCTTCGGGGCGATCGACTTCGGGGCCGCGGTCGCCGGAATCGGCAAGTTCCTCGGGTATCACGTCACCGTCTGCGACGCGCGGGAGGTCTTCGCCACCCGCGCCCGCTTCCCCGACGCGGACGAGGTGGTCGTGGAATGGCCGAACAAGTATTTGGCGCGGACCCAGGTGGATGCCCGGACCGTGCTGTGTGTGCTCACTCACGACGCCAAATTCGATGTGCCGCTACTGGAGGTGGCGCTTCGCCTGCCGGTGGCGTTCGTGGGTGCGATGGGATCCCGGCGGACGCACGAGGACCGTCTCCAGCGGCTTCGTGCGGTCGGGATGACGAATGCCGAACTGGCGCGGCTGAAGTCGCCCATCGGACTCGATCTCGGCGGGCGGACTCCGGAGGAGACAGCCGTCTCCATCGCCGCCGAGATCGTGGCGGTCCGCCGTGGGGGCACCGGAATGCCTCTGGGCACCTACGGCGGGCCGATCCATCGCGATGCGATCGCGGTGCCGGAGGTGACCGTCCCGGACTCGCCGGACGCCCTCCGGCTCACCGCCTGACCCCGCTGTCGACCGAAAAGGGAACCACGGCAATGCCTTTGATCTTCCTGAACGGGGGTGCCATGCGCGGCGGACCCCTGAACCACCTGCTCGAGGGCGCGCCCTGCACCGGGGAGGTCAGGACCGCGCCGCACTACCGGTTCTATTCGGTCGGCGACCGCTTCCCCGGCCTGCATCCGGTGGCCTACGGCGGCGCGCCCATCGCGGGCGAGCTGTTCGAGGTGCCGATGCAGGTGCTGCGCACCCGCCTGCTCCCGGCCGAACCGCCGGAGCTGGAACTGGGTGTGATTGTGTTGGACGACAACCGCTCGGTGCTGTCCATGCTGTTGCGCCGCCCGATCATTTCCTACCCGCAGCTCATCGACATCACCGATTTCGGTAGCTGGCACACCTACAGGGAGGAAACGACCCGATGAAGTACACCGCCGACGGTGCGCTGCGGAAGTTCGACGTGCACTGCTCGATCCTGTTCACCGATCTGCCGCTGCTGGAGCGTCCGGCGGCGGCGAAGGCGGCCGGGTTCGACGCGGTCGAGTTCTGGTGGCCCTTCGGCGAGAACCCGGCGCCCGGGGACAAGGAGGTCGACGCGTTCGTCTCCGCGGTGTCCGACGCCGGAGTGCAGCTGGTCGGGTTGAACTTCATCGATCTGGTGCCCGCCGGGCGGGGACTGGTGTCCGTGCCCGGGCGGGAGGCCGAATTCCGGGACAATATCGACATCACCGTGGGGATCGCCGAGCGGCTCGGCTGCCGGTCGTTGAATGCCTTGTACGGGAACCGGATTCCCGGTGTGGACCCGGCGGTGCAGGACGAGCTGGCTTTGGAGAACCTGCGACTGGCCGCGCGCGCCGCCGCGGGCATCGAGGCGCAGGTGGTGCTCGAGGCACTGAATTCCATCGAGTCGCCGGACTATCCGATCGTCTCGGCGGCGCGGGCCGTACAGGTGATCGATGCGGTCGGCGAACCCAATCTCCGGTTCCTCTGCGACCTCTACCATCTCGCGCGCATGGGTGCGGATCTGTTCGGCGTGATCGCCGAATACACGCCCCGGATCGGGCATGTGCAGATCGCGGATGCGCCCGCGCGCAGCCGGCCCGGCACCGGAACCCTCGATTTCGAGGCCCTCTTCGCCGCCCTGGACGCCGCCGGATACGACGGCTGGATCGGGCTGGAATACCAGGACCCCGACCGTGATTGGAGCTGGATCGAGTGAGTGTCGTGCTGGGTCGGCCGGGATCGTGGACACCGCAGGGGCACTGTGCGTCGGCGCTGCCGCCCGGCTGGGTGGTGGAGCGGTTCACCGTGCAGCTGCCGGTAGTCGGACGCACGCGGCATCGCCACGGGCGAGTGGGACCGACGGCCACGAGCGAGTGGGGCTGACCTCCCTTCACGGCCCGGGAGCCGCTGACCGATGAGGGGCCGGCGGCTCCCGTGCTTCACTGCGTCAACGCCCGATCGATGACCACGGCGTACATCGCTGTCTCCCAGGGCTCCGGCTCGGCACCCATGAGGATCTCGTCCAGAAGTGGCGCTCGTGCCAGGCTTCCCGCGCCGTAGTGGCCGGAGGCGCGTGCACTGGCGATGACCGCGAAGATGACGGTCGCATACACCTCGGACCGCTCCGCGAGCACGACACCGTCCTTCGCCTCGAAACGCCGCAACCGATCCTCGACCGCATCTATCACATCCTGCAGCGCTCGAATCTCGATGTCACTCTGGTCGTCCACGTCCCACCCCATTCGGTCTGCGGTGCGATTCACCGAGAAGAAATGTCCTGGCCTGCAATTTGATCGGGCAGATAGTGATCGGGCATTCGGCGTGCGCTTTCTGCGCGGCGAGCGCATCAGAAACGGTCATCCTCGGCAGTACACGGTGACTGGATCGTGGAAGGTCGAACATCGTTGGAACCTCCCCTATTCGGGATTGCGACCCCACCAGCAGACCATCAGCGACTGCTTTAGACTGGCAATTCGGGAGAATTCGGGTAGATCAATACCGAACGCGCTACCGATAACCGTCGACCCACTGCGCTACACGGGACCCTCGGCGGATGAGGGCGTGGCTCGGGAGGTGGGTGTGCGGCGGGGCGGTCGGGCCACGGCAATGGCGAGCGTGCGCTGTATTCGCCAGGGGAGCGTCGCGAACAGTGACATCATGGCGGCGGCGGTGCCGCGGAGGTCGTCGCGGCCGGAGAGGTAGGCGCGCTGGGATTCGACGGGCAGTGCGAAGAAAGCCTCGAAGAAGAGGGGCAGGTCGGCGGGTGGCAGCGCCAGCAGAGCGCGTAATCCGGCCTGGCGCAACAGGTGCACGACGCGCGCCCGACCCGGCCACAGGGGGTCCCCGGCTACGACGGCATCGGCCATCCGCAGGGAGGTCGCGACGCTGTATCCCGTCGCCGGATGCGTGAAAGCGCCCGCGGCGCCGAACGTGCGGGCATTCGGCCGACCGCCGTGCACGGGGAACCGGACCCGTTCGACCGGTTCGGTGCCGGTGAGAGTGATTCCCCGGGAACGCAATCGGTGCGTCAGCCGGTCGTGCAGCGTCCGCTGATCCAGCGCCGGGAGCCCGGCCAGGCACGTCTCCTCCAGCAGGACCCGCTCATCGTCCAACGGCACCGCGTACAGAAACGACCGGGGCGCATCGGTTTCCGCGCCGTTGTCCGCACGCCAGTCCATGAAATACGTCTCCGGCTCCGGCAGGCGGGCCCGGTCCACGATCACCCCGAATGCCGTCTGCTCGGCCAGCCCGGGGGAGCGGGCCACCCCGCGCGCGTCGATGACGCGTCCGGCCGCCAGCACCGAACCCGACGCGAGCCGCACCGACGGCAGATCCAGTCCGTCGTGCCGGTGGCGGGCCGCGGGCGCGATGTCGGTCACGCTGTCCTGCAGGAGCCGCGCCCCCGGGAGGTCCAGCGAATCCTGTAGGCGCGCTGTATCGAAGACGACGTAGCGGCGGTCCAGTTCGATGCGGTGCTGCGTCCACACGATCGGGCGGTCGACCGTGGCCCCCATCGCCTCCGGGGCGACCCATTGCGGCAGCTCATCCGCCCAGGCCGCATAGGTGGCCGTCCATCGCCGCCGCGGGCGCGGATCGACGATCGTGACCGAGAGTCCGTGCGCCAGCGCGCGGTGGGCGAGGGCTCGCCCCGCCGGGCCCGCACCGCAGATGAGGAGATCATCGGTCACCACGTGATTGGATCATGCCGGGTCGCCCGCCTACGCTTCGGGAATGATGCCGGGCCGGGGAGGGCTCGGGCAGGCCGTGAAAGGTGAGCAGATGACGTATCCACCCGCCGGATTCGGCGGCGACCCCACCGTGCACGGGCAGCCGCCGCAGGATCCGGATCCGGCGTGGTGGGACCACCCCACTCAGCAGACCGGCAGCCAGCAGCAGGCGCCGCAGCCCGGCTGGCCGGGACAGCAGCAGGCCGACCCGGCGGGCTGGCAGCCGACGCAGACGAATTGGATTGGGCAGCAGGGATATCCGCAGCAGCCGGGGTATCCGCAGGACGCGGGTTATGCGCAGCAGCCGGGGTTCCAGCAGAACCCGGGCTTTCCGCAGCAGCCGGGCTTCCCGCCGCCGCAGCCGCCGAAGTCGAACACCGGCTTGATCATCGGCGTGGTGCTGGGCGCGATCGTGGTGCTCGCGGTCGCCGTCGGCGCGATCGTCCTGGTCTCCAAGAAGGACGACTCCTCGCAGGCCGACGCCACGACGACGACCACCACGTCGTTCGCCACCAGCGCCCCGGCCACCACCCGCAGTGCGCCCACCACCTCCAAGTCCGCGCCCGGCGGCAGCCGCTTCAGCTACACCGAATACGGCAAGGACTGGAACTTCAAACTGGGCGACGTCGCGCTGCAGGCCACCTACGTGTCCGGCCGCGACTACGACTCCTGCGCCCCGATCGAGGAGTCGGGCGCGCTGACCGGCCTCGGGTGCACGCGCGCCTCGGAGATGGCGTGGAAATCCGAGAACGGCGCACTCATGCTGACTCAGCTGGTGCTCACCATGTCCGACGCCGGCAAGGCCTCCAGCGCCGACGGCCAGTTCGACGACCAGGACGTGGTGCTCCCCGACGGCAGCTACATCAAGAACTTCGAAACCGGCAAATGGAAGGACGGCAACCAGGACAAGTTCCTGGTCATCACCGTCGGCACCGCCACCCCGGCCGTCGACGAGGCGACGGTCGAGAAGTACGTGAAGTACCGCCACAGCGACACCCTCGGTGCGCTCGCCTTCCGCTGAGTACTGCGAAACTCGCGCCCGGCACCCAATCCTGGTGCCGGGCGCGAGTTTTCGATGCGTCCGAGGTCAGATGCCGCCGGTGGCCAGCAGGCCGCCATCCACCCGCACGGTCGTGCCGGTGATCCACGACGACTCGTTCGAAGCCAGGAATCCGATCAGCGCCGCCACATCCTCCGGCGACCCCAGGCGCTTCATCGGATAGATGCCCGCCGCGGCCTCCTCGTCGGCCGAGTACAGCGCGTCCGCGAACTTGGTCTTGATCACGCCCGGCGCCACCGCGTTCACCCGGATCTTCGGACCCAGCTGCCACGACAGCTCCTCGGTGAGCCGGATGAGCGCGGCCTTGGACGCCCCGTACGCGGCGATCACGCCGGTGGACCGCAGCCCCGCGACGCTGGCCACATTCACCACCGCGCCCCCGTGCTCACCCATCCACGCCCGGTACGCCTCCTGCACATACCCCAGCGCCGCAACGACATTCACATCGAAGATCTTGCGCACGGCATCCAGATCGGCATCCATCAGCGCCCCGTACACCGGATTGATCCCGGTGTTGTTGATCAGCACATCCAGCGACCCGAACTGCGTCACCGCGGTGGCGACCTGCTCGGCCCGCGCCGCCGCATCGCCCGAATTACCGGCGACCGCGACCACCTTCCCCGGATACCCCAGCCCGCGCAGCCGCTCGGCCGCCTCCTCCAGCGGCTCCGGCTTCCGAGCCGAAATCACCACATTGGCGCCTCGCCGCAGCAGCTCCGCAGCCACCGCGAACCCGATACCCCGGCTGGCCCCGGTGACCAGCGCGCTCTTACCCGACAAGTCATCACTCATGTGACGGCACGTTACTCGGCAACCGGCGCGCCTTCTTGACCTGCAGGGCCGGGTTGTCGTGGGGGTGAAGGATCCGATCCGCTTCGGCGTGGCGGTAGATGCAACGGATCGCGGAGATCATGTTCGTTGCCGCGCCGCGTCCGCCCCGGAAATTGCGCCGAACGACGGCGTTCGACCGATGATGCCGGACCAGCTGATCGATCTCGGTAGCCGCCGGCGAGGTAAGGGGCCGGTCGGGCCAGGCCCTCTCGATGACGTTCCAGTACGAGCCGTAGGTACTGACTGTCGTTTCCGACAGAGCCTCACGCAGATGCCGGAACTACGCAGAAAATGTCGGCCTCGTGCAGTGATTTCAGTGTCTGGGCGACAGCATGTGCATCTTTGGTCGGCGATTCGTCGGCGACGCGGCGCGCCAACTCGTCCCGTTGCCCGGCGTGGTGGCCTTTTCGAGGGCATCGATTGTGGGGGTTGAGTTGGCGACGGCCCAACCTGGCCTTCGGCTAGGAGACTGCTGAATAAGCGGGTTTTGGGGCGGGAAGAGCGCCGACAAGGCCGTCTGTGCGGCGTGTGAAGTCAGACCCCGTGGGGTCGACAGAGTGGTCGTTCTTCCCGCCAGTGACAGTATGGCGGTCGGCGGGCGGGTGTGGCGAGTGTCAGGTGATTGCCCAGGTGCCGGTGACGTGGGTGAGGCCCGCACCGCGTCAAAGATCCGGTGTGGCCGATCCGACCGCGAGGGCAACTCGATCGCGCACGACACCGATTTCGAGGGGCAGCCGGGTCGGCAGCCGTTGACCTATGACGAGGTCCAGGCGTTGTTCGATGCCGATGACGGGCGCGTAGAGGTAGCACGGCGGCGTGGCCGCAAAGGTGCATTGCCCGCGTTGCGGGACGCCGCGCTGCTGAAGACCGTCTACGCCTATGGATTACGGCGTCGAGAAGCTGGCGGCCTGGACCTATCCGATCGTCGTCATGCACGACGATGCCGCACTACGGTCAGTACGGTGCATGGTTCGTGCGATGGGGAAAGCCGTCGAAGGGCAGTCCGCCCAGGCGGCGGACGGTACTGACTGTCCCGGAGATGGATTGGGTGGTCGAGGTGCTCGACCATTGGGTGAGTGAGGTGTGCCCGCTGTTCAATCCCGGCCGGTTGCAGGCACTCTGGGTTCACGAACGCGCGGGTCGGATATCTCCGGGTGTCGCATAGTGCATCTGAAATTGTGATGGTTTGCAGCAGATCCAGCTATTGGACTTATGGCGCTGTCGGTCGCAGAGTGGAATCAGACGGGCGAGAACAAGGCCAGTCCTTCGCCCGGTCGACATTCTGATCGATTCGAAAAGTCAACCAATGGAAAGGAATAGGGTCGCGATGCCATCTGGCTCGTGTGCCCTGACTGCGCTATGACTGTATTTCGCGATCTGCGGCACTACATCGATAACCTCACTGAGAACTTGGGTGAGGATGAAGTGCGTGTCATCGACGGTGCCGATTGGGACTTGGAGATCGGTGCGATCACCGAGCTGCTCGCCGAAAAGGAGGGGCCAGCACTGCTTTTCGACAATATTCCCGGCTATCCAGCGGGCTATCGGGTCTTCACGAACTTCATGGGCACCGCGGAGCGTTGCGCGGTGGCGCTCGGGCTGCCTGCGGATACCTCGAAGATGGATATCATCCGGGCCTGGAAGGACCTGAGCAAGCGGATCGAACCGATACCGCCTGTGGTCGTATCGACGGGTTCGGTGCTGGAAAACATCATGGAGGGTGACGATATCGATTTGACCGCCTTCCCTACGCCGCGCTGGCACGCCGAGGACGGCGGTCGCTATATCGGCACGGCCTGCATGGTCATCACACGCGACCCCGACACCGGATGGGTCAACGTCGGCACCTACCGGGGGTGTGTGCAGGGTAAGGATCGCTTGTCGCTGTGGATGCTCGGCAATCGCCATGCGCGCGCCATCGCGAAGAAGTATTGGGATCGTGGCATCGCGTGCCCGATCGCGGTGGTCGTCGGTTCGGATCCGATTCTGTCCACGGTCGCCGCAATCGCCGCGCCCGCAGGTGTTTCCGAGTACGACGTGGCCGGCGGTCTCCGCGGTGAAGCGGTGGAGGTGCTGTACGCCCCGGGTAGCGACCTACCGATTCCGGCGCATGCCGAGATCGTCATCCAAGGCGAGATGCCGCCGGTAACAGAGGAATCGGTCCTCGAAGGTCCCTTCGGTGAATGGACGGGCTACTTCACCCACGCGGGGCAGGAGACGGTGGTCCGGGTCAATCGGATCATGCATCGAGACTCGCCGATCATTCTCGGTGCGCCGCCGATGATTCCGACCGTTCCGGCCGGCGACCAGGCGGTCCCGCTGTACTCCGCGTCGGTCACCTGGGACCACCTGGAGGCCTCTGGAGTGCAGAACATTCGAGGCGTGTGGGCCTACGCGCGCCAGCTCATGATGGTGATCTCGATCGAGCAGACCGGCGCGGGAGACGCGATGCACGCGCTCATGGCTGCCGCCGGCCGCAAGCGCACCGGCGGCATGGAGCGGTACTTCGTCGTGGTCGACGAGGACATCGACATCACCGATATCAACCATGTCTTGTGGGCCATGTTCACTCGGGTCGACCCGTCGGAGTCGATTCACGTGGTGCGGGCTCCGACCACCGCGATCGATCCACGACTGTCGCCCGCCAAGCGTGAGGCCGGGGATATGTCCATGGGGATCGTGCTGATCGATGCCTGTAAACCGTTCGCGTGGAAGGACTCCTACCCGAAGTCGAACCGTTTCGATGAGCCGTATCGGGCCGAGATCCGCGAGCGGTGGAAGGCGACGCTGCCGCTGTAATTCCGGATCCGCTGACACGCCCGAGAAATGATGGAAAGGCCCGATCTGATGCCACTGCCCGACGAGATCATCGCGTTGCTACGCGGATTCCCTGATCCAGACGCCCATGAACAGGCCTTTCCATTCCTCACCGTGGATCCGAACGGGTTTCCCCACAGCGCACTGTTGTCGCGGTCGGAACTCGAGCCGGCCGCTGACGGCGAACGCTTGCTCGCGGTGATCGCGAGTAACCGGAGTCGGGCGAATCTGCGGCGCTCGGGTTGCGCCGGATTCATCGCAGTGCATGGTTCGGTCTGTCACCACGTCAAGCTCGAGCTGACGGCATCGTTGGACGACGGCGATTTCGCCGGCTGCGTCTTCGCGCTCGTCGAGCACAAACGTGACGATATCGGTATTCCGATGAAGCCGTTGACATTCCGGACCTCCGCTGAGCTCGCGGCCCGGGAGGATTGGCGGCGCAGTGCGGCGCTGCTCGCTAGATTGCACATGGTGGGGGCCGACGGGGAGGTGCGGCGATGACCGAATCCGTGACCCGCATCATTGTGGGAATCACCGGTGCCAGCGGTGCACCGTTCGCGGTACGCCTATTGGAGACATTGCGTGAAATGCCGCAGGTCGAAACCCATCTCGTGATGAGCGCCTGGGCGAAGTCCAATATCGAGATGGAAACGCCCTACTCCGTGCGCGAGGTCGCGGCATTGGGCGACGTCACCTACAACCTGGGCGAGCAGGGTGCGGCTATCTCGTCGGGGTCCTTCCGGACTGCCGGGATGATCGTCGTGCCGTGCAGTATGCGGACCCTCGCGGGTATCCGGCACGGCCACGCGGACAACCTCATCTGCCGCGCCGCCGACGTGGTGCTCAAGGAGCATCGCCGGCTGGTCGTCGTGCCACGGGAAATGCCGCTCAACGAGATTCATCTGGAGAACATGCTGGCGCTGAGCCGGATGGGCGCGCGGATCGTGCCGCCGATGCCGGCGTTCTACAACCAGCCCGAGACGATCGACGACATTGTCGACCACATCGTCACCCGGATTCTCGACCAGTTCGATCTCGATGCTCCGCAGGCCCGCCGGTGGCGAGGTTTGGATGTGGCCCGACATGAACGCGCAAGGGCACGCGCTGTTGCGGATTCATCCGAAAGCTGAGGGCTGACGTGGTTCTCTGCGTTGCGATGCCAGTGCCGCCGTGTGTTCGATGAAGACCCGGGCGGCGGGACTGGCGGCGGCGCCGGCGCGCCAGATGATCCCCAGCCGGCCCCGTGGAAGCTCTGGAATGGGCACTCCGACAACTCGATCATTGTGCCGGAGTGCTGATTCCGGAACCAAGGCCATGCCGAGGCCCTTTTCCACCATCATGACGAGAACATCGGTGTCACCGGCCTCGAACGCGATATGGGTGCGAATGCCGGCGCGGGACAGGGCTCGGTCGAGCTGCCAGCGCAGGCCCGAGCCCTCCGGTAGTGCGATGAGTGGCCGTTCGCTGAGAACGCTGAGCGGTAGTTCCCCCTGCCGTGCCAGCGGATCGGACGGTAAGAGTGCGGCGACAACGTGCTCGGTGTGGAGTTCGCGAGTGTGGATGCCCGCCACCGCTTCGTCGGTGAGGCTGGTGAACGCGACGTCGATGACACCTTCGTTCAACCGTCGGAGCAGTGTGGCCGCCGTGTCTTCGATGAGTGAGATGCCGACGCCCGGATGTTTGCGGTGGAACGAGGCGAGGGTCTCGGGTAGGTCGACGCTGCGTGGCGAGATCGAGGTAATGCTGCCGATCGCCACATGTCCGTTCAGTAGCCCGGTGAGGGCGTCTACGGCGGCGCGACCGGTCGCGAGGGCGTTGATCGCCGCGTGTGCGTGGGGGAGCAGCGCCGCCCCGGCGGCCGTGAGCTGTGCTGCTCGCGGCCGCCGATCGAAAAGCGGTTGTCCCAGTTCACGTTCCAGCGCCTTGATATGGGCACTGACCCCGGATTGGGCGACATGCACCTGTTCCGCCGCGCGGGTGAAGGTGCCCGCTTCCGCGACGGCAATGAAGTACTGCAGCTGGCGCAGGTCCATTGTCTATGTCTATCGGAGAGGCGTTGCTGGGCGGCGGCCGGTGTCGACTGGTGCCATGTCCGGAAAGGTTGGTTCTATAAGCGGAACCCTCGGCGCTACACTGCGGAGCTGAGCGCGACGGAACAGCCCGAACACAGCTCCCTGATCAACCTGACCCACTGCCATCTTGGTGCTGCTGGTCACGGTCCGAGGAACAGTTGTTCGCACGGCAGGCGCGGCAGCAGCCCATAGTCGTCGATCGTGTCGCGTATGAATTCGATTGTGAACCAATGCTTTTTCCTCCAATCGTGGATCAAGTAGCGCACTGCCGCCGCGGTGGCCGTGTAGTCGAAGGCCATGCCGGCCAGCCAGATTCGCACGTGGACATCACCTTTGGGCGGGAACCATCCTTCGGTAGTCATGGCCGGTCATCCCCAGGCATTACCGTGTCAACCTTTCCGGATGAGGCACTAGGTGGTCAGTTCGTCGCCCAGCGGGACCAGACCTCGGCTCTGCAATCCGCCGTCGGAGTGGATGACGCACCCGGTCACCGACTTCGTGCGTTCCTTCGACGCGAGGTACACGTAGGCCCAGACATGGTCGGCGGGTTCGGAGGCCACCTGCAGCGGGTTGGTCTGGCGAATCAAGTTGGGCAGGTCGGGCATGTCGACCAGTCGAACGTCGCCGGAATCCATCGCCTCCACGCCACGTAGCTGCGTGACGGTCCCGCCCGGTGCGACCGCGTTGACCCGGATGTGCGGGGCCAGCTCGAAGGACAGCTGGGACAGCAGGCCGCGGACGGCGAATTTGGAACCGGTGTACAACGGTCCGCCTCCACCGGGGAGGAAGCCGGCGTTCGAAATCGTCAGCACCACATTGCCCTGCGTCTTGGACAGCTCGGGCAGGGCTGCCTTCACGGCCAGGAGCGATCCCTTGACGTTGATGTCGAACATCTCGGTGAAGGCAGCGTCGATTCGATCGTCGGGCAGGCTCTCCAGGGACACGAAGTAGTCGAAAATCCCCGCGACCGTCACCAGCACGTCGATCCGGCCGAACCGTTCGACGGTGTCGGCGACCGCGCGCTGGTGGTCGGCAAGGTTGCGCACGTCACCCTGGGTCGCCGATACCGCGGTGCCCGGTAGGGCGCGCAGCTCAGCGATCGCCTCGTCGGAGCGATCGAGCACCCCGACCTGTGCGCCCTCGTCGACGAAACACTCCACCACTGCCCGGCCGATTCCGGTGCCGCCGCCGGTGACCAGCACGACCTTTCCGGCCAACCAACCTTCACTCATATCCAACTCTTTCCACTGGGGGTGCCTCGCCTCCGCGAGGCCGAACGGGCGGTTGTCACAGCGTCGCCGGGCCGATAGAGCCCTCGAGCATGCGGGTGAATACGTCGGCGGGCTGCCATGTCAGGGCCTCCAGCACGACCGGGTCGAGACGAATACTGGTGCCCCGTCGCAGTGAGGTGATCTCGAGCCGCTCGCCATTGCCGGTCGCGACCACCCGCATGAAGACCTCGGCGAACTCGTTGCTGAGCCGTAGCGGACTCACAGGAATATCCCGAGGTTGGCGGTGACCAGTGTGGTGTGTGCCAAATGAACCGTCCGCGCCGCGACTTTCCAGCCGTCGGCGGTGTCGTGCAGTATGTCGAACCGTTCGCCGACGATCAGATCGGATCCGGTGCCGTCACCCTGCCCCCGAAAACACATGAAATTGCTTCGCACATCATATTTTCCGGCGGTGTCGAGTGCATCGACTCGGACGTTCGTCACCAGCCGCTGGGTTCGTGACGGCGGATCTTCGGCGTAGGCGTGTTCGGTGTAGAGCCGAGAGACACGCATTTTCATCGATGCGTACGTCTCTTTCATGTGGAATCCGATGGGGGAGAGCTCCAGATGCCGCGCTTCCGGGCCGCGAGTGATGCGAATGGGCATCAGATACACGAGCTCCTCGGACAGGCATTCCAGCCAGCAGTTGAACTCGCGGTGGTCCAGGTACTCGGCCTCGCGATAGAGGAAGCTCGCGCACTCGGCGGCGATGTCTCGAGGGGTGTTCGTCGGTGAAGTCGTCGAAACCGTCACTGGTCGGTCTCCTGTCCTTCGCCGTGGTTCGCGTTGGAGACCTCACGCAGCCAGCGTCGGTAGAAGGCCCGCTGCGGGGCTTCTCCGAGCGCGGAGGTGGTCGCTCGGCCGGGGAACTGCCATTGCGTGTCCTCCTCGTAGTCGCTCATTCCGTCGATACCGAGCTGAAAGTTGAGGCGCATGCCGCTCTTCCGCGCGAAAACCGATTTGCCGGCGACCGGTGCACCGGCCCACGCGACCGGGTCATCCTGCTCGAGGATTCCGGCCGGGCCGTGCATACTGAGCCCGGCGACGTAGGCGTCTTCGTTGAATCCGTCCGGTGCGCTGTTCCAGCCCAGCGTCCAATTCCAGTTCTCCAGCGTGTCCGGTCCGGCGGGTTGCAGCAGGCGCAGGTAGGTGAACACCGTTGGCGGGGCGTCCGGGTGTGGGGACGCGGGGACGCGAATCAATCCCAGGTTGGGGAAGATGAGAAAGGTTGTCGCCGAGTGGTTCTCGACGAACAGGCGCTGGTCCGGGGCGAGGCGGTCGGTCTGGAATGTCTCGGCGACTTCCGGCGGAAAGCCGGAACGATGCCACGGAGGTGGGAGGAATCCGTCGTTGATGATCATCCCGTGGCCTTCGTCGAAGTACACGTGCCTCGACACCCCTTGTGGCCCCGCGCCGCCCGATTCGATGTTGGGGAACATGCCGACCTCCTCCGCCGAACGGTGCAGGGAGGGAACGTGATACGCGTCGGCCATGACATTGTCGGCGGCGGATTTCCAGTTCGCGGGCACACGCCAGCGGTGGGGTTCGCCGATTGCCCGCATTCCCTGGTCATTGAGACCGAGCAAGACGTCCAGGTACCAGCGCATGTCGCCGAGATACTCGTCGAGCGTCGGCGCGTCCGGATCGAGCGTGGCGAATACCAGGCCGTGTACCGAGTCCACATGGGGCGCGGACGCCAAGCCCCACACCGCGGCGTCCAACTTCTTGTATGCCTTCTTTCGATACGGCGCGCCGCTCCATTCGCCGTTGTTCTTGAAGACCCAGGAGTGATACGGGCAGCGGAAGTGCGAGCTATTGCCCCTTTCCACCCGGCACACCGGACTACCGCGGTGCGTACATTTGTTGAACAGAACCCGGATCTCGCCGTCTTCGTCACGTACGACGATGAACTGATCCTCGCCGATGTAGCGCAGCACGTAGTCGCCGGGCGTCGGAATCTCGGACTCATGGGCGACGAAACACCAACAGCGCGCGAAGATTCGGTCGAGCTCATAAGAATAGAGCTCCGGATCGTTGAAGATCCGAGGTGAAATAATTCCTTGTTCCAACTCGCGATCCACCGTACGGAAGAATTCTGCGGCAGAATTGGATGTCTGGATTCCGCCCCCGGATTCGGGCTTGATCTTCTGATCGAACACGTGATATCTCCTCGTGAAGCACCCTCGGACTTCCGAGCAAAGTACGGCCCTGGAGACCGGACGCCAATGGAGCCGGTCCGGATGTCGGAACATCGGCGGTGGCGGCGCCGGGATCGGGTGAATCAGCGGATCGGGCACGTGTGTCGCAGTATGCTGGCGCTATGCTGCTCAATGGATCGGTCGGCTGCCCGAGATCGGCCGATTCGAGGATTTCGGCCTCATGTTCCGCGCGTAGCTCTCGGGAGATAGGCCTTGTCGATGGTCAGCCACGATCCGCTGCGAACGCAACGTGAAATTGGCGCGAGCATTCCAGCCGGTCTGAGAGAGGCCGGATTCGAGGACGTCACCGAGATCGGGCGCGGCGGTTTCGGAATCGTGTACCGCTGTGCGCAGTCAGCGCTGGAGCGGACGGTTGCCGTGAAGGTGCTGACCTCCGACCTCGACCGCGAGAACCTCGAACGGTTCCTCAGAGAACAGCGTGCCATGGGCAAACTCTCGGGTCATCCGAATATTGTCGGCATTCTGTTCACCGGCGTGATAATGGCCGACCGCCCGTATATAGTCATGCCGTTCCACCCGCGCGGATCGCTGCAGCGTCGGATCGAACAGGATGGTCCGCTCCGGTGGCAAGACGGCCTGCGGATCGGCGTGCGGCTGGCAGGCGCGCTCGAGACGGCGCACCAGTCGGGTGTGCTGCATCGGGATGTCAAGCCGGGAAACGTATTACTGAACGAGTACGGCGAACCGGAACTCAGCGACTTCGGAATAGCCCATGTCCCAGGTGGGTTCGTCACCACATCCGGAATCATCACGGGGTCGCCGGCCTTCACCGCACCAGAAGTATTGAAAGGCCACTTGCCGACCGTGGCATCGGACATCTACAGTCTCGGTTCGACATTGTTCTGTTTGATCACCGGTCACGCCGCCTTCGAACGCCGCACCGGAGAGAAGGTGATGTCGCAATTTCTGCGCATCACCTCAGAACCTGTTCCGGATTTGCGTGAACGACACATTCCGGATGATGTGTGCGCCGCGATCGAGCGAGCGATGTCCGAGGATCCGGCGGATCGCTTTGCCACCGCCGCCGCATTCGGCGGCGACCTCTGCGAAATCCAACGACGCCACCGTTTGCCCGTCGACAATATGGCCCTGCCCGACGGCCAGGCCGCCGCCTCGCTGGATATCGTCCACAGCTCCGACAGCCCATCGAACGACCGAGGTGATGTGATGGCCGATGCACCGACGCCCCCGGGCGGTTCCGGCCTTCCCGTGGACATGACCAGCCTGGTGGGACGAAAAGCCGAGTCGGCGGAAGTCCGCCGGGTGCTGGCCAATTCGCGGCTGGTCACGCTGACCGGTATCGGTGGCGTCGGCAAGACCCGGCTCGCCGTGCACGTGGCTCGAAAAGTGCAGCGCGGCTTCGCCGATGGTGTGGTCCTGGTCGAGTTGGCAGATTTGGCGGATCCCGCCCTGGTGGGGTTGACGGTCGCGCAGGCGGTGGGCGCTCCGACGCATCAGCCGGATGTGGTCGCGACCTTGATCGACTATCTGCGTAGGCGTGAGCTGCTCTTGGTGTTGGACAATTGCGAGCATCTGCTGGACGAGAGTGCGGTCCTGGTCCGAAATCTCTTGTCCGCGTGCGCGGGTCTGCGGATCCTCGTCACCAGCCGGGAGCCATTACGTGTTGCGGGTGAGCATGTGTTCGAGGTGGACCCGCTGGCGGTGCACCGGACGGCCGCGCAGCTGGCGTATCCGGCATCCGTCGCGGATTCGCGACCCGATGCCGTGGCACTATTCGTCGAGCGTGCGTTGGCGGCGGCGCCGGTCTTCCGGATCACCGCCGACAATGCCCAGACGATCGAGGAGCTGTGCCGGCGACTCGATGGATTGCCACTGGCGATCGAGCTCGCCGCCGGGCGCATGCGGGCGCTGTCGCCACGTGAGCTGCTCGATCGGCTCGACGACCGCCACAGATTGCTCAGCGTCGGTGACCGCTCCGCGGCCCCGCGTCATCAATCGTTGTGGGCGACCCTCGACTGGAGCTACGAACTGTGTTCGGATCGAGAACGACTTCTGTGGGAACGGCTTTCGGTCTTCACCGGTGCCGTGCATCTACAGGCAGCCGAATGCATCTGCAGTAGTGAGGATTTGCCGCGAGACGCGGTCGTCGATTGCATCTCGGCACTGGTGGACAAGTCCATCCTCGCCCAGCATTCGACGGGCGGCACGCCGACCTATCGGATGCTCGAAACGGTGCGTGACTACGGTCTGCGGAGGCTGCACGGGCGTCCTGCCGAAGCCGAGATCAACGGGCGCTATCGAACCTATTACCAGCGACTGTCGCGCGAGTTCGAAGAGAATTGGTTCGGTCCCGGCCAAGAGCAGATGGTCGAACGAATGCGTGGCGAACACGCGAACCTGCGGGCCGTCCTCGATTCCCTGTTGTCGGATCCGGCGGGTGGGCGGGCTGCCCTCGGCATGGCTGCCGCGCTGTTCTGGTATTGGCTCGGCTGCGGCCAGCAGCGCGAGGGCCGGCATTGGCTCGATCGGGCCCTGGCGTCCGACAGCGCCGCGAGTTCCGAGCGTGCGGCGGCCCTGTGGTCCAACGGCTATCTCGCGGTCGCCGAGGGCAAACCGGTGGTGGCGCTCGAACTGCTGCGCACCAGCCAGGCTCTGGCGAAGGAGCTGGGCGACACGGTGAACCTCGCGCATGCAACACATTTCCGCGGCGTGGCCGAACATAATCTCGGAAATACGATGCAGGGGATGGCCCTTATCGAAGAGGGGTCTGCGATGGAGGCGGCGGGTGGTCCCGGTCTGCTGCACATCCTGGCACTGGAACAGCTCGGCTGGGCCTACTGCCGCAAACACGAACCCGACCGGGCACTCGAGGTTCTCGAACAGTGCCGCCAGGCCTGCACGGCCCACGGCGAGCGCTGGCTGCTGTCCTGGATCCTGACCTTCCTCGGTTTGGCGCAGTGGATGCGTGGCGAGTTCGCCGAGGCCGGTGCACTGCTACGAGAAGCGTTGGCGGGCAAACGGCCGTTCCACGACGCCCTCGGAATCGCGGTCGCGCTGGAAATACTGTCCTGGGTGGCAGCGGCCGAGGGCGACCCCGGACGATCGGCGCGCCTGATGGGTGCGGTTCGCCAGGTTTGGGAACCGCTCGGCGATTATCCAGGGGGCTTCGAACTGCGGACCTGGAGTGATCAGACCGGGCGAGAGGTGAGAGCTCTGTTGGGGGACAACGCCTTCGAGAACGCGTTCAGCGAGGGCAGTCGGCTCGGCACCGAGCGCGCGACCGGGTATGCGCTGGGCGAGGCAGCGCCGGTCGAGGAGCAGTCCTCGCCCGACGACGCCCCCATCGCCGCTCTCACACCACGTGAGGCGCAGGTCGCGCGCATGTTGGCCGAGGGAATGACCAACAAGCAAATCGCCCAGGCCTTGATCATTGCCCCGCGCACGGTGGAGACGCATGTGGAGCACATCTTCACGAAATTGGGTGTGAACAATCGAACCCAGGTCGCCTCCCTGCTAGCGGCCCAGTAATGCTGACCTGCGATGAGCCGTGTTGGGTCGACCCGGATCCAGCGTGGAGTTCACAATATCGTCGCGCGATTGGCCAGTACGCCGGTAGCGGCCCGGGCGTCGCTGACGACGGTGTCGTCGATATCGACGATGAGCAGCCCGGGGGCCGCGCCCAGTCGACCCTCGATGCGGCCGAGTGGATCGATCACGACCGAGCGGCCGATACCTGTCGGTGCATTCGGATCGACCTGCGTGCCAGTGGTTCCAGGGTCTGCCTGATCGCATCCGAGTACCCAACAGCCGGTGTCCAGTGCCCGCGCGCTTACCAGGATGTCCCATTGCTCGGCCTTTCCGTCGCCCGCGCCCCAGGAGGTGGGGAGTAGAACCGCACTCGCCCCCTGCTCGGCGAGGCGTTGGAACAGCGTGGGAAAGCGCACGTCGTAGCAGGTAGCGATACCCAGCCCGAAGCCGTCGACGGTGACCGTGACGCAGTCCGTGCCAGCGGCGACGGTGTCGGATTCGCGATAGCCGAAAGCGTCGTAGAGGTGAATCTTGTTGTAGCCGAGGTGCTTTCCGAGACCGGTCAGTAGAACTGTGTTGTGAATCCGGTCACCCGCAGGGGTGAACATGCCCGCGACGATGAGGACATCGTGGGCGTCGGCCAAGTCGGCGACCGCAGTGGGCCACGGACCGTCGAGCGGTTGGGCCAGCTCGGCCAGCGGGGCGCCGAAGTGGGCCATGGTGGCCTCCGGGAACACGACCACCCGGGCACCGGCATCGGCCGCGCGCCGTACCCACTGTCGCATCAGTGCAAGATTTTCGGCGGGATCAGCGGTGGAGACTACTTGGCACAGCCCGATGCGCAATCTGGTGTGGGTCACGACTGCGCACCCTGTCCTGCCCGGGGGATCCATCCGGGTCGGCTCAGCAGGTAGCGCACCATGCGCGGGGGGATCGTCAATGTGGTTTCGATGTCGGTGGGGTGCGCCGGCAGCTCGGTTCGAATCTGATGGTGTGCACCGGCTTTCACCTTGTCGACCCATTCGGGATCGATGAGTGCCGCGCGGCCGATCGCGACCAGATCCGCACCCGCACGCAGTGCGTCGCGGGCATCGTCCAGCGATCGGATGCCACCGCTCGCAACGATCGCGCTGCGTCCGGCTACCGCCGCGGCGATCGCCTCGATCGGATTGCGTGATTCCACTCGCGCCCGCGTCCTCGTCCAGTCCCGATCCTCCGGCTGCGGTGAGTTCGTCCGGAAGTTGTCCATCGAAATATGCACGTAGTCGACTCCGGCGGCGGCCAACCGGTCGGCGAGGCGTGCGGAGTCGTCGAGGGTGTAGCCGCCGGGCTCGGATTCGAACGGCGTGATTCGGAATCCGACGGTGACCGTTGGGCCGACCGCGCTGCGCACGGCATCGGCCACCGCGAGTGGGAAGCGCATTCGCTCGTCGAGTCCGCCGCCCCAGTCGTCGAGCCGGCGGTTGGCGCGCGGCGAGAAGAACTGGTGGATCAGATAATGATTCGCGCCGTGGATTTCGATCCCGTCGAACCCTGCCTGCACCCCGAGGGCGGCCGACTGCGCGAAGGCCGTGAGCAATTGATCGATTTCCGGAGCGGTCAGCTCACGGGGCGTGCGGGCGTTGGGACGGGCCGACGGAATGGGTGAGGGGCCGCGAATGCCGCTGGGCCCCACCAGCTCCGGGAGGGCGATCCGGCCCCCGTCGTAGATTTGCAGGATACCCAGGCCGCCATCACCGCGAACGGCGTCGGCGACGGAGGCCAGGCTGCCGAGGTGAATGGCGTCGGTTGCGCCGATCCCACGCCAGGACCGGCCGTCGGCATGCACGTACGCGCACGAGGTGATGGCCGCGCCGAACTCGGCGGCGCCGCGGCGGGCGAGGTAGTCGATTTCGGCTTCGGTGACCAACCCGTCCGGCTCGGACGCGTCGGTTGTCATGGGTGCGAGTACAAACCGATTTCTCAGTGTCGCACCGGAGTTGAGGCGCAGTGGCGCCCAGGGATCGGCGGTTTCGTGCACAGCGGCTCCTGCGGAGAGGGTGATGTCGGGGGGATCAGTCGACCGGCGGCGGCGTCTGGCGCACCGTGTAGGACAGCGAGATCGATTGCCCGGTACGGGGATCGCCGAGCTCGACGCTCCATCCGGTGCTGAATTGGTCGACGTCGGCGCGCATCGGAATGGTTCCGGACACGAGTACGGTGCCGGGCTTCAAGAGCCGGCGTGCACGTAGTTCCTCGGCCCAGTACATCGGTGTCAGCAATTCCGCGAGCGTGCCCTGCTGGATCAGCTGAGGACCCGCGTCGGTGATCACACTGCCGGTGAGTGTGAGCTCGTCGATGTAGCCGGCCACGTCGTCGAGGCGCCATGCCTTGCGGGCCAGCACATCCGGTGCGGCCTGCTTGCTCCAAGCCACGCCGTGTTGTTCGAGGCGGCGATCGGTGTGGTCGCATGCCGCGGTCAGCAGCAGGTCACCCGGGTCGTCCCCGGCCACCACGAGCGCCCACTCGGCCTCGCCGGAGGTGCGTTCGTGTTGCACCGGCACCTCGTCGACCTGCATCGCCAGGTAGGGGGCGATCGGATAGATGCACGGGATCCTGGTGGGTGCGGGCACGCCCAGCTCGGCCAGTTCAGCGACGTGCGCGGCGACATCGGCCTGGCTGCGGCCTGCATACCCGGCGTTGAGCAGCGTGCCGACCGTCACCGTGTACTGCTCGCCATCGGGGAGGTCGAAGGTGAGGCGGGTCATCGGTTGTCCTTGCTGTGAGGGTGGCGTTATGCCACAGGTGTTTTCGAGGATTCGTGTCAACGAGACAGATGCCGTTGCCAACTCGCCTGCTGGGCGCGCTTGGCGATTCCCGCAGCGGCAGTGCGGATCGCGGTCGCCGCGGTGGCCGGTTGGAAGCGTTGTACCGAACCGGATATGGAGACCGCGGCGACCACGGTGCCGGACCAGCTCCGGACCGGCGCCGCGATACAGCTCAGGCCAGGCCTGGTCTCCTGCCGGTCGTAGGCGATGCCGGTTCGCCGGATCGCGGCGAGCTCGCGGGCGAGTTGAGCCGGCGAGGAGATGCTCGACGAGGTTGCCGGACGGAGATTTCTCGCGACCCGGTCGACCACCGCGGTTTCGCTGAATGCGAGCAGCGCCTTGCCGACCGCGGTGTTGGCCGCCGGGAGCCGGGCGCCGACCAGAGCCGGAGAATTGACGCAGTTGTGTCCGTGGATCTTATCGACGTAGAGCACATCGTCGCCGACCAGAACACAGAGATTGACTGTCTCGTGGGTCATTTCGTAGAGGTCGAGCAGGTACGGCAGCGCGACGCGGCGCAGATCCTGAGTATCTGGCTGCGCGGAGAGCGCGGCCAGCTCGGTCAATCGGCCGCCCGGCGAGTACTCCGTGCCACGCTTGGTGATCATCTCCCATTCGACCAGGACCGACAGCAGGCGATGTGCGGTGGATTTCGGCAGGTTCGCGCGCCGAGCGATCTCGGTGACGCCCATGGTGAGGTGATGCGGTGTGAAGCTGCTCAGGAGCGCGAGCGCCTTCGCGACGGAGGTGGACGAGTCGCGGTCGGGGCGGTCCCAACCGGCGATCTCGGGAGTATGGACGCCACTACGCGAGGGGCTCGATAGCCGGGCGTATGGGACGGTGTGGGAGATGGTCACGGTTGCCTCTCGGTCGCCAGGTCCGACCGCTGAGTCGGCGACCTGGTGCTGTCAAGAAGGTGCGACGGATGGGTCGCGTTTGGGTCGGCGGGCTGGTGGAAGCCGTATCCGACCTGCTCCTCGACGGTATGGCAGCCGTGGCGTCCGTCACATCGGGAGAACTCCCGAGGGGCTGCCCATTCCTCAGCACCGCACCCCGACCGATCCGAGATGGGTGAACTGTGCGCTGATCGTTGCGCCGGCGGGCGCGTCGACCGCGTCGGTCAAGCCACCGGTCATCACGATCCAGCCTGCCTCGATGGCATGACCGCGCTGGGCGAGCGAGTTGGCGGCCATGGCGAGCGCCTCCGCGGGATGCCCCTGTACCGCCGCGCCGACCCCGGTCGCCACCAGCCGTCCGTCGACCTCGAGCAGACAAGCCTCCAGCGGCAGATTCAATGTTGTCGGGTCTGCGCCGACCGGTCCGGTCACGTAATAGGCGGAGGACGCGTTGTCGGCGATCACATCCGGCAGTGTGAAGCGGAAGTCGAGGTAGCGGCTGTCGATGATCTCGAGGCTCGCGTACACCCGATCCACCGCTGCCAGTGCGGTGGCGGCCGTGATGCCCGGCCCCTCCAACCGCCGCCCCATGACGAACGTGATCTCGGGCTCGATCCGGGGATGAATCAGCAGCTCCCGTGGCAGTGGGGTGCCGTGGGGCAGTGTCATCGCATCAGTGAGCCACGCGGTCAACGGCGCGGATACACCCATCTGGCGTTGCTTGGCGGGCGAGGTCAGGCCCAATTTGACGCCGATGATGTTCTCGCCACGCTCGATTCGCTGACTCAGCGCCTCGTCTTGAACGCGGTAGGCCAGGTCGATATCGAGCTCCGGGTACTCGGTGGTGAGCGGACCGCGTGCGGTGCGCACAGCCTCCGCGCGCAGCAGTTCAGCCGCCAATGAGTCGGCCGATGATTGTGGCTCCAGGACCCGGATCGGTCCGCAGGGTTCTACTTTCATGTCGCGCTCCTCGCGTCGTTCTTGGGCTCGGTGAACGTTCACCCTGATCGCCGCCGCGGACCATGAGAATCGTTGCGGTCCGCCCCCCGGAACATCGGTGCCGACGATGCGGGGACAGCCGTGTTTGCCGTTCTGCGGAACATCGCCGTTGCCGCGCGCGTCGTTGTCGTCGACCCTGCCATCTCGACAAACAGTGCTGGAACAGAAGGGAATCGCCCATGGCCACCTTGGCCGTCGACAGTGTCGAGATCTACTACGAGGAGCATGGGCAGGGGGAGCCGTTGCTGCTGGTGCACGGCGCCGCCGCGTCCGGGCGGTGGTTCGGTGACCTCGTGCCCAGGCTGGCACGGACACACCGGGTAATCGTGCCGGACCTGCGTGGGCTGGGGCGCAGCGAACGCGTTGCGCCGCTGGTGCATCCGCGGGTGTGGGTGTCGGACCTGTGGCGACTCTTGGATCAGCTCGAACTCGATCGGGTCAACCTCGCCGGGGTTTCGCTGGGGTCGCGGATCGCAGGCCGATTGGTGCTCGACGATGCGACCCGGATCCGGACATTGACCGTGGATGCGCCGATCATCGGGTTGAGCACCAGCGGAAACACCTCCCTCAATACGGTTTTCACCGAGATCGACCCCGACAGCGAGCAGGCTCGCGAATGGCAGACCCTGCACGGTGACGACTGGCGCGCTGCCATCGCCTTCTACGCCGAAACGCGCGCCACCGCCGAGTTCCAGGAGTACTTGACGCTGCGGCCACATCTCGCTGACCTCACGGTGCCGACACTGGTGTGCCGCGGCGATCACGACGACGCGATCCACCCGGTGGATGATGCCTTCATCTGGCACAAGCAGGCGCCGGACACTCGGCTTTTCATCGCGCCGGGCATGAGCCAGTCGTCGGTGATGCTGGAACGCGCCGATTCGTTCGTCACGGCGTTCACCGCGTTCCAGACGAGCTGTGCGTCTGCGCTGTCGGCATGAGCCGGGTACTCGTCACGGGATTCGGCGCATACGCGCAGGAGACCGACAACCCCAGCGGCTTGATCGCACAGCGGCTCGATGGGCGGCGGCTCGATGGTTTCGATGTCGTCGGCCGGGTACTCCCGGTGGACACCGAGGCGGTGCGGGAGGCGCTGAGTGCGGCCATCGAATTCGCCCAGGCCGACGTCATTCTCGTCACTGGGGTGGCACCGGGACGTACAGCACCTGCGCTCGAGCGTGTCGCAATCAATGTGCGGGACTTCCCGATTCCCGATATCGAGGGCCGCACACCGGTCGACGAGCCCGTCGAGCCGGATGCGCCCGCAGCCTATCTGAGCACGCTGCCCGTCAAGGCGATCGTCGACGGCTGGCGACGCGCGGGAATTCCGGGATACGTCTCGAATACCGCTGGTACATACCTGTGCAATCAAACTTTCTATCTTGCCCGGCATCTCGCGCGGGAGTCGGCGGCGCGGGTCGGCATGCTGCACGTTCCGGTCACACCGGCCCGTGCCGTCGAAGCCGTTGCGCCGCAACCGATTCCGTCGGTATCGCTGGACCAGCTGGAGGCGGCTGTGCTACTGGCTATTTCGATCGCTGCACGATTCGAAGGGCCGGATCTTCCTATTGGAGGCGGTGCGATCAGTTGACGACGACGCAGCGCTGGGAGCAGTCCAGCAGTCGCACTCTGGAGGTGGACGGGAGCGCGGTCCACTTTCACGATGTGGGCTCGGGCCCGCCGGTGATCGTTCAGCAGGCATTCGGTCCGTTGCCCGGTACCACGGCGTGGCTGACATACCATCGGGTGCTGGCGGACCTGGCGGCCGATCACCGCTGTATCTTGGTGGACTACCCCAACTTCGGGCGCAGCGCCGCACGCGAGTTCCATGAGCCGGTTCACGACCTGTATGTGCGGAACACCCTCGCGATACTCGACGAGCTCGATCTGGACACCGTCACCCTGCTCGGCGTGTCTACCGGCGGCACCGTCGCACTCGATATGGCGCTGACCGCTCCAGAGCGCGTCTCTCGACTCATTGTCGGAGGCTGTAGTGCGTCCACCGGCGGTGACCCGTATCTGCTCGCACCCGCGCCGACCGAAGTGGGAAGGCTGTTCGACGAATGTCAGTCGGGCCCACCCGATCTCGGTGCCATCTCCCGTCTGCTTCGCGGGATCGTGTATGACGCCGGACTGATCGGCGACGACCTCGTCGAGGACATGTACAAGTGGCGGCTGCGCGAGCCGGAGCATGCCGCGACCTGGTCACGCTCGACGATTGTCCCACGCAGCAATCTGCAAGCGCTGTCGACGATTACGGTGCCGACGCTCGTCGTGCACGGGCGCTTCGACCGGATGGTGCCGCTGGAGGGTGCACTGATGCTGCTCGGCCATCTGCCGACCGCGGACTTGGTTGTGCTGAACAACTGCGGGCATTGGCCGCCCTTCGAGCGTCCGCGCGAATTCATGACCGCGGTCCGGGCATTTCTGACCGCCTGAGGATCCTGCGATCGGGCACTGGTGTTCCGGCTGACGGATCGGTGCCGTTGTCGGGCCCGACAGCTATCGCGCATGCTCCACACCCACGCCGGAGCCGACATCGCGGCATCCAGCGTATTTCATCAGGAAGGCAATACGAGATCATGACTGAAGTTGTCGGGCTCGGCTACGTGGGCCTCTACGCGACGGATCTGGACGCCTGGCGCGCATACGGCACCGAGATTCTCGGCCTGCAGGATGTCTCCGCCGCGGTAGGGGCCGACCAGGACACGGTCCTGCTGCGCGCCGACGAACGCGGCTGGCGGTTCGCGATTCACCGGGGTGAGGCCGGCGGGGCGGCATATATCGGCTGGGAAGTCGTCAACCGGCAGGCGCTCGACGCGCTCGGTCGCAGGCTGGCCGCGGCAGGTGTGGCGGTCGAAGAGGATGCGCAGTGCGCAGCGACCCGCCGGGTGGAGGGGCTGCTGTGGTGCGTGGACTCCGACGGCCACCGGATCGAATTCTTCTACGGTGCCCGCGTGCCGAAGCAACCGTTCCTTTCGCCGCGTGGGATCCGTTTCGTCACAGGTGATCTCGGTCTGGGACACGTCTTCTTCTTCGTCACCGACCTGGCCGCCGCCAAGGAGTTCTATCTCGACGTGCTCGGATTCCGGCTCAGCGACACCATCGAGTTCCACGGACGCAAGGTCCACTTCCTGCACGTCAACCCGCGCCACCACAGCCTCGCATTCGTGCAGAACAACGAATTGGCCCCGGCCCTGGGACATTTCATGCTCGAGGTGGCCGACATCGACGACGTCGGACGGACCCTGGACGAGGTAGCGACCCGGGGCGTACAGCTCACCGAAACGCTCGGCAGGCATACCAACGATCTGGCGCTGTCCTTCTTCATGAAGAACCCATCCGGATCCGAGGTCGAGTACGGCTACGACGGCCGCCTTGTCGACGATTCGACCTGGCGGGTGTCGAACTACGACTCGACCAGCCTGTGGGGCCATCGCCGCGATTGAGATGCACTGCCCGAAAGAGCTCGAGAGGCACCGAACATGACCGAGAGGACGAAATGACCGAAACCTACGCCGTCATCGGCGCGAGCCTGGCGGGGGCACGTGCGGTCGAGGCGCTTCGAGACGAAGGGTTCGACGGTCGCGTCGTCCTGATCGGCGCCGAGCACCACCTGCCCTACGATCGCCCGCCGCTGTCGAAAGAAGTGATTCTGGGACAGAAGCAACCCGGCATGACACTGATCCATCGCGATGGATTCTACTCCGACAACGATATCGAACTGCGCCTCGGCGTGCGTGCAACCCGCATCGATACGCACAGTCGCGCAGTCGAACTCGATAACGGTACGTCGCTGCGTGTGGACAAGTTGTTGCTCTGCACAGGTACCGCGCCGCGCCGGCCGGATATCCCCGGACTCGACCTCGACGGGGTGCATTTCCTGCGTACGGTGGACGACGCGATCGCCATCCGGGGACGATTGCTGACCGGCGGTTCTGTGGTCATCGTCGGTGGTGGGTTGATCGGGATGGAGCTCGCGGCCGCCGCGGTCGTGCTGGGCAATGAAGTCACAGTGTTGGAGCGCGACGCCGGACTATTGCGGCGCGTGCTCGGCACGCGGATCGGAGACCGACTGTCGCGCTGGCATTCCGAGCGTGGCGTGCACATTCGAACCGACGCGGAGGTGGCCCGGATCGAGGGCGATCACCGGGTGCGCAGGGTGCGCACCGCGGATGGATTCGTCGCCGAGGCCGACCTGGTGGTGGTCGGCATCGGCGTCGTTCCGGCACTCGATGTGGCTCGGGACTGCGGCATCGAGATCGACAACGGCATCGTCGTCGACGAATTCTGCGAGACCTCGGTGCCTGGTATCTACGCGGCGGGCGATGTGGCTCAGCATCCGAATTGGCTGACTGGACAACATATTCGACTCGAGCACTGGCAGCACGCCCAGAATCAGGGCATCGCCGCCGCCCGTGCGATGGCGGGACGCCGCGAACCTTATCGGGAAGTCCCGTGGTTCTGGTCCGATCAGGGCGACACCAACATTCAGGTCGCAGGCGATCCCCGGACCGCCGATGAGCAGGTGTGGCGCGGTGATCCGGAATCGCTGGACTTCACCGTGTTCCACCTGCGCCGCGGAGTGCTGGTCGGAGTGGTCGGGGTCAACCGCCGCCGCGATGTCCGAATGGCGATGCCCTTGATCGAAAAACAGGTGCGCCCGGTGCCCGCGCTGCTTGCCGACCCTTCGGTGGATATACGCAGCGTCGATGACGGCGCCGCGACGGCCACGAGCGCCCAGTGGTGAAGAGGAGAAGACAATGACAACAACCGAGAAGTCGGAGAATCTTGTCCGGGTGTGTGCCGTCGGGGAACTGACCCCCGGCAACGTCACTCGGGTGAATACGCAGCCGCCCATCGCGGTATACAACATCGACGGCGCCTTCTACGCGACGGCGGACTGGTGCTCGCACGACAAGTCGTCGCTGGCCGATGAAGGATACATCGAGAACGGTCAGATCGAATGCGGCTGGCATTTCGCAAAATTCTGCATCAAGACCGGTGCGGTCACCGCGCCACCTGCATCCGCGCCGCTCGCCAAGTACGAGGTCCAGGTCGTCGACGATGCCGTCTATGTCGTGATCGAGAGCTGAAACCGCTGTTCCGCAGCTCAGAACGAACGTATCGACTGGACACTCGCGCACTGCTTGGCTGTAGTGCAGTCATTGAATAGCAATGCCGGACAATCATATTGAAAGGAGATGGTCGTGGCTGTTGACGCCGATTATCTGCATTCACTGGTGAACTGGAAGAAGGGCAATATCGGGCCCGAGATCTTCATTAGTGAAGAAATCTACAAGCTGGAGCAGGAGCGCATTTTCGGGCGCTCCTGGCTGTTCCTGGCGCACGACAGTATGATCCCGAATCCCCACGACTTCTTCGCGACCTACATGGGCGGAGATCCGGTGCTCGTGGTGCGTCAGCCTGATGGCGGAGTCAAAGCATTCCTCAATGTCTGCCGCCACCGCGGCATGCGGGTGTGCCGCGCCGAGGAGGGCAACACCCGCTCGTTCATGTGCACCTATCACGGCTGGACCTACGACAGCGCGGGCAAGCTGATCGGCGTCCCGAACATGGAGGACGCCTACTTCAACAAGCTGTCGCTGGAGGACAACGGCCTGATCCAGGTCGCGCAGGTCGACAGCTACCAAGGTCTGATCTTCGGAAACTTCGACCAGGCCGCGCCGCCGCTGCACGAGTACCTGGGTGATCTGAAGTACTACATCGACGGCTGGGTCGATCATGCCGAAGGCGGCATCGAGGTGTTGCCCGGCGCGATCAAGTGGACCATCAACGCCAATTGGAAGCTGGCCGCCGAACAGTTCGCCGGCGACACGTATCACGCCACCACGAGCCATCTTTCGTCGCTCCTGGCCTTCGGCCCCGGCTTCGAGGCCAAGGACGGCGCACATGTCTCTCTGCGGGAGGGCCACGGCGAGAGCTTCCTGTTCGAGCGCCACACCAGGTTCGCGGACGACCCGCTCGGCCAGTACAACGAGAACAAGCGCCGCATCGCGCGCGAGCGGGTCGGCGATCGCGCCGATATGGTCGCCAACTTCAACGCGTTCCCGAACTTCGCAGGCCTGCCGGGTTCTGCCAATCTGCGGGTGTGGCACCCCAAGGGTCCCGGCAAGTTCGAGATCTGGTCGTTCACCGTCGTGGAGAAGAACGCGCCCGAGGAAGTGAAACGCGCGCAACAGATTTCGGCGTCCTTTACCGAGGGGGCCGCCGGTGTCGTCGAGACCGACGATGGGGAGAACTGGGGCATGATCGGTGGCGTCCTCGAACACGGCTATCAGGCGCGGAAGATGGCCTGGAACTACGAGATGGGCCTCGGAAACGAGCAGGAACACTCGGAATTTCCGGGCGAATACTACGACACGTTCTTCGGCGAGGCGGGTCAGCGCGGATTCTACCGGCGCTGGTTGGAATTCATGACAAGCGAGGCGTGGCCAGTGATTCCGCCGGCAGACCGGAACGGTGAGATGGCTGCGGCAGCGCCCGTAGTAGCAGGAGGTGCGGAATGACCGTTGAAGGAATCGTGGCGCCCGAAGGCACGAATGCCCTGGGACAGTTGCTACTCCAGCATCAAGTCGAGCAGTTCCTCTACCGTGAGGCGCGGTTGCTCGATCGCTGGCAGTGGGGCACCTGGCTCGAGCTGTTCACCGAGGACATCCTCTACTGGATGCCGGTGCGCAAGAACCGTCTTCGCCGCCAACGCGATCAGGACGAGGTGCCCCAGGGCATCGAAATGGCGCACTTCTATGACAATTACGAGTCGCTGCGGATGCGCGTGAACCAAATGCACTCCGGAACCCACTGGGCCGAGGACCCGCCCTCGCGCTGCCGACATCTGGTGTCCAACGTCGTCGTCACTCCGCGTGGCGAGCATGGCTGCGCCGCAGTGGAATCCGCGGAGTTCGACGTTGTGTCGAACTTCCTGCTGTACCGGAATCGACTCGAGTCGGAGACCGATGTCTGGGTGGGTGAACGACGCGATGTACTGCGTGTGACCGAC
The DNA here is from genome assembly GCF_042754085.1 of Nocardia sp. NPDC059236. Taxonomy (NCBI): domain Bacteria; kingdom Bacillati; phylum Actinomycetota; class Actinomycetes; order Mycobacteriales; family Nocardiaceae; genus Nocardia; species Nocardia sp. NPDC059236. The sequence continues at coordinate 934,114 of NZ_JBHZAF010000001.1, forward strand.
GGCGAATTCAAGATCGCGAAACGCACGATCCTGCTCGACCAGAACGTCGTGCAATCGAAGAACCTCAGCGTGCTGTTCTAGCTCGCCGCCGGAATCTGAAGGAGACGAATTGCCATGGTAGTTACCAATATCGACGATTCTGCGGACGTGGCCTTGCATCAGACGCTGGTCGAGCGTGCGCGGGCGCTCGGGCCGCAGATCCGGGAGCTGTCCCAGGTGACGGAGGCGCTGCGCTCGGTGCCGCGGGAGCTGATCGACCAGATACTGGCGGCCGGGCTCGGCGGACGGATCCTCGCCCCGCGCCGATTCGGAGGTGATGAGCTCACGCTCGACACCATGTACGAGGTATCGCTGGAACTCGGCCGCGCCTGTGCATCCACCGCATGGTGTGCGGCGCTGCTGCCACACGATGCGCACATGGTCGGGTTCTTCCCGCTCACCGCGCAGGAGGCGGTGTGGGCGGACGGACCGGACGCCTGCATCGCCGCATCGCTGGCCCCCGCGGCGACCGTGCAGAAGGTCGACGGCGGCTATCGGCTGACGGGCAAGCACGCCTTTGCCAGCGGTGTCGACCACGCGTCCTGGGTAATTGTCAGCGGGCTGATCAAGGACGGCGGCCGGCCGGCGAATCACCACTTCCTGGTGCGGCCGGGCGATTACACCATCGATGACGACTGGTATGCGGCCGGCATGCGCGGCACCGGCAGTAAGACCATCGTGGTCGACGATATATTCGTACCGGACGGGTTCGTACTACCCGCGGCGGCCTTGGTATCGGGCGACGGTCCGGGCACCGAAATCAATCAGGGCCCGCTCTACCGTCAGCCGCTGGCGCTCCACGCCGGGCTCACCTTCCTCGGCCCGATGATGGGTACATCTCTGGACGCATACGACCACTTCGTCGAGTGGGCGCGCAGCCGCCCGCAGACCGCCGGCTCGGAGATCGTCCAGGAGGCGGTCGCGCGCACCGCGGCCGACCTCGGGCTGGCGCAGCTGTCGATTCGGCGAATCCTGGACGCAGCCGGCACTTCCGGGCGGCTCGAGCTGGCCGATCGTGCCGAGATCCTGCGCGACTACAACCGGGTGGCCGAGCTGCTCGTCGAGTCCGTCGATCGACTGTTCGCGCTCAGCGGCACGTCCGGTTTCAAGGACACCAGCCCGATGCAGCAGAAGTGGCGCGACATCCACATGATGGCCAGCCACGTCTCGTTCGCCCGCGCCAACTATCAGCATTACGGACGCATGGTGCTCGGTCTCGAGCGCGACCCCAAGCTAGCGGTGTTCTGAGTCGCAGTCCTCACACACTCCACGTTGTTCCACTAGATCTCCGGAAAGAAGCAGATCCATGGCCGCTGTCAGCCAACTCAGTTATGTCGTAGGGACGTCCAGCGACGTCCCGGGGTGGACACAGTATGCGACCGACGTTCTCGGACTGGAGGTGTCGCGCGACAGCGACAACAGTCTGCTCTACGTCCGCGCCGACGACCGGCACCACCGGATCGGAGTGCGCGCAGGCCACGACGATGATGTGGCGTATGTGGGCTGGGATGTGCCCTCGAAGGTGGCGCTCGAAGCCGCAGCGGCCCAGCTCGAGGCCGCAGGCGTCGTCGTAACGGCGGGAACGCCGGAGGAGGCGGCCGATCGGCGAGTCATGGAGTTCGTCCACTTCATCTGCCCGTATTCGGAAGTGCGGATGGAGCTCGTGCTCGGACACGAGAAGGTGTTCATGCCGCGGTTCCGTCCGGGGCGGGACATGGCGGGGTTCAATACCGGCGAGATGGGCATGGGGCATGTCGTGCTCTACGCCGCCGACATCCTCGGCGCGGCCGACTTCTATTCGCGGGTACTGGGTTTCGGTGTCAGCGACTTCGCCCACATTCCGAAGGTGGGACCGTTCGCGGTATTCCTGCACTGCAACTCGCGCCATCATTCGCTTGCGTTCATGAATATTCCGGGTGCGCCGCGCCGCATCCAGCACGTCATGTTCGAGACGGTCAGCATCGATGACGTCGGCCACAGCTACGACCTGTGCCTCGAGCGCGGTATCACCAGCACTTCGACCGGTCGCCACCAGAACGACCATGTCTTCTCGTTCTACTTCCGCAACCCTTCCGGATGGCATTTCGAGTACGGCTGGGGCCCGCGGCTGGTCGACCCGGCAACGTGGACGGCTGAAAGCTATTCCCTGGGTTCAGGTTTCGCCTGGGGACACCACGGCCTGATGAAGATGGTGTGACTGCCGTGGAACGAAGGATGCGGCCATTCATCGTCGGGCTCGGCGGCACACTGCGCGCCGAGTCGTCGACGGAGTCGGCTCTGCGCATTGCGCTGGACGCCGCCGCCGCGAACGGTGCGCGCACGGAACTGTTCGGCGGCAGCGTGCTCGCGGCCCTGCCGATGTACGACCCGGACGGGCCGAAAGTCGCTGAGGCCCAAAAGCTCATCGATGCACTGCGAGTCGCCGACGGCGTAATCATCGCGTCGCCCGGCTACCACGGGTCGATATCGGGATTGGTGAAGAACGCCCTCGACTATGTCGAGGACCTTCGCGAGGACGGCAACCCGTATCTCTCGGGCCGCGCGGTCGGGTGCGTGACCACGGCCTACGGCTGGCAGGCCGCGGTCACCACGCTGCAAACGCTGCGCAGCATCGTGCACGCGTTGCGGGGCTGGCCCACTCCGCTGGGGGCGGCGATCAACTCGGCGACCACGCGGATCGCCTACGGGCAACAGCCGGACGAGCGAGTCGAATTTCAATTGCAGACCGTCGGTCGCGAAGTGTGCGCACTGAGTGGGATGGCGCGCACGGTCAATAACGGTGTCGCGGTTGCCATACCGGAATAGGTAGTGGCTCGGCGCGCAAGGAATCGCCCCGATATTCGGATTCATCGAATATCGGGGCGATATGCATCGGCAAGGATGCGCGTTGGTCAGGCATCCTCGAAGATTGCGAAATGCTTCCCCGCGGTGAGCCCGCCATCGACGGCCAGGACTGCGCCGGTGATGTAACTGGCCTCGTCGGAGGCAAGGAAGACTGCCGGCCGGGCAATCTCTTCCGGTTCGGCATAGCGCTTCATCGGGCACAGGCCATCGAGCAGGGAGTCATGTCCGGGTACTCGATCGAGGTAGTCCTGAATGCGGGGAGTCATCGTGCTTCCGGGGCAGATCGCGTTCACGCGGATGGCGTCGGCGGCATAGTCCATTGCCATGTTCTTGGTCAGCAGCAGGACTCCGCCCTTGGCGGCACTGTAAGCGGAGCAGCGGTTTTCGGCGAGCAGTCCCGCGGTCGAGGATATGTTGACGATACTGCCGCCGCCCACCCGCCGCAGTTCGGGGATAACGAACTTCGAGCAGCGATAGACCGAGGTCAGGTTGATATCGATCATCCGATACCAATCGCTGTCGGCCATCTCGTCGATGCGCTTCGGCAGGCTCGCGCCCGCGACATTGAACAGTGCGTCGATCCGGCCGAAGCTGTCGAGGGCCGTCGCGACGACACGTGGCATCGCATCGGCGTCCGTGACATCGGCGGCCACCCACGCGGATTGCCCGCCGGCGTCGGTGATCGATCGGGCCGTCGCGCGGGCCGCGTCGCCGTGCAGATCCGCGACGACCACCGAGCCGCCACGCGCGGTCCACTCGACCGCGATAGCCCGCCCGATACCTGCGCCCGCAGCGGTGACGATAGCGGTCCGGCCGGCCAGCGACAAATGAGAATTCGAATTGGACACTTTTATTCGACCCTTCGGGTAAACGCACGAAGAACGGGCTGAGGTCAATTCAGCTGTTCCGGCATGTGGCACAACGGATTTGAGTGTGGTGACGCTTGACCTGGTGTGAATCGAATCATAAGATTCGTGCAACCGGCAGTAGCTTTGTTCTACGCGCTGGAATCAAATGGGCAGATCGGCGAGGGTCGACTCGGGCGGTCCGATGCCCGCAAAAATATCGATGCGGAGGCGTGGTGTTAGTCACCAAATATGAACCAGAAGTCGCGGCGGACTATGAGCGGGTTCGGGCGTCGATCGCCGCGCGCTTCGCCAATCCGCTCGACCTGCCCAAGGAGATATTCTCCGATCCGCTGGTGTACCGGGAAGAGTTGCAGCGGATCTTCTACGGTCCGTACTGGCATCCGGTCGCGCACCGAGCGGAATTGGGCGAAGTCAACAGCTTCAAAACGGCATGGCTCGGCGAAGTCCCGATCCTGGTCAGCCGGGGTTCCGATGACAAGATTCGAGCCTTCGTCAACACCTGCACCCATCGCGGGACGTTGCTGGAACAGCGCTCAGCCGGAGTAGCCACAGAGTTCCAATGTCCGTATCACCGTTGGCTTTTCAACAGTTCGGGTGACTTCTGCGGAGCGCCGGGGGAGCGGGATTTCCGTTCCGACTTCGATCGCAAGGACTACGCGCTGCCGGAACTGCGGGTCGCGGAGCTGGCCGGGTTGATCTTCGTGACCAGACATCGCGAGACCCCGTTGCTCGAAACCTTTCTCGGCGAGTGCGCAGATTCGGTGCGTGATTGCCTGCTCGACGATGGGAACCTCACCCTGCTCGGCTACCAGAAGGTCGTCTACAAAACGAACTGGAAGACCTACTTCGACAACGACTTCTATCATGCGCCGTTGCTGCACACCGGGTTTCGGATTCTGGGTTGGCAAGGTGGCAAGGGTGAAGTTCGGATCACACAACCGGTCGGCCACTTCTCGGTCGGCTATCAGAGCACACCGTACGTCGACAACGGCTACCTGGCGGATCCGAGCGTCGTACAGTTTCGCGGCGCGGACGACAGGGCCAGAGTTGTGGCATTGCGCCCGGTCACGGTGCTGACCAAGCATGTCGACACCATCAACGTGCGATTCGCACGCCCACGTGGTGTCGATCGCACCGAGGTCAGCTATGCGTTCTTCGGGCACGCCGGCGACACCGAGGAGTATCGCGCGCATCGAGTACGGCAGGCATCGAATCTGTTGGGGCCCAGCGGTTTCATCACGATCGAGGATGCCGCGGTGTTCAACCGCCAGCAAATGACCGCGGACGACGGGACATTGGCCCGCTTCGTCAAGGGCGTCGACGGCCGCCCCGAAGACGCCACTCAGAACGACGAGATCGGCAATACCGTCGGCTGGGCGAACTACCGGAAGGTGATGGGCTTTGATTACTGAGACTACCGCCGGACTGCTCGCGATCGACGAGCTGCTCGGGCGCTGCTCCTACGTGCTCGACCAACAGGACTGGGCGCAATGGCCGGACCTGTTCGCGCAGGAATGCTCGTACACCGTGCAAACTCTCGACAACATCGAGCGCGGCTTGCCGCTGGCCTATATGTATGACGACAATCGCGCCAGAGTGCTGGACCGCGTCAAGTTCATCACCGAGGTGTGGGCGGGGACCATCGAGCCGTACCGGACTCGCCATGTCACCCAGCGTACCCACGCGAGCCCGGTGGATGCCGACCACTGGATGATCCGTTCGAACTTCCACGTGAGCTTCACCGAGAACGATTCGCTATCAGGACTTTTGGCGACCGGGTACTACGAAGACGTGATCGAGCTCGCTGGTGGCAACGCTCGGCTGACGAGTCGCGCAGTTCGCCTCGACAGTATGCCTGCTCGCTATCTCGTATATCCGCTGTAGCGGTTGACACTTCGGCGCGTGACCGCCGCGGTTCAGGCTTCCTCAGGAGATTAGTATGACCGACCTAGCATTTCTCTCCGCACGCGAGCTCGCTGCCGCCATCGCCGCAAAGGAGGTGTCGAGCACCGAGCTACTCGACCACTACCTGTCCCGGGTGGAGCAATTCAATCCGCAGGTGAACGCCATCGTCGCCTGGGATGAAGAGGGTGCGAGAGCTGCGGCATCGGCGGCCGATCGCGCCGTCTCCCGCGGCGAGCAGCTCGGCTGCCTGCATGGTGTGCCCGTGACGATCAAGGACAGTCTCGAAGTTGCGGGCATGCGAACCACCGGTGGTTCGACCAGATGGGGACACCATGTCTCGACCTGCGACGCCGACTCGGTCGCGCAACTCAAGAACGCGGGCGCGATCGTTTTCGGCAAGTCCAACCTTCCGGAAGACGCCCGGGACTGGCAGACCTACAACGAGATCTACGGAACCACGAGCAATCCCTGGGACCTGACCCGCGGACCCGGCGGTTCCTCCGGCGGGTCCGCCGCCGCCCTCGCCGCGGGTTTGACCGGCCTGGAGCTCGGTGGCGACACGGCAGGCTCGATTCGGGTGCCCGCCCACTTCTGCGGTGTGTACGGGCTGCGCCCGTCATACGGAATCGTCCCGAGACACGGCAGCGTCTCGGGACATGCTCCCGGGACGCTCGCGGAGTTCGACATGGCGGTATTGGGACCGCTCGGCAGGCACGCCGACGACCTCGATCTTGGTCTCGACGTCCTCGCAGTGCCGGACCCCGACCGCGCCCCGGCGTGGCGGCTGGAGCTGCCTCCGGCGAGATCGAGCACACTGCGGGAGTTCCGGGTCGCCGCATGGCTCGACGACCCGTTCTGCGCCGTCGACAGCGAGCTGGTCGCGATCATGGAGACGGCCCTGGAGGCAGTGCGGGCCGAGGGCGCGGTCGTCGTCGAGCGCAAGGGCCCGGTCGGACTCGAGGAGACGATGGCTCTCTACCAATCGTTACTGATGGCGCAGAGTGGGTTGATCGAACCAGATGAGTCGTATGCCGGACTCGTGGAGATGGCCACAGCCGAAGGGGCCACCGGCGGGTTCGCATCCGACCTGACGGTCCGCTTCCGTGACTGGCACCGGCTCGACGAACGCCGGCAACACTCACGACGCCGCTGGTCAGAGTTCTTTCGCGAGTTCGACGTGCTCCTTTGTCCGGTGAGCCCGACAGCCGCCTTCCCACACGACCATCGACCGGATCCCGGCTGGTCGGTACGAACACTGCAGGTCGACGGCACCGACCGGCCGTATCGCGAGATGCTTGCATGGATGGCGCCCTCGGCGCTCAACCATTTGCCCGCAGCGGTCGCGCCGGTCGGTGCGAACCGGCAGGGTCTTCCGGTCGGTATTCAAGTGATCGCGCCCTACCTCCACGACCGCACGGCAGTGCAGTTCCTGCGGTGCCTTGCCGAGGTTATCGGCGGGTTCCGCCGTCCCCCTGGATTCTGAGTGGTCGCAGTTTCCTCGTCCCGTGGAGTGCTGCGGTCTTGAATCAAATGGCAATGAATCATACTGCTGTCCTTCATATTTCATCGGAACAGATCGCGAAAGATGCATCGGCACTGCCATCGCCTGTTCGCGACGAACATCGGCAACAGCCAGGAAATGGCAAAGGGATCGCCGCAGCAGTCGGCCGCGGACTGCGCCGCGCCGCGGGCGGCTTTCCCGAGGACGGCCGCTTGGCCGCTCTGATTCGAGCTCATCCTTCGACGCAGCGCCAACAACAGTCTGCTGCTGACTATGCTCCTGCAAATGCCGTGGATCGGCGCCCACTATGGCTTCAACCGCCACTGTTCAATCATTGAGGCCAGTTGATCGATCTCGTCTGTCGTCACCGACAACGGATCGCGGCTTGCCGTTCCGATCGCCCCGGTCACCCAGGTGTGCATCCTCCATTTTGATAGGGATCTGGCTAGGACGGGCCATGCCCTGTGACTGGAGCCCGCTGAGCAGGTCCAGCGGTTGTGGGAGTTCTGATGCACCAGAATGGGTGCAGGAGGACGAGATCACGACATGGCGCGACGACGACACACTCCCGAGCAGATCATCCGCAAGCTCCGCGAGGGCGAGAAGCTGCTCGGTGAGAAATTCTCGATCGAGGAAGTGTGTAAACACCTCGAGATTTCCGAGGCCTCCTGGCATCGCTGGCAGGCCCAGTACGGCGGCATGAAATCCGACGACGCCAAACGGCTCAAAGAGCTCGAACGCGAGAACGCGCGGTTGAAGAAGATGGTCGCCGAGCAGGCCCTCGACATCGACATGCTCAAGGAACTGAACCGGGGAAACTACTGAACCCGGACCGGCGCCGCAGAGCCGTTGTGGTTCTGCAGCAACGATTCCGGGTATCGCAACGGCGTGCCTGCGCGGTGGCCGGGCAGTCACGGTCGGTGCAACGGCGACCGCCGGCGGTCACCGAGATCGAACAGGCGTTGCGGGCGCGATTGCGCGCGATCTCGCGCAAGCATCCGCGGTGGGGTTGGCGCAAGGCTCATGCGCTGTGTCGCGGTGAAGGACTGGTGACCAACCATAAACGGACGCAACGCCTCTGGCGGGAGGAGGGATTGAAAAGACCCAGCCGGGCGCG